>JAGCVX010000009.1 GCA_017962145.1 Clostridiales bacterium | reverse complement strand
TGTTCATTTTCAAAATACAGACCCAGAGACTCGTGTACTACCGGGTCATCATCACAGATCAAAATATGTGGGGCTACTGCCATTTTTCATTACCTCGCTAAAATTACACTATTACTATTATAAACGAAAAAAATGTTTTGGCACGAAAAATCAAAAAAAAAGTTTAAAAAAATCAAGAATCCCTTTTATTGTCCTTTTCAACCATCCGATCTTCCATCCTTCTTGAAATGCACTGTTACATCCTCTCCAGAAGATTCAAAGAACATTGATATCATACTTTGTAGTTGATATACTAGGAATAGCTTGGGTTGGAAGGCGTAGTTGAGCGTTCTGACCGTCATTTGTTAATAAACATCTTAAAGTGGAATGTGTTTGGAGGTTTCGTATGAAGAGAAAAAGAATGGTGGCGTCGCTGGTTTTGGCCGCGTCATTCGTTATGTCAGCTATGCCGTTTGGCAAAGCACCGCTATTAAGAGCGGATGGAATTGAAACTGACGATGTCGAGATCAATAGCTCAAATTTCCCGGATGCGGTTTTTAGAAGCTACATATCTTCGAGTATTGATAAAAACAGTGATGGCGTTCTGAGTGATACCGAGAGAAGTATTAAGTCGATCGATGTTCACTCTAAGGCTATAAACGATTTGAAAGGAATTGAGTATTTTACTTCAATTACTAATCTGGATTGCTCTTACAACCAGTTGACATCACTGGATGTAAGTAAGAATACCGCACTTACGAAGTTGAGTTGTTATTCCAACCAGTTGACATCACTGGATGTGAGTAAGAATACCGCACTTAAAGAAATTGATTGTAGTGGGAATCAATTGACGTCTCTGGATCTAAGTAAGAATACAGAACTTACTAGATTGAAATGCAATTCTAACGATTTGACATCTCTAGATGTGAGCAAGAATACCAAACTTGTTAATTTGAATTGCCATTCTAACAAATTGACATCTCTAGATGTGAGCAAGAATACCGAACTTAAGGTTTTGAATTGTGGTTTTAACAAATTGACATCACTGAATGTGAGTTACAATACAGCACTTAATGAGCTGTTTTGCTCTAATAACAATTTGACATCGCTGAATCTGAGTTACAATACAGCACTTAATGAGCTGGGTTGCTCTGATAACAAATTTGCATCACTGGATCTGAGAAGCTGCGCCCTTCTGACAGATTTGTCTTGTTATGGTAATTCGATGCTTGCAATAGATGTATCCGGATGTCAAGCGATTGCAAGTCTAGTGAACACTCACTCTGACTCTAGTTGGAAAAGAACATCAAGTTGTAAATACCTGGAGTCAAGTTCGGTAAGCATTTACGTAGGCTTGAATGTTACCGTCGTCGGCCAAACGGTTTCGATTAATGCTACCAACTTCCCGGATGCAAACTTTAGAACCTACGTTTCTTCTACATATGATAAAGATGGCGATGGTCTTCTTGATTGGATTGGCGTATCAAGCATGGATGTTTCCGGCAAGAATATTGCGAATCTGCAAGGAATTGGATATTTTTATGATCTTACGGATTTGAATTGTTCTTCCAATCAGTTGACATCTTTGGATTTGAGCGAGAATACTGCACTTACGGTTTTGAGTTGCTATTCCAACAAATTGACATCTTTGGATTTGAGCAAGAATACTGCACTTACGGTTTTGAGTTGCTATTCCAACAAATTGACATCTTTGGATTTGACCAAGAATACCGCTTTGAAAACTGTTTATTGTCAGAATAATGAATTGTCGACTCTCAATATTGCAAAACTGAGTGAGCTTAGTTTTTTAAGATGTGAATCCAACAACTTGAGTTCTCTCTCTCTTTTAGACTGTCCGTTATTGAACGATTTGGTAAAAAATAACGCTTTCGTATTTACAAGCTCTTGCAAAACATGTGAAAGCAACGTTTCCGGAGTCGTGCATTTTGTTATGGTTGATCGCCTTCTTCCTGTAATCGTGGATTCTACGGAGATTGAAATCAACAGCAAGAACTTTCCGGATGAAAATTTCAGAAATTCCGTTTACGCGTATGATAAGGATAATAGCGGAACTTTAAACTCAACAGAGAGAGATGCTGTAACTAATATTTCTGTTAGTTCCAAGTCCATCACATCTTTAAAAGGCGTCGAGTTTTTTACTAAACTTACACAGTTGGATTGTTCTTCCAATCAGTTAACATCTCTGGATTTGAGCAAGAATACTGCACTTACACAGTTGAATTGTTCTTCCAATCAGTTAACATCTCTGGATTTGAGCAAGAATACTGCTTTGAAAAGTGTTTACTGTCAGGATAATAAATTGACGACTTTAAAGCTGGGAACCCAAAAAGATCTTTATTTCTTAAGATGTGACTCGAACAAGTTGGAGGGTCTTTCAATTTCGGGCTGTCCGCTACTTGTCGATCTGGTGAAAAACCATCCCTTTGTGAATTCTACCACTACCAAAAAGAGCGAAAACAGTGTGTCCGGACAATTGTATTGTGTCATGGTCGATATCGATGATTTTGTGCAATCTGCTTCTTCAGAAATAGTCATCAATACCACGAACTTTCCAGATGTAAATTTCAGAAAGCATTTTATTGTGCCGGCCGATACAGATCTGAGCGGTACATTAAGTTCTAGCGAGATCAGTTCGATCACCGAGATTAATTGTTCTGGTTATGACATTTCAGATTTGAAAGGTATTGAATATTTTACTGCGCTGACACTGTTGAATTGTGAAGATAATTATCTGACAACTCTTGATGTCAGCAAGAATACAAAACTGGTGTATTTGAATTGTAGTAACAATGAGCTTACGTCGCTTGATGTAAGTAAGAATACTGCGTTAACTGAACTGTATTGCTCTTCAAATCAGTTGACATCACTGTTTGTAATTAATAACACAAAACTTGAAATCCTGTATTGTGATGGTAATGCTATAACGGGATTAAATCTGAACAGTAACACAAAACTGAATATACTTTATTGTGGTTCGAATGAGTTGTCAGAACTAAAAGTGAGCAACCTCCCTCTGGTAGAACTAAGCTGTTACGACAATAAATTAACATCGCTTGATGTAAGCAAAAACAGGAAACTCAAGGAGTTGTCATGTTTTAACAATCAGTTGACAGAACTTGATTTGCGTCAGAATACGCAACTGATGAGACTTGTATGCTATGGCAATTCGATCTCGTCTATATCTGTTGAATATTGCTCTTGGCTGATTCTTGTACTGCAGCAATATCCGATTAAGAATTCTACAGATTGTAAGGTTAGCGAAGGAGATGTGTATGGAGAAACTCCTTGTGCTGTCATAGTAGACTTAACCACGGAGATCACCGGTGATGACGAGATCGTTATCAATGAAGTAAACTTCCCGGATGACAATTTCAGGAGTTACGTCGCTTCTTCCCAAGTTGACAAAAACCTTAGTGGTACACTTAGTGCCGATGAAATCGCTGCGGTTACTAAGATTAATGTAAATAACAAGGCCATTTCTGATTTGACAGGTATCGAGTATTTTACGGCTCTTGAAAAACTCGAATGCTATAACATTCAATTGACATCTCTGGATGTAAGCAAGAATACTATGCTTTATTACCTTGATTGTTCATACAACTACCTGACTTCTCTAGACGTGAGCAGCAATACATATCTCATGACTCTATATTGTAACTGTAACGAGATCCCATCGTTGGACCTCAGTAACAATACAGCTTTGGAGAGTCTGTCTTGTTATACAAATGCACTGACTTCTCTGGATGTAAGTAAGAACACTGCGCTTAGTTACTTAGACTGTGAGGGAAATCAGTTGACGTCTTTGGATGTAAGTAACAATATCGCTCTGGAGTGCCTGTATTGCTGTGAAAACCAGATAGCGACATTGTCATTGGGAAAAAACACAGTTCTGGGTTATCTTAACTGTGTTCATAACAAACTGACATCATTGGATGTAAGCGGATGTACAGCGCTTATAGAATTGTATTGCTCTGATAATCAACTTGCATCTTTGGATGTGACCAAGAATATGGCGCTGCAGTACCTGGATTGCTCTATCAACCAGTTATCTGTGCTTGACTTGAGTAATAGTATTTCACTTTTGAGTTTGGATTGCTCGATGAATAAACTGAGTTCTCTGGATCTGAGTGTAACTCAGTCTCTCCAGAGCCTGTATTGTGGTTCCAATTTGATTTCCGAACTGGATTTGAGTTCGAATTTGGCACTTTGTGCTCTTGGTTGTGAAAAGAATCTGATTACAGAGTTGTACCTGGGTTGTTGTCCGCAAATGGTATATTTGTGGCAGTACTACCCTCCGGTATACGATCCGGAAACGAATACTATGGTTACCATTATAGAAGGTGGTTATCTCAGTTACGATTATGGTGTGAAAGTAACGCTTGAAAAGCCGACTACACCTGTTCCGGGGCCGGACACACCGACGCCTGCACCGGATACACCAACACCGGCGCCGGACACGCCGACACCGGAGCCGCATCCGGTAACGGATCCGACATTTGAAGACTTTGTAGAAAGACTTTATACAGTCGCGCTCAATCGTGAATCGGAGCCGGAAGGAAAAGCATATTGGGTAGACCAGGTAGTGAATAAGGGTGCAAGTGGTGCAGACTGTGCCAGATTCTTCCTTTTGTCCGCTCCTGAGTTCATGAACAGAAATCTCCCGGATGATGTCTTTATCGAGACACTCTATCAGACATTCTTCGGAAGAGCTTCGGAAGGTGAAGGAAAGTCCTACTGGCTGATGAGACTGGCTACAGGATCGACGAAAGAAGAATTGGTCAACGAGTTTATCGAGTCTGTCGAGTGGTGCAATATCTGCTCACGTTATGGCGTTAAGTCCGGTGCGGTTTACCATAAAGCGACTTTCGCGTCGAAGAATGCGATCAAGTTCGCGACCCGTCTTTATACCTGCTGTCTCGGCAGAGATCCGGAAGACGAAGGCCTCCAGTACTGGTCACTGGCTTTGACGAATCTCGAAGCAACCGGTTACCAGGCAGCTAGCCTGTTCTTCACTCTGCCTGAGTTCGTCGGCCTGAATACCACGAACGAAGAATACCTGACACGCCTTTATAAGACGTTCATGGGAAGAGATCCGGAAGCAGACGGATTTGCTTACTGGCTCGGACTTCTTAACGGCGGCATGGATCGTGTTGAAGTCATGAAGACTTTTGCAAGCTGTCCTGAGTTCCAGGAGATCTGCAACCAGTACGGAATCGACAGAGGACCGATCTGACGGTTCAAACACAACTGAATAAGTAAATAAGGAGATTCCTCTTCGGCTTCAGACAGTTGCTTGCGCAAACTCGCCGTACGAGGAATCTCCTTTCCTTTGGTTGTTGTGTTTGAATCCGTCATTATGAGAAGCGGTGAAAGGATGATTCCTCTTTTTCACTTGCAGGGGAGAGAGCGGAAGGTTCTTTTCAGTAGATGATTAAGTTGGATAAATGATATAATTATCCTGTAATAGAGTGTCTGTTATGAGGGATTGTCGGAATGGATGATTTGAGAAAAGACCCATTTGAGGAGTATATTCGTCAGGCTGATCCGGAGAGAAGAGAACTTGGGTATGCCTGGTATACGGCCATCGGCCTTCAGGCTGTGGATGGCCTTTCTACGTCCGATTATCTTAAACAGGCTGCACGTGAGAATATCGAAGGCAAAATCACGTTGTCTCAAGCTAGAGAATTGATCGAAAGCTATTATGAAGAATCCCGTGGTAAAGACAATAAGGAGATGCGTGAAGCGGATCTGGTTTCTGCCCGTATAGCAACTGTGCTTTCTGAGAGAGCTTTTACTTTTTCTGTTCCGCATTACATCGGTATCCATAAGAGACTTTTCGAAGGCATTTATTCACATGCGGGAAAAGTTCGTGATTACAATATCTCCAAAAAAGAATGGGTACTGGATGGGGCTTCAGTTCATTATGGATCCGCTTTAGATATTTACGCGATGCTGGAATATGATTTGCAGCAGGAGAAGAAATATGATTATTCAAAAGAAAGCGTTTCCGAGATGATTCCTCATCTCGCTCGATTCGTTGCCGATTTGTGGCAGATCCATGCTTTCGGGGAGGGCAATACTCGAACGACCGCCGTTTTCTTTATTCAGTATCTTCGGTCGATGGGGTTTGATGTTACAAATGACATATTTGCGCAGAATGCCTGGTATTTCCGCAATGCTCTTGTTCGAGCTAATTTTTCCGATCTTTCCAAAGGCGTTCATGAGACAACAGAGTTTTTGGAAGCATTTTTGCGCAATCTGTTCATGTTTGAGCATACCGAGTTGAAGAATCGATACTTGCATATAAACTGGAACAGCAAAAAACAGGACATTGGGGAGAAAAAACAGGACATTGGGAAGAAAAAACAGGACATTGATTCGTTTGCGATGCTTCATCTGCCTCAGGGAATCAGTAAGGTTTCCGCAAGACACATACAGGCTTTATTTGGAGAATTTGGCTATGAAGGTGTCTTTGGAAGATCAGATGTTATGAAAACCCTTATGCTTTCAGCGTCCCCGGCAAGTTCGCTTCTAAAACGCATGCTGGATGCGAATCTGATCGTTGCTGTTAAGGGTAAGGGGAAGGGAAAATACTCTTTTCGGAATATGATATAATCGAAAGATACTTGATTCATGGAGGTGTGGTTATGCATAAGAGCGGAAAATTGACTGTTGTTTCTTGCCTGCTGGCGTGTTCTTTGGTGCTTGCTTCGTGTGGCCACCTTCGTCCGAAAAAGAAAAAGAATGCGAACGCGGAAGCAGCGGTTGCCAATTATTTCAAGAAACTGAAAAGCGGAGATATGAAAAAGGCACAAGGTTATGTGGCAGATTCCTCTCTTGGAGATGTCGCGACCGGTGAGATCTTTGATGAGATCCTCAGTGAATATCTGCCGACGTTGACCTATACTTTGAAAAGCTGCGTGGCAGACGATAAGACAAAAGAAGGTACGGCTCAGCTGGAACTGACATGCGCGGATCTTTCTGAGATCCTGGATGCATTTGAAGGAGAGTGCGCTTTCGGAGAATTCCTCGGCGAAGTTTCCGCGAAGAAAGCCCCGACCCGCACAGAGACGCTGGAGCTGGATCTGACCAATGACGGCAAGTGGAAGATCGCCGATGACTCCGAGGTCGTGGAATTCCTTTTTACGGACTGGGATCAGTATGGAGAGATCTTTGCTGAACCGACAACGATCAGTACCGAAACGGATCCGGATGTGTCTACCACAGAGACTTCGGTCAATGTCTGGGAAGAGGCGTCGAAGGATGTCTCCAAAGAGGGCTGGTATTCTTATGATACCGAGATCTACGAGATCCGTCCGCCGGCCTCCCAGTATTACGAAGGCGTCACTTCGACGCTGGAGTATTCGATGCGGTTTTATAACCCTTACGATCTTTCCGGACGATATGAGTTCTATGACGAAGAAGACCAGTTGATCTATAGTAGTGACGTGGACGCATATTCCAAGGACGGATACGGATTCTTGGACTGCAAGTATGAACTTACCGGCGGAAAAACTTTTGAAGCAGGAAAGTATCACCTGAAGATCTATATCCACGACCGTCTGGTCAGAGATGAATATACCGAAGTATTGACGAATAACTGGGAAGAGGTCAAAGACGAGATCGAAGATGAGGGCTTCTTCGATTACAATACAGAAGAATATGTGACTTCTTATACTTACGGTATTACCGATACGATCGAGTATTCGTTCCATTTTAATGTGGAGGCGCATGTGCTGGCGTACTTCGTTCTCATGGATGAGGATGGCAATATGATCTATATGGGCGTTTCGGCTACCTATTACTCCAGTGAGGAAGCCTATCTGGACTGCACTTATTCAAACGACGAGGAGATGATCCCCGCGGGACACTATACGATGCAGATCTATCTTTACGACGGGATCGATGACGAGATGATCCGTACATTGGAGATCGACGTAGTCGAAGAAGAGGATAACTGATAGAAAGAAGATAACGAATGTTTCTAGCTGACAGATGGAAAGAGTTTGAACTGCTTTATAGCGGTGAAGGAGAAAAATTCGAACGCTGGGGAGATATCTACCTTCAGCGTCCCGATCCGCAGGCGATCTGGCCGAAGACCGGATATTCCGGCATGAAGGAAGAATACTGGCCGAAGCCGCACGCGGTCTACCACAGAAGTGAAAGCGGAGGCGGACACTGGTCGAAAGAAAAGCCGATGCCGCAGAAGTGGCAGATCCACTATGACGCGGTGGGCCGTCCGTTAACATTTATCATCGAACCGACAAGCTTTAAGCATACTGGACTTTTTCCGGAGCAGGCGGCAAACTGGGATTTCTGCGGAAAGAAGATCCAGAGCGCGGTCAAGCAGGGAAAAAAGCCCAGGATCTTAAATCTCTTCGCCTATACCGGCGGCGCGACGATGGCATTTGCCGCAGCTGGCGCAGCCGAAGTCGTGCATGTCGATGCCAGTAAAGGCATGGTTGCCCGTGCCAAGGAGAATATGGTGGCATCGAAACTCGAAGACTGCTATATCCGTTTTATCGTAGAAGACTGCGGACGTTTCGTGGACCGTGAGATCCGAAGAGGAAGAACCTATGACGGAATCATCATGGACCCGCCGGCGTACGGAAGAGGACCGTCAGGGGAGATGTGGAAGCTCGAAGACGCGCTTTTCCCACTAGTCGAAAAATGCGAGAAGCTTCTTTCGGACGATCCGCTGTTCTTCCTGATCAATTCTTATACAACAGGACTTTCTTCAATGGTGATCGAAGATATCCTCCGACTTGCCGTGAAGACCCGACACGGGGGCAAGGTGGTCTCTGAGGAACTGGGACTTCCATGCTCGAGGATGGACCTGGTGCTTCCGTGCGGAAGTACAGGCAGATGGACGCCGGAGGAATAATACGATGCAGGACACACCGAAGATCCTCTTTGAAGACAATCACCTCCTGGTGGCGGTAAAGCCTGCGGGAGTGCTTTCGCAGAGTGATCCCACGGGCGCGCCTGACATGCTTACACTTCTCAAGGCATATCTGGTAGAAAAGTATAACAAACCGGGTGAAGCGTACCTGGGGCTCCTTCATCGTCTGGACCGTCCGGTACGAGGCGTGATGGTATTTGCCAAGACCAGTAAGTGCGCATCCCGAATCAGCGAGCAGATCCGGAACCGTACAGTGAAGAAGAAGTATCGTGCTGTGGTGTACGGAGACGTGGAGCAGAAAAAAGGCGAGATCCGTTCTTTTCTTTTAAAAGATCCCAAGACCAATCTGGTAAAAGTATTTCAGGATAAAGCTTCTGCACCTAAAGATGCCAAGGAATGCTTCCTTGAATATGAAGTGCTCGATACCGGAAGGATCGCCGGTGTTCCGGTCACGCTTTTATCCATCGATCTGCATACGGGCCGTTCGCACCAGATCCGTGCGCAGCTTTCTTCCATCGGACATCCGATCGTGGGCGACAGAAAATACGGCAAAGGCCCGAACCGTTTCTCGGGAGATATTCTCCTGGAATCCTACTATCTTGCTATCGACCATCCGGTAAACAGGGAGCGGATGGAGTTTGCGATTCCTCTTTCTTGCGAGGAACCCTGGAATCAATTTCATAAGGAGAAAGAAAATGGCTGAAGAATTTGTGATTACGAAAGAACAGCGTGACGAGAATCAGAAGAAGATCACAGATCTCCTGATGTCTACAAACCGCCCCGGTATGGAGCGTCTGATCGAGTGGATCGTAACGAAGACCGATTTCTTTACGGCACCGGCTTCGACGAAATATCATCTGCACTGCGAAGGAGGATTAGCACTTCACAGTCTCCATGTATATGAGCGTCTCTCCGAAAAAGTGAAGCAGGGACTGATCGAGATCCCGGAGGATACGGTGATCATCACATCGCTTCTGCACGATCTTTGCAAAGTGAACTTCTATGTCAAAGAGACGAAGAACGTCAAAGAAGGCACTAAGATCAACCAGTTCGGTAAAGAAGTCGCCAACTGGGTGGAAAAAGAAGTATGGGGCATCAAGGACAACTTCCCGGTCGGCCACGGGGAGAAGTCCTGCTGGTATATCCAGAATTTTATCCGACTGAAGCCGGAGGAGTACGCCATGATCCGGCTTCATATGGGACCGGACAAGAACAGCTATCCGGATCCTTTCTCGGAAACGGCCAAGATCTATCCGTCCGTCGTTGCCATTTTTACATCTGACATCGAATCTGCTTACATTCTGGAGGAAAGACAATGATCTACTATGTTGACCAGAACACGAAATCCCAGGGATGCGGAACCAAAGAGCATCCTTTCCTGACCATCTCTGCGGCAGCCGCAGTAGCAAAACCGGGCGATGAAGTCCTGGTTATGCCGGGCGTGTACAGAGAATACGTTGACCCGAAGAATGCGGGTGCCGAAGATGCACGCATCACGTACCGTTCGGTCGAGCCTTTGAAGGCCGTGATCACCGGTGCGGAGATCGTAAAGGGATGGAAGAAGTATAAAGGAAATACCTGGACCGTCGAGATCGATAACGGGATATTCGGCTCTTATAACCCTTATACCGTAAAGGTCGGCGGCGACTGGTATTTCTGGCACCGTCATCCGCATACAGGCTGTGTGTACATGAACGACGTCGCACTTTATGAGTCCGACGATCTGAAAGCATGTATGGCAGGAGAGAAGGACATCTCTTCCTGGGAGCCGGAAAACTCGATCTATAAGTGGTATTGCGAGCAGAAGGACGGAAAGACTATCCTTTACGCAAACTTCCAGGGCAAAGACCCGAACGAAGAGAAGGTCGAGATCAACGTAAGAAGAAACTGCTTCTTCCCGAGTAAGACGGGAGTCGGTTATATCACATTCTCAGGCTTTACGGTATGTAAGGCTGCGACGACATGGGCACCGCCGGCTGCGTTTCAGGACGGTATGATCGGTCCGCACTGGAGCCGCGGATGGATCATCGAGGACTGCGAAGTCAGCCACAGCCGCTGCTGCGGTATCTCTCTTGGTAAATATCTCGATCCGGAAAATGACCATTACTTTACGAAGTATCGTGTCAAGAGCCCGACACAGATGGAGCGCGACGCTGTCTGCCGTGGTCAGTATCACGGATGGCTCAAAGAGAATATCGGATCGCATATCGTACGCCGCTGTCATATCCATCACTGTGAGCAGACCGGTATCGTCGGCCGTATGGGCGGTGTATTCTCAATCATCGAAGATAACCATATCCATAACATCAATAACATGATGGAAGTCGGCGGCGCCGAGATCGCGGGTATCAAGATGCACGCGGCGATCGACGTGATCATGAGAAGAAATCACATCCATCACTGTACGATGGGTATCTGGTGCGACTGGCAGGCACAGGGAACGATCCTTTCCCAGAACTTCCTGCATGATAACCATACTCCGTCATACGCCAAGCGCATCCCGGGCACGATCATGAGCCAGGATATCTTCGTTGAGGTCAGCCATGGCCCGACGATCATCGACAACAACATCATGTTGAGTAAAGCTTCGCTTCGTCTGGCAACAGAGGGTGTCGCAGTCGTAAATAACCTGATCTGCGGTGCATTCCAGGCAATCGGCGAAGGAACGGATGAGTTTGTTTCCGGAAAGAACCAGCCACGCTATACGCCGTATCATTTCCCGCATAGAACGGAAGTCATGGGCTTTATGAGCATTCTGCACGGCGATGACCGTATCTATAACAACATCTTTATCCAGAAGTGGCCGATCGAGACCTGCCCGAAGGACGAAAATCCTATGTTCTTCGACAAGCAGGAAGTTGGAAACTTCCAGTTTGATGAGTATATGACCTACAAGGAGTGGATCGATTCCTTCCATCTTGATGAGCCGATGTCCTACGAGCATAAGATCATGGAGAAGCATTTCCAGCATCTGCCGGTATGGATCAACAACAACGTCTACTTCAACGGCGCGAAGCCCTGGAAGAAGGAAGAGTCGAAGCTTGAGGTCAAAAAGTTCAAGGCGACGGCGGAAGTTACTGAAAAGAACGGAAAATTCACCTTTTCTACCAATGTGTATAAGAAGCTCAAGGACTTCTCCTGCGGCATTATCTGCACGGAGATGCTCGGAAAGGCTTTCCAGCCCGACCAGCGCTTCGAGAACACGGACGGCTCGGATATCGTATTTAACTACGACTACTACGGAAAAGACCGCGGCGTCATGACGATCGCCGGTCCATTTGCCGAGGCGAAAGAAAAATACGATATGTGAACGGGCTTTGGCGGATTTGACGAAATTCTCCGCATAATATAAAAAATGTACTCATGCGTAAAATCGTATGTTATAATGACGGGAGCTTTTGTAATAAGTGAGGTTTAAGTATGTACAAGAAAGTTTCTACAGACATGAAATTTATCGATCGGGAACAGGAAGTTCTTGCTTTCTGGAAGGAAAACGACATCCAGAAGAAGTCGATCCGCCCCGAAAAAGATGGAACGCCGAGTTTTACGCTCTATGACGGTCCGCCGACGGCCAACGGCAAGCCTCACATCGGTCACATTAAGACTCGTGTCATCAAGGATCTGATCCCGAGATATCACGCTATGAAAGGTGAGCATGTCCAGTTTAAGGCAGGCTGGGATACACACGGCCTTCCGGTTGAGCTGGAAGTTGAGAAGATGCTCGGTATCAACGGTAAGCCTCAGATCGAGGAATACGGCGTAGAGCCTTTCATCAAAAAGTGCAAAGAGTCCGTATGGAAATATAAGAGCGAGTGGGAGCAGATGTCTGACCGCGTTGGTTTCTGGGCAGACATGGAGAACCCCTATGTAACATACGATAATAACTATATCGAGTCCGAGTGGTGGGCTCTGAAGACCATGTGGGATAAGGGTATGCTCTATAAGGGCCATAAGATCGTTCCGTACTGCCCGCGCTGCGGTACTGCACTGTCGAGCCACGAGGTTGCTCAGGGCTATAAGGCCGTAAAGGAGAATTCCGTATTCGTACGCTTTAAGGCTGTCGGCGAAGAGGATACCTACTTTGCCGCATGGACCACAACTCCGTGGACACTGCCGTCAAACGTCGCTCTCTGCGTCAGCCCGACGGATGAATATGTAAAGATCGCGGTTCCGAAGGACCTCGACGGAACAGAGAAGAAGGTTATGTATTACATGGCCGGATGCCTCGTACCGCAGCTTTTCGACGAGTATGAGATCCTCGAGAGATATCAGGGTACCGAGCTTGTTGGAAAGAAGTACGAGTCGCTTCTTCCTTATTCCGCATCCAGCGTGGAAAAGAGCAGAAAAGAAGCTTTCAAGGTATGCGCTGACAGCTACGTAACCATGAGCGACGGTACCGGTATCGTACATATCGCACCGGCTTTCGGTGAAGATGACGCCCGTGTCGGCCGTGATAACGATCTTCCGTTCGTACAGCTGGTTAAGGAAGACGGTACACTTCCGGAAGACTGCGGCGAGTTTGCCGGTCTCTTCGTAAAGGATGCCGATCCGCTGATCATCAAGAAACTCAACATGGAAGGCAAGCTTCTCAAGAAGATGCCTTACGAGCATGATTATCCGTTCTGCTGGAGATGCGATACTCCGCTGATTTACTATGCAAGATCTTCCTGGTTCATCGCTATGACAAAGGTCAAGGATGCGCTTGTAAAGAGCAACCGTATGGCTACCTGGTATCCGGAGACGATCCGTGACGGCCGTATGGGTAACTTCCTTGAGAACGTAGTTGACTGGGGTATCTCCCGTGAGCGTTACTGGGGTACACCGCTTCCGGTATGGGAGTGCGAGTGCGGACACCGTCAGTGCATCGGTTCTATCGAAGAACTGAAGAAGAACTCCACCGACTGCCCGGATGACATCGAGCTGCATAAGCCTTATGTAGATAATGTACACGTTACCTGCGAAAAGTGCGGTAAGCCGATGACACGTGTTCCTGAGGTAATCGACTGCTGGTTTGACTCCGGTGCGATGCCGTTTGCCCAGTTCCACTATCCTTTCGAGAATAAGGAATTCTTCGATGCGCACTATCCGTGCCAGTTCATCTCTGAGGCGCTTGACCAGACACGTGGCTGGTTCTATTCGCTTCTTGCGATCAGCACACAGCTTTTCGGCAGATCTCCTTTCGAGAACGTCATCGTTATGGGCCTTGTTCAGGATAAGGACGGTCTAAAGATGAGTAAGCATAAGGGTAACGTCGTCGATCCGTGGGATATTCTGAACCGTCAGGGTGCCGACGCGGCAAGATGGTATTTCTACAGTGCCAACGCTCCGTGGCTGCCGTCCCGTTTCGACCATGCGAACGTCGATGAGATCCAGCGCAAGTTTATGGGTACGCTCTGGAATACCTACGCTTTCTATGTAATGTATGCCGAGATCGACCAGTTCGATCCGACCAAGTATTCTCTGGATTACGAGAAGCTGTCCGTTATGGATAAGTGGATCCTGTCCCGCCTGAATTCGCTGATCGAGACTGTCGATAGCAAGATGCAGGGCTACGATATCACCGGTGCCTCCCGTCTGATGGAGACATTCGTTGACGAACTGTCCAACTGGTATGTTCGCCGCGGTCGTGAGAGATACTGGGGTCCGGACATGACTCAGGATAAGATCAACGCCTTTATGACGCTCTATACTGTCCTCGAGCAGTTCTGCCGTCTGGCTGCACCGTTTATCCCGTTCATGACAGAGTCGATCTACCAGAACATCGTACGTTCTGTAAATGCTGATGCTCCGCTGTCCATCCACATGTGCGACTATCCGGTTGCCAAGAAGGAATGGATCCTGCCGGAACTCGAGCGTGATATGGATGACGTTGAGAAGATCGTTGCTCTCGGCCGTTCCTGCCGTCAGGCTGCGAACCTCAAGAACCGTCAGCCTCTGTCCAAGCTCTACGCAGTATGCGAAGACGAGCTGCCGGAAGAGTACAGCACGATCATCAAGGAAGAACTGAATGTTCACGAAGTTGCTTTCCTGAAGGATGCATCTTCGCTTCTGGATTACAAGTTCAAGCCGCAGCTGAGAACACTCGGTAGAAAGCTCGGTGCGAAGCTCAATGCTGCGAAGGAAGTCATCGCGGCTCTCCCGGGTAAGGAGACCATGGCGGCTCTCGATAAAGACGGTAGAATCAATATCGAAGTAGAAGGCGAGACCTTCGAGCTTCTGACGGAAGATCTGCTGGTTGAAAATGTTCAGCCGGAAGGTCTGTCCACGCAGGCAGATAAGGGCTTTACCGTATCTCTGGATACCAAGCTTACGGATGAACTGATCGAAGAAGGTTATGTCCGTGAGATCGTTTCCAAGATCCAGAATCAGAGAAAGAGCTCCGGGTTCGAGATCACAGACCGCATCGTAGTGAAGTATTCCTGCGATGAGAAGATGAAGGCGATCTTCGAAAAATACAGCGACTCCATCGCTTCGGATGTTCTGGCAACAGAGATCTCCGAGGGCACCGATGATGCTTCCAAGGAATGGGACATCAACGGTGAGAAGGTTACGATCTCGCTGAAGAAAGCCTGAGAATTTGCGGAAGGATAAGTAGAACCGATGTTATACAGCATTTTCAGTTCTGAAGCGTCAATGCCGGAGAAGGTTATGCAGCTTACGCTGCTGATCATGGTACTGAGTTTTACCTTCTCCATTCATGAATTCATGCACGCATTTGTCGCGGAGAAAATGGGTGATGATACCCCGAGAAGTCAGGGACGTATCACACTCAATCCTGTCGCACATATCGATCCGATGGGTGCACTGATGATGCTGATGGTCGGATTCGGCTGGGCCAAACCGGTACAGTATAATCCGAATAACCTGCATAAGTATAAGAGATGGGTATGTGAGCGTTTCATCGCCCTTGCCGGCGTCACGGCGAACTATGCGATCGGAATCGTGACATCTTTCATCCTCCCTCTTATTACTGCGTACTTTTTTAAGAATCCGGCTTCGTCGGAAAAGGGAGAACTGTTCCAGCTTCTGGTGATCCTTTTCTTTACTTATCTTCGTGAATATAACTTCATGTTCATGGCATTTAACCTTCTGCCGATTCCGCCGCTCGATGGTTACCGCTTTGTCTCGACTTTTATTCCGTGGGATAAGAGAAAGAAGTTTGATGCCTACTCGAAATACAGTTATTATGTATTCCTGGCTCTGCTTTTTATGGGAACTTTTATGCGGTTTGATCTTCTGTCGTCGATCGTCGGCTGGGTGGCATTCCCGTTCCGCCTGCCTTTCGATATACTGTCGTCAGTGATCTTCACGGCATTAACATAAGTAAATACAGATTTTTATATAGTGAGGGAAAAGTATGGACAACAAAATCGTTTTATCAGGAACAAGACCGACCGGTAATATCCACCTGGGCAATTATTTTGGTGCGATCGAGAACTGGGTACGTCTGCAGGATCAGTATGAGTGCTATTTCTTTATAGCTGACTGGCATGCCCTGACAACCGGTTATGCGGAGACGGACGTGCTTCGTAAGAATACGCTGGGCCTTCTGGCGGATATCCTCGCAAGTGGTGTGGATCCGGATAAGGCAACGATCTTCCTGCAGTCTGATATCAAGCAGCATGCAGAGCTTTTCCTGCTTCTGGGCATGAACACTCCGCTTTCCTGGCTCGAGCGCTGCCCGACATATAAGGATATGATCGCGAACATGTCTTCTGAAAAGGACATCATGACTTACGGTTTCTTAGGTTATCCGGCCCTGATGGCTGCCGATATCCTGATGTACCGTGCCAACTATGTACCGGTAGGTGAAGACCAGTCTGCCCACCTCGAGATCACTCGTGAGCTGGCAAGACGTTTCAACTTCCTCTATAAGACAGAAGTTCTGCCTGAGCCGCAGCCGCTCTTTACAAAGGCAAAGGTTCTTCCGGGTACAGACGGACGTAAGATGAGCAAGAGCTATGGTAATACTATCGCACTTGCAGATACTCCGGATGAAGTTAAGAAGAAGGTCATGAGCATGATCACGGATCCAGCCCGTATCCGTAAGGATGACCCGGGTCACCCGGATATCTGCACCGTATTTGCTTTCCAGAAAGTATTTAACGAGGAAAAGGTTCCGGAGATCGAGAGCCAGTGCAAGGGCGGATGCATCGGATGCGTAGCCTGCAAGCGTATGCTGCAGGAAAAGATCGCCGAGTTCCATACTCCGATCTACGAAAAGAGAACCGCACTGCTGGAAGACGAGCCGAAGCTCCTCGAGATCCTTAAGAAGGGCCGCGAGAAGGCATCTAAGAAGGCAGAAGAGACGATCCGCGAAGTTCGCAAGGCTGTAAAGATCGGCTTCGACGAGTAATCGGAGAAGCGAAAGAACGAGGAGAGAGATCATGACGGTATCGCATGACAATCCACAAGTTCGACTTCGTAAATTTGAAGGTCCTCTGGACCTTCTGTTTCATCTGATTGAAAAAAACGATATCGATATCTACGATATCCCGATTTCGGAAGTAACGGACCAGTACATGGACTATCTGGATAAGATGAGTTCCCTGGACATGGACGTGGCTTCCGAATTTCTGCTTATGGCGGCAACGCTGGTGCATATCAAGTCGAGAATGCTCCTTCCGGACCGTCATCTCAGTGACGAGACGCCTGAGGCGGATCCTCGTGAAGAACTGGTACTGCGCCTTCTGGAATACAGAAGATGTAAGATGCTCGCTTCTGATCTGAAGGACCGCTATAGAGACTATTCCAAATGCATGTATCGTCTTCCGCAGACTCCTTCGGATCTGGGTATCGATGTTGAGTACCGTCCGGCACCGATCGACCGCTCAGCGCTCGATAAAGGTGTGGAAGATGTATGTAAGAGAAATGAGATCCGTTTTGCGGATATCGCGTCGAAGATCACGCATATTCTCAAACGAGACAAATTCTCCATTCGTGATAAAATAAGGTTTGTATGGGATCGGCTCATCAAGAAGGGAAAGATCTTCTTCCACGAGCTTTTCCCCGTACATCAGGTTGAGAAGATGGACAGGATCGTTGGTTTTTTGGCGGTTCTGGAACTTCTTCGTGGTGATCAGATCAAAGCCGAACAGGAGCATCCTTTCGACGTTATCCTGATTGAACCGAAGACCGATAAACTAAATGAAGAACGCTTCGGACTGGATCGTGCCGAGGAGAATAAGGAGCTGGCCGCATATGACTGATGGCATGGAACGGGAGAATAAACTGACTGTACAGGAACTTCCGGCCGCGCTGGAGGCAGTGCTTTTTGCGCATGGGGATCCGGTTTCTGTTTCCAGACTTTCTGAGATCACTGATATGCCGAAAGAAGTGATCGATGAGACACTGACCCGCATGATGAAAGAATATGAGACGAATCCGTGGGGCGGACTTCTGATCCGTAAGATCGATGACTCGTACGTGATGTGCACCAAGCCGTCGATGAGACCGGTTCTCGAGAAGATGTTTGCGCCGAAGACTCGTCCTCCGATGTCGCAGGCGACATATGAAACGCTCGCGGTCATCGCGTATAACCAGCCGGTTACACGTGCCCAGATCGAGGCAGTCCGTGGCGTCAGCTCGGATTCGATCGTAAACCGACTGATCGAGAGAGGTTTTGTAGAAGAATGCGGAACCCTCGATGCACCGGGTAGACCGGCGCTTTTCCGTACGACACAGGAGTTCCTTCTGGAGTTCGGTATCTCTTCGGTATCTGAGATGCCTGCGATGGAACTCATGATGTATAAGACGATCCGTGACCTTCAGGATTCTCTGGAGGATGCGGCAGGAAATAAGGATGACCGTCAGATATCTATCGAAAGCTGGATGGATGGTCAAAAAGGAGATGAAGAAACGTGAATCTGGAAGAGAAAAAAGGGGAGATGTCTTCCGGTGTCGTGGAGCGTATCCAAGACAGCCTGGACAGCATGAGTAAAGGCCAGAAAGCGATCGCGAATTATATTCTTTCGAATTATGAGACCGCGGCCTATATGACGGCAGCCAAACTCGGTGAAGCGACCGGAGTCAGTGAGTCGACCGTAGTTCGTTTTTCGATGGAACTCGGATATGAAGGTTATCCGCATTTCCAGAAGATTTTGCAGGAAGAGCTGAAAGTAAAGTTGACATCGGTACAGAGACTGAATGCCGCAAGCCGTTTCACAGACGATGCGTCGGTATTAAAGTCGATCATGCAGGCTGATCTCGACAGTCTCCGTCATACATATGAAAACCTCGACGAGCAGGCTTTTTCCAAGGCGGTAAGTACGATCCTGGATGCCAAGAAGATCTACATTATGGGACTTCGCAGTTCATCGCCGCTTTCTTCGTTCCTGCATTTTTACATGACGCCGCTTTTTGATGATGTACGTCATATCCACAGTAACAGTTCAAACGAAGTATTTGAGCAGATCCTGCCGATCGGTCCGGGTGATGTCATGATCGGTATCAGTTTCCCGAGATATTCCACAAGAACGATCCAGTCGATGCAGTATGCGCGCTCCCGTGGTGCAAGCGTCATCGTTATCACGGACAAGCCGGATACACCGATGACGGAATATGCCGATGTGGCACTCTTTGCCAAGTCGGATATGGCGTCTTTCGTTGACTCTCTGACGGCGCCGCTTTCGCTTATCAATGCACTTCTGGTTGCGCTCGGCATGCACAGAAAGAGCCATATCGAAGAGTCTTTCGAAGCACTTGAGCGTCTTTGGGCAGAGTATAAAGTCTACGATACAGGTAAGGACAGAGCTATCAAGGATGGCGAAGAGAAGGAGGAGCAGGACGTATGAAAGAACTGGTCGCGAGCAGCAAATTGACAGCATCCGCTTCGATCCGGATCGCGCTTACGAATACACGTGAAGAAGAAGCCGAACTGAAGGCAGCTTTGAAAAACGAAAATATACATGCAACCGCAGCGGACTTCGGCGGAGAGTTCATCTCTTCCGTTTCAAAGATCATCGAAAGATGCGTAGTGGCTGCACAAAGAGAAGGCATCATCACGAACAGCCATAACGAAGAAGGCGCACTTGCCGGTGCGGCCAGAGAGGCGATCTCCCAGATCACTTCTAAAGCAATCGGCTTAAATGTCGGCGGCAAGATCGGTATCGCCCGTTATAACGACCATATCAGCGTTTGCGTATACTTCGGTATCGGACTTCTGCATCTTAACGAGATCGCGATCGGCCTGGGTCATCGCGCTATCTAAGGAGGAATTATGGAATACTATCAGATCGCTATCGACGGACCTTCCGGTTCCGGAAAATCCACACTTGCCAAGGGTGTTGCCAATAAGCTCGGTATCCTCTATCTCGATACCGGTGCGATGTACCGTGCCTGCGGTCTTTGCGCACTGAATAATAAGATCGATACAAAGGATGAAGAGAAGATCCGTAAGATGATGGAGACCATCCGTATCGATATCACGCACGAAGACGGTTCCCAGCATGTATGGCTCGATGGAAAAGATGTATCCACGGATATCCGTCTTCCCGGCGTATCTGTCGCTGCTTCCGACGTTTCGGCGATACCGTGTGTACGAGAAGCGATGGTCGATCTGCAAAGAAAGATCTCCGAAGGAAAGAATGTCGTTTTAGACGGAAGAGATATCGGATCGAAAGTATTCCCGAACGCAAAATATAAGTTCTTCCTCGTGGCTGCCGCTGAAGAGCGCGCCAGAAGAAGACTTCTTGAGATGAAAGAAAAAGGCGCGACGGACATCACATTTGAAGAAGTGCTTCGTGATATCCAGTACCGTGACCACCAGGATACGACTCGTGCGTCTTCACCGCTTGTGAAGGTAGAAGATGCGATCGAGATCGATACGACCAGCATCTCGATCGAGGAAACACTCGACACACTCCTTTCCTATATCAAAGAGTAAGGAGTTCTCATTATCGTGGCCGGATGGATAATCGAAAAAGCTAAATCTTCTGGTTTCTGCTTTGGTGTGGAAAATGCCGTGACGACTGCCTATAAGGTTTCGGAAGAGCATGTAGGGCAGAAGATCTATATGCTTGGTGAGATCACCCATAACGAGACTGTCGTTGGTGATCTTCTTTCAAAAGGCATGCTGCTTGTGCATGATACAGATGAGATCGAAGAGGGAAGTATCGTCCTCATCCGCGCTCATGGTGTTCCGCCGGAGATCTATGGAAAACTTAATGAGAAAAAGTGCGAGATCATCGACTGCACATGTCCGTTTGTTGCCAAGATCCATAAGATCGTTAAGAAAGCAGATGAAGAAGGTCATCCTGTATATATTACCGGCACGAAGGGCCATCCTGAGGTTGTCGGAATCTGCGGAGAGTGCAGAAATGGCGCGACCGTGATCTCTTCGCTTGAGGAATGCCAGGCACTTCCTGACATCGAAGCGGATTCTGTCTGGGTCTCCCAAACCACATTTTCTAATAAAGAATTTCAAAAAATTTGTGAATTCGTGCAGAAAAAAATTGCAAATAAACAAATTTTTGGTACAATATGTAGTACGACTGAAAATAGGCAAAGGGAAACAGCAGGTTTGGCTGATTCTTCCGATGTGATGGTTGTCATCGGGTCGCAGAGTAGTTCCAATACCAGGAAACTCTTTGACATATGTTCAGATCGATGTGCGCTGACTTATCTTGTGGGGAGCGCTGATGAAGTGAAACCATTGCTATCTAAGTGGAAAGAGAGCAAGGTCGAGCGGATCGGAGTAACTGCAGGAGCATCAACGCCGGTGAGTATTATCAGGGAGGTTATCCAAACCATGAGTGAAAACGGGGTAAACACGAATCCAGAGTCTAACGACATCAATTTTGGCGATTACATTGAGAGCATTCCACAGCTCAGAAAGAACGCTACAGTGAAGGGAGCAATCACGAGCTACGATGGCGATTTCGTATATGTAGATGTCCATGATAAGTCTGAAGGCAAGATTCCGAGAAGTGAGTTTGAACCTGATTTTGACTTCGACGCGGCAGTAGCAGAGCACAAAGAATTAGAAGTGTATGTACGTAGCATCCGTAATACGGATATGGGAAAAGAAATCGTTCTTTCCAAGTCTCATGTTGATTTCAGCAAGAACAAAGCAGAGATCGAGGCAGCTTATGAGAATAAGACGCCGGTTACAGTTAAGATCACAAGCGTAGTAAAAGATGGCGTTATCGCTAACTACGGCGGAGTAGATATCTACATCCACAGAACACAGCTTGAACTGAACACAGTTAATGATCTGGAATCCTATAAGGGCAAGAGCATCGAGATCCTGATCACACAGTTTGATCCGGACAAGCGCCGCCTGAGAGTTTCCGGTTCCAGAAGAACACTTCTCAACAACGAGCGTAAGGCGAAGGCTGATGAAGTATGGAATTCCATCGAAAAGGACAAGGAGTACGACGGTGTCGTAAGAAGCCTGACAGATTTCGGTGCTTTCGTAGACATCGGTGGTGTGGACGGTCTGATCCACGTTTCCGAACTGTCCTGGAATCACATCCATCATCCGTCCGAGGTTCTCTCTGTTGGTGATCAGGTTCACGTATATGTTAAGGATTTTGATCCGGAGAAGAAGAGAATTTCTCTCGGTTACAAGAAGGCTGAGGACGATCCGTTCTACAACATCGAGGAGCGCATCCCGGTTGGTTCGATCGTTCGCGGTAAGGTCGTTCGTATGTTCCAGTTCGGTGCTTTCGTAGAGCTCGAGCCGAACCTCGACGCACTGTGCCATGTATCTCAGATCTCTGACGTTCGTCTGAACAAGCCTCAGGATGTTCTGAAGGAAGGTATGGAAGTAGAAGCAAAAGTTCTCGATGTTAACGCTGCTGCACGTCGTATCAGCATCTCCATCAAGGAAGTTGCTCCGATCAATCCGGAACCGAAGGACGAAGCAGAAGAGGAAGCTCCGGCAGCTGTTGAAGCACCGGCAGAAGCTCCGGCTGAGGAAGCTGCAGAGGCTCCGGCTGAGGCTTAATCCTCAAAGTAAAACTTGTAAAAGCAGAGGCTGTCTTTTCGAAGACAGCCTCTTTTTTCTTGCCAGGAAATAGAACGGTAAAAATATCACTATTTTGACATGGCGCTAAATCGAGAGTCGAAAAGTTTGGTATGCAAAGCATTAAAAGCATGGAAAATCCGCCATGCCGAATTTTGAATGCTTTGCAAACAGAGTATTACATTATTGTCACAAAGGTTTTCAATATCAGGTATGTGGGCTATAATTATACTAGTTAAGGTTTGGGCTTTTGGTAAGACTCGCAGGAGGTTTACGTTTGAAAAAGCACGTTGTAGTTGAAAAACAGAATAATGAATTTCTTCGACGCCATAACGTAAGACGTAACAAGCGCCTGATCAAGATGTTCTCGATCTTGACGGTTACGTCTCTTTTTGCTGTCTCGCTGCCGTCTGTTGCGATCGGTCATGCTTCGGATATCTGTCTTCAGGTTCCGGTAGAGCAGACCCTGCCTGATGCTGATTCTCTTGGGCACGGACAGTTTATCGAATTGAAGTATTCTGATAATGAATCTTCCAAGTCCGTTATTTCCGAGAGCACATTTATGATCGTTGAACAGGTAGACCGTGATGGTATTTCCATCGAGATGCTCGATGAGTCGGCTTTCGAAGAAACAGACGACCAGATGTATGTTCTGGTGGAGACACTCGCTGTTCATGAATCTCCGGATTCAAACAGCCCGGTCATCGGATATCTTGCATATGGTACTTGTGTCAATCGTATCGGTCAGGGTTCTTCCTGGTCGTCGATCCAGTTTGGATTCTTTGGTGAGTCGGATGATTCCGGTATGCTTATTCAGACAGGTTATGTTCTTACCGACAAGCTGACTTTTGAAGCGATCGCGACTCCGACACCTACACCGACACCGAAGTCGGATAAGAAAGTATCTCCGACTCCGACCGTAACTCCGGTTCCGGGTAACAAAGAACCGTCTCCGACGCCGACTCCGATCCCGGAAACTCCTATGAATGGTACTTTCTATTCAACAGGTGATGTAAATGTAAGATCCGGCCCGGGCACGAGCTATTCCGTTGTCCGTAAGCTTTCTACAAATGAGCAGGTAGAAGTTACCGCGAAGACCAGCAACAACTGGTATAAGATCGGTGAAGGTCAGTATGTTAAGGCAACATTGCTTTCTGCTGAACCGGTGATCAATCCGGCTACACCGACTCCGGTTCCGCCGACACCGGCACCTGCCAATCCGGATCCGACTGATCCTGATCCGGTTCCGGTAGAACCGCTTCCGGGCGATACGACTCCTACACCGACACCGGTACCTCAGCCGACACCGAGTCCGGCACCGGCACCGATCGACATCCCGGATCCGGGATCTGTAGATCTCATCACATACGCCCGTGCATTTATCGGTGTACCTTATGTTTATACCGGTGCATCTCCGTCCGGCTTTGACTGTTCGGGATTCGTAATGTATGTATACGCGCATTACTACGGCATCTCGCTGCCGCACCAGTCCGCATCGATCGCAACGATGGGTACAGATGTAAGTAATCAGGAACTTCAGGTAGGCGACGTAATCTGCCACGACTATAACTCAGACGGCAGAGTCGACCACGTAAGTCTCTATTGCGGAGGCGGAGTAGTTATCCACGCATCGACAAGCCGCGGCGGTATCGTAGAAGATTACATCCCGATGGGCTGCGTAGTCTGTGTAAGAAGATTCTTCTGATCAGGCGGTTACGATCTCACCAAGTTTTTCCAGTGCCTCTTCGTACATCGGTACGAGGAGGTACAAATTTTTCTTGAAGATACTTTCATTTGCCTGGTGGCACTGATCTTTTGCCCAGGGAAGCTGAGGACCGAATGCGACGATATTCGGCATGGTTCTGGCATACGTTCCGCCGCCGATCGCGATCGCTTCGGCAGGTGCAGCAAGAGATGCGTCACGAAGCTCTTTTTCCGATTCTTCGTAAGAGAACTCGGTTCTGTAGGAATCGTAGATCTTCATGAGTGTTTCGATCTGACGGGAATGCTTGTCCTTAAAAAGCGGCGGCTGGACAGAGTCATCCACACGCTTTACGCCAAACTCCGATGCGATCTCGTCAAGACGGGTTCTGACTTCCTCGGCCTTTACGGTAACAGGGAAGCGGATGTCGATATGAAGACGTGCACCTTCCGCATTGATATGTACGATACCTACATTTGAAGTCGCCGGACCCGATACGTCCGGTGCGAAAAATGAGGTGAATTTGGTTTCGGATGTAGTCAGGAAATACTTTTCCATCAAGGGGAGAAGCTTCGACTGGTCTTTCAGATCCGAAGGAAGCTTTTCGAGGATCTTTTCGATGGCGTTGACGCCCAGCTCCGGGTGAGAAGCGTGGGACTGCAGACCCTTGGCGCGATAGCCGGTTCCGTTTTCGATATCGATACACTCACAGTAGGGCGGAACCATGTTCGCGGCATTTCCGCCGTGCAGGGTGAAACGCGAATTCGGCTCTTCTTCGAAATGCATCTGGTAGATTCCTTTTTCTGCGAAGATGCAGGGGAATTCGGCATCAGGTGTGAATCCGATATCCGGGAGCTCTTCGGTCTCGCAGTATCTTTCCATGCAGGAAGAACCGTGTTCTTCGTCGGTTCCGACGATGAGACGGACACGGTAGGACGGATCCGGATGATTCTCTTTAAAGCGCAGAAGAGCAAAGTAGGCACTGATCACAGGCCCTTTATCGTCCACGACACCTCTTGCGGTGAAGTACTCGCCCGAAAGATCGAGCTTAAATGCTTCGGTTTCCCAGTCGGCACCTTCCGGTACGACATCGAGATGACCGAGAACGGCAACGAGAGGACCTTTGTTGCCCCACTGGACATAACCGGCTTTATCTCCGATGTTAGCAGTGATGAAGCCGTCTTTTTCCGCACGGGAAAGGAACGCATCCAGGACCTGCTTCGGTGCATTTCCATAGGGAGCTCCTTCATGCGGCTCGCCCTTAACGCTGGGGATCTCGACGATCGATTTTAATAGCTCGTCATAGGCCGAAATCTCGTTAATTGTCATATCTTTCATGGGAAAACCCTCTTTCATGTGAGAAATAATCGATTTTAAGGCAATTTCTTTAGAAAAACCCTTGCCAATATCGTTTCTTCATTGTATCATTTAAAGGCTAAAAAGCACACAGGGATTTCTTTTGTTCTCCGGGAAGCTCGGAGTCATGCCCTGTGGAAGTGACAAAACAGGAGGAATTTTTATGTCTACTATTTCTATGAAACAGCTTCTTGAAGCAGGTGTACATTTTGGTCACCAGACCCGTCGTTGGAACCCGAAGATGGCGGAGTATATCTTCACAGAGCGTAACAACATCCACATCATCGACCTGCAGAAGACAGTAAAGAAGACCGAAGAGGCTTATGACTTCGTTCGTTCTATCGCTGCTGACGGCGGAAACATTCTTTTCGTTGGTACAAAGAAGCAGGCTCAGGATTCTATCTCTGAGGAAGCAGTTCGCTGCAACATGTTCTACATCAACAACCGTTGGCTCGGTGGTACACTGACAAACTTCAAGACAATCGAGAAGCGTCTCGCTCGTCTTGCTGAACTCAAGACCATGTCCGAGGATGGTTCCTTCGAACTTCGTACAAAGAAGGAAGTTGCTAAGCTCAAGCTCGAGATGGAAAAGCTCGATAAGAACCTTGGTGGTATCCAGGGCATGAAGAAGCTGCCGGCTTGCCTCTTCGTTGTTGATACAAAGAAGGAGCACCTGGCTGTTGCTGAAGCAAAGCGTCTTGGTATCCCGGTAGTTGCTATCGTTGATACAAACTGCGATCCGGAAGAAGTTGATTATGTAATCCCGGGTAACGACGATGCGATCCGTGCCGTTAAGCTCATCGCCGGTCATATGGCTGACGCTGTTCTCGAAGGCCGTCAGGGCGAGCAGCTCGAAGTTCCGGCTTCTGAGGAAGAGGCTTCCGAGGCTGAGGCTGAGGCAGTAGAGGCTGCTGAGACAACAGAGGCTTGATTCTTCGTTTCTTTTCACAAGGAACTATACAACTTTTATCAATAATTCAATGGAGGAAATAACTATGGCTGACATTAGTGCTGCACAGGTCAAGGAACTTCGCGAGATGACAGGTTCCGGAATTATGGATTGTAAGAGAGCTCTTCAGGCAACTGAGGGTGATGTAGAGAAGGCGGTTGCTTGGCTCCGTGAGAAGGGTATCGCTAAGGCTGAGAAGAAGTCCGCGAGAATCGCTGCTGAAGGTGCTGTAGTTGCTAAGATCGCTGACGATAAGAAGTCCGGTGTTCTCGCTGAGATCAACGTTGAGACTGACTTTGCTGCTAACACTGATAAGTTCAAGGCTTTCGCTGATACAGTTGCTACACACATCCTGACAAAGAAGCCTGCATCTGTTGAAGATCTGATGGCTCAGACACTTTACAACGATGATTCCAAGACAATGGAGCTCTTCCAGAAGGAAGCTATCGCTGATATCGGAGAGAATACTTCTATCAGAAGATTCGTAGTATATGAGGTAGAGGGTAACGGCGCACTCGCTTCTTACATCCACATGGGTGGTAAGATCGGTGTTCTCGTAGACTTTGCTACAGACGATGAGTCCGTAATCGCTAAGCCTGAGTTCGCTGCTTTCGCTAAGGACATCGCAATGCAGATCGCTGCTGCTAACCCGAAGTGGCTCACACGTGAGGATGTTCCGCAAGAAGAGATCGATAAGGAAACAGAGATCATCATCAACAAGAACCTCAACGAAGGTAAGCCGGAGAAGATCATCAGAGAGAGAATCCTGCCGGGTAACATCGAGAAGTTCTACAAAGAGAACTGCCTCATCGAGCAGGAGTTCGTTAAGGATGATTCCAAGTCCATCGCTACATATACTAAGGAAGTAGCTTCTTCTTTGGCTAACATCTCCATCCGTCGCTTCACACGTTATGAGATGGGTGAGGGCCTTGCTAAGAAGGAAGAGAACTTCGCTGAAGAAGTTATGAAGCAGATCAAGTAATGATCTTTTCAAAATGATTTTCCAAAGGACCGTCATTTAGTAGGCGGTCCTTTTTTTCGTCCTTTTTAAAATACTTTCTTGTGTTTCTGGGGCGCTTACAAACAGGGGATATAGTCAAGTCTTTTCTCTAAAAAGTATTCTGCTACAATAAGGACGTATTGAAATGAAAGAGGTATATCTATGAAGATTCTGATCGTACGCCACGGGGATCCGGACTACGAAAATGACCGGCTGACCGAGACGGGAAAGAAGGAAGCAGAGCTTCTTTCTGAGAGAATGAAGAATATCCATGCGGATTACTGCTACTGCTCGCCGCTCGGACGTGCAAAAGAAACTGCCGCACCCTGCCTTGCCAAGATGAATATGCAGGCAGAGGAGTTTTTGTGGCTTCGTGAATTCGCGCCGAAAGTCCAGCGCCCTGAAAAACTAGGCGTTGCCTGGGATTGGGTGCCTTCGGACTGGATGAGCATGCCGTATGCATTTGACTTCGACCGCTGGACAGAGTATCCGGCATTTGAAGAAGCGCATGTTCGACAAGAACGTGACTGGGTCTATGAAGAGTTCGATAAGCTTCTTCGTAAGCACGGATATGAGAAAGACGGGAAGTTCTTCCGCGCCGTCAAGCCGAACAACGATACGATCGTTCTGTTCTGCCATTTCGGTCTGGAAGCGGTGCTTCTTTCTTATCTTTTAAATCTTTCGCCTTTTATTATGTGGCACGCCATGATGGCTGCCCCGACATCGATCACGACGGTGGTCACGGAAGAACGAAGAGAAGGGATCGCGCAGTTCCGTATGCTTTCTTTCGGCGACTGTGCCCATCTTGTTAACGCAGGGATGGAGCCGAGCTTCTCGGGAAGGTTCCGCGAATGCTATACGAATGAGTGGGAACGCCGTGATTAAGGCTTGAAAGAAAAAGGCAAAAAAGACTTCGGTTTGTCTTTTCAGATGGACGAATTAACGATACAATTAATAAAGTAACAAAGATGGAGGAATGGGTTTTATGAGCGAGCCTGTCTATAAAAGGATCCTTCTCAAGATCAGCGGTGAAGCGCTGGCGGGCGAGAAGAAAGTCGGTATCGACGACGAGACCGTGCAGAAGATCTGTGCACAGATAAAGAAAGTAGCTGACCTCGGTGTTGAGGTAGCCGTAGTCGTTGGTGGCGGTAACTTCTGGAGAGGAAGATCCAGTGAGAAAATGGACCGTGTTACAGCAGACCATATGGGTATGCTGGCTACCATGATGAATGCCCTGGCGATCTCGGATGCGCTGGAGCAGGCAGGAGCCGTAACAAGAGTATTGAGTGCCGTTGAGATCCGTCAGATGGCTGAGCCGTACATCAGAAAGCGTGCTGTCAGACATCTCGAGAAGAAGAGAATCGTGATCTTTGCCTGCGGTACAGGTAACCCGTTCTTCTCGACAGATACAGCCGGTGCACTTCGTGCCACGGAGATCGAAGCCGACATCTTCTGTAAGGCGACGATGGTAGACGGTGTCTATGACAAGGATCCGCATAAGTTCCCGGATGCTGTTAAGTACAAGACTATCTCACATGACGAGGTCCTCGCAAAGAACCTCAAAGTCATGGACGCAACCGCTGCTGCGCTCTGCCGCGACAACGGAACGAAGATCATGGTATTTTCCATGGAAGATCCGGAAAACATCGTACGGGTCGTCCTGGGCGAAGATATAGGAACAATCGTCGGTTAAGAACCGGACGAAATTAAAGGAGGCGAGATATATGGCCATGCAGGAAATCACTAAGGATGTATATGCTTATTACGAAGAGCGTATGAAGAAGACGATCAACAATCTTACGGAGAACTTTAACTCCATTCGTGCCGGTCGTGCGAATCCGCATGTACTGGATCGTATCACTGTAGATTATTACGGTGCTCCGTCCCAGTTAAATGCTGTTGCCAACATTCAGGTTCCGGAACCGAGAATGATCACGCTGACACCTTGGGATCCGTCCATGCTGCGTGAGATCGAAAAAGCCATCCAGGCTTCGGATCTGGGCATCAACCCCAGCAACGACGGTAAGATGATCCGTCTGGTATTTCCGATCCTGACTGAGGAACGCCGTAAAGAACTGGTTAAGACCGTTCAGAAGTATGGTGAAGAAGGAAAAGTCGCGATCCGTAATATCCGTCGTGAGGGTATCGACAAGTATCGTGGAATTCATAAGAAGAAAGAGCTGACCGATGATGATCTGGCGGATTTCGAAGAGCAGATGCAGAAGCTGACCGATCGCTATATCAAGGAAGTCGATAAGGCTTGTGAGGCAAAAGAGAAGGATCTTATGGAAATCTGATCCGTCCTGGAGCAGTTAAATCAAGGGGTTGTCTCGGACTCTGCTTGGGATATGAGACCACCTCTTTTTTATGGAGTAGTATATGAGTGCATCTGAAGAATCCAAGTTTTCTTTCTTTTCGAGAAAGAAGAACGTACAGGTAGATGAGTCGAAGCTGAAGATCCCGACGCATCTGGCTGTCATCATGGACGGTAACGGCCGCTGGGCAAAGAAGCGTATGCTTCCGCGTTCTGCAGGACATCGTGCCGGTGCGGACAACCTCAAGAACCTCTGTAAGAACTGCGGTCATTACGGGATCAAGTATGTAACGGTCTATGCGTTCTCGACCGAGAACTGGTCTCGTCCGGAAAGCGAAGTCCATGCACTGATGGAGCTTTTCGTCGAGTATTTCGACCGGTACGATCCTGAACTGGAGCAGGAAGGCATCCGCGTGCGCTTTACCGGAGATATTGCCGGACTTCCGGAGAATATCCAGGAAGTGTGCCGCCGTGCCGAAGAAGGAAGTAAACACAGAACCCGTATGACCTTGATCGTAGCATTTAACTACGGAGGAAGACGGGAGATCGTACAGGCTGCGCAGAAGCTTGCCGAGAAGGTCAAGTCCGGAGAGATCTCTTCGGATGAGATCACGGAAGAGATGTTCTCGAGCAACCTGTATCTGCCTGATGTACCGGATCCGGATCTGATCATCCGCCCGAGCGGCGAAGAGAGGACTTCGAATTTTCTGGTATGGGAAGGCGCGTACTCCGAGCTGTGGTTCTCGGATGTACTCTGGCCGGATTTCGGAATGGAAGAGCTGACAGAGGCTCTCGTTGCCTATACGGCACGTGATCGTCGTTTCGGCGGTCTGACTGAACAAAAATAAGAAATGGCGGGAAATACATGAAACAACGTGTTATAACAGGAGCAATCTTTACAGTGATCGTGCTTGCACTTATCGTGCCGGCTTATTTCTGTCCGCCGTTTATGCTTTTATTCACCGGCATCGTCTGTATCTGGGCACTCATCGAGCTGATCAAGGCGGCGCAGGTAAAAGAGAAGGAGATCATCCCGGCGATTCCGTTTATCGGTGGTCTTTTATCGTTCCTTCCTGTCGTTACCTGGTTCATGAAAGGCACTGCGGCGGAAGGCTTTGCGCTTTATGCGCTCTGCGCGATGATCTATATGTTCGTCACGACCATGATCCCGCCGATCAAAAAGGAAGATCCGGAAGCGATCCACTCCGGTTTTGCGTCCTCTCTGATCGTGCTTTATGTATCTTTCCCGATCGCCTGTGCCAATACGATGGCGCTTCTGATCCCGAAGGGCTGGTACTTTGTCGTGATCGGACTTTTCGCACCGTGGATCTCGGATGTATTCGCTTACTTTACCGGAGTACTGTTCGGTAAACATAAGATCGTACCGCATATCAGCCCGAAGAAGACATGGGAAGGCTGTATCGGCGGCGCGGTTTTCTGCTGCGTGCTGACTGCGCTTTTCTTTGCGCTGGTTATGAAATCGGTCATCGACGTCAAGATGCCGTATGGCGCTTTTGTCGCACTGGCAGCGGTTTTCGGTTTCGTGCTTTCCGTTGTTTCCCAGCTGGGTGACTGGATCGCATCGAGTATTAAGAGACTGGTAGGAATCAAGGATTTCGGCAAAGTCATGCCGGGACACGGCGGTATCATGGACCGCTTCGACAGTGCGTTCTTCACATTGCCGGTTGCCCTGGGACTTGCTTTTGTCGTAATGCTGGGGGCGTAATATGAAGGAACTTTGTATCTTAGGTTCAACAGGTTCGATCGGAACGCAGACACTGGAAGTCGTCAGAAACTTTCCTGAGGAACTTCATGTCCGTGCGCTTACCTGCGGTTCAAATATCGAGCTTCTGGCTGAACAGATCAAGGAGTTTTCTCCGGAACTGGCAAGTGTTGCGACCGAAGAAAAGAGAAAAGAACTTCTTGAGATGCTTCCTTCGGATACGACTTGTGAGATCCTTTTCGGAGAAGAAGGAAATCTGGCCTGCGCGACGCTTTTAAGTGTAAACTGTGTCGTTGCTGCGATGGTCGGTATGCGCGGACTTCCGTCTGTCGTTGCCGCGATCAAGGCCGGAAAAGATATCGCGCTTGCGAATAAAGAAACACTGGTATCCGGCGGTTCGGTCGTCATGCCTCTTATCAAGGAAAAGGGCGTTGCACTTCTGCCTGTTGATTCGGAGCATTCGGCGATTTGGCAGTGCCTGATGGGACAGCCGAAAGGTTCTCTGAAGCGTATCCTTCTGACTGCTTCGGGCGGCCCATTCCGCGGATATTCGAGAGAACAGCTTGAAAAGGTCACGCTTTCGGAAGCCCTGGCACATCCGACATGGAAAATGGGCGGAAAGATCACGATCGATTCGGCGAGCATGATGAATAAAGGACTCGAGATCATCGAGGCTTCCTGGCTTTTCGATATCCCCGTTGACGATATCGAAGTAGTCGTACATCCGCAGAGCATCATCCACTCCATGATCGAGCTTTCAGATGGCTCGGTACTGGGCCAGATGGGACATCCGAATATGATGATGCCGATCCAGGTCGCGCTTTTCTATCCGAGAAGAAGCGAGTGTATCTGTAAGCCGTTTGCACCGTTTTCCGAAGCGTCGCGTCAGCTGACATTTGAGCCTTGTGACCGTGAGGTATTCCGTCTTGTGGATCTTGCGTATCAGGCGGGAAGAACAGGCGGTTCTCTGCCGGTTGCGATGAATGCGGCAAATGAGATCGTGGTCTCGGATTTCCTTTCCGGAAGAGTGCCTTTCCTCGAGATCGAGCGGACGGTCGAACATGTTATGGAACAGCATATTAAGGACGGCGTGATCGCATCGCCGTCACTGGACGAGATATTTGCGGTAGATACCTGGGCGAGAGCGCAGGCGTCGATCCGGATAAACTAATTAGGGAGCAGGAAGAGATTATGTCTTTTCAAAGTATTGTCATTTGCATATTGGGTCTGGGAATACTGGCGGCGGTCCACGAGATCGGCCACTTTATTGTCGCCCGCCTTCTGAAGATCAAGGTATATGAACTCTCGATCTTTGTCGGACCAAAGCTTTTCTCCTGGAAAAGAAACGACATCGAGTACTATATCCGCTTGATCCCGCTCGGCGCGTATGTGCGTTTTTCGGATTTCGATGAAGAAACCGGAGAACTAAAGGATGACAATCCCGAAAACCTGATCAACCAGGCAAGATGGAAGAGACTTCTGGTATCTCTGGCCGGACCTTTCATGAATGTGGTTTTGGGAATCGTCATCTTCATGATCTGCTTTTCAAACTTCGGATTCCTTTCCCTGCGTCAGGGCATCATCGTTCCGGAAACACAGGTTGCGTATACGAATATCGCTGTCGGCGATTCGATCGTTTCCATGAACGGAAGAAGAGTGCTGAGCCAGATGGATCTTTCCTATGAACTCGATCAGGTCAGCAGTGTCGAACCGATCAAGCTGACGATGCGTTCGAAAGAGACCGGAAAGACGTATGAAGCAGTCTTAAATCCGATCATCTCGGAACAGTATATGCTGGGTATTTCCCATTATGCGGAACTCGATGAAAATGATGGCTGGAATGTCGTCAGTGTCGATCCGCAGCAGAATGAAGGAAATCCTGTACTTGAGCCCGGCGACTCAGTCGTAAAGATCAACGGCGTGGCTGTATCGGATCCGGATATCGCAACGGTAGTCAGTGATTCTAAGGGTGAGCCGCTGGAAGTCGAGATTTTCCGTAAAGGCGAGCCGATGACCGTAAATATGCGTGCAACCAAGATCAAGACCACGAATCTGCGAGGTATCTATCTCGAAGACGGTGAAGGATTCTGGGAATGCTTCCGTGAATCGGTCTTTTTCCCGATCTCGTTTGTAAGAATCTCTATCGATACATTGGCTCAGGCGTTTACCGGTAAGGTGAAGGCATATGAAGTTGTTTCCGGACCTGTAGGAATCGCGTCTGTCGTATCCGATGTCGTGGATGCGCCGAAGGTCGAAAGCAGCGTCAAGCTCGAAACACTTCTGGTTCTGGCCGGCGGTATCTCGATCGGTCTTGCGTTTACGAACATGCTTCCGATCCCGGGTCTGGATGGTAATGCCATCGTCTTGACCGTAGTTGAGATGATCCGTGGTAAGAAGCTTTCCAGAAAGACAGAACAGATCATCAATGTCATCGGCTTTGTCATGATCATCCTTTTGGTGGTCTTTGCTCTGGTTTCTGATGTGATACGGCTTTCGAGGTGATTACTTATGATCGTTCCTTATCCAACTAAAGAAATCAATATCGGTGGTGTACGGATCGGAAACGGAAATCCGGTCGCGATCCAGTCCATGAATAATACAGACACCAGAGATGTGAAGGCTACGCTTTCTCAGATCCAGGAGCTGAAAGACTGCGGCTGCGATATCACGCGAGTTGCGATCCTGAATATGGAAGCTGCCGAAGCTTTGAAAGAGATCTGCAGCAAGAGCCCGCTTCCGGTAGTGGCGGATATTCATTTCGATTATCGTCTTGCTCTTGAATCGATCAAAAACGGTGCCGCAAAGATCCGTATCAATCCCGGAAATATCGGCGGGGAAGATCGAGTGCAGGCCGTGGCGGATCTCGCCAAAGAGAGAAATATCCCGATCCGAGTCGGTGTCAATTCCGGATCCATCGGAAAAGATATGCTCGAAAAGTACGGTGGCGTCAATGCCCAGTCCCTTTCACAGAGCGCGCTGGAAGCCATCCGCATCTTAGAAAAATGCAACTTTGAAGATATCGTGGTCAGCATGAAATCTTCCGATCCGCTTCTGACGATCGAAAGCTATAAGCTTCTTCGTAAGGAGATCCCGTATCCCTTCCACGTAGGCGTGACCGAAGCGGGAACACTGCGTGAAGGCATCATCCGCTCAAGCGTCGGCATCGGTGCATTGCTGGCGGAAGGAATCGGAGACACGATCCGTGTCAGTCTGACCGATGAACCAAAAGAAGAAGTACGCGCGGCATTTTCGATCCTTCGCGCGCTGGGCCTTCGTACCGGCGGTATGCGTCTGGTGTCGTGCCCGACCTGCGGACGTACGCAGGTGCCTTTGATTGAAGTGGCAAAGGAAGTCGAGAAACGTATCTCGGATCTTCCGTACGATATGACCGTGGCGGTGATGGGATGTGCCGTTAACGGACCGGGAGAAGCCCGGGAAGCCGATGTCGGTATTGCCGGCGGCGTGGACGAGTTCCTTCTGTTCTGCAAGGGAGAACCCGTAAAGAAGATCCCGAAGGATCAGGCTGTGGATGAGCTGATCCGTACCATTCATAAGATGAATGAGAATCCATAAAAAATGTTTTCCGCGCGAGATGGCGCGATATATAAGGGGTGTAACTGATGACTTTATACGATTTCGCAACAGAAACTTCGTCGGATCAACGACTGGCGAAGATCGCTGCGGCAATTCCGAGTGAAGTCCTGGAGGTCCGTATAGATGACCGTTTTCAGGGCATGGAGATGAAGCTGGCGCTGACCGGTGTGATCCGTCATGTGACTGCGCTTCGTGCATTGGAATTGTATTTCCGTCGTTTTTTCCATCTTTCACACGTGCGTCTTTATATCGATAATATCGATTCTCCTTTCGGCGTCGAGTCTATGCCTGCCGTTTTGGACTGGTTGGGCTGGGTCGTGCAGGAGAAGTTTAACTATGGCTCGACACTTCAGTCTCTGGAGTATACGGACGATAAGATCGTAGCCAACATCGATATGGAATTTTCCGAGGATCAGAAGAGGATCTTATCGGAGATCATCACGGACTTTACTAACCGTTATCTTGACCATGCTTGGCCGATCGAGTGCAAGACGCAGTCGATCGAGATCAATACCGATCCGGATTTTTACCTTAATCAGATGAAGGCAAGAGTAAAGTCCAAGCCTGAAGTTTCCGAACCGGAAGAGCCGAAGCAGGAAGCAAAGAAGAAGGCGGAGAATAAACCGGCTCCGGAGGATCTCGATAAGAACTCCTGGGAGTATAAGTCGCTTGTTGAAAAGCAGACGATCAAGAAAGAAACGAAGAAGAGCTACCGTCAGGCAAGCCAGAAATTTGAAGATACCAGTGAAAAAGGTGACACGATCTGGGGGTATGTCCAAAATGAAGCCCCGAAGAGAAAAATCGGCGAAGCTGTTTCTCTGGCAGGTTCCGGTGCGCTTCGTCCGGATGAACTTGTCCGCCTGACGGGAAAGATCATGCTCCTTGTCGATGAGCAGCGTCTGGTCGGAAAGAATAAAAATACCATCCTGGTCAAGTTCTATCTGACGGATGCTTCCTCAAGCGTGGAGTGTGTTGCTTTCATGTCTCCGAAAGATGCGGATATGCTCAACGAGAAGTTTGCCAAGGGCGGATTCGTAGGTATCTGTGCCGCGCTGGCATATAGTGCTTTTGACGACCAGATCACGGCGAACGTAAAAGGTTTCTACCATGCTGTTCCGCCGCCGCCGAGAGAAGACCTTTCGGAAGAAAAGCGTGTCGAACTGCACGTACATACCAAGATGAGTGAAAAAGACGCGGTCATCGAGCCGAAGGATCTGATCAAGACGGCATACCGTATGGGTCATCCTGCGTGCGCGATCACGGACCACGGCGTCGTGCAGGGATTTAACGATGCATTTGCCGCATATAAAGACTGCAAAAAGAAGGGCGAACACGAATTCAAACTTTTGTTCGGCATGGAAGGATACCTTGTCGATGACGGAAACTGCATCGCGTATCACATGGAAGAAAGAGAAGGCGAGCTTTCGTCTTTCGTTGCCATTGACGTTGAAACAACAGGACTCGACTGCACACGTGACGGTCTTTTAGAGATCGCCGCGATCCGCTATACGAGAAATGAAGACGGTTCCTACAGTGAGACCGATACTTTTACGACGATGGTTGATCCGGGTATTCCGATCTCGGAAAAATCCACCGAGCTCACAGGTATCACCCAGGATATGATCGAAGGCGCGCCTACGCCTTTTGAAGCTGCGGGAAAACTTGCCGGGTTCCTTAAAGAAGACGACCTGCTCGTAGGCCATAACATCTTCTTCGATATGGGATTTTTGCGTGAGGCAGGTTTCCAGATCGATATCGAGCAGCTCGATGAAGAAAAGCATCACCCGTACCGCGTGAAGTTCTATCAGAGCGAGATCGATACGCTTTCTGCCGTAACGTGGCTGTATCCGGATATGCAGAAGCATTCTCTTTCGGATGCCTGCGAATATCTCGGTATCAAAAACGAGTCCGCGCATCGTGCGATGGGCGATGCCCGTGCGTGCGCGCAGATCCTGATCCGTTGCATCTCGGATTTCTCCTTTACGACATGTAAGGAGATGAACGATCACGTCGGCCTTCTTTCCAAAGAAGAAGTGACCAAGAGAAAGACACCGTCGTATCACATCATCTTCCTGGTAAGAGATACGCTCGGACTTTATAATCTCTACCGCATGGTCTCCGAAGGCCATACGCAGTATTTCTGTTCGCGTCCGCGTATCCCGAAGTCGGAGATCCGTTATCTTCAGGCCGGAATCATCGTGGGCGGTGCGTGTGAGCGCGGCCAGCTCTTCCGTTTTATCCACAGAACCTATGTCGATAATGGGAAAAATGTCGATAAGACACTGGAAGCACTTTCGGGAAGCTCTGCGTTTATGCATCTTCAGAAGCTCTATGACTACTTTGAGATCCAGCCGATCTGCAATAACGAATTCTATCTTCGTGAAGAAGATTCCGGACTTACGGAGATGGAGGATCTGAAGAATATCAACATCATCATTTCGAAGATGGCCGAAAGAGTCGGAAAGCCATGCTGTGCTACAACGGACGCGCACTTCCTGAATAAGGAAGACGGCGAGTACCGAAAGTATATGCTCATGGATATGGGCTTTAAGGATGCCGAGCTTCAGTCGGATCTTTATTTCCGTACGACCGATGAGATGCTTGAGGAGTTCTCGTACTTAGGGCAAGAGCGTGCAAAAGAAGTCGTTATCACATATCCGAAGAGTATCGCGGATATGATCCGTGACGATATCAAGCCGTTCCCGGATGGTACATATCCTCCGGTCATCCGTTCCGCTCCGGACGATCTTCGTGCGATCGTTAATAAGACGATGCACGAGATGTATGAGCACGATGGCGTGGTTCCGGAAATCGTCGAAAAGCGTGTTGAAAAAGAGCTGAACAGTATCATCGGTAACGGATACTCGATCATGTACTATATCGCTTATAAGCTGGTTAATAAATCTAACTCGGACGGATACGTTGTAGGTTCCCGAGGATCGGTCGGATCATCTCTGGTCGCGACGTTCTCCGGTATCTCGGAAGTCAATCCTTTGCCACCGCACAGAAGATGCCCGAAGTGTAAATTCTCGGATTTTGATCTGTCCGGTAAATATGGTTCAGGATATGACCTGCCGATCGAGCCCTGCCCGAAATGCGGCACGCCGATGATCTCGGACGGACAGGATATTCCTTTCGAGACATTCCTTGGATTTAAGGGTGACAAGCAGCCGGATATCGACCTTAACTTCTCCGGTGAATATCAGCCGCGTGCTCATAAGTACGTTGAAGAACTCTTCGGAAGCCACCATACATTCCGCGCCGGAACGATCGGCTGCTTTGCGGAAAAGAATGCGATCGCGCTGATCAAGAACTGCTGTGAGATGAAAGGCGAGACCGTCACCAATGCGGAGATGATGCGCCGTGCCAGCGGTATCGTCGGTGTAAAGAGAACGACCGGTCAGCATCCGGGCGGTATCGTTGTTCTTCCGAAGGAGATGGATATCTACGAATTTACGCCTGTACAGCATCCGGCCAATAAGCTCGACTGCGGTACGACGACGACACACTATGACTTTAATGCGCTGCATGATACGATCCTGAAACTCGATATTCTCGGTCACGATGATCCGACGATGCTGCGTATGCTTTCTGACCTGACCGGTATCGACGTACATACGATCCCGATCCCGGATCCGAAGGTCATGTCTCTGTTTACTTCAACAGAAGCACTGGGTATTCCGGACGGAACCTCTCCGGCACAGGCGGCGACTCTCGGTCTTTCCGAGCTCGGTACAAAGATGGCCCGAGACATGATCGCCGAGACACGTCCTTCCCAGTTCTACGATCTGGTCCAGCTGATGGGTCTTTCCCATGGTACAGACGTATGGAAAGGAAATGCACAGGATCTCATCCGTGAAGGTACCTGTACACTGAATACGGTTATCGGATGCCGTGACTCGATCATGACACAGCTGATCTACTGGAACGTACCGTCTTCGGACGCATTCCAGATCATGGAGAAAGTAAGAAAAGGTAAGGGCCTTTCCGAAGAGCATGAGGGAATCATGCGTGCGAACAATGTACCGGACTGGTATATCGATTCTTGTAAGAAGATCAAGTACATGTTCCCGAAAGCCCATGCGGCCGCCTACGCGATCTCGTCACTTCGTATCGCGTGGTTTAAGGTCAACTATCCGGAGGAGTATTACTGCGCATTCTTTACTATCCGTGCGGATGAGTTTGACGGTGATCTCCTTTGCAAGGGTATCGAATATGTCACGGCCAAGCGTAAAGAACTGGATAATGGTCTGGGTAGAAGAAAGCCGAATGAAAAAGCTCTGTTCTATCTTTGTGAGCTGGTCGAGGAGATGTATCTGCGCGGAATCTCTTTCGTGCCTTATGATCTTAATAAGTCTCACTCCTATAAGTTCATCAAGCTGGAAAAGGGTAAGATCCTTCCTCCGCTGAATGTTATCAGTACGATCAGTACCTCGATCGCGGAATCGATCGTTAAAGCACGACAAGAGCGTCCGTTCTCAACACAGGATGATCTGGCGAACCGTGCGCATGTTGGTCCTTCTGCGATGAAGAGACTGGAAGAGGAAGGTCTTTTGAGAGGACTTCCGCGTTCCAGACAGCTGGATCTGTTTGATCTGCTTTAATGTAACGAGAAGAATAAGAAAGAGGATTCTTGCATGATTGCCAGAGTAGTCCTTCGCGAGAGCGTATGGCAGACGAATAAGGTCTTTGACTACAACGTACCGGAATCACTTATCGATCAGGTACGGGTAGGTCAGTATGTCCGCGTTCCATTTGGCAACGGCAACCGTCCCTGCGTCGCGCTGATCCTCGAACTTGCCGAGAAGTCCGAATCCAAGTATAAGTGTAAAGACCTCGACGCTATCGTGGAGCAGGATCCCGTTTTAAATGAAGAGCAGCTCGAGCTTTTGCGTTTTGTGACGAAGCGCTATGCTTCCACCTACGGTTCGGCGATGCACCTGATGGTCCCGGCTCTGGTAACACAGAGAAAGGGTAAGAACCGTCTTATGGTTTCGCTTACCTGTGAGCAGAAAGCGATCGAGGCGCTGCAGAGTGAATCGATCGGATCACTGCAGCAGATACGGGTCCTGGAATGGCTTTTAGAGATACAGCGTATCTCGCTTGCTGACTTAATGCAGGAACTGTCGATCTCCCGTTCGCCGATCGAATCTCTCGCGGCAAAGGAACTGGTCAAGATCGAACAGGTGCACGTCACGGCGGAAGAGGAGCAGGCATCCCGCGAGCTTCCGGAGGAGACATATGAGATCCAAAAAGAAAAGCCTGAGTTAAACGATGAGCAGCAGGCGGCTGTGGACTCGGTACTTGAGGCGGAAGGACATCAGGAGTTTCTCCTTTTCGGTGTTACCGGTTCGGGTAAGACGGAAGTGTATCTGCATATCACGGAGAAGATCCTCGAAGCCGGAGGAAGTGTTCTTTATCTGGTGCCGGAGATCTCGCTGACACCGCAGACGGTCGCACGCATCAAGGCGCGTTTTCCGACCCGTATCGCCGTATTGCACAGCAGACTTACTGCGAAAGAAAGATATGATTCCTGGAAGATGATCCAGAAGGGTGAAGTGCAGATCGTTGTCGGCGCAAGATCCGCGGTCTTTGCTCCGATCAAAAATCTCAAGCTCATCATCCTCGACGAGGAACATGACGCGTCCTATAAGGCCGATACGATGCTTCGTTACTCGGCAAGAGATGTAGCCAGATACCGCGCCCATAAAGCCGGCATCAAGCTTCTTCTCGGATCGGCGACTCCCTCGGTCGAGACATTTTACGCGGCAAAACACGGCTACATGAAACTTCTCGAGCTGCATCATCGTGCCGTCGGCGGAGCGGTGCTTCCGGAGGTGTCGATCGTAGACATGCAGGATGAGATCGATAACGGGAACCGTTCGGTCTTCAGCCGTAAGCTTTTTAAAGCCATGAAAGACGCGCTCGGAAGAGGCGAGCAGGTGATGCTGCTTTTAAACCGCCGAGGCTATTCGAAAAAAGTATTCTGCCATTCCTGTAGAGAGATGGTATGCTGCCCGGACTGTGAAGTTCCGATGACCCTTCATACGAAGACGATGGGACGGCGCAAGCTTCTTATCTGCCATTACTGCGGCAAGGTCATCCCGATGCCCGATACCTGTCCTTCGTGCGGAAGCGAATATATCAGCGAAAGAGGAGATGGTATCCAGAAACTCGAAGACTGGGCGTCCGGGGATTTCCCGAATGCACGTATCCTTCGTATGGATCAGGACACGACGTCGTATCGCGGCGCGCATGAAGCGATCCTGGAGAAATTCAGAAATCACGAGGCCGATATCCTTGTCGGAACGCAGATGATCGCCAAGGGACATGACTTCCCGAAGGTCTCGGTGGTCGGTATCCTCGGGGCGGACAACGTTCTCTGGCAGAGCGACTATCGTTCGAAGGAAAGAGCATTTCAATTATTGGCGCAGATCAGCGGACGTGCAGGACGCGGAGACTGCCCCGGACATGTTTTCATCCAGACATTCACACCGGATGCGGAGATCTTCCACTACGCCGCATCGCAGGACTATGAGAAGTTCTACGAAAGTGAAGTGAAGTTCCGTCAGGCACTTGACTATCCGCCGTTCCGCGCGCTCGGCGGTATCATGATCACGCATGAAAATGAGACCATCTGCGCGAACCAGGCGGAGATGGTTGCGGGCACGCTTCGTGAGATGGCGGCAGGCCTTGGTGAGGACATGCTGATCTTAGGTCCTTGCCCGGCGAATATGCCGAAACTTTTGAACCGGTACCGCTACCAGATCGTCGTTCGAGCGAAAAATAAGGCACTTTTATCAGACGGATTCATGAAACTGCAGCAATCTTATGCAACTTATGGATACTCGATTTCTGTCGATATCGATGCGATGTGGTAAAATAGGTATCATACTTGTCTTAGGAGATGTAAGAGATGGCATTACGTGAAATTGTCGTGGACGGCGATCCGATCCTTCGTAAGAAGTCCCGTCCGGTAGAAAAATTCGATGAGAGACTGCATATTTTGCTGGACGATATGGCGGAGACCATGTATCTGGACAACCGCGGTATCGGTATTGCAGCTGTACAGGTCGGTATCCTGCGCAGAATATTTGTCGTGGATATCGGAGACGAGCATGGCAAGATCGAATTCATCAATCCTGAGATCTATGAAAGAGAAGGTGCTGCTCTCGGTATGGAAGGATGTCTTTCCTGCCCGGGTAAGAGCGGTTATGTTGAGCGTCCGGAGAAGATCCGTGTGCGTGCACAGGATCGTAACGGCGAGTGGTTTGATATGGAAGCCGATGGTCTTTTAGCAGTATGCATCTGCCACGAAAATGACCATCTGGATGGCGTTCTCTTTATCGACAAGGTCGTTGAAGTCGAGGAAGAGGAAGAAGGCGAAAACGATCCGGAAGAAGCGGAGTCTTAATATGCGTATCGTATTTATGGGAACGCCGGATTTTGCGGCTTGTGTACTTCGTTCGCTGGTGAAAGCAGAGTATGAGATCGTCTGCTGTGTGACCCAGCCGGATAAACCTCAGGGAAGAAAGATGATCCTGACCCCGCCGCCGGCAAAAGAAGTGGCGACGGAATTTGGTATACCTGTCTGGCAGCCGGCATCTCTTCGTACGCCGGAAGCGCTTGAGCAGTTAAAAGAATATGCGCCGGATCTGATCATCACGGCGGCCTACGGAAAGATCCTTCCTAAGACGATGCTGGATCTTCCGAAATACGGATGTGTAAATGTACACGGATCGCTCCTTCCGAAATACCGCGGTGCGGCTCCGGTACAGTGGTCGATCTTAAATCGTGACGAGAAGACGGGCGTGACCATCATGAAGATGGATGAAGGTATGGATACAGGTGATATCCTGACATCCGAAGCCATCACGATCGATCGAAGAATCCATACTCCGCAGCTGATGGATCAGCTGGCGAACGTCGGCGCGGACCTTCTGATCCGCACCCTTCCGGATTATCTGGATGGGAAGATCACTCCTGTTGCACAGGATAACGATCAGGCGACGGTTTCTCCGCCGATCACAAAAGAGCAGGGAAAGATCAACTGGAATGATCCGGCGGATGTGATCGATGCGCAGGTGCGCGCGCTTTCTGAGTGGCCCGGTGCCGTAACGATGTGGAAGGGCGCCAAGCTCAAGATCTATGACGCATATGCGGATCCTGCCTGCGAGAGTCTTCTTGCAAATTATCGTGAAGCTCATGGTGAACCGCTTCCGGGCACCGTTATCGCTGCGAAGAAGGGTACCCTTGCCGTAATGTGCCAGGATCGCCCGATCCTGCTTTTGGAACTACAGCCGGCTTCCGGTAAGCGTATGAAGGCCATCGACTGCGCCCATAACTACGAAGTCGGAAAGCAGATGGAGGACGAAGCCTGATGCGCGTCACCCAGGACGAGGCCAGAAATACGGCATATCGCTGTCTGATGGAAGTTCTGGAAAATCAGGGCTATTCAAACCTTGTCCTGAAGCAGGAACTAAAAGAAAGCTCCCTTGCTGACCGCGACAGAGCATTTGCCGTAGCACTTTTCTACGGAACGATCACGCGCGTATATACGATCGACTATGTGTTGAACCGATTCCTGCAAAAAGATCTGAATACACTCGATCCGAAAGTGAGAACCTGTCTTCGGATGGGTGCCTGGCAGGCGCTGTTTTCCTATGGCGTGAAAGACTATGCGGCTGTTGACTCGATCGTAAGTCTCACACGTAAAGTCAGTAATCCCGGAGCTGCCGGTCTGGTCAATGCAGTCCTTCGTAAAGTCGTAACCGAGGGCCCGGACATGATCGAAGCATTTCCGGCAAAGCGAATCGATCTGAAGTATTCTTTGTCCAAAGAACTGACGGGATGTATCGTGAAGTGGTACGGGGAAGAAAAAGCCCGCTCGATCCTGGAATCGTTTCTTAAAGAACCGAAAGTCACGCTTCGCCAGAACCAGAAGGTGCTTTCTTCCGATGGCGCGCTGATCGAGATCCTGGCCGAAGATGGATTTCATATTGAAAAAGATGAACTGCCTTTCGCCTATGTTTTAGAAGGCGAGGGAATGGATATTTCCAATACTCGTGCTTATCGCGAGGGCCTTTGCTCCGTGCAGAGTCTGTCAGCGATGCTGGTCGGAGTTCTGGCTGCGCCTGAAAGCGGCTGGGATGTACTCGATACTTGCAGTGCGCCGGGCGGAAAGACCGCGCATCTGGCGGAGATCATGGGAGATAAGGGACGTATCGATGCTCTCGATGCCAATGCCGTCCGTCTTCAGATGGTAGATGAGACCGCATCGCGTCTGGGTCTTACGTGTATCCGTACGATGCCGTATGACGCGACATATCTTCCTGAAGAAATGGAAAAGCTTCTTTCCGAATATGATCTGGTCCTTACGGATGTACCGTGCAGCGGTATGGGTCTTCTTCACAGAAAGCCGGATATCCGTCTTTCCATGTCTTATGAGAAGATGCAGTCATTGCTCCCTGTACAAAAGAGCATCCTTGAAAACAGCGCCCTTCGAGTAAAGAGAGGCGGCTACCTGGTATATAGCACGTGCACGATCAACCCAAACGAAAACGAAGAGCGGGTCAGTGCATTTTTAGAAGAACACGAGGACTTCGAAGCCGTCGATATGTCGGATATCCTTCCGGACTGCCTGAAAAAGATCCCGACTGTAGCAGAAGGGGCGAAGCGCGGCATGATCACGCTGCTTCCGGATGAAGGCGGATGGGACGGCTTCTTTATTTCCAAGATGAGGAGGAAGATGTGATGGAGAAGAGATTTGTACTGGATCTGACCCTTCCTGAGTGGGAAGAATATGTGAAAGAAGCGGGTTTTCCGAAGTTTCGTGCCGGACAGATCTATTCGTGGCTCATCAAGGGTGTACTCGATACGGAAAAGATGACGAATCTCCCGGCGAATTTTAAGGAGAGAGTCCGTCAGGATCTGATCTTTGACAGCATGACGGTAGAAAAACATCTGGTTTCGGAGATCGACGGTACACAGAAATTCGTTTTCCGCCTTTATGACGGACACTGTATCGAAACGGTCCTGATGCGGTATAAGACGGGTCTTTCCGTTTGTATCTCGTCCCAGGCCGGCTGTAAGATGGGCTGCCGGTTCTGTGCTTCTGCACATGCCGGATTCGGCCGTTCGCTTACGCGCGGCGAACTTCTCGGACAGGTGCTTCTGACCGGAAACTACGCACAGGAACGTATCCACAGCGTCGTAGTCATGGGGATCGGTGAACCGTTTGATAATTTCGATGAATTGATAGGATTTTTGAGACTTGCCAATGATGAGCAGGGACTCCACCTCGGAGCCCGACATATCACGGTCTCAACTTGCGGACTTGTGCCGCAAATGTTACAATTTTCAGAGATTGATATGCAGGTGAATCTGTCCGTTTCTCTGCATGCGCCGAATGATGAACTGAGAAAGAGCATCATGCCGATCGCAAATAAATATTCGCTTTCGGAGCTGCTGGACGCATGCCGGGAATACGAGAAGAAGACGAACCGCCGTATCACCTTTGAATACTCGCTGTTTGCGGGTGTCAACGATACTGCGGAATGTGCCAGGGAACTGGCTTCTGTCCTTCGCGGGATCCATTGCCATATCAACCTGATCGCCGCCAATGAATTTGACGGCAGCCCGTTTAAGAGAAGTCCGGCCAAGTCCGTAAAGGCTTTCCAGGAACTGCTCGAGAAACTGGGGATGACAGTCACGCTGCGGCGTGAGATGGGAACCGACATCATGGCCGCATGCGGTCAGTTACGAAGAGGTTTGCAGGAGAAGAAGGCATAATGAACGTTGTGAGCGTCTCCGACAAAGGTCTGGTGCGCACAAATAATGAAGATTGTCTGGCTGTTTTTTCTGTTGGCAAAGATGAGTGCTTCGTCATTGCGGATGGAATGGGCGGTCATGCCGCCGGAGAACTGGCCAGCCGGATCGCGGTCGATTATGTACAGGAAGCCCTCAATGACTACCTTTTTGAGACAGACGACCCCGAGAAACTTCTACGCCTTCTTTCTTTTACACTTGAAAAAGCGAATGTAAAGGTATATCTTGAATCCCTTGGAAGCTTTCGTTACCGTGGGATGGGTACGACGATCACGGTCGCCGTCCTTCGTGACAAGAAGCTCTATGTCTCGCATATCGGTGACTGTCGCCTTTATCTGCTTCACGGTCAGCACATGAAGCAGCTGACGACCGACCATACGCTGGTCCAGCAGATGGTGGATTCCGGTGCCATCACGAAAGAAGAGGCACGGACACATCCGAAGCGCAATATGCTTTTGCGCTCGCTGGGTGTAAATGAATATGTAATGCCCGACACGTTTACCGTGGATATGTCCAACGGGGACGTGATCCTGCTTTGTTCGGACGGTCTTTACGGATGCGTCGAGGACAAGACGATACGAGCAGTGCTTCGAAAGCACAAGAGCCTGGAGTATTGCGCGCAGGTCCTTTTGGATCTGGCCAATGGTGCAGGCGGAACGGATAACATATCCATGATCATCGCGGAATGCGAGATCAAAAAGAAGTAAGGAGAAAGCATGAGTACGACTATGAACCTTGAAGGGACGATCTTAGGTGGAAGATACAGAATCGTCAAGCTGATCGGCAGCGGCGGTATGGCCGATGTCTATCTGGCAACGGACCTTTCTTCCGGCATGAATGTAGCCATTAAGATTTTAAAACCGGATTTTGCCAACAATCTGGAGTTCATCAAGAGATTTGATACAGAGGCCAAAGCGGCTTCGTCGCTTTCCCACGCCAACATCGTACACGTTTTCGGTGTCGGTCAGGAAGGCAGCATCCGCTATATGGTGCAGGAATATGTGGAAGGTATCACTGTTAAGGACATGATCCTTCAGAACGGTCATCTTGACTGGAAAGTCGCGGTACCGATCGTCATCCAGGTAGGTATGGCGCTGGATACCGCTCACCAGAACGGTATCGTACATAGAGATATCAAGCCGCACAATATCCTGATCACTCGTGAGCGTATCGCAAAGGTAACAGACTTCGGTATCGCACACGCATCAACGAATCACACGATCACACTGACATCCGGTGGTGCTCTGGGATCGGTTCATTATTTCTCTCCGGAGCAGGCAAGAGGCGGTATCGTCAGCCCGAGTTCCGATATTTATTCTCTGGGTGTTACGCTTTTTGAGATGGTAACCGGTCGAGTTCCTTTCGACGGAGAAAACTCTGTCGCAATCGCGGTCAAGCATCTTCAGGAGCCTGTTCCGTATGCTTCGTCTTTTGTTCCGGGCGTTCCGCAGGGACTTGATGCCATCATCCAGAAAGCTATGCAGAAAGATCCGAAACTTCGTTATAAGTCCATCCGTGAGATGGTCGCGGAGCTCGATGCCCTTATGGTCGACCCGAATGGCTCGTATGGTATCGTAAATGCTGCAGCCGAGGGAACAGTTCCTTCGCAGGATGTGCCGAATGGTCAGCCTTCGATCCGTCAGGAGCCCAACTATGGAAAGTTGAAAGATATCGAGCGCTCCATCAAGACGAGAAGAGCTTCCCGCTGGAAGGATAATGCTATCGTCGTTGCAGTCGTAGTAGTGATCATCGGTTTCCTGATCGGTCTTACCGTATTGATTACGGATACGTTGAAGAAGTCCGTTAAGCAGGAAACAAATAATGTATTTGTTGTCGAAAACTACGTCGGTAAGACGATCGCGGAAGTGCAGCAGGAGTTTGAAGAAAAACAGTTTACTGCTTACCGTGTCGCAGGATATGAAGTCCGTACCGATTATGCTCCGGGCGTTATCATCCGTCAGAATATCCAGCCGGGTATGGAGATCAAGAGCAACAGTACCGTCAATATTCTTGAGTTTACTGTCAGCAAATCTCCGGATGCAGTTGAACTTCCGGATTATGCAGGCATGAAGTACAACGAAGTATATGAGATCTTACGAGGCGATCCGAACGAATATAACGTTTCTATCCGTCCTGAGATCAATGACTCTGTTCCGGAAGGCGTCGTCATCCGTACCGAACCGCCGGCCGGCACACCGATCATGCCGAAAGCCGATATCACGATCGTTTTCAGCCAGAAGTCGACTGAGATCGAAGTCCCGAGAATCATCAACATGGATCTGAAGACCGCAAGAGAAGAGATCGATAAGGCGGAACTCGTTCTGGGCGCGATCGAGATGAGCGATGAACTCCGTGCGATGAATCTGCCGGAAGAACAGCTTTTCATCCTGCTTACTGACCCGGCACCGGGTACGATCGTACAGAGAAAGTCCGCGATCCGTGTTTATGTCGGAACGGCGGAAGATGTATCACGTGGCGGTACACCGACTCCGACTCCGGAGATCATCGGATTTAACGTTATCCTTTCCGTCAACGGATCCGGATCTGTATCCGGTGATGGCGTATATCCGCAGAACTCTGCCGTAACGATCACGGCTGTTCCGAATATCGGTTATGAATTTGCCGGATGGCAGGATCAGTATGGTAATCCGGTAAGCTACTCGGCGACCTATACATTTATCATGCCGGAAGGCGATGTGATCCTTGTGGCTGTATTTAAGCAGAGCGTGGCGACCCCGACTCCGACACCGGTTCCTACACCGACACCGAGTCCGGAGCCGACGATGACACCGACACCGACACCGACTCCGGAACCGACACCGACTCCGAGTCCGACTCCGGATACTCAGCAGCCGGGCCCGGGTAATCCGGATCCTCAGAATCCAAACCCTAACCCGAACCCGAATCCACAGAATCCGGGCAATTCGGAACCTACTACGGAGGCACAGTAATAGATCGGATGGACGGTCAATTCGAGGGCAGAATCACAAAAGGCGTCGGAGGAGCCTACACGATCATGCTGTCGGGAGGCGAGTTTGTACTTGCCAAGCCGAGAGGTATCTTCCGTAACCGAAAGATGACTCCTACCGTCGGTGATTTCTGCACCGTGGGACCTTCCGGCGATCCGGACATCCCGTATACTATCGAGGATATCCGTGAAAGAAAGAATGTCCTGGTGCGTCCGAGCGTGGCGAATATCGATATTCTCATCATCACGATGGCCGTGATCGATCCCCAGCCGGATCTTAAGCTTCTGGATAAGCTTTTGATCATCTGCGCGAGTTTGGATATCGAGCCGATCATCTGGCTTACCAAAGTCGATCTTTCCACGGAAAAGGCACTGGAGCTGAAGACGGAATATTCTTCTGCTGGTTATCGTGTCGTATGTTCTTCCAAAGAAGAGATGCTCGATCAAGAACTGATCCATGAGATCTTTACCGGCCACACGGTAGGTATCGCAGGTCAGTCCGGCGTTGGAAAATCCACACTCTGTCATCGTCTGACAGGTATGGACGAGATCGAAGTCGGTCATATCAGCGAGCGTCTTCGTCGAGGAAAACACACCACGCGTCATGTGGAACTTTTCCCGTTTGAAAATGGATTCCTTATCGACACGCCCGGTTTTTCGTCTTTGGATATTGCGGAGATCGGTCTTTCGGTCGAGGATGTGATCTTAGGATACCCTGAACTTCTGAAGATCGCGGGCCAATGCCGTTTTCAGGACTGCCGTCACCGTGGAGAAGCCGGATGCGCGATCGAAAATGCAGAGATTTCGGAAGGACGACTTGCACGCTATCGCGAATTTTTGGATATAATGATAGAGAAGTCAAAAAGATACGGAAAATAAGTAAGGAAGTGTAGAAGATATGAGTGATGTGGTGGTTGCACCATCGATTCTTTCAGCAGATTTCGGACACCTGGCCGACGAGATCAAGCAGGTGGAAGGGGACACGACGTTCCTGCACATCGATGTGATGGACGGGCATTATGTTCCGAATATTACTTTCGGTATTCCTGTGATCCAGTCGATCCGTAAACAGACGAACCTGATTTTCGATGTACATCTCATGATCACGAATCCGCTGGATTTCATCGAAGTATTCGCCAAGTCCGGTGCGGATATGATCACGTTCCATATCGAAACCGTAGATGATCCCGATGAAGCGATCGATAAGATCCATGCTCTCGGGAAACGTGCCGGTATGTCGATCCATCCGGATACACCGATCGAAAAGATCCTTCCTTATGTAGCTAAATGTGATCTTATCCTGATCATGTCCGTGCGCCCTGGTTTTGGAGGGCAGAGCTTCATGGAAGAATCTCTCGACCGTATCGCCGCAGTCCGTAAAGCAGCGGATGAATCCGGAAAAGATATCATCATCTCCGTCGATGGCGGTATCTGCACAAAGACCGCAGCCCGCGTCGCAAAGGCCGGTGCGAATTATCTTGTCGCCGGAAGTGCTGTTTTTTCAAACGATGACCATGCAGCAGCAATTAAGGAGCTTCTCAAGTGTGCTATGTCGTAATTGCCGGCGGTCCGAATAAAGATCTTTCCGGCCTTTCCGAGACGATCCGAAATGCAGAATACATCCTCTGTGCGGACAGCGGAGCCGATGAGCTGCGCCGTCTTTCGATCCTTCCGCACGCTGTCTGGGGAGATATGGATTCCATAGATGAGAAGACCGTTTCCTGGCTTAAAGAGAATCAGGTCGACCACCGTCTCTTTCCTGTAGAAAAGGATATGACGGATTCCGAGCTTTGCCTGACTTCGATCCCCAAAGACAAAAAGATCCTTTTTATCACGTCGCTTCTCGGACGTCTCGATCATGTGATGACGAATCTTCTTTTGGTCATGCGTTTAAAAGAAGAGGGCTACGATATCACAGTTACCGACGGGAATACCTGGGTCTATCCGCTTTGCGGTCCGAACCGCTGGAGAGCAGAGGAGAGATTTGCCACATCCGATCATGTGATCTCCGTTCTTCCTTTAGGAAAAGGCGCGAGGGCTGTATCGACCGTAGGATTAAAGTATCCGCTCTTTGCACGAGATCTCGAAGTAGGTTCTTCGCTTACAGTCAGTAACGAATTTGATTTGGGAAAAAAAGAGCATGGTTTCGACATGACTGACGGAACCATGCTGGTGATTGTTTCAATTAAGTCTTAAAACCGATTATTTCAGTTTCAGTTCTTTGGCGATCGCTTCGAATGCATCTTTCGAACCTGTGATCGTCTTTTCAGATACGCAGAATGCCAGGCGTACATAGCCTTCACGCTTAAATGCAGAACCCGGAACGACCAGAACGTTATACTTCGCGCATACTTCGCAGAATGCATTGTCTTCGATCGGCGTCTTCATGAAAAGATAAAGTGCGCCCTGCGGCTTGGTGCAGGTGAAACCTGCTTCAGTGATGATGTTATAAAGCAGATTTCTTCTTCTTTCGTAGTTCGGTACATCGACCTTGGCGTTCAGAGCCTTAGCTACCACACGCTGCATCAGGGCCGGAGCATTTACCGCACCGAGAATACGGTTGCAAAGAACGAGAGCCTGGGTCAGAAGTGCGAAGTCTTCGTGCTTCGGGCTGACACATGTATAACCGATACGCTCGCCAGGAAGAGAAAGTGACTTACTCCAGGAGAAGCACACGATCAGGTTATCGAAGACGGACAGTGAAGAAGGAACCGTCATGCCGTCGTAAGCCAGATCGATATACGGCTCGTCGGAGATAACATGGATCACGTGATCCTGTTTCTTCAAAAGAGCGTTCAGCTCAACGAGTACTTCCTTCGGATAGATCGCACCACTCGGGTTGTTCGGAGAGTTGATGATGATGGCCTTCGTTTTCGGAGTGATGGCCTTTTCGATCTCCGACATGACAGGAAGGAACGTATCCGGGTCGGTATTTACGATGACCGGCTTGCCGTGTACGTTGCTGATATAGTTAAGATATTCCAGGAAGAAAGGAGCCAGAAGGATGATCTCGTCGTCCTGCTCCATGATGGCACGCAGGATGTTGTTCATGCCGGAAGCGGCACCACATGTCATACAGATGGAGTCGATTCCGATCTCCATGCCGCTTTCTGCGGAAAGCTTATCGGCGATGGCTTTTCTTGTTTCCGGATAACCTGCGTTGGCCATGTAGCCGTGCATGCCCGGGATATCTGCATTCGCCAGCTCGATCAGTGCATCTTTTACTTCCTTTGGAGGTTCGAGGTCCGGATTTCCAATCGAGAAATCGAAGACTTTATCTTCGCCGTAGATCTTCTTGAGGCGGGCACCTTCGTCGAACATCTTACGGATCAGGGAGCCGCCGGAAAGTTTGTTTTCTATTTCTTTAGAGATCATTTGATTCACTTCCTTCTTCCGATATGGATACAATTTTCGTTGTTTCAAACTAATAAAATGGATTATAGCACATTTTATAATTCTATTTTGCTCCCGTGAGCGAAATAGAATCATTTGCATATTGCCTGGTTAGATTTACTGATAAAAGAAGTAGTGATATTATCAATTTGTGTTGATAAGCCATGCTTTGTTTTGTCTTGGGGGAGGTGGAAGTATGCATGGTTTTAGCTGGTACTTCTGGCTGAGTCTTCTTGAAAAAGGAGATTTTTCAGAGTTTCTTTCTGAATTCTTTAATATCAAGAACGGAACTTTGGACCGCAGATCCTATTATGTATGCACTTCGCTCCTGATGGGTATGGCTTGTGTGATTTTAGCTATCATTCTGGTCTTTTTGATGATCAGCACGAAAGGGCAGATCAGTTTTTTACATATGAAGGAGAAGAATCAGGAGTATTTCATTTACGGTCTGGTCTGGCTTGTATGTACACCGATCCAGCTTTCCGGCTTTCTGCGTCGTATGAATGATGCAGACTGCACCAAGTGGGTAGGACTGATCTTTTTGCTGCCGATCGTAGGAAATGCATTTGCAACACTTATTGCAGCCCTTCCGACCGGCTGGGGTGTGAACAGGTATTACTGATGCGCGATGCGCAAGGTTCAGGGTAGTTATTTAAGCGCAAAGCGCTAAAATATGGAGGTATAGTATGATTCTTTTTATTATTCTCATGGCCAGTGGCTTGATCACGCTGGAAGACCTGGCGGATTTCTGGGGCGATATCCTCAATATCCGAGACGGCGTACTTAGTCGTATGCAGTATTTCGGATGCACATGGATCTCGTCCTTCGCGATCGGTTTTATCGGAAGTATCTTCCTGACGATTATCGGTGTAAACAGCGGACCGAGAGGCATCGGATATTTCCTGGCGTATGGTATTCTTTATCTGATTCTTACTGTTATGCAGCTTTCTGCATTCTTCAGAAGAATGAATGATGCCTGCCTTTCTAAGTGGTATGCACTGGTCTTCTTACTGCCGGTAGTAGGAAACTTCCTGGCATTTATCATCGCCCTGATGCCGTCCGGATTTGGTGATCCGTACTGATGCCTGAAAATTCGTGATTTTTTCGCGGAGACTACTTGACAAGGTACATTTCAATATGTATTATGTTGAAGTTACAGCAAGTAGGAGTTTCCGCTTCTCACCTCAAGTATTTGCGAAGAGGTTCACGAATGTGGCTTATTTAAAGTAAGTTATAACGGAGTGAAGCGGAAAGTTTCACTCCGTTTTTGTATGAAGGAGGTGTGTTCTTATCGCCAGACAAACGAATGGGCAGCCTATCAACGAAGAGATTCGTTTTGAAAAGGTGCGACTGATTGATGCAGATGGTACGATGGTCGGTATCGTTCCGATCGAGCAGGCTAGAAAAGCGGCTGAATTGGCAGGACTGGATCTTGTACTTATCGCGAATAACCCGGACAACCCGGTCTGCAAAGTGATGGACTACGGCAAGTATCTGTTCGAGCAGGCTAAAAGGGAGAAGGAAGCCCGTAAGAATCAGAAAGTGATCGAAACAAAGGAAGTCGGTATGAAGCTGACCACTGAAGACCACGATCTGAATGTCAAGACGAAGAACGCATGTCGTTTCTTGAAAGATGGAAACAGAGTAAAGGTAATCGTGAAGTTCCGTGGCCGTGAGATGGCTTATCAGAATCAGGGTTACGCTGTAATGGAGAAGTTCGCACAGCTTTGTGCTGAATTCGGCCAGATCGACAAGCCGGCCAAGATAGAGGGCAGAAACATGGTCATGTTCCTGGCTCCGAAGAAAAACTGATTGTGATTAAGGAGGAAATAGAAAAATGCCTAAGCAGAAAACACACAGTTCATCTAAGAAAAGATTTAAGGTAACGGGTACCGGTAAGGTTTTGTACTCCCAGGCTTTCCGTCGCCACATCTTGAGCAAGAGACCGTCCAAGAGAATGAGACATCTTCGTCATACTGCTGTTTGCGCAGCTGCGAACGCTAAGATCGTCAAGACGATGGTTCCGTACAAATAAGATGTAAGTAAGAGTGATTAAAGAATTCGGGAGGTAAAATACCATGTCTAGAGTTAAAAGAGGTATGCGCACAAGAGCGCGTCATCATAAGATTTTGAAGCAGGCCAAGGGTTACTTCGGTCACAAGAGCAAGCTGTTTAAGGTTGCAAACCAGCAGGTCATGAAGTCCGGTGCTTATGCTTACCGTGACAGAAAGGCTAAGAAGAGAGATTTCAGAAAGCTCTGGATCCAGAGAATCAATGCGGCTTGCCGTGTAAATGGTCTTTCTTACAGCCGTTTTATGAATGGTCTGAAGAAGGCTGATATCGCACTCGATCGTAAGGTTCTGTCTGATATCGCTATCACTGATCCGAACGGTTTTGCAAAGCTCTGCGAGCAGGCAAAGGCAGCTCTTTAATTTCTGCTTCGTGGATCGCTTTATAGAGATAAAAAGCAAAGAAAACCCTCGATACCGATCTGTTGCCGCGCTGCACGACCGTAAGGTCGCGCGGGCGCAGGGAAAGGTTTTTATCGAGGGTTTGCGTTTATGCGAAGATGCGTTGGTAAGTGGTCTTGTTCCATCGATCCTGATCCTTCGTTCGGATAAAGTCGCGCTTTGGGATGCGTGGTGTGAAAAGTATGCTTCTTTGAAAGATGCAGAAGTGCTGGTTTTCAGCGAAGATCTGTTTTCTCGTCTGAGCAGTACCGTCAATCCGCAGGGCGTGGCGATGGTAGTTGATGCACCGGTATATCCGGATAACGGCATCAAGGCGGAGGGAAGATGCAGATATATCGTTCTCGAGCATCTTCAGGATCCCGGAAACATGGGCACGATCATCCGCATGGCCGACGCATTTGCATTTGACGCGGTAATCTTTACTGAAGATTCGGTCGATCCCTTTAACGAGAAAGTACTTCGCGCTTCGATGGGATCGTGTTTTCATATCCCGTTGATCTCCATGTCCGGTTCAGAGAAGATCCTGGCACTTTTAAAAGAAAATTCGATTTCTTCGATCGGTGCCCATCTTCATGGAAATGCACTGCAGGGCGCCGTTTTCCCGGACCGTGCGGCACTTTGGATCGGTAATGAAGCAAACGGATTAACTGACTCGACATCTTCGCAATGTGATATACTTGTTAAGATAGAAATGAAAGGGAAAGCAGAGTCCCTGAACGCAGCTTCGGCAGCCTCGATTCTCGGTTATCTTCTTTCTGTTTCGTGATTTATTTTCTTAACAGGACTTAATTTGGAGGCATTTGTTATGCAGATCATGATCCTGGGCGCATCCCGTGCCGGCATATCTCTTATGAAACGCTTGATCGAAAAAGGTCATACTTGCGTACTCGTTGACCCGAAGGCGCAGGAGATCGAACAGCAGTACCATCTCGGCGTGCTTACGGTTGACGGTATCATCATCGATACTGATGTGTTAAAAGAAGCGGATATGGGGTCCATGGATATCGTGTGCGCGATGAGCGACAGCCAGAATCAGAACCTGATGGCCTCGCAGATCGCCAAGAAAATGTTTTCCGTTAAGAATGTTATTACACGTGTATTTTCAGGAGAAGATGTACATCTTTTCGACGATTCAGGATTTCTTACGATCTCTTCCACAGTATTGACCTCCGATGCATTTCTTCGTGCGATCGAGGAACATGTAGAAAGAGAAGAGTACGTGGGACAGTGCATTTCAAATATCTTCGGCAATCAAGTCATTTTTTCTCTTTTGGAAGTATCGGATGACTTTAAAGGCGCTAAAGTGCGTGATATGGAGGATTCAGAAGGTCGTCATATCTTCGGTATCGTCCGTCATGACTCGCTGATCACGGCACTTCCGAATATGAAACTGGAGAAGGGAGATAAGCTGGTACTGGCAGAGTGTAAGAGCTGAGCCGGCGTGAGACAATATGAAATTAGTTATCGTAGGTGCTGGAAAACTTGCTTATTATCTTATTCGTGAACTGGAATCCGATTCGGAGATCGTCATCATCGACAAAGATCCCCAGGCGGCTTTAAAATTCGCGGATTATTCCGTATCCCAGGTCATCAATGGTGATGGATCTTCGTACCAGGTATTGAAAGCGGCGTGTAAGAACGCCGACATGATCGTGGCTTTGACGGATCAGGACGAGACGAATCTCATCGCCTGCCAGATCGCAAAGAAGCACCTTTCTGTACCGGTTTCCATCTGCAGAGTAAATAACCCGAAGAACCAGGAAGTCATCGAGAGCTTTGGTGTCGATCATGCTTTTTCGGAGACACAGATCCTGGCTCATCTTATCGAGCAGGAGATCGATTATTCCGGTCTTCGTATTGTTCACCGTATTCAGAATTCTGACCACGTTCTTATCGAGTTTGTGCTTTCGGATAAAGCCGATGCCTGCGGTAAGAGCCTGGCTGAGTATAAGTTTATTCACGATTCCCGTGTTGTTGTCATGGCGACGAAAGACGGTGAGACGATCACTCCTGTCGGTTCGACTGTGATGGAAGCAGGTTCGCAGATCATGATGGTTTGTTCCGTGAAAGATATCCATCCGATCTGGAAAGCGATGGTGCAATAAATGCTGGTCCGCCGTACAAAAACTAAACAAGTCGTCGAGTGGATGATGGCTCGTCCGGCGCGAGTGATCGTATGCAGTTTCCTTCTGATCATGTTTGTCGGAACGATCCTGCTTATGATGCCTTTTGCTACGAATTCCGGAAAAAGCATCGGTTTCTTCGATTCTTTCTTTACGACTGTTTCCGCAACTTGCGTGACGGGACTGGTTGTAAGAGATACGGCTACGACATTTAATACTTTCGGACGGATCGTGCTGTTGTTTTTGATCCAGATCGGTGGTCTGGGTCTGGTTACGATCTATACATTCGGTGTCAGTATTTTCAGGAAAAAGCTGAACGTCCGCACTCGTATGCTGGCTCAGGAGAGTTCCGGCAGTTTCTCTTTTACCGAGTTAAAAGGACTTTTGCGCACGATCATCTTGATGACTCTTTTCTTTGAGTCTTTCGGATTCTTGCTCTTTGCGACCCAGCTTGTTCCGGAATTCGGATACAGCACGGGCCTTTTCAAGTCTCTGTTCTTGTCTGTTTCGGCTTTCTGTAATGCCGGTTTTGATCTTCTGGGTGATACGGCTTCCGGCCCTTACAGCAGTTTTACTGCATTTAACGGAAATACGGTCATCATGATGACATCGGTATTCCTGATCTTTTCCGGCGGTCTGGGATTCCACGTATGGAAAGACCTGATCGATTATTCGTCGAGAAAGATCCGCGCGATCCTAGCCCATGACCGAAAAGAAAGAACGAATATCCACATGAAGCTGCATACACGTCTGGCATTCTTTGTGACGCTGTTGCTTCTTGTCATCGGTACGATCTTGATCCTGATTATGGAATGGACAAACGTAAGCGGTCTTACGATCGGGAACCTTCCGCTTTATGAAAAGATCAATGCGGCGCTTTTCCAGTCGATGTCCATGCGTACTGCCGGTATGAATTCTATCGATCTTCTGGCCATGAGAGACTGCACGAAGATCGTATGCTGCGTACTGATGTTCATCGGTGCCGGTGCAGGAAGTACCGGTGGTGGTATCAAGGTTCAGGTATTTTCACTTTTGTTCTGTGCGGTAAAGAGCGACGTTTCCGGACGTCAGGAAGTTCTTTTCCATAATCATCGAGTTTCCCGCGAGACGGTACAGCGAGCTCTTACGATCTTTACACTTGCGGTCGTCGTTGTATTATCGCTAGCGTGCATTCTTTCCGTTACGGAGAGAGGTCTTATCGCAGAAGGCAAGTTCACTTTCGTGGATCTGCTCTTTGAAGCATCTTCGGCATTTGGTACTGTAGGCGTTTCTTCGGCCTCGACTGCTCAGCTCTCGTTCTGGGGACAGCTTGCGATCATACCGGTCATGTTCCTTGGCCGTGTCGGTCCGATCACCTTCGCGATGGGTCTTATGCTCAAGGATAGAAACAATGTAAAGAATGTCTATCCGGAAGCCCGCATCCATCTGGGTTAACTTGACAAAGCTTTCCCTTATAGATGATAATATTTCTCTAATGTTCCCCATGGAGGTCTAAGGATTTGCTCGACGACGTTGAAAAGAAAAAACTGCTTCACGAATTAACTTCGCAGGCTACAGAGAAGGCGAAGATCGATCCTTTTTTGTATGAAAGATATAACGTGAAACGTGGTCTGAGAAACCGCGACGGCACGGGTGTACTCGTTGGCCTGACCGAAGTGGGTGAGGTCATGAGTTATATCGTGGATGATGCCGAGCGTATTCCTGTCGAGGGAAGACTCTTCTATCAGGGCATCGAGATCTCCGATATCGTTACCGGTTTTTACGAAAATAAGCGTTTCGGATATGAAGAAACCGCGTTCCTGCTTTTGTTTGGTGAGCTTCCGACAGAAAAGCAGCTGGCGTCTTTTACCGAACTTCTGGCTTCCAGCCGTCCGCTTCCGGATGCATTTACAGAAGACATGATCCTGAAGGCTCCGAGCCCGGACATCATGAATAAACTCGCAAGATCTGTTCTGGCACTTTATTCCTACGATCCGAAGCCGGATTCCACCGACGTGGAAAATGTCCTGCGTCAGTGTATCCAGCTTGTCGCACGTTTCCCGGTCATCGTTTCTTATGCATATATGGCCCGTCGTCACTATGTGGAGAAGAAGAGCCTGTTTATCCACGCACCGGTGCCGGAATATAATACCGCTCAGAATATCCTGCACATGATCCGTGAGGATGGTAAGTTTACGGAGCTTGAGGCCCGTACTTTAGACCTGGCACTGGTTCTGCATGCAGAGCACGGCGGTGGTAACAACTCGTCTTTCGTAACCCATGCCGTTTCTTCGACCGGTTCGGATACATATTCCGTTATCGCCGCGGCGATCGGTTCTCTGAAAGGCCCGCAGCACGGTGGTGCCAGCAACAAGGCCTATGCCATGATGCAGGATCTGATGAAGAACGTCAAGAACTGGCGTGATGAGAATGAGATCTGCGCATATCTGGAAAAGATCCTCAAGAAGGAAGCATTTGACAAGTCCGGCCTGATCTACGGTATCGGTCATGCTGTTTATACTATCTCTGACCCGAGAACGCGTCTGCTTCGTGACTATGCCCGTTCTCTGGCTTATGAGTGCGGTCAGAATGATGCATATGAGCTTTATACTCTGACTGAGCGTCTGGCTCCGCAGGTGTTCCATACCGTGAAGAACAGTGAGAAGATCGTCTGTGCGAATGTCGACTTCTATGCAGGCCTGATCTACTCCATGCTCGGTATCCCGCCGGAGCTTTTCACGCCGCTGTTTGCATGTGCACGTATTGCCGGCTGGAGCGCACACCGCATCGAGGAGCTCGTTTCCGGCGGCCGTATCATGCGCCCTGCTTATAAGTCGGTTCAAAAGAGAAGAGGCTACACACCGATGGAGGACAGAACCGTCGACGAGAGTTCGGATCCTTCTTGAAATGCACTGTAGCCGTGAATAAGAGCTTAAGGAAAGGGGCTGTACCAATCTGGTACAGCCCCTTTGAGGTATAGAAACTACAAGTAGAAAATTTTTACCACTATTCGTTCTCCTTTGTTTCATTCTAGGTAAAGAAATTGCAGATTTTATTATCGAATTATGAATTTTCTGTGTTCGTTTTCCTGAGATGCAGCAGTTTCAGGAATCTTCATATAATCGAGTTTGTGGGGTTTTAAATTCAAATCTTTTGTGGGAAAATAGAAAAGATGGAAAATTGAGGGGTATATGTATGAGTGCATTTTTGAAAATGTTCGATAAATGGGAACTGCTTAAGCAGGCTGTCTATTATTTCCTGTTTATTCTTTTGATCTGGGGAGGATCAAATAAATTCGGTAAGAAAAAAGAATTCCACGACGATTATGCCAGCATGGACGTGATGAAGTCTCTTCGCGGTCTGGCTGCGATCGGCGTTATCCTGCATCACATCTCGCAGGAACAGATATTTCAGGACAGAAAGATCCTGAGCCCGTTTGTTAACGCAGGTGCGTACTTTGTAGCGATCTTTTTCTTCTGCTCCGGCTTCGGTCTGATCAAGAGCCTGGATACGAAGAAGGATTATCTTAAGGGTTTCGTCAAGAACCGTATCGTCAAGGCGATCATCGTTCCTTTCTACGTAAACGTGATCATCTACGGAATCGCGGCCTATATCGGCGGTGCCAAGTGGCCGAAAGAGAAGTGGCTTTTGAACTTCTCGGGTCTTACGATGATGAACCTGTATGCGTGGTTCCCGATCGTACTGGCGCTTTTATATTTCATGTTCTTTATCCTGTTCCGCTTCGTAAAGATCCGTCCTTTGTGCTTTGCATTGATGGGCATCTTCATCGTAGGTCTCGGAATGGTATTCTGCTATAACGGTCACTTTGCATGGTGGTCCGGCCCGAAAAACTGGTGGCTCGACTGGTCGCATCCGAATACGATCTGGTGGAAAGAACAGAAAGTCCTCTGGTTCAATGGTGAGTGGTGGGTCAACTCCGCTATCGCTTTCCTGATCGGACTGATCTTCGCAAATTATGAAAAGCAGCTGGTCGGATGGTTCCAGCGTCTGTATGCGCTGAAGTTCCATATTCTCCTGATCCTCACGATCGTGGCATTCAAGCTCAGTGACTTTGGCCAGCAGCATTTCAGTTACTGGACGGAGTATTCCGGAAAAGGCCCGGGCATCGAAGATAAGATCAAGACATATTTCTGCCAGCTCCCGCTTTTTATCCTGCTGGGCGTTCTGGTGATCGTATTTATGATGAAGTACCACGTCAGCAATCCTGTTACGCGCTTCTTCGGTAAGTTCTCTCTGGATACGTACCTGATGAATCTCATGGCGATCCAGTGCTTCCGATTCCTGCAGCAGGACAGAACTTCTCCGATCAAGGCCGGAAGATATAATCCGCTTATCTATGGTCTGGCAGTCATGGCCGGATCCGTTGTACTGGGTGTGGCTGAAAAGTACTTAACTGACGGTGTCAAGTTCTTGCTTTTCCCGAAGAAAAAGAAAGTGGCTGAGAAAAAAGATGCGAGTGTATGATCGAAAAACAGGTGAGTACTACGAAGAAAAACAGTACGGCGGCGGTTTCCTGAAAAAGCTTTACGGAACCTCTGTCGGAAGATTCTTCATGCCTATTGTTCTGACTCCCGGCTTTTCTAAGATCGGCGGCTTCTTTACCGATACGCCGATGTCTGCGATCCGGAACAAGAAGTTTATCGAGAAAAACCATATCGATATGTCTGAATATGAGGAACGTACCTACACCTCTCTCGACGATCTGTTCACACGTAAGATCAAAAAAGGCATGCGCCCGATCTGTTTCAACATGGGTGCATTTATCTCCCCATGCGACAGCAAGCTTTCTGTCTACCCGATCCAGAAGGATAACAAAATCAAGATCAAGGGCAACGAGTATACAGTTGCGCAGCTTACCGGTCTTGGTATCGATCTGGATGAGTTCCAGAACGGATACTGCCTGGTTTTCCGTCTTTCTGTCGACGATTATCATCGCTATTGCAGTCCGGTAACAGGACGTCTTGGAACGAAAAAGAATATCAAAGGAAAACTCCACACTGTTTGTGATATCTCAGGCCATTACCGTGTTTTACAGGAAAACAGCCGTGTCGTCAATCTGTTCCGTACGGCCGAGTTCGGTAATGTCGTGATGGTTGAAGTGGGGGCCCTGATGGTCGGACGTATCGTCAATCATGAACAGGTAGACTTTATCAAGGGCGATGAGAAGGGTTATTTCCGCATGGGCGGATCGACCATCGTCGTTCTGATTCAGGGACATGTGTTTAAACTGGATGAAGATATCCAGAAGCACCTCGATGAAGGCTGCGAAGTCAAAGTCCGCTATGGTGAGAAGATCGGCCAGCGTCCCTGGTGATCTTACTTATTCTTCATCAGGTTTTTAATCTCCGGAGCAAGAGAATACGGATCTTTCAAATGAAGGTCGGCAAAGAAGGCACTTGTGCCTTTCAGCCAGTCAAGGTTAATGTTCTGGATATCACTTGTTCCGATCACGATCGAAGCATATAAGATGATGTCTTTCTGGATGTAAAGACAGTCGAACTGCCAGTTCATATCACTTTGCTTAGTCAGAACGAGAAGATAGTTATCGCCCTGATCCTTGCTGTAATTCAGGTCAGTCGAGGTCTCGAGCATATTGATCTCTTTTTGAGTAATGTCATCGTAAAATGCTCTTGCTTCCTCATCGCTCTGATAATCGGTATAGACCATGACCATGGTGCTGGCGACATTTCCTTCAGCAGTAGAATAGACCTGTGCATAATGGTCTCGTTTTGTCGCTTCCGTATCGTTTTCGCCTACCATATAATCGAGATCATAGTAAGCATTGAAGTCATTTGCCGATATATCTTTCTTCTCCAGTTTCAGATCGGAGAGGGCATATTTCTCAAAATTCTTCAGATCCATTCTCGGTTTTTTCGAGCAGCCGTCTAAAAGACTCAGGCTGATTGCCGCGATAAGGACCAGTGAAAGGGCTTTCTTCATAATCTATCCGCCTTATACTTTCTTGATTCTTCTAAGAATGATACCACATAGTATCCTTTTCGTGTGCTATAATTTGCTCAAGAAAGAAGAAAGAGATGAGTTTCGATATGAAGAAGTTTCTAAGTGTAATACTTGCGTTGATGATGGTTTTTTCTTCTGGTGTGGTTCTGACTTCCTGCTCAAGCAGCAAGGAAGAGGAGAAGACCAGTTCCCAGAAAAAGAAGAAAAAGAAAGATAAAGATGATGACGATGATGACGAAACGGAGTCCAAAGGCTTTTTAAGCCAGTCGATACCCGATGACGGAAGTGACTCCTCCTCCGTTCCGACAGTAACGGTCAACTCCGATCTTTCCAAAGATCCGACCGGTCCGGACACCAGTACGTCCATGCTTGATGGTCCTGTTGTAGAGATCGGTCCTCATGAGATCCCTGCCTATTCATATACTCAGGTTACGCTCGAGCCTCAGGAGATCTGGAACCAGGAAGGTCTGGTCATTACTGTGACGGGATATAAACTTGGTGCCGGAAATCAAAGAGAATTCCTGCTGACAGTCGTAAATGGAACCGGTCATAAGGTTAAACTCGACAGTGAAATGATGGCGATCAATGGTGTTCAGCAGACGGATTGGTACATCGAGGAGATCGAAGATGGACAGACGATCGAAAGCTCGTTTTTCTACTTTCTGTCTCTCGGTGATGAACTGGGTATCTGGGATCCGGGTATGGTACAGACGATCCTGACCGTATACTACGACGATGGTGCTTCGTCCTACCGTACACCGATCCTGACTTTCTATACATCGGTTTATGATCCGAACTTTGCCGTAGACGTATCCTATGGTGTTGAGCTTTATAACGACGGACAGGTCAGATTTACGGCTTACCACTATGTCGCTCCATCCAGATACGATGACGGATACCTTTATATATTTATCGAAAACTATTCTGACAAGGAACTGTCGATCTGGGCTGAAAATGTCGTGATCAACGGAATCGAAGGAGATTTCTATCTCAGCAGTTATGTTATGCCCGGATATAAAGCTGTCGGCTCGGTCCGTCTCAGCAAAACGAAACTGGAAGAGATCGGTGTCGATAAGATCGAGAATATCGGACTGATCATTCGTTTCAATCCTTCTGATGATTATTCGACGAAGTATTATACCAACCCTGTTACTATAAGCGTGTGATAAGGAGCGTCTATGAAACTAGTTGATCTGACATGTACCGGATGTGGTGCCAACGTAAAAGTTGATCCTTCTTTGAAGGTGGCAAACTGTACTGTGTGCGGAAAGCAGATGCTGATCGAGCACAGCGGTGAATTCGGTGCGGGTTATGATCGCGAGATGGGACGAATCCAGGCCCAGCGGGAAGTAGAAGAGCAGTGGAAGGCAGAAAGAGAAGAGAACCTCCGACTGGTTGCGCAGGCAGAAAAGGAACGCCGGCAGAAGAAGGAGATGGATCGGATCAAAAAGCAGCTCCGGAAGATCTGTGTGGCAGAAGGTATCATCTGCATCCTCCTTTTTATTTCGACTTTTGTTCTTCCTGGTGAAGGGGGAAATGCTTGGATCCGAATTCCTACATCGTTTATCCAGCTTGCCTTGATTGCTGCGGTGACTTTGTTCTTTTCCAAAGATAGATATTTCGGTCAGATTATACTGGCCTGTCTGATCTGCGCCGTGCTGAGCATCGCCTGTTCTTTTTATGCAAAAGCGATCGTCTTTTACGTGGTATTCAACATCATCAAGCTGATCTGGATGATCCGTGTTGAACGAGTAAAATATTCTTGGCAAGAGATAGTTTCTTCCGTAAAACCAAAGAAATGACCCCCGATATCTGATATAATGAAAGAAGTGGGAGGTTGTTTGGTATGGACAAAGCTTTTGCATCAGATACGAAGATTTCGAATGTACCTGCCAAGGACAAGATCCGCGGCTGCCTGATCGGAGGCGCCATCGGCGATGCGCTTGGATATCCGGTTGAGTTTACAAGTTATGATCAGATCCTGTCCCAGTTCGGAGACAGCGGCATCACTTCATACAAACTGGATTCTTCCTCCCAGGTTGCTTTGATCTCAGATGATACACAGATGAGCCTTTTTACGGCGAACGGCCTTCTTTACTGGAGTGCACGTTCTCGCGTGAAAGGCATTTCTTCCAAACCCAGACACTATGTTTATCTGGCTTACCTTGACTGGCTCGAGACACAGCGTGGTATCGAGCACGGCGAGCGTATCTGCTGGATCTGTTCTGAAAGAGAACTCTGGAACTGCCGCGCGCCGGGTGCGACCTGCCTTGATGCGCTCAGCAGTGGAGACCAGGGATCTACCGAGCATCGTATTAATCACAGTAAAGGTTGTGGCGGCGTGATGCGAGTTGCACCTGTTGGTGTATTTTTCAGAAACGGCGACGATGATGAAGCTGATATGGAAGGTGCGCAGATCGCGGCACTGACTCATTCACATTCTTTGGGATTCATGCCGGCCGCGTTTATGACGCATGTGATCAAGCATCTCAATGCAAAAGGCAATACGATGACTCTTTCTGAGATAGTTGAGGACGCGAAAAATGCCGTGATCCGTCTATTCCCGGAAAGAAAGCATCTTGGTGCATTCGTTGATCTGATCGAAAAAGCGATCCTTCTTTCTAAGAACGACAGACCCGATGAGGAGAATATCTCTTCGATCGGCGCTGGCTGGTGCGGTGATGAGGCGATGGCTATCGCAGTATACTGCAGCCTGAAATATCAGAACTCTTTCTCGGACGCGATCATCGCGGCAGTCAATCACAGCGGCGACAGTGATTCTACCGGTTCTCTCGTCGGAAGCATCGTCGGTTCGCTTGTGGGTTATGATGCGATCGAGGAAAGATGGAAACAGGATCTTGAGCTTCGTGATACGATCCTGGAAATGGCCGATGATCTTTGCTATGCCACTACAATCGGGGACGGTTCTGATAGCTTTGATGAGAACTGGCTGAGAAAGTACAGCTGATAACGAATATAAACAAAAAAGATTTAGTACCAATGCGCGAAAGCGTGTTATATAATGACAATAACGTTCAAAGTAAGGTGGTTGTGGGGATGATTAAACGAAAAGAACGCCTATTCAGCATTATTGTAGCTTTTTCCATTCTTGTTTCGATTCTTGCAGGAGCTTTTATTCCTGGAGTTTTCTCAACAAAAGTGTATGCTGATGAAGAGGAGGACACAGTAGGGGCAGAAAAATACTGTGAGCCTTTCTATTATGTTGTGCAGTCAAATGATACTGCCAAGATCGTTGGTTTCAACTCTTCGCTGTTTATGAATGGTGGCGACCTGATCGTACCGAGTACGCTTGATGGCCATCGTGTAGATATCATTGCAAAAGGTGCGATCAACGATACGAATACTTTTACTTCCATTAAGTTCGAGGAAGGTGTTCGTATCATCGAAGACCGTGCTTTCTATAGATCCCGTTGTGGTGGAACGATCGAGTTCCCGAGCTCGCTTGAGAAAATCGGATCAGAAGCATTCTATATGAACACAAGACTGAAGGGCATCACGATTCCGCCTACAGTAAAGTCTGTCGGAAGCCACGCTTTCTATCTGTGTGCACTTTGTGAAGTTGTGTATTATGATACGACCACAGTTGCTGACAATGCGTTCGAGATGACAAAGTCTGTGACCATGCTTCACTACGAAGGACCGGTTCAGCCTCCGACGACAGAGCCCGATCCTCCGACAACCGAGCCTGATCCGCCGACGACAGATCCGGTACAGCCTCCGACGACTGATCCGGTACAGCCTCCGACGACTGATCCGAATCCGACAGGCACACCTGTACCGCTTCCGATCGACGATGCTGCTTTTGGTGAGTTTATCGACCGTCTTTACAAGGTTGCTTTGAACCGCGATTCTGAACCGGAAGGAAAGGCTTACTGGCTCAATGCAGTTATTAACCAGGGCTTTACCGGTGCAGATTGCGCTCGTTTCTTCCTTTTGGATGCACCTGAGTTTATGAATCGAAATCTCCCGGACGATCAGTTCGTTGAGACTTTGTATCAGACATTCTTTGGTCGTGCGTCTGAAGCTGATGGCAAGGCTTACTGGCTTGGAAGACTGGCTTCCGGTGCTTCAAAGGCAGATCTGGTAAATGACTTTATCGAGTCTACCGAATGGTGCAATATCTGTGCACAGTATGGCGTACGTCCGGGTGCACTCTACCATAAGGCAACGATCCCGAACCCGAAGGCAGAGAAGTTTGCTACACGTCTTTATACCTGCTGTCTCAAAAGAGATCCGGAAGCAGATGGTCTGCAGTACTGGGCTCTTGCTCTTACAAATCTGGAAGCATCCGGCTACCAGGCTGCAAAGCTCTTCTTCGAGTCTCCGGAATTCATGGGATTCAATACTTCGAACGAGGAGTATCTTACCAGACTCTATACGACATTTATGGGAAGAGAACCGGAGTCGGATGGATTCGCTTACTGGCTGTCTCAGCTCAATGGCGGAGCAAACAGAGCCGACGTACTGACTCTCTTTGCAGGAAGTCCGGAATTCGCAGCAATCTGTCGTGAATATGGTATGAATGTAGGCCTTTAATCTCCCGTAGGTGACACAAATGAATATTGACCGAAGAATCAAGTACATCAGCACTCTTATTGTATTCTCTTTACTTGTAACACTTTTTCCGAAGGTGATCCTTCCGAACACGGGAATTGGATCTACCGTACTCGCTGATGCTGTAGAAGACAGCATCGAAGCAGAAAAATACTGTGAGCCTTTCTATTATGTTGTGCAGTCAAATGATACTGCCAAGATCGTTGGTTTCAACTCTTCGCTGTTTATGAATGGTGGCGATCTGATCGTACCGAGTGCGCTTGATGGCCATCGTGTAGATATCATTGCCAATGGTGCGATCAACGATACGAATACTTTTAATTCCATTAAGTTCGAGGAAGGTGTTCGAATCATCGAAGACCGTGCTTTCTACAGATCCCGTTGTGGTGGAACGATCGAGTTTCCAAACTCCCTCGAGAAAATCGGATCAGAAGCATTCTATATGAATACGAGATTGAAGGGCATCACGATTCCGCCTACAGTAAAGTCAGTCGGAAGCCACGCTTTCTACCTATGCGCACTTTGTGAAGTAACATATTATGATTCTACATCGGTTGCTTCCGATGCATTTGAAATGACAAAGTCTCAGACGATGCTTCACTATGGTGGAGGCGATACTCCTACGCCTACGAACACGAATACGCCGACACCTACAAACACGAACACACCTACGCCGACGAACACCAACACGCCGACGCCTACAAACACGAACACGCCGACACCGACGAATACCAACACGCCAACACCGACGAATACAAATACACCTACGCCGACGAATACAAATACACCTACGCCGACGAATACCAACACGCCAACACCGACGAATACAAATACACCTACGCCGACGAATACCAACACGCCGACACCGACGAATACGAATACACCTACGCCGACGAACACCAACACGCCGACACCGACCAATACAAATACGCCAACGCCGACGAATACGGTGTCGCCTGTGCCATCCGGCGTAACGCCAAAACCGGATACACCGACACCGACCAATACGAACACGCCGACGCCAACGAATACCAATACGCCGACGCCGACCAATACGAATACGCCGACGCCGACCAATACGAATACGCCGACGCCGACCAATACGAATACGCCGACGCCGACGAATACGAACTCGCCGACGCCGACGAATACGAATACACCAACACCGACGAATACGTCGACGCCGGTACCATCGGGTACGACTCCGAAACCTAACTCGCCGTCGCCAGCCAATACCAATACACCGACGCCGACAAATTCACCAACGCCGGTACCTGATGTGCCCGGACCAAATACGGAAGAGCCGGTACCGCCTGGACCGATAACAGAAGAACCTGTTTCACCGGAACCGATATCGCCTAAGCCTGATGATCCGGAACCTGTGAACCCAGACCCTGGTGATCCGAAAGACCCTGATCCTGTACCGGCTGATCCCGATCCGACCGACGGCGCCTCATTTAAGGACTTTATTGAACGTCTCTATGTAGTCGCGCTTGGCCGTGAAGCAGAAGAAGATGGTGTCAACTACTGGATGAAACAGGTCTCTGAGAATGGATTTACCGGAGCGGACTGCGCACGGTTCTTCCTGCTGGAGTCGCCTGAGTTCATGAACCGGAATCTGCCTGATGATGTCTTTATCGCAACGCTTTATCAGACATTCTTCGGACGTGAATCCGATGAAGCAGGTATGAGCTACTGGCTGGGACGACTGGCAAGTGGTGCGACTAAAGCTGACCTGGTAAATGACTTTATCGAGTCTGTCGAGTGGTGCAATATCTGCGCTTCTTACGGCATCAAGTCAGGAGCGGAATTCCACAAAGCGACCATTCCGTCTAAGAATGCTGTGATGTTTGCGACCAGACTTTATACATGCTGTCTCGGAAGAGATCCGGAAGAAGACGGCCTGAATTACTGGGCTTTGGCTTTGACGAATCTGGAAGCATCCGGTTATCAGGCGGCAAGTCTGTTCTTCACGCTGCCTGAGTTTGTGGGACTCAATACCACAAATGAAGAGTACCTGATGAGACTTTATACGACATTTATGGGCAGAGAACCTGAAGCAGATGGTTTCAATTACTGGCTGGGCCTTTTAAACAACGGATCCGACCGAGTTGATATCATGAAAGCTTTTGCAGGATGTCCTGAGTTTGCTGAAATCTGTAATGAATATGGTATGATTAGAGGAGAGATCATCTGAGGTATTTGTTATAGTGAGCGATATGAACCAGAATAATCAGACGCCGGTGCTTTCTCCGCAGACTTTGTCGGAGTTAAATACACCTGCGTCTGTTTCTTTTGAACCAAAGCCTGAAGAAGTGGTTGTCAAAGACAGAACCCTTTTGAAAAATATTCTGGTCATCGTAGTCGCAGTACTGCTTATCGCAGGCATCGTCTTTACCGTCTTTTTCTTTGTGAACCGTGAGGATGAAAAGAACAGAGCAAGTCGTAAAGAGCGCAAGAAGAAGGACGAAGATGCGCAAGAAGAAATTGTTTCGGAGCGTATGAATCCTATTGAAATGCTTATGCCGAATATGGCTGCTTTGACAGATTCAGATAACAGTTTCAGTTTGGACGATATCCCGGATACGCTGGACGTGGATCTGATCCACAGACATTGTCAGACGAACGGTCTGTCCTTTATGGATACGGACACCGGTTTCATTGCCTATGATGATTCATTTGCATTTATCGTAACGGTAATGAGTGTAGATGAGTTTAAGACGCTGGATGAAGTTCTCCGCATGATCGCAGGTTCAAATGCCGGTATCTTCACGCAGGACTGGGAAAAAGATAAGAACTCCATGCGCTATGAGAATTATCTGGATCCGGATAATCCGGGGTACGGCTATACGTATTTCGGATTGATCCTTTCGAAGGATACGGTTCTGATCATCCAGGGAATCGGAGTGAAACCTACTGATGATGTGATCACCAGAGCGAAAGATTTCCATAAGCAGATGGAAGCATTATTTGGTATTTAAAGGTTGAAAGGACTTGCATTTCGCGAATGCTTGTTCTAAACTAAAGAACATCGAAAAGACGTTGACGAGGACATGTCTTCTTGCAGGACGCCGACAGAGAAGAAGAGCCCTGGGCTGTAAGCTCTTCCCGGATTAAGTAAGAAGAAACCCCCTCCGAGTTGCACCGGGGAAATCGAGATACGATGTGTATCCGGTCGCCGCTTTAAACGAGCGTTAACATGTGAATGAGTGGCCGTTTCGATGAGTGGATCGGCAATTAGGGTGGAACCGTGCAGTCATGCATCCCTTGTTTTGGGATACATGGCTTTTTTGTATCTCTTTAGAAACGATAGATGAAACCATAAAGGAGGAATACGAAATGGTTGATTTTACAAACAAAGAAGAAAGAAACAAGTATCGTCATAGTACTTCGCACATTATGGCGCAGGCGATCAAGAGACTGTGGCCGGAAACGAAACTGGCGATCGGTCCTTCGATCGAAGATGGTTTCTACTATGATTTCGACAGAGATGAGGCATTCACAAGCGACGATCTGAAGAAGATCGAAGAGGAGATGAAGAAGATCTGCAAAGAGAATCTTCCAATCGAGCGTTTCGAACTGCCGCGTGCAGAAGCCAGAAAGTTCATGGAAGAAAAGGGCGAGCCCTACAAGGTAGAGCTCATCGACGATCTTCCGGAAGATGCGATCATCTCTTTCTATAAGCAGGGGGAGTTTACTGATCTTTGTGCAGGTCCGCATATGGAAAGCACCGGCGAGATCAAGGCTTTCAAGCTTCTTTCATGTGCAGGCGCATACTGGAGAGGATCTGAAAAGAACAAGATGCTGCAGCGTATCTATGGTACATCTTTCCCGGATAAGGAGCAGCTCAAGGCTTTCGTAACGGCTCGTGAAGAAGCTTTGAAGCGTGACCACAACAAGCTCGGCCGTGAGCTCGAGTATTTCACAACTGTAGATTATATCGGTCAGGGTCTTCCGATCCTTCTGCCGAAGGGCGCACGTGTTATCCAGCTTCTTCAGCGCTGGGTAGAAGACGTTGAGCAGAAGAACGGCTGCCTTCTTACTAAGACACCTTATTTCGCAAAGCGTGACCTCTACAAGATCTCCGGTCACTGGGATCACTATCGTGATGGCATGTTCATCATGGGCGACCCGGACGACGAGACAAAGGAGTGCTTCGCACTTCGTCCGATGACCTGTCCGTTCCAGTATCAGGTATTCCTGAACCGTCAGAGAAGTTACCGTGATCTTCCGATGCGTCTTACAGAAACATCTACTCTGTTCAGAAACGAGGACAGCGGTGAGATGCATGGTCTGATCCGTGTCCGTCAGTTCACGATCTCTGAGGGCCACTACATCATCCGCCCGGATCAGCTCGAGCAGGAGTTCAGCAACTGCCTCGAACTGGCTAAGTACTTCCTCGGAACACTCGGTATCCTCGAGGACTGCACATTCCGTTTCTCCCAGTGGGATCCGGAAAACCCGAAGAACAAGTACGAAGGTACAAAGGAACAGTGGGAAGCTGCTCAGGGCGCTATGAAGACGATCCTCGACGATCTCGGTCTGCAGTACACTGTCGGTATCGACGAAGCCGCATTCTATGGACCGAAGCTCGATATCCAGTATAAGAACGTATTCGGTAAGGAAGATACGATCGTTACGATCCAGATCGACATGCTGCTGGCTGAAAAGTTCGGCATGGAATACATCGATAAGGACGGTCAGAAGAAGCTTCCTTACATCATCCACAGAACCAGCCTCGGCTGCTTCGAAAGAACACTGGCTTACCTCATCGAAAAGTATGCCGGCTGTCTGCCTCTTTGGATGGCTCCGGAGCAGGTACGTATCCTGCCGATCGCCGATGCGCATCTGGATCGATCCTTTGAGATCCGCGACGCACTCCGTGCCAAGGGTATCCGTGCTGAGGTCGACGACCGCTCTGAGAAGCTTGGTAAGAAGATCCGTGAAGCAAATATCGAAAAGGTCATCTACATGTTTACAGTAGGCGATAAGGAAGTAGAAGAGGGTACAGTATCCGTTCGTTCCAGATTTGAAAATGATCTGGGTTCCATGTCCCTCGACGCGATCACAGAGAAGATCCTCGGAGAGATCGAAAGCAAGAAGGCAGTTCTGGGCTGATCGGATCTGTCCGATCAAGCTCCTGCTTGAAATGCACTTTTAATTGAAGAAAAAAAGAGCCGGTTTTAAACCGGCTCTTTTCATTAGTGAGCAAACTTGCTATTAAACATCAAAACCGAAATCATAGATGCCGAACTTCTGGATGAGTTCGTAGTAAGCAATACCGAAGTCTGCCTGCGGAACCTGATCACAAACGATCAGTGCCAGAGAGTTGTCATCACGATAGAGGTAGATATCAAGATTATCGCCATCGAAGTAGCTGTTGTTTTCAGACATGATGTGGTGAGTATTTCCAGCCCACTCGTCTGTTACGGAACCATCCTGGATGCAGATGTCTTCGTAGAGAAGCTCTTCGATCAGACCATCAAGCTCAGACTCGTAATCAGCAAGGTTGTCAGAATAGATGTAAAGAACCATGAATTCTTCAGCTGCGTCATTGTACATCTTCATGATGATGTCTCCGCTGGAATTGTCCTCTGCTTCAAGATTCATTTCTTCGCAAAGCTTGATGAATGTGTCTGTATCAACGATGTGCGGAGCAACCTTAGACGGCTGCGGCTGTGTGACTACCGGTGCCGGATCATTAGGAGCTGTCGTTGTAGCTGTTGTTGTATCCTGTGTAGTAGTGGTTGTAGCATCTGTTGTAGCTTCAGTAGTTGTCGTTGTTGTTGCTTCAACTGCTACCATGTCGAACAGATCTTCAATATCTTCCATCAATGTGTCGTAGATATCAGAGTCATCGTCGATCAGCCAGCCATCATCATTTGTCAGGTCGATCTCAATCTCTTCTTCAGTGGTCTCAACCTTCTTGTCTTCGAGTGCATCGATGATATCATCGAGTTCTGCATCGGAATCCAGGCCGTCGATGACTTCGCCAAGATCAACATATGTCATAGTGAATGTAGCAGAACCTTCGTCGTCATCATCGTCGCCGTCTGTCTCGGTAACTTCGATCTCAACACGGCTAAGATAAGCGCTTAAAATATCGAACTCATCAGACTTCAGATCCAGATCGCTCCAGGCAGAATCCTCGACGAATTTGTCGAGCTTGCTGAAGCTCATGTCTGTGATCTTTCCGAAGTAACCTTCAACACAATCTACGATGTCTTCGTTGAGGTCACCCTTTTTCTTCTTGTCCTTCTCCTTAGAACCGGACAGTGCATCGCAAGATGTCAGAAGCATCGTGCCTGCGATGACAAAAGATAAAATGCTTGTCACTTTTTTCTTCATACTTTCTTTTCCTTTCTTTCTCCTCATAATTGAAATTGAATATGGTTCAATTACTTACATAGGAGATATTATAATTATTCTTAAAGAAATGCAAATCGCAAAATGCACAAAATCTAAGAATTCTTATGTTTTCTGTTATTTTTCTTGTTGACATGATGGAAATTTAGAAGTATGATTTAGTGGTTCACGCAACGGGGTGTGGCTCAGGTGGTAGAGTGCTTGCTTCGGGAGCAAGAGGCCGCGAGTTCGAGTCTCGCCACTCCGACCAAAAGTGTTTACAGCATAAAAACTGTAAGCACTTTTTCTTTTTTTACTTTTTTCGTATAATAATAGCACTTTACAAACGAGGAAATAATATGGAAGAAATAGTTAAATGGCTGTTGTCGCCGAAACCATACATCTGTATCGGTACCGTGATCGTTGCTATGATCATCTGGTTTGCGATGAAGCGCTTTGTGAAAAAGCTTACAGGCAACTCGGATAAGAAGGATGCATTTGCTGCGATCATTCTCAATATTGTAAAGTATTTGCTCGCGATCAGCTGTGTACTTGTTATTTTGCAGGTCAACGGCGTAAATGTTTCCAGTGCGATTGCCGGTCTTGGTATCGTCAGTGTTATCGTAGGTCTTTCGCTTCAGGATGGCCTTAAAGATATCATCATGGGCGTGAACATCATCAGTGAAAACTTTTTCCGTGTCGGTGATGTCGTTAAGATCGGAGATTATGTCGGCCGCGTTTCCACTATGACGCTTAAATCGACCAGACTTGTGAACGGGGAAGAGGGATACGAAGTTCGTATCTGTAACCGCAACATCGATAAGGTCATGGTCTATAACGATCTTCAGGTAATCGATATTCCTCTTTCTTATCGCGAAAAGAGCGAGAAAGTTCAGGAAGTGATGGATCAGATCGTGAAGGACCTTGCTGCTGAAAAAGATATCCGCAAGGCAGAATTCCTCGGGATCCAGGAGTACCTTGATTCTGCGATCAAGTATCGTATCCGTGTATTCGGACCGCCTGCAAAACGTGCATCTATCCGCCGTAAAGTGCTCAAGACCGTAGATCGTGTTCTTCGTGAAAACAATATCTCGATTCCGTTCCCGCAACTTGATATTCATCAGGATAAGTAAAATTTATCAGATTTGTGACGCTCCTGTCTAATTTATGTACATAATTGTTCACAAATTGTTTACAGTAAATACACTTAGTGTTATTATTTACCTGTGGATGATTATTGGCTAAGGAGTTTTTCATGAAGAGATCGATTCTGCTTTATTCGACTGTCATTTTTTTTCTGGTGATCGTCATGATCGTTGGCGGCGTGATCCAGGATGGACGTGTTCGTAAAGGACAGGTGAAAGAATGTGCCAGCAGCATCATGATTTCTACCGGATGCAAAGATGCGAATGCTTCTTATGATCTCAAAGACCGTAAAAATGTGAAGACGAACAATAAAGACACGGATGCTTCTGTATTAGGTGCAAGTCTTCTGACAGGTGATCTGGATATCGATTCTGCCGAAGCGTTTGAAATAATCGGACAAGCCCTTCTTAGTGATGCATATTATGAGATCGGATCTGTAGAGATGATCGACCAGAACCATGCAAATGTAACCGTTACGGTTTATATCGATGGATGTGAGACGGAGCTTAAGATGGAACTGGTGAAGAATGACGGTGAGTGGGAACTCGATAATTCCCGTGAGATCATTAATTCTCTTACACGTTGATTTTTCCGTGACTTATTTTTTTGATAATGATATTATTGTTTTATGGAATACGGCTTATATGCCGTTTTTCTTTACTCGTTTGTTATGGAGGATCTACTGATGGAAGGTCTATATGAATCCGGTGAAGATTATCTGGAGACGATCCTGATTCTTTATGAAAGAAAAGGAAGTGTTCGTTCTGTCGATATCGCAAGAGAACTCGATCTTTCCAAGCCGAGCGTCAGCCGTGCCGTCGGAATCTTGAAAGAGAAGAAGCTCATCACGATCGAGGAAGATGGTTCCATTAAGCTGACAAAGAACGGTAAATCGATCGCGACCCGCATCTATGACCGCCACCGTGTGCTTTCCCGTGCGCTCATTCTTCTTGGCGTGGACGAGACGACTGCATCGGAAGAGGCCTGCAGGATCGAGCACGATATCAGTGAGTCGACCTTCCGGAAGATCAAAGAACATGTTGAGCAGCACGATGCTTGAAATGCTCTGAAACGTCAGTATTATTTGCTAATGTTTTTGCCTCTTGTGACAATGCAGGAGGCTTTTTCTATATTCCTTAATATTTCACATTTTTTTCGAAAGCGATTTCGAAAAATCCGTTGCAGTAATTCCTGCTTTCGGATAATATGAACTTGAAACAAATTTGCCGGATCAGGATACCGGCATAAAATGGAGGAACGAAAAATGAAAAAACAGAAAATGGGTGCCTTGATTTTGGCTTTATCCATGCTTTCGTCTGTTTCTCTGGCTGGCTGTAAGAAGGCTGCAGAAGACACAGGTCGTGTCTGGTCGCCGCCGTCAGCTACGTCAGAGACCGCTCCTGAGGGTGGTTTTGAGCAGGTGGAAGTCAACAAGCCGGATGTACCGGACGGAGTTCCGTGCATTCTGGAAGACATGGGTGCAGATGACGTTACCTATGAACCGCGTGGAGAAGACGTACAGCTCTCCGTTGAGGATGCCAACAAGGCAAATGGTAAGGTTCTGCATTGCACAAACCGTATGGACACATGGAATGGTGTAAACTTCCCGTGTGATTTCCTCGCAGGTAACACTGTAAACATCCAGACAGCCGTTAAGTGCGGCGGTGGCGATGTTATCATCTCCCTGCAGTTCGATGTTCTCGGAAGCCCGACATACTCGAACCTTTTCCACATCACAGACTGCGCAGATGGTTTTGTAGAGGGTACAGGTTCTACACCGATCCCGGATACAGCTACAAACGTTTACATCTATGTAGAGAGTGGTGACACAAACGATATCTATATCGATTACATGTACATCACAGTACAGGGCGATTATTTTGATCCGACCAATGTACCGGAAGTTGAACTCGTTGATACATCTTCCTACGAGTCCCTCAAGGAACTCTATAAGGACGATTTCCTTATCGGATGCTGCGTTCCGGATTCCATGATCTCTAACGAGCATGACGAGCCGAGACAGCTCCTGCTCCAGGAATTCAACTCCATCACATGTGAGAACGAGATGAAGCCTGAAAACATTATGGATGCCCAGACAACTCTGGCTGATCCTGCTAAGTATAACGAGTGCCCGGCTCTGGATTTCTCCAGATGTGAGCCGATCCTCGACTTCGCAGTTGAAAATGGCCTGAAGATGCGTGGTCATACTTTGATCTGGCACTCTCAGACACCGCAGTGGTTCTTCTATGAGAACTATGATACAAACGGAGAACTCGCTTCCCGTGAGCTCATGCTGACACGTATGGAGAACTACATCAAGGGTGTATTCGAGTATGTTGGCGAGAACTATCCGGATCTGTTCTATGCGTTTGACGTAGCAAATGAGTGTGTAGATGACAACTACAACCTCCGTGAGAGCTACTGGACAAAGACCATCGGTGACGATTTCCTCGAGTACGCTTTCGAATATGCAAGAAAGTATGCTCCGGAAGGAATCAAGCTCTTCTACAACGATTACAACGAATACTTCACAAAGAAGCAGGACAAGATCATCGAAGTCCTCAATCCGATCGCTGAAGCCGGTAACCTCGATGGTATGGGCATGCAGTCCCACATCACGATCTCTGACGCTCCGGTTGACAAGTATGCAGAGTGCATCAAGAAGTACGTTGATGAGCTGGGTGTAACAATCCACATTACTGAGCTGGATGTAAATGCTCCGGCATTTAATGCAGATTATGAGCAGGGCCTCTACTATCAGGCACTGTTCGAGACACTCCTTGCCCTCAAGAAGGAAGGCATCGACATCGAGAGCGTAACGATCTGGGGTCTGACAGATGCAGGTTCCTGGCGTCGTGAGCAGACACCTGTACTCTTTAAGGGTGATCTGTCTAAGAAACTTGCCTTCGACGGCGTTGTAAACGCTAAGAAGGGCGGAGAGATCCCGAAGCCGGACGACTATGTTGAGCCGCCGAAGGAAGATGATCCGATCGATGAGAACTACGAAGACGGTACATTCAGCGGTGGTAACCGTGCAGGTGTTGCTCTCTCTGTAGTTGAGAAGGACGCTTACGAAGGAAAGAAGTGCCTGTGCGTTTCCGGTGCTACAGAGACATGGGATGGTTATACCATCGATGTATCCCGTTTCATCGGCAAGAAGGTTAAGTACTCCTTCGCTATCAAGACAACAGCTGATCAGGTATCTTTCACAGCTGATATCAACGATCTGTGGCCTCATATCGAGGACATCGATACCAGCAGCGGAGAGTGGGTCATCGTCGAGGGTATCCTCGATATGACAACCAACAAGTGGATCACAGCAGCAGGCGAGTATGACATTCCGGAAGGCATGACAACTCTGAAGCTCTACTGGGAGACCACAGAGGTTAAGGATGATTACTATCTTGATGCAGTTCATTTCGAGCTCGTTAAATAAGTAACATCTTAATTGAAAAGATGATGAGGGGCTGTCTTCTTCGGAAGGCAGCTCCTTTCTTATGTTTGATGGATGCCGCAAGCTCCAGAGCATTTTCCGAAGAGGAGTATGCTATACTTAGAAGGAAGCGGTCATCCGCCGGAAATTGAATCCGAAAGGTGAGAGATATGAGTATTTGCGCGATCGTAGCTGTAGATAAGAAATGGGGCATCGGATATGAGGGAAAGCTTCTTGAAAGTCTTCCTGAGGACCAGAAGCTGAACTTTAAGGTAAAGACGCTCGGACATCCGGTGATCTACGGAAGAAAGACGCTGGAAACTTTTCCGAAGGGAAAACTCCTTCCGGGAAGAGAGAATATTATTCTGTCCCGTAACCCGGATTACCAGGTCGAAGGCGCGACTGTGCTGCACTCGGTCGAAGAAGTCGTGGAATACTGCAAAAAGGATCCGGAAGAGATCTATTTCATCATCGGCGGCGCGCAGATCTACGAGCAGTTCCTGCCTTATTGCGATACCTGTATCGTTACCAAGATCAAAAAGACATACCCGGCTGATGCATTCTTCCCGAACCTCGATAAGCTTTCGGACTGGGAAGTAAGCGAAAGAGAAGGCCTGGTGCACTCGGTAAAAGGCGTGGACTTTGAAGTATGGGCGTACAGCCGTGTTTCCAAATGATTTTCATTTTGCGATAGTGTACAAATGGTGTTTGTGCAAGGTGAACATATAAACAGAATTTCGTCTGTGCAACATCGACAAAGAATGAATTGACTCGTTTTCATTGGAAAGCTATAATGAACTCGCAAGGTAAGAAAACCGAGCGAAAAACAAGGAAAATGAAAATGAATTATTAAGGAGGTATCACCATGAAAGCTTTTAATATGAGCAATGTTGATGTTCACCAGTTTATGCAGGCACTTGATTCTTGTTCCGGCGACGTTATGCTTATTACAGATGAAGGTGATAAGTTTAACCTTAAGAGCAAGCTCAGCCAGATCACAGGTCTTATGAAGCTGATCGAAGGTGGTAAGCTTGTAGATGCAAAGATCTACTGCTCGAATGTTGAAGACGAGGCTTTGCTGTTCAGACTGAATCTTTTCGGAACAGTTGAAGAAGTAGAGAGCATCGGCTGATGAACGCCTGAATTAAGGCAGATGCGGATCTTTCCGCATAAAGTTGAAATTAATAACGGTTCCCTTTTTTCGAGGGAGCCGTTTTTCTTTACCTTTTCTTAGTAAATTCGAAGTTGTAACGCGCTATAATCTTTCTGAGAGGTTGTCACATGATAAAAGCACTAAAGGTAAATTTCTATCAGTTTTTTCGTTCCAAAGTTTTTTATGTCACTACTATTCTTCTGGTAGTTGGGGCAATTCTTATGGGCTTTTTGATCAAGTTCATCGTAGACGATCCGTCCGGTATAGTCGGGATCATACGTCAGGAACTTGAAAAAAGTGCAGTAACTGATAATGAGGATTATGAACTTGGATATCGTATAGGTATGGAATTTGCCCAGGCTGCCGATCCGAATTCAGCTGATATTCAGATTTCTCAAGAAGAGATGGAGGCCGAGATGAAAAAACAAGAAGAGGAAAACTCTTCTTCAAGATTGGCACTGACTTATATTGATTCCATCTCAAAGATGAATTCGATGTACGGTATTCTTGATTTGAATCTGGGCGCGGAAGGCTCTTATATTCTGATGTGCATATTTGTGGCGCTTTTTACGGGAAATACCTTTAAATCGCGTTATCACGTGAATTTCTACTCCTTGAATCTACGACCTGGAAGTATTGTTGCTTCACAACTGTTTTCATTTGCATCATTATTCGTGATACTTGAAACGATCTGCTGCCTGATCACTTTCGCTTTGACATGTTGTTTATGTAGTTCATTTAACTATTCGTTTGATAAGAAGTTCTTTATGCATCTGACGATTTATGTGTTTGTCGGTTTTGCATATATGATGTTTTCTTATATGATCGCATTTTTGCGCAGGGGGCCGATCCTTTCAATCATCTTAAGCTGTCTTTGCCTTAGCGGAATCATCGATTTCTTTACTTCGATTGCCGGTGTGTTCTACTCTCCGCTGAAATATCTTTCGCCGAATTATGGTTTGAATTCGATCGCGGCAGGCATGGATATTTCCATGATCAAATTCTCGGCTACCATCGCCTCGCTGCTGACTTATACGCTTGTTTTTTCAGGTATCACATTTTTGGTTGCAAACAAGCGCGATGCGTACTAAGTTCATACAGTTTGTGTTATAATATTATCTCTAAAATGATGCTTTTCGGAGAGATGTATGATCAACTATCTGTATAATGCCCGTGATATCGCTGCTTATTTCAAGTGGGCAGGTGTATCTTCTCATCAGGAGAAGGAGTATTTGCATTATATCTTCACGATCGGTAAAGACATCCTGGCAAAGCCCCTTATCAATAACTATGACGCGTTTGAACAGGCCGTTTACCGTGACCTTTACTATCTTTGGTCCGAGGGCTTTGAAAACGAATATTCCGATATCGCGACGATCGCCCCGAAAGGTGCGGTCTCGCTGATCTGCGATCAGGACTTTATCTGCCTGGAATCGTATATGAAGCTTCTGGCACTGCACCTGATCTTTTCGAGAAATCTTCCGTATGTGCATGTAAACTTTAACGGCCTGATGCTGCCTCTGGGCTTAAAAGGCGAGTTTACGGACTTTGAGCGCAATGTCGTGATCGCGTGCGAGACACTTCATCTGATGACGAGGGATGTGTTCGGTATGACATTTGACCTGCATTTAGGTATCCCGGATGAGGTTTTGTGCCTTTGTCTGACGCCGGAATTCCGCGCAAGTCTTGCGGAGCATGAAGACTTCAGAAAACGCTTCATCAAGAACGCGGCGACGCGCCTTCAGGAGTTTAAAAAGTCTTCCCAGAAGATCCAGGAAAAAGAAGAAAAGAAAAAGCAGCGTCAGCTGAAAAGAAAACTTGCGAAAGAAGCGGCCAAAGCCGCCAAGAATACGCTAAAAGAAACGGCGAAGAAGGGGACGAAAGCTTCCGTGAAAAAAGATGCGGAAGAAGCACCGCCGGAAAAGAAAGTGAAGAAGACGAAAGCGAAAACGAAGGAAGAGATAAATGAGTAACGTGTTAAACATGGGCCTGGATATCGGCTCAACAACGATCAAGATCGTACTGACAGAAGAAGATAAAGTAGTCTATTCGGAGTATAGAAGACACCATTCCGACATCGCAGGAGAACTCCTCGGTGCATTTGAAGAAGTAAATAAGAAATTCCCGGAACTTTCTGCACGTGTCCAGATCACCGGATCCGGCGGACTTTCGGTTGCCAAGTGGCTGGGACTCGACTTCGTACAGGAAGTTATCGCCGAGACCGTTGCGATCTCGAAATATCACCCGGAAACAGACGTTATCATCGAGCTTGGTGGTGAGGACGCAAAGATCACGTATCTGCATCCTGTACCGGAACAGCGTATGAACGGCACCTGCGCCGGCGGTACCGGTGCATTTATCGACCAGATGGCCACGCTGCTTCGTACTGATGCGGACGGCTTAAATGAACTGGCCAAATCCTATACTACGCTTTATACCATCGCTTCCCGATGCGGTGTATTTGCCAAGAGTGACTTGCAGCCGCTGATCAACGAAGGCGCGGCAAAAGAGGACCTCGCGGCTTCCATCTTCCAGGCAGTAGTCAACCAGACGATCGCAGGTCTTGCCTGCGGACGTCCGATCCGCGGACATATCGCATTCTTGGGCGGTCCGCTGTTCTTTAACTCCGAACTTCGTAAGGCATTTGAAAGAACGCTCGAAGAACAGGTCAAGTCTTTCTGGATGCCGGATAATGCCCAGATCTACGTTGCTCTGGGTGCGGCACTTGGCGCAAAGGGCGAACCGGTACTGCTTACCGATCTGATCGCTTCATTTGCTTCAAAAGAAGGATTTGAGCCGGATATCAAGCGTATCGCACCGCTATTTGCCGATGACCACGAAAAAGAACTCTTCGATGAGCGTCATCAGCGCGCGACACTCGATCTTTACCAGCTGGCAAAGCAGAAGGGACCATGCTATCTCGGTATTGACGCCGGAAGTACGACGACCAAGGCCGTTCTGATCAACGATGAAGGCCAGATGGTCTATACCTATTACGCCAGTAACCAGGGTAATCCGGTAAAGAGTGCCGTAAATATCGTCAAGCAGCTCTATGAGCAGATGCCGCCGGAGACTTATATCGCAAACAGCTGTGTCACCGGTTATGGTGAGAATATCATCCGCGCCGCGCTCGGCGTCGACCTCGGCGAGATCGAGACGATGGCGCATTTCCAGTCGGCAAAGTATTTCTGTCCGGATGTTGACTTCATCATCGACATCGGCGGTCAGGATATGAAGTGCATGAAGATCCGAAACGGCGTTATCGACTCCATCATGCTCAACGAAGCGTGCTCTTCGGGCTGCGGATCCTTCATCCAGACATTTGCCGAAAACCTCAATATGGATGCCCATACATTCTCCCTCGAAGCGCTTTCTGCGAAGAATCCGGTCGACCTGGGTACCAGATGTACGGTATTCATGAACTCCAAAGTTAAGCAGGCGCAGAAGGAAGGCGCGACAGTCGGTGATATTTCCGCCGGTCTTTCTTATTCTGTTGTTCGAAATGCACTGTATAAGGTTATCAAGATCAGAGATACGCAGGAACTCGGTAAGAAGATCGTCGTGCAGGGCGGTACGTTCTTAAATGACGCGATCCTCCGCTGCTTCGAGCTGATCTCCGGACGTGAAGTCATCCGACCGAACGTAGCCGGCCTGATGGGTGCATTTGGCGCGGCGATCATCGCGAAAAAGCGTATGCCGAAGGATCAGAAAGTCTCCGGACTTCTGGGTCTTGAGGAGTTGAACCGCTTCGACATGACTACAGAGATGACGACATGTCCGCTTTGCACGAACCACTGTAAACTCACGATCTCCACATTCAGTAACGGCGAGAGATTTATCTCCGGTAACCGCTGTGAAAGAGGTGAAGGAAAAGAGAAGGCGAAGGAGACACTTCCGAACCTGATCAACTATAAATACATGCGTACATTCCGCTATAAGCCGCTGGCGAAAGACAAAGCGCCCAGAGGCGAGATCGGTATTCCGAGAGCGCTCAACATGTACGAGAACTATCCTTTCTGGTTCACGGTTCTGACAGAGCTCGGTTTCTCTGTCGTGATCTCACCCAGATCGAACCACGCTCTTTTTGAAAAGGGCATGGATTCCATCCCGTCTGAGAGCGTATGCTATCCGGCAAAACTTGTTCATGGTCACATCGAGAGCCTGATCGAAAAAGGCATCAAGACCATCTTCTATCCGGATATCCCGTATGAGAGACAGGAGAACCCGAATTCCGGAAACCACTTTAACTGCCCGATCGTAGCTTCGTATCCGGAAGTTATCCGCAATAACCTCGAGAATATCCAGGACAAGGGTATCAAGTACTTAAATCCGTTCCTGCCGCTCGATAACGATGACGCGCTCGCCGAGCAGCTTGCCAAAGCACTTTCCGACTTCGGTGTAACGAAGGCAGAAGCTGCAAAGGCCGTTGCCGCAGGTAACAAGGAGTATGACGAGTATAAGGCAGACATCCGCAGAATGGGTCAGGAAGTCATCGCGGATCTCGAACGTACCGGTCAAAAAGGTATCGTTCTTTCCGGTCGTCCGTACCATACCGACCCGGAGATCCATCACGGTATCCCGGAGATGATCAACTCCCTCGGACTCGCTGTTTTGAGCGAAGACAGCGTTGCCGTTCCGGGAAGACTCGAGCGTCCGATCCGTGTTATCGACCAGTGGATGTATCACACAAGACTTTACGAAGCCGCGGCTTATGTTGCGACAAACGATAACCTGGAACTGGTTCAGCTGACCTCTTTCGGATGCGGTCTGGATGCCGTTACTTCCGATCAGGTACAGGAGATCCTCGAATCCCAGGGTAAGCTCTATACACTTCTGAAGATCGACGAAGTAAGTAACCTCGGTGCGGCACGTATCCGTATGCGTTCTCTGAAGGTTGCGATGGATGAGCGTGAGGCAGCCAGAAAAGAAGGGAATATCCCGAAGCGCGAGAAGAGATCCTACACGATCAAGCGCGTGCCATTTACCGAAGAACATAAGAAACGTCACACGATCCTCGCACCGCAGATGGCCCCGATCGAATTCGAGTTCGTCGAAGCGGTCTTCCATAACCACGGCTATAAGCTGAAGATTCTGAAAGAAGCCACTCAGGCGGATATCGAGTGTGGTCTGCGTTTCGTAAATAATGATGCATGTTTCCCGACAGTTATCGTAGTCGGTCAGATGATCAACGCGATCCTTTCCGGTGAAGTGGACCGCGACAATACGACAGTACTCATCACCCAGACCGGTGGTGGCTGCCGTGCGACAAACTATGTTGCATTCTTAAGAAAAGCGTTGCGAGAAGCGGGTTACGGCGATATTCCGGTCATCGCGCTTTCTGTCCAGCAGTTTGAAAAGAACCCGGGATTCCGCCCGACGCTTCCTTTCATCAACAGCGCGCTTCGTGCGATCTGCTACGGTGATATGCTTCAGACGCTGCTTCTGCGCGTTCGTCCTTATGAGAAGGTCAAGGGTTCGGCAAATGCACTGTACCAGTTCTGGAACCGTTGCGGTAAGCTTTTCTTCAACCCGAAGCAGAAGTACGATGATATTTCGACCGAATACATCATGGCAGAAGCCTGCAAGAATGATCCGCTTACGGAAGAAGAGCAGAAAGCTGTTTCCGATCTTCTGACGAAACTGCACTGCAGCAAGGTCGGTAAGCCTTCTTCGTACAGAAGACTCATCGATGCCACGATCGATACATTTGATAAGTTCCCGATGCTGGATATCCCGAGAAAACCGCGTGTCGGTCTCGTCGGTGAGATCCTCGTCAAGTTCCAGCCGGATGCAAATAACCACGCTGTCGACGTAGTCGAGCAGGAAGGCTGTGAAGCTGTTGTTCCGGGTCTTCTGGACTTCTTCCTGTACTGCACGATGGGTCCTGTCTGGGCGGCGGAAAACCTCGGAAGAAACAAGAAGTCCGCATGGCTTAGCAACCGTGGTATCGATCTTCTTCAGGCTTATCGAAGCCACATCATCAAGAAGATGGAAGAAACCGGAAAGTTCCAGCTTCCGCAGAGCATCCGTCATATGGCGAAGAAAGCAGAGAATGTTCTTTCCTGCGGTAACAATAACGGTGAGGGATGGTTCCTGACCGCCGAGATGATCGAGCTGATCGAAAGCGGCGTTCCGAATATCATCTGCGCACAGCCTTTCGCGTGCCTGCCGAACCACGTAACCGGTAAGGGCATGATCAAGGAGCTGCGCCGCCAGTATCCGGAGAGTAACATCATCCCGATCGACTATGACCCGGGTGCCAGTGAAGCGAACCAGCTGAACCGTATCAAGCTGATGGTCAGCACGGCGCATTACAGAGAAGAGATGAAACAGAAAGAAAACAAGGGATCCGAGTCGTAAAGAAATAGATCCCAAACAGGAGAGTGTGCTATGTCAGACAAGCGTTTGCTTCTAGTAGATGGAAACAGCATCATCAACCGGTCCTACTACGCGACGGCCGGAAGAAATAACCTGACCGCACCGGACGGTACGCCTACAGGCGCCGTGAATATCTACCTCAACACGCTCTCGAAGTATATGGAAGAGGTCGGACCGACGCATACCTGTACGCTCTTTGACCTCAAGGCACCGACATTCCGCCACAAGGCCTATGCCGAGTATAAGGGCACCCGTAAGGGCATGCCCGATGATCTGGCGGCCCAGATGCCTGTCCTGAAAGAAGTCCTCGACGCGATGGGTTTTCCGAGATATGAGCAGGCCGGCTTAGAGGCCGATGACCTGATCGGTACGCTCAAGACCATGGCGGTTAAAGACGGTTTCGAAGTTTTCATCTTAAGCGGTGATAAGGACGATTTCCAGCTGATCGACGAGAAGACGAAGATCGTGATGCCCGTAACCAAGAAGGACGGAAGCAGCACAGATTATTACGATGAAGCGCTTTTTACCGAGCGTTACGGCATCCCTTCCTGCGATTTCGTTACGGCAAAGGCACTGATGGGTGATTCTTCCGATAACATCCCGGGTGTCCGTGGTATCGGCGAAAAAGGCGCGATGGATCTGGTCCGTAAATACAAGACTTTGGATGGTATCTACGAGCACGTGGACGAACTGTCTCCTAAGCTTCGCGAGAAACTTTTAAACGATAAAGACAATGCCTACATGTCTCTGATGCTCAGTAGAATCGTCACCGACGCCGAGCTCGATATCACGCTGGATCAGCTTGAAAACCAGCCGATGGATATGGGGAAAGCCGCGGCGTGCTTTTATAAGTACGGATTCCGAAGCCAGATGAAGAAATGGAAGATCGATGAAAATGCCGTCACCACGTCGGCTGAGCCGGAAGAAGAAAGTGAAGAAGAAGCATCCTTTCCGAAGCTTTCCGGCAAAAAGCCCGAGATCCTTTTGAACCTTACCGTGGAAAATGCACTGGAGCCGATCCTTTCGAAGATCAAAGCGGGTGAGTGCGTAGCTTTAGATCTTGCAGAAAAAGACGGTCCCGTTCTGCTTCTTACTATTTCAGCCGATCAAGTCTATGTATGGACCGATTCGACTTCGGTCGAAGCCGTGATCGATTCGCTTTCTAAGGCTGCCGTTGGTACATCGAAAGAGAATGCACCCGTTATGTATCGTGCGAAGAGCCATTTCAAGCAGCTTGAAAAAGGCCTTCCTTTCGACCATGTATTTGATGTCGAGATCGCAGGATATGTATTGAATCAGATCGAAGGCGCCGATCCGTCTTTTGAGATGCTGATCGAACATGGAACCAAAAGACCGTTCCCGATCCTCGAAGGATATGGCGAGGAAAAAGAAGATGCGAAAAAGCAGAACCGCCAGCAGGATCTGTTCTCTCTGATCGATGGCGGTATGAGTGCAGATACGAAAAAAGAAATCAGTGAAGACGATGTTCTTGATCTTTGCTATCAGATCCTTCTGGTACGAAGACTGTCATATTTCCAGAAAGCCGATATCGAAAAGCAGGGTATCGAAAAACTGATCTATGAGATCGAGATGCCGCTGGTCATGGAACTCGATCGGATGGAGAGACGGGGCGTTCTCGTCGACGTTTCCAAGATCGATGAACTCCACAGTGAATTTGACGCAAAAGTGCGTGAACTCGAAAAAGAGATCTACGAACTGGCAGGCGAAGAGTTTACGATCCTTTCTCCCAAACAGCTCGGAAAAGTTCTGTTCGATAAGCTCGGACTTCCTTCGGGCAAAAAGCTCGCAAGCGGCGGATACTCGACGAATTCCGAGGAGCTTGAGCGCATCAAGGATCAGCATCCGATCGTCAATAAGATCCTCGAATACCGTCAGATCCAGAAACTCGACTCGACATTTGTCATGGGCTTGAAAAAGAGCATTTCCGAAAAAGACGGACGTGTGCATACGACGTTCAGCCAGGCGATGACGAATACCGGACGACTTTCGTCCTCGGATCCGAACCTGCAGAATATCCCGATCCGTACAGATCTGGGCTCGCTGATCCGTAAGACATTTGTCGCAAAAGACGGCTATGTCCTGATCGATGCTGACTATTCGCAGATCGAGCTTCGCCTTCTGGCTGCGATCTCTCACGATGAAGAGATGATCTCAGCTTTCCTGGAAGGCCGAGATATCCATACGAAGACGGCTTGCGGTATCTTCGGTGTGCCGCCGGAAATGATCAACCCCGGCATGCGTGCCGCGGCCAAGCGCGTAAACTTCAGTATTGTATATGGTGTCAGTGATTACGGCCTTTCCCAGGATCTCGGCATCAGCGTCTATGAGGCGCACCGTTATATCGAAGAATATTACCGTCAGTTCCCGACGATCAAGCCGTGTCTTGATGGTTTCAAGCAGGAAGGCCACAATAAAGGCTATGTTTCCACGCTGTTCGGAAGACGAAGAGTTCTGAAGGAATTAACCTCTGCCAATCACAATATCCGCAGTTTCGGTGAGCGTGCGGCGATGAATACACCGATCCAGGGAACGGCTGCGGATATCATCAAACTGGCGATGAACCGTGCGGCGATGGCACTTCGCGAAAAAGGTCTGGATGCCGAACTGATTCTTCAGGTGCACGACGAACTGATCGTCGAAGCAAAAGAAGAGATCGCGGAAGTCGCGGCGAAAGTGCTTTCAGAGGCGATGGAAAATGTCGTTTCTCTGGATGTACCGCTGGTTGCGGAAGCGAGAATCGGCAAGACCTGGGCAGAAGCACATTAAAGAATGTGAGGATTAAAGAGAATGTTTGTATTAGGTGTCACTGGTGGAATCGGATGCGGAAAAAGCACTGTTTCGGGATATTTCCGGGATAAGGGCATCGAAGTTCTCGACGCAGATGAGATCTCGCGGAAAGTCACGGATGTAGGCGGTATCGCCCTCCCGGAAATCGCAGAGCTTCTCGGACCACGCGCGATCACGGCCAATGGTGCACTGAACAGAAAATATGTAGCTTCTCTGGTATTTTCCGAGAAGAATAAGCTCGACAAACTGTCTGCGATCATCCACAAGTATGTGCTTTCCACGATGGCGGAAGAGATCGCCAAAGCCGCGGAAAAGAAAGTAAAACTCATCGTTTTGGATGTACCGATCCCGGTTAAGCACGGCTTTGTCGATGTCTGCAACCAGATCCTCGTTGTCAGCAGTGCCGACGATATCCGTCTCGAGCGACTCGTTCTTCGCGGCATGGACCGAGATGATGCGAAAAAGCGTATGGCGATGCAGATGACGCGTCAGGAATACGAAGAACTGGCTGACTGCGTGCTGGTGAACGATGGTACGATCGAAGAACTGTATGAACAGATCGACCTTTATGTAAAAGAAGAACTGAATGAACGGGGTATCCGCTTATGACGCCGCAGATCATCCTTTCCGGAATCTTCGTGCTCGTATCGGTCATCGCGACGGTGCTTTGTTTCACTGTTTTCAAGAAGCAGTTCTTTTCACGATTTGTCGGCGCATCCGGAGTCGTATTCTTCTCCGCGTGCCTCATGATACTTATGTTTGCGATCTTCAAAAAAGATCTCCCGATGCTTTTCTTTATCCTTTCTGACGGCCTTGTAGCCGGTATCTTTGCGATGACCACCGCGCTGATGGTCATTTTGTGCAGCAAGACTTTCATGGAGGTAGCCAAGTCTGCTAAAGTAAAAGAGAAAGATGATAAAAAAGACAAAGACGACTGGGATGACGACTGGAATAACAAAAAAGAAGAGAAAGAAGAGAGTGTGCAGGAAGAGTAATATGTAAGGGGTGACAGTATGGGAATGGGTGGTCCGGGTCCCATGAGAATGGGTCCTCGCGGTTTTCTGACCGAAGAAGAAAAGAAGAATAAGCCGAAAGTCGATAAGAAGCTTCTGCTTCGAATCGCTTCCTATATGAAGCCCTATAAGCTCCAGTTCGCGCTGGTGTTCCTGTCCATCCTCCTGTCATCGGTCGTCGGACTTCTGCCGTCGATCATTACGGGAAAGATCGTAGATAAAGCCCTTCTCGGTGAAGATTTAAGTCTTCTGATCAAGCTTCTGATTGCTGCGTTTGCCGCACTTACCGTATCTCAGGTCATCAGCGTAGTGGAAAGCTATATCAACGCATGGATCTCCCAGCGCATCATTTTCGACATGAAAAATGAGATGTACCGTCATCTTCAGTGGATGCCGCACAGCTTCTTTACGACCGAAAAGCAGGGCGACATCATTACCCGCATGAATACGGATATCTCGGGTGTCAGCTCCGTTATCTCAAACACGCTTTCCAGCTGTATCAATAACTTTGCGACCGTCATCACGACGCTCGTCGCGCTCTTTACGATGAGTGTTCCGCTTGCATTTGTCGGCATCCTCATCATCCCGCTTCTGATCCTTCCTACGCGAAATGTCGGCCAGAACCGCTACAAGCTTCTGACGAAGACCCAGGAGAAAAACGATGAACTGAATCAGGTCATCAACGAGACACTTTCCGTTTCGGGCTCCATGCTCGTAAAGCTCTTTACCCGTGAGGATAAGGAGTACGAGAACTTCGTCGAAGTCAACGAACAGGTGACACGACTTTCTTTGAAAGAGCAGAGAAGTGGTAAGTGGTTCCGCGTCATGATGGGTATGTTTACCCAGGTCGGACCGCTCCTGATCTACTTTGCCGGTGGTATCTGTATCATCAAAAAGTACGATCCGACACTTTCTGTCGGTGTTGTAACCGCTACGGTCGCACTGATCAACCGTCTCTATCGTCCGGTCGAGTCCCTCATGAATCTGGGTGTTGATTTCACTCGTTCACTGGCACTTTTCACACGTATCTTCGATTATTTCGACCGCGAGAATCCACTGACTTCTCCTGAAAATGGCGTGAAGCCGGATGTGACGAACAAGGATATCGTCTACGATCACGTGAAGTTCTCGTATACTCCGGAAAAGGAACTTCTGCAGGATGTTTCATTTACTGTTCCGGGCGGCAAGATGTATGCCGTAGTCGGTCCTTCCGGTTCGGGTAAATCTACGGTCGTGAACTTTATCCCGCGTCTTTACGATGTCCAGGAGGGAAGCGTAACGATCGCAGGTGAAGATGTCCGAAACTTCGATCTGACTTACCTTCGCCAGCAGATCGGTGTCGTTACACAGGACACGTATCTTTTCAACGGTACGATCAAAGAGAATCTTCTTTATGCCAATGAAAATGCAACGGATGAGGAGATCGAGAAAGCCTGTCAGATCGCGAGTATTCATGAGTTTATCAAGAACCAGCCGGAAGGATATGACACGATGGTCGGTAACCGCGGTCTCAAGCTTTCCGGTGGTGAGAAGCAGCGCCTGAGTATCGCGCGAGTGATCCTGAAAGACCCGAAGATCCTGATCCTCGACGAGGCAACCAGTGCGCTTGATTCGATCTCGGAAAATGCTATATCCGAAGCACTCGAAGTTCTTATGCAGAACCGAACTTCCATCGTGATCGCACATCGACTTTCAACGATCATGAAGGCCGACAAGATCGTGGTTATCGCAGATGGTCATGTAGCCGAATTCGGTACGCATCAGGAGCTTTTGGAAAAGAACGGCATCTATCGTGATCTTTATGAGACACAGTTCCGTCAGGTCCTCGATATGCAGGAAGCCATCAAGCCGGAAAACCCTGAATGGGAAGAGAAGAATATGATCCAGAACGACGTCTACTGATGTCGATTTTAAGGGAGAAATCTATGGAATTTGAAAATAAAGTAGTTGTTGTAACCGGCGGCGCACAAGGAATCGGAAAAGCCATCGCCGATGCATTTTCCGCAGAAGGCGCAAAAGTATATATCATCGACAAGCGGCAGGGTGACTGGTTCGTAGGCGATGTCAGTGACAAAGATACGCTCGAGAAGTTTGCCAAAGATGTGATCGAAAGATCCGGTCATGTGGATTATCTCATCAATAACGCACTTCCTTTGATGAAGGGCATCGATGAATGCACTTTCGAGGAATTCCAGTATGCGCTTTCTGTCGGTGTAACGGCGCCTTTTTATCTGACCAAACTTTTCATGCCGTACTTTTCTGATGGTGCATCGATCATCAATATCGCTTCGTCGCGCGACCGCATGAGTCAGCCGCAGACAGAGAGTTATACCGCGGCTAAGGGCGGAATCTCGGCACTTACTCATGCGTTAGCGGTCAGCCTTGCAGGAAAGGTACGGGTGAACAGTATATCACCAGGATGGATCGATACGACGGGTTCAGATATCACCGGTCCTGATGCGGCGCAGCAGCTCGCTGGACGAGTCGGAAAACCGGCAGATATTGCCGAAATGGCGCTGTTCCTGTGCTCAGAGAAAGCAGGATTTATAACCGGTGAAAACATCTGTATTGATGGCGGAATGACGAAGCTAATGATCTATCACGGCGAGCATGGATGGACGTTTAAAGAGCAATAGCTTTATGCTACTATTTGTAGTAAAACTGATTAAACGTTGAAACGGAAGAGAACAACGTCTCCATCCTTCATGACGTATTCCTTACCTTCGGATCTTACCAGACCCTTTTCCTTAGCAGCAGTATAAGTTCCGCATGCCATCAGGTCATCGAAGGCAACAACTTCGGCACGGATGAATCCACGCTCGAAATCTGAGTGGATCTTACCAGCGGCCTGCGGTGCCTTTGTACCGTTCTTAATAGTCCAAGCACGAACTTCCTGCGGACCTGCGGTCAAGTAGGAGATGAGACCTAAGAGCTTGTAGCTGGCCTGGATCATCTTATCAAGACCGGACTGGGAAAGACCAAGTTCTTCGAGGAACATAGCCTTTTCTTCCGGATCCAGCATCGCGATTTCTTCTTCGATCTTTGCAGAGATGACTACGCATTCCTCGCCGGAACGTGCTGCGATCTCCTGAACTGTCTTTACATATTCGATATCCGGATTGGAGATATCGCTTTCTGCAATGTTCGCTACATACAGAACCGGCTTCAGGGAGAGAAGAGCCAGATCTTTAACGAATTCCATTTCCTCTTCGTCGAAGGTGAGGGAACGTGCCGGCTTTTCTTCTTCGAGAGTCTTGGCGATTCTCTCATACAGATCCAGTTCAGCCTGGAACTTCTTATCGCCGCCTTTCATCATCTTTCTGACTTTGTCCAGACGACGGTCCATATACTCCATATCGGAAAGGATCAGCTCAAGTTCGATGGTTTCTACGTCACGCTTCGGATTTGCACCACCATCAACATGTACGACGTTGGAATCATCGAAGCAGCGTACAACGTGAACGATCGCGTCAACTTCACGGATGTTTGCGAGGAATTTGTTTCCCAGACCTTCACCCTTGCTCGCGCCGCGTACAAGACCTGCGATATCAACAAATTCGATTACGGCCGGAGTGTACTTTTCCGGGTTATACATCTTTGCCAGTTCGTCGAGGCGGCTGTCCGGAACGGAAACAACACCAACGTTCGGCTCGATCGTGCAGAACGGATAGTTAGCGGACTCCGCGCCTGCCTTGGTAATAGCATTAAAAAGTGTACTTTTGCCGACGTTCGGCAGACCAACGATACCCAGTTTCATATAAAGACCTCGTTTCTATATCGATACATCTATAAAGATTATTATTCTCAACGAAGCACTATTATAGCACATTTCATCGTTTTGTCGTCTTTTGTCGGAAAATTCTGAAGATGTTTTCTTTCTGAATCGATACAATGTCGAAAAAACCAGGGGCGAAGCAGCATGGAACAGCAAAAAACGAAGAATGCAAAAGTCAGAACTCTCTATCTTTCCGGACTCGAAGGGCAGCAGGCAGAAGTTGAGGCGTCGATCTTCCCGGGACTTCCGAGTTTTGAAGTCGTAGGGCTCGGTGATTCCTCGATCCGAGAAGCCAAAGAACGTGTGCGGGCCAGCATCCGCTCCTGCGGGTATACCTTTCCGAATCAGCGACTCTTGGTCAATATTTCTCCTGCATATCTACATAAGTCGGGATCTTCTTTTGATCTGGCGATCGCGATGGCGATTCTTCTTGCCAGCGGACAGGTTGAAGCGGTAAGCGAGAATGTCGTGATCTATGGAGAGTTATCACTTACCGGTGAAGTACGTCCTGTGCCCGGAAGTGTTTCCCGCCTTTTGTGTCTGGATGAAACGGAACCGGATCTTTGTGTCGTACCTTATCAGGATCTTTCAGAAGCATCTCTTCTGGGTCGTGTTGTATTTCCTGTTCAGACACTTCAGGAAGCGATCCTGGCTGTGGAAGGAAGAGAAGTGGATGCACGGCCGATTGCCGCCTGTAAGATCAGTGAAAAGCCTTCCGCCCCTTATGTCGATATCTCGACGCTTCGAGGGCAACCGGAAGCAGAAAGAGCTTTGATCTTAGCGGCTGCAGGCTTTCACAATATGCTATTGTGCGGTTCTCCCGGTACCGGCAAATCTCTTTCGGCACAGATCCTTCAGGGGATTCTCCCGCCGCTTACACTTCCCGAAAAGATTGAGCTTTTGCGTGTCGAAAGTGCTCTTTCTGTTTTGTCAGAAGAGAATATTGCCTCACTTCAGCGTCCGTTTCGATATGTGCATCACACATGCACGCCTTCTGCGATGGTCGGTGGCGGAAGAAATGCTGTCCCGGGAGAGATCTCTCGGGCGCTTCACGGGATCTTGTTTCTCGACGAGCTTCCGGAGTTTTCTCCGCAGGTTCTGGATCTTTTGCGCGTCCCTCTGGAAAGCGGGGAGATCAAGATCTCCAGAAACAACAGTACGAACTGTTTCCCTGCAAGTTTTATGCTGGTTGCCGCCATGAATCCCTGCCGATGTGGAAAGATGATCGAAGAACCGACGGCATGTACATGTACAAGACAGATGATAAGGAGTTATCAGGGAAAGATCAGCGGAGCGCTTTTGGATCGGATGGATATCTACTGCTATCTTGCGCGGATCTCGAAAGATTCTATGCTTGAGACGATGGAGTGTGACTATCCGCCACAAAGCAGAATCTGGAGAGAAAAGATCGCACAGATCTGGCAGATGCAGTATCAAAGGTGTGATGAAGCAGGGATTCCACGATGCAGAAACGGGCAGTGCCGTCATAGTCAGCTGGGTGAAGTCTTCCGAATCGGACATGCGGAGCTGGAATATGCGGCCATGGCCGCCCAGCAGTTAAAGCTTTCTGTACGTGGGATGCAGAGGATGGTCAGACTTTCCCGTACGATCGCGGATCTGGACGGACAAAGGGACGTGAAAACCGGTCATATTATCGAAGCGATCTCATTCCGGCTTCCTTCCTGGAGTGAAAAGGGTGAGGCGATCAAGGTATGAGTGATGATAACCTTAAAGGAGATCTCTTTTATTCATTGCTTCTGATCAACAAGGTCATAAACGGCCCGTGGATCAAGAAAATGATTCAGAAAGAAAGACTTAGCCGCCTTTCCGAGCTATATTTGTACCAGAAAGATTTCCTGAATGAGCATGATCTGACTTCGGATCAGTTTGATCTCTGGAAAAAGTTTACGCGCACTGACCCGTACCGACGATTTTCAGAATATGTCGAGTATACGGAAAATAAAGGCATTCACTCGTGCGATATCCTGGATGACGTTTATCCCGAGTGCCTGAAGGTGTTTCCGAATATGCCTGTTGTCCTGTATTACAAAGGCGATATGTCGCTTCTGGATAAGAATCACTCTCGTGTATCTATCGTAGGGACAAGACGGCCTTCTTCTTATGGCCGCCGCGTAACAAGAGATTTTTCAGGAAATCTTGCCCGTCACGATATCGTGATCGTAAGCGGCCTGGCACGTGGGATCGACGGAATCGCCCACATGGCCTGTTTGGAAAGCGGCGGAAAAACGATTGCGGTTCTTCCTTGCGGTCTTGATATCTGCTATCCACAAGAACACTTGGAGCTTTGCAGGGAAGCAGCACGTACCGGCCTGGTCATTTCAGAACTGGCTCCCGGTCAGCAGCCTATAAGACAGTATTTCCCGGCGAGAAATCGGATTCTTTCTGCGGTCGCGGACTGTGTCCTGATCGTGGAAGCAGGGCAGAACAGCGGAACGCTTCATACAGCGAGCTTTGCTGCAGCACAGGGAAAAGAAGTCTTTACGATACCGAGCATCATCTATTCAGATACCGCTAAAGGAAATCTTTCGCTCATGAAGGATGGCGCGACGGTGGCGACCGAGCCGGAAGATATTCTGGCTTATCTTGCAAATGTAGTCTTTTTCAGGGAGATCGACGAGATCAAGGAGTCCTATGAACGGCAGAAACTTGAAAAGAAGATAAAAGAAGACCCGGAATCGCTTCAATCTTCGGAGATCCGCTATGTGATATGCGATCTTCTGACTTCCTGCGAGCTCTCTTTAGATGAAATTGTAAAAGCGAGTGGAATCCCTTATCTTTCTATCGTTTCGGAACTCGGAAAGATGGAACTTGAAGGAAAAATCACGAAAGAAAGGCAAAAATATATTTTGACAATTCGCTTTTAATGAATTATATATAGATAATGTTAAACGAAACATTTTTACGGGAGAAGCACAGCATGAGCAAAAACTTAGTGATAGTGGAGTCACCTGCGAAGGCGAAAACCATAGGCCGATATCTGGGAAAGGATTTCAAGATTACCGCTTCGGTAGGTCATATCCGCGATCTTCCTTCCTCTACGATGGGTGTCGATGTAAAGCATGACTTCAAGCCTACATATATCAATATGAGAGGCAAAGAAAAGGTAATCCGCGAACTCAAAGAGCTGGCTTCGGATTCCGACCGCATATATATCGCAACCGACCCTGACCGCGAGGGAGAGGCGATTGCATGGCATATTGCCAAAGTTTTGAATATCGATTTGAATGATGACTGCCGTATCTCGTTTAACGAAATCACTGAAAAAGCAGTAAAGAATGCGATCCTTTCTCCTAGAAAGATCGACATCGATCTTGTAAATGCCCAGCAGGCACGCCGTGTTCTGGACCGTCTTGTGGGTTATGAGCTCAGCCCGTTCCTCTGGACGAAGGTAAGAAAAGGTCTTTCTGCAGGACGTGTACAGTCTGTTGCTGCAAAGATCGTTGTGGATCGTGAAAATGAGATCAATGCATTTGTTCCGGAAGAATACTGGAACGTCAATGCCGAGTTTACTCCAACAGATGTTTCTTTCCCGTTCAAAGCCAGATATCACGGCGAGAAGAAGGGAAGCAAGATCGAGAAGGTCAAGCTGAAGAATAAAGAAGAAACCGACGCGCTCCTTGCATCTCTTAAGGGAAATCCGTATGTCGTGGATACGATCAAGAAAGGCAGAAAGCTCCGTCAGCCGTTTGCTCCGTTTACAACGAGTACGCTGCAGCAGGAAGCTTCCCGCCGCATCAGCTTTACTTCCAGAAAGACGATGAGTGTTGCTCAGCAGCTTTACGAAGGTGTCGAGATCGCAGGTCAGGGCCAGTTCGCGCTGGTATCCTACATCCGTACCGACTCCGTCCGTGTTTCCGATGAAGCCATGGCCGCTGCAAGAAGTCTCATCAGCCAGAAATATGGCGATGCATATCTTCCGAAGTCTCCGAGAAAGTATTCGAATAAGAACTCCGCACAGGATGCGCACGAAGCGATCCGTCCGGCGCATTTCGAGCTGGATCCGGAATCCATCCGCAGCTCGCTTTCGTCTGACCAGTATAAGCTCTATAAGCTGATCTGGGACCGTTTCCTGTCTTCCCAGATGGCATCCGCGGAAGTCGATACGGTTTCTTTGGATGTTCGCTGCAATCAGTCGATCTTCCGTACACAGGGTGAGACCATCAAGTTCCAGGGCTTCCTGGCCGCTTATGCTGATCTTGCCGATGATACATCGGATGATGAAAAGAACGATAAGGCTAAGCTTCCGGAACTGAAGGAGAATCAGGATCTGAAGCTTCTGGATCTGAAGTCCGAGCAGAAGTTCACGATGCCGCCGGCAAGATTTACTGAAGCCACATTGATCAAAACCCTCGAGGAAAAGGGAATCGGTCGTCCGTCTACCTATGCACCGACGATCTCTACGATCCTGGAGAGAAACTATATCGATAAAGAGGGAAAAGTGATCTTCCCGACAGAACTGGGTAAAGTCGTAACCGAGCTTCTGGCGAATAACTTTACTGAGATCGTTGACGTTTCCTTTACTGCTGACATGGAGTCGAAACTCGATGAGATCGAAGTTGGTAAGAAGGACTGGGTCAAGGTTCTTTCTGAGTTCTATCCGGAATTCCACGAACAGATCGTAAAGGCTGCTTCGGATGTTTCCAAAGTCAAGATGACGGAGAAACAGACCGGTGAGAAATGCCCGGAATGCGGTGGAGAACTTGTAATCAAGGAAGGCCGTTATGGTCAGTTCGTTGCTTGCTCGAAGTTCCCGGAGTGCAAATACACAAAGAATATCGAAGTACAGGTCAAGGGCACATGCCCCCTTTGCGGAAGCGGTCTGGTTTCCCACCGTTCTACAAAGTACAGAGGCCGTGTCTTCTATACATGCGATAAGAAGGGCACCGATCCGGAATGCGGATTTATCAGCTGGGATCTGCCGATCGAAGGACAGAAGTGCGATACTTGCGGAAGTTATATGGTCTGGAAGCGTTTCCGTGGCCGTGCTTATCCGAAGTGCGCCAACCGCGACTGTCCGAAGAATGCGCCGAAGAAGTCGGCGAAGGCAGAAGGCGAAGAAAAGCCTGCTAAGAAAGAGTCTAAGAAAAAATCCACAAAGGCAAATACCAGCGAGGAGTAAGCCCAAATGTTTGAACCGGATATTACCATAGTCGGAGCAGGACTGGCAGGATCGGAGGCGGCTTACCAGGCATCTCGCCTTGGTCTGAAAGTCCGGCTTTACGAGATGAAACCGGTCAGAAAGAGCCCGGCACATCACGCGGATACATTTGCCGAACTGGTATGCAGTAACTCTCTGCGTTCAAATCAGCTGGAAAACGGAGTCGGTCTTCTTAAAGAAGAGCTTCGTATTCTTGGATCACTGATCATGGAAGCAGCCGACAAGTCTGCGGTTCCTGCAGGTGGCGCGCTGGCTGTTGATCGTGAAGAGTTTTCCGGATTCATTACCGATAAGATCCTTAAAGATCCCAATATCGAAGTTGTATATGACGAGATCAAGGAGATTCCGAAGGAAGGAACCGTTGTCATCGCGACCGGACCGCTTACTGACGGTGATCTTTACGATGCGATCATGAATCTTACCGGACATCAGGATATGCATTTTTTCGACGCCGCAGCCCCGATCGTGATGGAAAACAGCATCGACCGATCGATCTGTTTTGCCATGTCTCGTTACGGAAGAGGCGGAGATGACTATCTCAACTGCCCGATGAATGAAGAAGAATACAAAAACTTCTACGATGCTCTGGTATCAGCTGAACTTGCCGATGTAAAGGGATTCGATAAAGAAACGGTATTTGAAGGCTGTATGCCGATCGAGACGATGGCCAAGCGCGGCTTTGATACGATGCGTTTTGGACCATTAAAACCGGTCGGCCTGATCGATCCGAGAACAGGTGAAGAGCCGTATGCATGTGTCCAGCTTCGTCAGGATGACCGTATGGCTTCGATCTATAACATCGTCGGATTTCAGACAAGATTGAAGTTTCCGGAGCAAAAACGTGTATTCTCCATGATCCCGGGTCTTCAGAACGCAGAATTTTCTCGCTACGGCGTCATGCACAGAAATACATATATCGAATCTCCGAAGCTCCTGAACTGTTTTTATCAGATGAGATCAGAGCCGAGGATCTTCTTTGCCGGCCAGATCACCGGTGTTGAAGGATATATCGAGTCGACGGCTTCCGGATATCTTGCCGGATATTATGCTTCACTTTATGCGATTGGCAAAGAAAGCCCCGTTGAGTTCTCGCCCCGTACCATGATCGGTGCGATGTCGCATTATGTTTCCGATCCGAATGTAAAGCATTTTGTTCCGATGAACGCGAATTTCGGCCTGATCGAGCCTCTCGGATATAAGGTAAAAGGGAAGAAGAAGGATAAGAATCTTGCTTATGCGGCAAGAGCCATCGAAGAAATTACAAAGAATAAGGATGAGATGAGTTTGTTATGGACTTCAAACTGAGAACCTATCAGATTGACGATACAGAAAAGAAAACCAAAGTAAACGGTTTCTTCAGAAGTTACGGATCCAACTGGAGCCGTGTTTGTGCCTGCAATGGAGTGCTTTTGTTAAGTAACATTCTGTCTATGGTTCTTTCGTTGATGATCGTTATGCTTGTTTTCCCGATGATCTTTTCGTTCTTCCTTCCTGATACGTTGAAGGATACTCTCATTTCTTCCGGTATCGTAACCGCGGAAAGTGCGACAGACGAGGCAGTTGAAAACCTGTATTTCCTTATGACGATGTTTTCTTCGATGATGATGATCGGCTTTATGACCATCGTCAACGGACCGATCTACACCGCGATCTCTTATTATTTCCGCAATCTCATCCGTGGGGATGCGAATTTCAAGAGTGATTTCAAAAAGTCTTTGAAGGAAAACTGGAAGGTCTCTTTAGGTATGAGCCTTCTTTCTATCCTGATCACATTTATCCTTCTTTATAATATCGGTTACTATCAGCAGGCCAAGCTCGGCTATGTGTCTACGATCGCCCGTGGCTTTTTTACCTGCCTTCTGGTCTTCTGGATCTGTATGCAGATCTATGTTTATCCGCTTATTGCCTGTGTGGAACTGAAGTTCAAAGAAGTGATCAAGAATGCGGCGATCCTTACTGTTTCCAATTTTCCGGCTTCGATGGGTATCTTTCTCCTTGAGCTCGTGCTTTATGCGGTCATCCCGTTTACCTTGATGATCACATTAAAGCAGGCCGGATACGGTATCGCGACGCTTCTATACCTTCTGTTTTCCTATGGTTTCGTAAGTTTTCTGTCGACTCATCTGACCTGGAAATCGATCCAGAAGCTGATCGAACGGAACCATTGATCTACTTTTCTTTCTGATTTTGCAACAAATTCTAATTCAGTTTCGTCTAATAAATTGTCATGTTTATTGTACAATTTGCCCCAAATAGGCTAAAATATAACATATTCTGATATTTCGATTACGAGGTGCACCATATGATTCAGTGTGAAAGAGGACATTTTTACGATGAGAACCGCAACAGCAGTTGCCCGTATTGTAATCAGATAAGCAGCCGCCCAAGAGCCGTTACGCCGCCGGTGGCACCTCCGAATATGGAGATCCCGAAACCTTCTTGTGGTAAGACAGTCGCGATCGAAGGGATGGAAACAGAACCTCAGATCAGTAAAACTGTAGCGATCGAGAATTTCGAAGAGAATGTTACTCCGATCAATAAGACCGTAGCGATTTCCGAAAGCCAGCCGGCTCCGTTTAGCACGGATGCTCCGTCCGGACTTCCGTCGATGGCTAGTGCACCTGCTGCACCGGTAGCACCTGTTGTACCAGCTGTAGCTGAAGTTCCGGTCATGCCTGTTGAGCCTGTTGCTCCGGTAATGCCGGTTGAAACAGCTGTTCCTGAAGCACCGGCAGTTCCTGAAATTCCTGCAGTACCTGAAGTAGAAGTACCTCAGGTTGAACCTGTTTCTTCGTTTATTCCTCAGGCTCCGGTTGAAACTTCTGCGATCCCGCAGGAAGAAGTGCATCCGGATGTTTCCGCGGAAATTCCATACAATGGCGTATCCGAAGAACCGGAACGTGTTCTTACTGAGCAGATTGAAATTGATACTTATCCTTATGGCGTTACAGGTCTCGGTGTTACGGAGAACCCGAAGCCGATCCCGAATGATATCGGTGCAACATTCCCTGTACCGAACGAGGGTGGTGATGCTTCTACATCCGCACAACCTGGTCAGGCTGAAGCGGCTGCATTCGCTGCATTTGGTTTCCCGGGTGGACCTATGCCGGGTATGATGCCGGGCGGCCCGATGCCTATGCCGATGGCAGGTGGACCTGCTCCGATGCCGGGTGGACCGCTTCCGATCTCTCCGGATCCGATTCCGGCACCGCCGCCGATCGACCTCGATCCGAAGCCGGTCGTTGCTGAGACATTCCCTGTTGAAACTCCTGTCGAGGCTCCTGCAGAGTCTCCGGCAGAAGAAACTGTATCAAGCGTTCCGGGTGTTGCTGTACCGCTTGATGAGACTGAAACAAGAAACTTCCTTCAGGATGAAGCTCGTATCGAAGCTGAAAATATTCTGGATCCGGAAGCAAGAGGACAGAAGCAGAGCGGCGATATCCTGACACCACCGCCGGTATCTCCGTTTGTTCCGGCACCGCCGCCGATCCTCGATGTACCGGAAGATTATAAGCCTGAGCCGAAGCCGGCTGATCCGAATGCGACCGTTGCGATGACGGAATCCGATATGGATTATATTCCGAGAATGCATGCCCGTGCGTTCCTCGTTTGCATCGATGGTCCGATGACAGGTGCCAGCTTCGTATTCTCCGAGACATCCGCAGTTATCGGACGTCAGAAGAATTATGAGATCGCGCTTCATCGTGATATCACGGTATCCAGAAGTCCGCATGCAAATCTGAAGTATGATAAAGACCGCATGATCTACAGCATTGCTCCAGCCAGCTCGGATAAGAAGGTTTCCGTAAACGGCATTTTCATCAATCAGGAATATAACCTGAACCTGTATGATGTGATCGGTATCGGTCAGACCCGTCTTCTGTTTATTCCTGTATGTAGTGAGAAGTTTTCATGGTAAATCGATTTGCGCTACAGCGAGTAAACTTTGAGATGTTCAAAAATATTCTTTTCAGGATGCGCTACATCTATCTGGCGTGCATCCTGTTAATGCTGATCTTAGTGTTGCTGGATATTTTTGTATTTCACAAGAAGAAGGGCGGAAATTCGGAAACGAAAGGCGAAGCATCCGCTCCGTCTCCGTCTTCCGGAAAACCTATGGATAATGGTCGTTTTTCGATTGAGATCGGCAACTGCCAGGGAACAGGAGAGAGAGAAGAACAGCAGGATGCTTTCGGATTCTCTCCGAGTTCAAAATGGAAAGACAAGGGCTTTCTGGCCGTGCTTTGTGACGGTATGGGCGGCCTGGATTCCGGTGCGACGATCTCAAATAAGCTGGTTTCCGATATCATCAAGGAATTCCCGTATTCTTTCGATGAACTGAAAAACGGCTGGATCCTGGACTCTCTTTCTGCCGAGATCTATAGTGAATACTTCGGTCGTGGCGGCACGACGGTCATTATCACGTATCTTAAAGGCGATAAACTCTGGTTTGCTTCCGTTGGTGACAGCGATCTGCTGCTCCTTCGAAACGGACGTATCTATGCGATGAACCAGCGCCAGGAGTATGGAAATTCGCTTCTGATGCGTGTTGCGGAGGGTGCGCTTTCAATCGATCAGGCGCTGACACACCGTGATGCACCGGCTCTGACCGAGTATATGGGCGGAAAACACGCCAACCCGGATTATTCGATCGACCCGTGGCAGGTCGAGGATAATGATATTTATTTGTTGTGTTCTGACGGTATCAGTGATACGCTTTCATTTGAGGAGATTCGTGAAGCGATGAGCATGGGACCTTCCCGATGCGCGGAACTTCTCGAACAAGGTATCATGCGTAAGAACAAAAACTATCAGGATAACTACACGGCGATCGTTTTTGCTGTGCATGATATAAGAGGAGGTATTTGAAATGAAGTGGGTTAGAAGAATTGTGATGATCCTGTTGATCCTTGCGATCGGCGGATCGGGATTTATGGCTTTTCAATCGTTTAAGCCTTGGCGTGATGCCCAGGAAGAACTGAATGAGGTTAAAGCCAAGTCCTTCCAGGCAGACGATGTGAAGTCTTCCTTTACAACAACAGAGAATCAGGAATCGGTTGCTTTCGTACTGAGTATCAGTGCAGATCAGACGATGTATGCATGGGGTTCCTCTTATGCAGTTGGTGACGATCTTGATGGTAAGGTTCAGTATTTCGTAACAAACGGTCACGTTGTTCAGCCGTTTATGGAAGAGGGATTCGATATCCATCTTGTTTTTGAAGATGGTGTGCAGGTCGTTCCGGAAGTTATCTTCTACCAGTTTGATCCGAAGCTCGATATGGCGATCCTCAAACTCCCGGAGCCGGTAGACTATCGTCATCCGGTCGTTATCCGTGATTCTTCCAGCGTAGCAACTGGTGAGAAGTGTACAACGATCGGTTACCCGGATAAGTCTGTTAAGCTGGACTCTTCCTTCACAGGAGACATCTCCAGCCAGTCTGTTTCCAGTGGTGTTATCTCGAAGGTTGACGTAATTCCGGTTGGTGAAGAGTATAAGACACTCCAGCATGACTCTTTTATCTCTCACGGTAACTCCGGTGGACCGCTCTTTGATGCGAACGGTTTCTTTATCGGTATGAATACTCTGGGTAGAGACGATACCGACAGCGTTAACTTCGCTATCATTTCCAACGCGGTCACAGACGTTCTCGATGAGAATGGTATCAAGTACATCAAGTCGAAGGATTACCTGGACGATATTCAGGATGAGATCGATGAAGAGCAGAAGAAGTTTGATAAGAAGCACAGCAAAGAAGTAGACGAAGCAGAAACAGAAGTAACTGCTACCAGAAATAAGTTCTTTATCTTTGCCGGCGCAGCTCTGCTTTGCGCGATCATTCTTCTGATCCTCTTTATCATCGGAAATAAGAAGGTTGTAATGGTTGGTGAGCAGGATGACGGTAAGAAGTCTTACCTGTACTGCACCAAGGGTCAGTATGCAGGCCAGAAGTATGAGGTTACCGGTCAGACCATGACGATCGGCCGTGACTCGAACTCCTGCACGATCCTGTTCCCGGAAGATGCTCCTGGTATCAGCTCCAACCACTGCTCGATCTATTTTGACGCCAGAACGAAGGCTTTCGTACTGACAGATAACGGTTCCACATATGGTACGTACTTAAGTGACGGCCGTAAGCTGACAAAGGGTGTTCCGGAGCAGCTCCTGCCTGGTTCTACTTTTGCACTTGCTGATAAGACGAACGAATTCAGAGTAGATAGAGAGTAAGATGGATCATTATTCATACACCAACCCGGGCGGCCATGAGCCAAACTGCGATGTAATATCAGTCGTCGAACATGATGACTCACTGTTTATCGTTTTCTGTGACGGACTCAACGGCATGCCCAGCGGGGATGAAGCCGCAAAGATCATATCTGAGACCGCAATGGGTGCCTTTCTGGAAGGAGAGGCACCTGTTGAGGTATGTAAGACGGCAAACCGGAAATTCCGTGAGATGCAGTTCGATAACGTCGACCTGCGAAGAGCCGGCTCAACGATATGTGCTTTGCAGATCAAAGACGGTCACTGCAGCTGGGCAAATGTGGGAGATTCCCGTATCTACCATTTCTCACAGGGACGGTTAGCTGATTATTCGGTTGACGATACGTCTGTATATCGTGAATTTGAGCGCGGTGAGATCCCGTATGAGGCGATCCGTGAGCGGGAAGACCGCACCGGACTACTGGTTTGTGTAGGCCAGATCGAAAATATCGAGCCACATAGTGGTGAATTTGATATACTATCACGAGATGGCATCGTTGTCTGCTCCGACGGACTCTGGGAGCATGTATATGAGACAGAGATGCTTATCGATCTGCATAAGTCCTATAATGCGAAGGACTGGGCGCAGAAGATGATCCTTCGTGCGGTTGCGCGAGACCATCTGAAGGGAGATAACCTCTCTCTGATTACTTATTTGAAACTGGAAGGTTGAAGGAATGGATACAAGTAAGATTTGTTATGGATGTTTCAATACTCATGACGGCAACGGACCTTGTCCGCACTGCGGTTATGATCTGGCGACTGCCAAGCATCCTTTCGTAGCTCTGCCGATCGGCACGATCCTGAACGGTCGTTATCTGACCGGTCGTGTTCTCGGTGTCGGCGGTTTCGGCGTAACCTATCTTGCTTTTGACATGACACTGGAGATCAGTGTTGCCGTTAAGGAGTTCCTGCCTTCGGGAATCGCGCTTCGTGATTCCGATAAATACACGATGACGGTAAGTTCCCCGGAAGAACAGCCTAAGTTTGACGCCGGCGCGGATAAGTTCCTCGATGAGGCCCGTCTTCTTGCAAAGCTCCGTGACGTACCGAATATCGTTACGGTTCAGGATTATTTCCGTGAAAACAACACCGCGTACTTCGTTATGGAGTATATCGACGGTGTTGATCTTATGAAGTATACGCAGACAAGAGGCGGTAAGCTTTCTTTTGAGGAAGCACTGCAGCTTCTGCTTCCGATCATCGATTCTCTTGCTCATGTACATGCGCACAACCTGCTGCATCGTGACATCAGCCCGGATAATATCGTCGTAATGAAGAACGGATCGACGAGACTTCTTGACTTCGGTGCTGCCCGTATGGCGATCGATACCGAAAAGAGTAAGTCCATCATCTTAAAGCACGGTTTTGCTCCTGAAGAACAGTACAGAAAACATGGTAATCAGGGCCCGTGGTCTGACGAATATGCGCTGGCTGCGACGATGTACCTGATCATTACAGGTGTCATGCCGCCGGATGCGATCGAGCGTGTTCATGAGGATACTCTGGCATCTCCGATCTCTCTTGGCGTACAGATGCCTCAATATGCTAACGATGCTTTGATGAAGGCTCTGGCGGTAAATGCTTCCGGCCGTTTCCCGGATATGGGTTCTTTCTCCGCTGCAATCACCGGAAGAGAACCTTCCGGCTATGTTGCTCCCGATGACAATCCGGATGCGATGGTAGCCGGAAAGACCGTTGCGATGGACGAGCCTGCTGATCTTCCGGAATCTCCGGATAAGGTGATCTCGCCTTCGATTCTGGCAGGACAGAGTGCGACTGAGCAAAAGACAGAGCAGACCGCTGCTGTTGCTGCTCCGAAAGCAAAGAAGAGCATCTGGAAGAAGCCTCTGACCTATGTTCTGATTGGTGTGGCAACTCTTGCGATCGCAGCGATCCCTACTGGTATCTATATTTCCCAGAACTATGAGTGGGTAACTGATGAGTCGGAAGAAACGACGAAGAAGAAACCTCGTTCTACCAAGTCTACGACAAAGCAAACTCAGGAGACGACGCTCTTTGCGGATCCGGCTATAGCGGATGTGGATGACTTCAAGGTTTATTCCGATGAATCCCGTAACTTCAGTATTACTGTTCCCGCGGACTATGCTTTCGAGAATAGTAATGGTATCTATACGTTTGTACGTAGTGATGAGCAGTGTCAGGTATATTCTGATTTCATCTCCAAGTACGGCAATACAAGACTTTCTTCTTTGAATGACTTTGTTGCAGTAAGTGATGACGTGATCCGTTCTTATATGGAAGAACAGCTCGGATATACGAATCTTGAATTCGGTAAGGATTATTTCTACGTGAACAATTTCTATGGTAGAAATTATTCGCTCCGTTATGATGCAACTGCCGAAAAGGATGGCATGAAGAAGGATATTACGTTCATCGTGACCGAGTCTTTGGAGAATCCTGGTGTATTTCTCAGCTGCGGCGTGATGGCGCTCGACAGCGATGGCATGTATAACAAAGATGACTGGGATCAGATTGCATCGATCCTTGCAAGTTTCGATGAACTGACCGAAAAGACATCCAATTACGTATACTACGATTACAGCTATCTGCCGCATTTTACATTCATGTATAAGCAGGCGGATATCGATCAGGTACAGGAGAATAAGACCAATACAGGTCTGGACTGCCTGGATCTGGTGATCCATGGTGCCAAGGACGATAACTGCGGCATCCGTATCATCTGCCTGGGTGGTCAGGATTCCATCACGGCGGCATGTACGGCAGTGGAGCAGACACTGGCTTCGGACTATAAGTTCGGTGGATATACTTCGGTTACTCCGATCGTAAGAGAGTTTACAGACATGCGTATCCGTAACTACTCGCTAACAAGAATCGACGATACGAGCGTTACGATCGACTGTACAGCATGCATCATGAACCTTAACGGTGAATACTTTGCCGTGATCGCGACTTGTGACGATGCTGAGCTTCTTGAGCAGGTGACACTGGACTTCACCATGATCGTCAAGTCGATCAACACTTAAGAAGCAAAATCACTTTTTGTAATATATTGCGAAGAATTCGTCTCTGAAATCAAGGAGACGGTCGTCTGCGATCGCCTGTCTGACTTCCTCCATAAGATGCAGAAGGAAATGGATATTGTGCCAAGAGCAAAGTCGCAGTCCGAACATCTCGCCCGCTTTCAGCAGGTGACGGATGTAGGCGCGGCTGTAGTTCTGGCATGCGTAGCAGGTGCAACCTTCTTCGATCGGATGGAAATCTTCCGCACTCTTTTTATCACGGACGATAAGACGGCCGTCATGTGTCAGAACGGTTCCGTTTCTTCCGATACGTGTTGGAAGAACACAGTCAAACATATCGATACCGCGGATCGCGCCCTCGATCAGGTAGTCCGGTGTGCCGACGCCCATAAGATAACGCGGCTTGTCTTCCGGCATAAGCGGAACCGTCTCTTCGAGCATCTCGTACATCAACTCTGCAGGTTCGCCGACGGAAAGACCGCCGATCGCATAGCCGGGAAGATCAAAAGAAGTGATCTCTTTGGCACTTTGTTTTCTTAAATCGGCATAGCAGGAGCCCTGGATAATACCGAAAAGAGCCTGTTCGTCAGGACGTTTATGTGCTTCGATACATCTTTCGAGCCATCTGGTGGTGCGCTCGAGAGATTTTTTTGCATAGCGGTGTTCACTCGGCCATGCACAGCATTCATCAAATGCCATGATAATATCCGAGCCTAAGTCGTTTTGGATCTGCATCGAGAGTTCCGGAGTCAGAAGGTGAGCGGAGCCGTCGATGTGGGACTTAAAGTGTACGCCTTCTTCCGTGATGTCTTTCGGACGGGCAAGAGAGAAGACCTGGAATCCGCCGCTGTCGGTCAGGATCGAGTGTTTCCAGTTCATAAATGTATGCAGCCCGCCGGCTTTTTTTACGATCTCATTTCCCGGACGCATCCAAAGGTGATACGTGTTGGAGAGGATGATACGTGCGCCCATGCTCTCGACTTCGTCAGGAGACATGCCTTTGATAGTGGCCTGCGTACCTACGGGCATGAAAACCGGTGTATCAAATGTTCCGTGTGGCGTGTGAACACGGCCGAGACGGGCACCGGACTGCTTACAGGTATGGATATGCTCGTAATAAACTGGATATTTACTCATTCTTCCTCCTCCAGGGGGCTTTTTAATCTGGGCTTTTCCGGCGTGATGAACATCGCGTCGCCGAAACTGAAGAAACGATACTTTTCTTCCACTGCCGTTTTATATGCATTCAGAACATGTTCTTTTCCGGCAAATGCACTGACAAGCATGATCAGAGTGGATTCCGGAAGATGGAAATTCGTGATCAGGGCATCGATACAACGGAAAGAGACACCAGGATAGATAAAGATGTCGGTCCAGCCGGAAGATGGCTTCATAGACGGATCCTTGGCGGCAACAGTTTCGAGCGTTCTGCAGGATGTGGTGCCGACAGCGATGACACGACGGCCTTCGCGGCGGGCTCTTCGCAGGATGTCGGATGCTTTTTCATCGAGTTCATACCACTCGCTGTGCATGTGATGTTCAGAGATATCGTCGACTTTGACCGGACGGAACGTGCCTAAGCCGACATGAAGCGTGACTTCGCAGATCTCCACGCCCATCTCACGGATGGTATCAAGGAGTTCCGGAGTGAAATGAAGTCCGGCAGTCGGAGCGGCAGCAGAACCGGTCTCTTTGGCATAGACGGTCTGGTAGCGGCTCTGGTCTTCAAGCTGTTCGTGAATATAGGGCGGAAGAGGCATGGTGCCGGCTTCGTCGAGGATCTCTTCCCAGATTCCTTCAAAATCGAATCGGATGATACGGTTTCCGTCTTCGAGAACTTCCTCGCACTCGGCTTCGAGCTTTCCGGGAAGGAATGTCATTCTCTTTCCGGGACGGATTTTTTTACCCGGACGGGCGAGTGTTTCCCAGTGAGTCTCGTCGATTCGGCGCAGAAGAAGGATCTCGATCGCGGATCCTGTATCGCTTCGAACGCCGAGAAGACGGGCCGGAATGACTTTGGTGTTATTGATGACGAGGACGTCGCCTTTTCTCAAAAGAGAAGGGACATCCGAAAAATGCAGATGCGAAACCGCACCTGTACTTCCGTCGAGAGTCATCAGACGTGATCCGGAACGGTTGGAAAGCGGGTGCTGGGCAATAAGTTCTTCTGGTAGATCGTAATAAAAATCACTGGTTTTCATAGCCTCATATTATAATAGCAATTGACGTTCATGTATAGTAGGTGGTATCATTTTATGAGGTTTTTGTTGCGCCTTTCGGCCTTCAAAAACAACTGAAATATCAAAAGAAATGGAGGCATGAGTTATGAAGAAGCCCGTTTTTGTCGGTTCGGCTGTCGCGCTGATCACACCCTTTAACGAAGGAGGTGTGGATACCAAAAAATTGAAGGCTCTGATCGACTTCCATTTAGCAAATAATACGGATGCCATCGTAGTCGCTGCGACTACAGGTGAATGTGCCACTATGCCGGATGAAGAGCACCTTGCTACGATCCGTACCGTCGTGGAATATGTAAATGGACGTGTTCCGGTTATTGCCGGAACGGGAAGTAACGATACAGCTCATGGAGTAAAGCTTGCAAAGGAAGCAACGGCGATTGGTGCCGATGCTCTTTTGACGGTTACTCCTTACTACAACAAGACATCCCAGGAAGGTATCTACCGTCACTTTAAGGCTACTGCCGAAGCGACAAATCTTCCGATCATCGTCTATAATGTTCCGTCCCGTACGAACCTCAATATCGCTCCTTCGACTTATAAGCGTCTTTCGGAGATCGAGAATATCGTCGGTATCAAGGAATGCAACATTAGCCAGGTTCCGGAGACCGTGAATCTGTGCGGCGATGATATGGTTCTTTATTCCGGTGAGGATGGTCTTGTTGTTCCGCTTCTGTCTATGGGCGGTAAGGGCGTCATTTCCGTTGCGGCCCACATCGTTCCGAAGACGATGCACGATATGATCATGGCTTTCTTAAACGGTGATGTTGCCGGTGCAGCGAAGATGCAGGCAGATATCATTCCTTTGGTCAAGGCACTGTTCTCGGATGTAAGCCCGATTCCGGTAAAGGAAGCGCTGAACATTCTGGGTTGGGATATCGGTTCCTGCCGTATGCCGCTTTGCGAGATGAGCGATGATCTGAGATCCAAGCTCGCAGATACCCTGAAGAAGTACGATCTTTCCTTCCATCCGAAGGCTTAAGGAGTAAGAATATGTCACAAGTAAAGATTTTCCTTAGCGGCTGTATGGGCCGTATGGGACGTGTCATCACAGAAATGTGTGAAGAATACGAAGATACAGTTATCGTGGCCGGATCGGACGTGGTTGCGAATCCGAATTCCGCTTTCCCGATCTATGACGATCCGACAAAGTGCCAGGAAGACTTCGATGTGATCATCGATTTTTCCCACGTCAGTGCATTTGCCAAGATCACAGAGTTCGCTGAAACAAAGAACAAGCCGATCGTTCTTTGCACGACAGGCCTTTCGGAAGAGCAGAAAGCCGATATGAAGAAGCTTTCCGAGAAAGTCGGAGTTTTCTATTCCGGCAACATGTCCCTTGGTATCAACGTGCTGATCAACCTGGTAAAGAAGGCTGCGGCTCAGCTTTATCCGGATTTTGAGATCGAACTGGTCGAAGAACATCATAATAAAAAGCTCGATGCACCTTCTGGTACCGCGCTTATGATCGCGGACGCCATGAACGAAACACTGGATAACCAGCTGGAGTACGTCTATGAGCGTCAGTCGAAGAGACAGAAGCGCGAGAAGAAGGAGCTGGGCATCCACTCGATCCGCGGCGGCAATATCGTCGGCGAGCATAAGGTGATGTTTATCGGCGGCGAAGAGATCCTCACGATCTCCCACAGCGCGCAGACCAGAAGCGTGTTCGCACGCGGCGCGGTCTCGGCCGCAAAGTTCATGCTCGGAAAAGGCCCGGGTATGTACGATATGCAGGATATGGTCGGTTAATCCCGCCTTATGCGATAGAAAAAAGAACCTGGAGGAAAAAGAATGTACAAGTTTTTACTGGATGCAGCTGCTTCGGCTGACGCTACGGCACAGGGACCGAGTTCTCTGATCATGATCGCGATCTTCGCGGTATTCATCATTTTCTGGTATGTGATCGCATTGCGTCCGCAGAGAAAGAAAGAGAAAGAACTCAAAGAAAAGGTCGATAAGATGCGTGTCGGCGATGAAGTTATCACGATCGGCGGTCTCGTTGGTAAGGTCGCAAATATCCGTGACGACGAGGTCACCATCATGACATCTGCTGCAAATACACTGGTTACTTTTAAGAAGTCTGCTGTTAACAACGTTGTTTCCAGAGACGCAAAGAAGAACGAAGAAGACAAGAAGACTTCCGACAAGGATGACAAGTCTTCTGATAAGACCGATAAGGTCTCCTTAAGAAATCCTCGTAAGAAAGAGGAAGCGACAGAGAGCGCTTCTTCTGAAAGTGCAGCAGCTGAAGATTCTTCTTCCAGTGAAGAGTAATAGCAAGTTAATCTAAAGTTCGGTCTTTCGTTTTTCCTTTAAGACCAAAACATAAGAGGACGAATCAATGAGCAATGGACGCGGTATCCCCAATGAAGTAGTTGAAGAGATTATTTCCAGGAGCGATATCGCGTCCATTGTCGGTCAATACGTCCAGTTTACCAAGAGCTCCGGACAGAATCAGTTCGGGCTTTGTCCGTTTCACTCGGAGGATACGCCGTCCTTTTCCGTATCGGTCAACAAGCAGATCTATTACTGTTTCGGCTGTCATAAGGGCGGAAATGTCGTCAACTTCATCATGGAGATCGAGCATCTGACTTATGTGGAAGCACTGAAGTTTCTTGCGGAAAAAGCTGGCGTTACGATCCCGGAGCCGGATGACGACAACTACAGAAAAGAAGAGTATCTGCGTAAGCGTATCAAAGAAGTACTGCTCGAAGCAGCACGTTATTACTATGCCAATTTCAAGTCCCCGAAAGGCGAGAAGGCGAGACAGTATCTTTCCAAGCGCGCGATTTCTCCGGCAACGGCGACCAAGTTCGGTCTCGGATATGCGCCGGATGAGTGGAGCGGCCTTTACGATCATCTCGTCGCCAAGGGATTCCATAAAAATGAGATCGAAAAATCCGGTCTTTTCGTAACCAAGAACGGAAAGACATTTGACCTGTTCCGCGGACGCCTGATGTTCCCGATCTTTAACGCGATGGGCGAACTTATCGCGTTTGGCGGAAGAATCATCGGTGACGGTCAGCCGAAATACGTAAACTCTCCGGAAACTCCTGTCTACTCGAAGCAGAGAAATCTGTATGCCCTGAATTTTGCGAAGAAATCGAAGATGAAGACGATCATCATCGTAGAGGGCTACATGGACGTTATTTCCATGCACCAGGCCGGTGTGACCCATGCGGTCGCATCTTTGGGAACGGCGCTGACTGAGCGCCAGCTGGATCTTCTGGAACGCTACTGTGAAGAGGTCGTTTTGTTCTACGATTCGGATCGTGCAGGTCAGAATGCGGCGATCCGTGGTTTGAAGATGATCCTTGACCGCAAAAAGAAACATACCGGCATGACTACGAAAGTCCGTGTCGCGAAAGTCCCGAACGGAAAAGATCCGGACGAATATATCCGCGAATACGGAAAAGATGCATTTAACAAAGTCGTCGATAACGCTATGCCCGTTCTCGACTATCTGGTGGAGTCCGCAAGACTGCAAAGTACCGAGAATGACCGTTTTGATTCGATGCTTTTCCAGCAGTTGATCTCGACCTATCTTTCCTGGGAAGACAATCTGATCCTTCGTGAGCGTGCGGCGAATCAGGCTGCCCAGATCTTAGGTGTTTCTACGGCAAATGTCATGGCGGAAGTCGGAAAGCTTTCCGTTAAGACAAGAGAACAGGAAGTGCGCCGCTCAAAGATCGATGTGGAGAAGCAGACCACGCTTCTTCCTGCAAAGCAGATCGGAGAGACCGCGACAAAAGAAGAGCTGGTACTGATCTGCCTTCTGGCCTCTCTTGGCGACAGCTATACTGCATTTGTCGATAAGTACCATGACGAGCCGCTTGTTACTGACTTTTCGATGGGAACCATGCGTACGATCGCACAGGAGATCCTGCCTGTGCTGAAAGAGAATAAACTCGACGCGAACCGTCTGCTTCTTGCAGGCGAGAACCTGATACTGAACCAGCGCCCGGCCAAGGATACGCTGTCGGAAGCGCTGATGAGCGTCCAGTACGGGGACAATATCAATGAGATCATGAAGAATACGATCGACTATATGTATCGTGTGAGACTTACGGTCTACACGAAACAGAAGGATGAACTTGCAAGACGCCTCGATGTCATGCCGGACGGAGACGACCGCCGTGCAACCGAAGAGTCTTTGCGAAATACTCTTGCGTATCTGAAATACCTGAAGGAGAAGATGAGAAACAGATGATCCCCAGCAGAAAAGAAGAAATGTCGGATCGTCTTTTAGCGGTTGCATCTTTGATCCCGAAGTCCGATCTTGTGGTCGATGTTGGTTCGGATCACGGAAAGATGGGGGCATGGTGCATTCAAAACGGAATATGCGAGAGTCTGATCGCGACGGATATCCATGAAGCACCATGCAAAAGAACCGAGAGCTTTCTTCGTGCGATGGGACTTGCCGCAAAAAGCCAGGTAAAGATGACCGACGGGCTGTGCGGTGTGACATTAAAGGAGAATACTTCCGTCGTGATCGCCGGTATGGGTGGACTCGAGATCCGGAAGATATTGACTTCGGCACTGCAAAGCAGCGGGATACCAAAGGGTACGTGCTTCGTGCTGCAGCCCCAGCGGTCGTATTATGAACTTCGTTCTTTTCTTTCTTCGGAAGGGTTTACGATCCGGGAAGAAAAGATCGAGATCGAACGAGGACACTTCTACGTAGTGATCCAGTGTTTCTTTGAAGGAACACCGTATTCGCTTTCTGATGCGCAGCTTTTCTTCGGACCTTTTATTCTGAAAGAAAAACCGGAGCACTACGAAGAATATATGACACATCAGAAAGCCGTCATGCAGAAACAGGCTCTGGGAAATCCCATGTGTGTCGAGATCTTAAAGAACTGGGAGGAATGGACATGACAAAGAAACTCTATCGGGTATGTGATGTGATCCGTGCGATGGAAGAGATCGCGCCTGCGGAACTTGCCGAGCAGTGGGACCACGTAGGTCTGATGATCGGTGACTCATCGTCGGAAGTGACCGGTATCCAGCTGGCGTTAGATGCGAATTCCGCGGCGATCAACGCGGCCGTCGAGAATAAGGCGAACATGATCATCACGCATCATCCGTTATTCTTTTCACCGCTTCATCAGATCGACTACGAGACGCCTCACGGCGCCAATATCCGCAAGATCATCAAAAACGATATCACGCTTTTTGCCGCCCATACGAATCTGGATAAGGCAAAGACCGGTGTGAATCAGGCTCTGGCTCAGGAACTGGGGCTCGTGATGCCGATTATCCTGGCAGGTGCGGAAGTCGGTCTTTGCGGAAGCGTAGGCCAGAATTCGATGACGCTTTTCGGATTCGCGGATCTGGTAAAAGAAAAACTCGGCGCCAGCGGCGTGATCCTCAACACGGACAAGGATAAAGAAGTATCTCGTATCTTCGTGCAGGGCGGTGCATTTGACGAAGAATCGATTCCGATCCTGAAACTGTATCGTGTCGATGTCGTTGTAACAGGGGAGATGAAGCATCATCATATGCTCGATCTCGAGGATGCCGGGATCGCTGTCATCGTCGCGGGACATGAAGTTACAGAACGCATAGTTCTTCCGAGTTTAAAAGACCAGCTTTTGCGCAAATTGCCGAAAATGCCGATATATACGTTTGACGGCCATAAATGGTCCTGAAAAACGGTAGAAGAAAACAGGGCTTTCGATTATAATAGTTTTGTTTTCTGAGCTGGACCGGATGATCGCGGGCACAAGTGCTGAAAAGCCGTGCGTGAGGAAAGTCCGGGCTCCATAGGACAAGGGTGCCGGGCAGTTCCCGGTGAAGGTAACTTTAAGGAAAGTGCAACAGAAAAGAAAACCGCCTCGGTCTTCGGACCGCGGTAAGGATGAAAAGGCGAGGTAAGAGCTCACCGGCGGTGCGGTAACGTACCGGCCTTGTAAACCCCACCCGGAGCAACGCCATGGAAAAGACATACTGTGGTCCGCAGGTCTTTCAGGAGGCGGCTTGAGCCGGAACGAGATTTCCGGTCTAGATAGATGATCATCCTCGACAGAACCCGGCTTACAGGTTCAACTCGGAAAATGTTACTTTGTTTGGTCCGTGCCGTACGTGGCACAGCGCATCGCGCGAAATAAATGAAAGAAGGATAGTTACATGGCAGAATCGTATCTCAGTCGCGGAGTTTCTCCTACAAAAGATGATGTTAAAAAGGCAGTCGCCAATCAGGACAAAGGTGCATTTCCTGGTGCATTTTGCAAATTGATCGAGGATCTCGGCGGAGATGAGAACTACTGCACGGCTATCCACGCGGATGGTGCAGGTACAAAGTCATCCGTTGCTTATATTGCTTATCGCGAGACCGGCGACCTTAAGTGGTTCCGTGGTATCGCACAGGACTCCCTGGTCATGAATACGGATGACCTCGCTTGTGTCGGCGCACTTTCTAAGCTTTCTCTTTCCAATACGATCGGACGTAATGCCCATCGTGTAGACGGTAAGTGCATCGCTGCTGTTATCGAAGGTTATAACAACATCGTCGGAAAACTCCAGGATATGGGATTCGATATCAATATGTGCGGCGGTGAGACAGCCGATGTCGGTGATCTCGTTCGTACCTTGATTGTTGACTCTACACTGGTTACACGTGTTGCGAAGAAGGACGTTATCAATGCCGCGAATATCAAGCCCGGTCATGTGATCGTCGGTCTTGCTTCTTTCGGTCAGGCAACATACGAAGATTCTTATAACTCCGGTGTTTCTTCGAACGGTCTTACCGCAGCTCGTCACATGTTGCTTTGCAAAGACTACCTTAAGGAATATCCGGAATCCGTTTCCGAGACGATCCCGGAAGACAAAGTATATTGTGGTAAGTTCCGTCTTACCGATAAGCTCCCGAACAGTGAGCAGACTGTAGCCGAGGCGATCCTTTCTCCGACGCGTACATATCTGCCGGTCGTTCGTGACGTGCTTGCTTCTTATCGTGAATCGATCTCCGGAATCATCCACTGCACAGGCGGCGGACAGGCAAAGTGCCGTGATTTCGGCAAGAATATCCGCATCATCAAGGACAATCTGTTCCCGTTCCCGCCGATCTTCCAGGCTATCTATGAGTCCGGTGAGATCCCGATGAAGGAGATGTATCAGGTATTTAACTGTGGTCATCGTATGGAGTTCTACTGTGACGAGAGTGTCGCACAGGGCATCATCGACATCGCAGGAAAGTACAATATCGATGCACGTATCGTCGGTCGTGTAGAGGCACTTCCTGAAGGATCCGAGAATCAGGTCGTGATCCGTGCCAATGGTGAGGAATTCATCTACGGCTGATCCTGTCGGAAGAGTATTTGCCATGCGTATGAATAAATCGTTATTATCCTGGCTTCTGGTTTTCAGCCTGCTTTTAACATGCCTGTGTCTTTCCGCATGCTCGGATCTTGATGAACTCGCCAAACCGGTCGAGAAATCATATGAGACAGAAGAGTCTTTGGATAGTTCAGATGAGAAGGAGACGTACCTTGCGCCTTCTGAGTCGACGATCAAAGATGAACTTGTCGATCAGGCAGATCGTTATATGAGGATTCTTCTTGACGGTGACGTGGAAGAAACCTGTAACATGTTCGGGTACCGCCGTGATGAGATCCTTTTCCTGATGTATGATAACAACGCCTTGATCTATAATCTGATTTTTTCTCGTGCCACTTATTTCTATGGATCTGCAATAACGGATGATCATCAGGACTATTCTTTGGATGTTACGATCAATCTTCCTGATCTGAAATCTTGTGTTGCCGAAGTTCTGGCGGATTATGATTATATGTATACGATCTCGAAGGACTGGGTCAATGCACTGAACACGCACGGTGATGATCAGACTGCGCATGATAACATGATCCAGGCGGCGCTTGAGGAAGCGATGAGAAGGATCAGTGAAGGTGAGTACAGCGGTAATGTCATGTATACGGATTATTTCACTTTCCATAAGAATCCGGATGGGTGGCTTTGTACAAAGACTCCGGATTTTGTCACGCTGATGGGAAACGAGATGTACATGAGGAGCCTGACTTATATCGACGCTACCAGTGAGTTCTATCTTTTAGATGGCTGTGTTTCCAGAATGGTTCTTGCAGAAGAAATCTCTGTTGAAGATGCGACTAGAATCCTCGAAGAACGACTTGCACAGATGCAAGAGCAGAACTAAAAGAAATATTTTCAGGTTTTTGAAAAATACTGTTGACATCAGGATTTATCATCGCTATAATAATCAACGTTCGCTAGAAAAACGAACGAAAATGTACCTTTAGCTCAGTTGGTAGAGCAACTGACTCTTAATCAGTGGGCCCAGGGTTCGAGTCCCTGAAGGTGCACCAGAAATCCGAATCGGAAACTCCGGTTCGGATTTTTCTTTTCTTATGAAAATTATCCTCCATTCATGTTGAGGTGCTCATGACGAAGAGCGTATAATCAGAGATGGATTGGGGGTGTTTTCTATGTCAGATCAGCCACAGGCATATCTTTTCGGACAGATCCTGGGTACGCATTCATTTCTATTAAAAGACGGATTCCTTCAGCCGGATGAGTATTCCGAGATAGGAGATCAGTATTTCCTTCCGGGAGGAGAGACGGGGACGGCAGCAACTGTCCTGGATTCTCTTGGTGTTTCTGTGAAGATGACCGGAACCTGGATCGGAACTGAAGTCGCACCCATGTTGAAAGGTTTTTATGCTGATAAGAAGGTCGATCTTTCTTCTTTGGATTACTGGGATGAAAATGGCGTTATGGATTATGTCGTGATTGCAGGACTTGTCCGTTCTCCGATGGGTCGCTTTGCGACGCTCTTTTCAAGTGGAAAAAGATGGTGGAGCATTCCGAAAGAAGAAGACATCGAAGGATGCAAAGCTGTCGCGATCGATCCGTTCTTTGGCGAAGAGACGATGCTTTGCGCGAAACATTGCGTGAAGCATAACATCCCGTATGTCACGATCGACAGTCCTCATGAATCATATCTGCACCAGCATGCTGCCATTAATGTAGTCTCAAAAGAATGTACGGCTAAGGATTATGCAGGAAAAGATCCGTATGAGATCATGGAACTTCTGAAGAGCACTTCCTCTGGACTTACGATCCTGACGCAGGGTGGAGGAGAGATGCTGTATGGACGTAAAGGGGAAGAGACCCACGCCATGAAGCCGTTTTCAGTCGAGGTCAAAAGCACCCTCGGCGCAGGCGATACATATAAGGCCGGATGCGTCTATGCGATCCTTCACGGTATGTCGGATGAGGAGACGGTAAGGTTCGCCGGTGCATGCTCGGCGGTTGCGATTTCCCGTTTTCCGCTTCCACTTTTTCCACCAAAATTAGAAGAAGTGCAAGATTTGATCAAGAATGTGCTATAATTTTTCTGTTGTGGCGTAAAGCCAATTGCTTAGGAGGAAGTAACATGGATAATAATTTCAGTATTGAGACCAATTGCGTCCAGGGCGCATATCAGCCGAAGAACGGTGAATCGAGAGTTATGCCGATCGTACAGAGCACTACGTGGAAGTATTCCTCGACTGAGCAGATGGGCCGTCTTTTTGACCTCGAGGAGAGTGGATATTTCTATACTCGTCTTGCAAACCCGACCAGCGACCTGGTTGCGGCAAAGATCTGCATGCTCGAGGGTGGTGTCGCAGCGATGCTGACTTCTTCCGGACAGGCTGCCAATTTCTATTCCATCTTTAATCTGTGCTCTGCAGGAGATCACATCGTATGTTCTTCCGCTCTTTACGGTGGTACATACAACCTTTTCGCACACACCATCAAGAAGATGGGTATCGATGCTACATTTGTTTCTCCGGACGCGACCGCTGAGGAGATCGAAGCTGCGATTCAGCCGAACACCAAGCTCGTTTTCGGTGAGACGATCGCTAACCCGGCTCTGAACGTTCTCGACATCGAGACATTTGCTAAGACAGCACATAAGAACGGTCTTCCGTTCATGATCGATAACACATTTGCTACACCGATCAACTGCCGTCCGATCGAGTGGGGTGCGGATATCGTAATCCACTCCACAACAAAATATATGGATGGTCACGCTACTTCCGTTGGTGGCTGTATCGTTGATGCTGGTACATTTGACTGGGCAAAGTATCCGGATAAGTTCGCAGGTCTGGTTGAGCCGGACGAGACATATCACGGCGTATCCTACACAGGCCGTTTTGGTAAATCTGCTTTCATCATGAAGGCAGTGGCTCAGCTGATGCGTGACCTCGGCTCCATCCCGGGCCCGATGAATGCTTTCCTGCTGAATATCGGTCTGGAGACTCTGCATCTTCGTATGCCGCGTCACTGTGAAAATGCACTGGCCGTTGCCGAGTATCTGCAGAATCATCCGAAGATCGCTTGGGTATCTTACCCGGGTCTTCCTGGTGATAAAGAATATGAGAAGGCTAAGAAGTACTGCCCGAACGGTACATGCGGCGTTCTGTCCTTTGGTGTAAAGGGCGGAAGAGAAGCTTGCATCAAGTTCATGGATTCCCTGAAGCTTGCGGCTATCTGTACACACGTTGCGGACTGCAGAACCTGCGTCCTGCACCCGGCTTCTCATACGCATCGTCAGATGAATGACGAAGAGCTCAAGGCAGCCGGCGTAAGCCCGGATCTGATCCGTTTCTCCACAGGTATCGAGAATAAAGAAGATATCATCGCAGACATCGAGCAGGCTCTGGCTAACGTATAATACGATTAGCGAAAGCGATTTCGAAAAAGCATTTCATTTTACGCTCCTTTTATGTACAATAGAAGGAGCGTAAATATTTTCCCAAGGAGGATCAAGCTATGAAGATCTATAGCGTTTTGGACAAAGAATTCGCACCATACGGCAAGGTGCTCACAGGTTACGATACCACCGCGCTCCTGAAGGCTCTCGATGAGAAGACACCGCTTCCGGATGGTGTTGAGTACGTGATGAGCTGCGCAGCTCTGGAATACACAGATGCATTTGGCGTACTTCAGAACAATGCATACGGCGGAATGCCGATCCAGCTCGGTTACTGCAATGGTCATAACACCAAGCTGAACTGCCTGGAGTATCACCGTGACAGTGAGCTCAATATCGGTTCTACCGACTTTATCCTGCTTCTGGCTAAGGCTGACGATATCGTTGACGGCAAGCTCGACACATCGAAGGTTATGGCATTTAAAGCAGAAAAGGGTCAGGTTGTAGAAGTTTACGAGACATCCCTGCACTATGCTCCTTGCTCTGCAAAGAAGGGTGACGGATTCAAGGTTGTTATCGTTCTGCCGAAGGGCACAAACGGTTCCGTTCCGGCTCTGACAGCTGTCAACGAAGAAGACAAGTGGATGACTGCTTGCAACAAGTGGCTCCTGGCTCATGAGGAATCCTCTGAAGCAAAGAGCGGCGCTTACGTTGGTCTGACTGGTGTGAACATCGATATCGCGGATCTGATCTAATCGTTCTTTCGAATTAGTAACTAAACAAAAAAACTCTTCGTCGCAAGTGCTCGACGCATAAGCGTCTGCGTAAAGCTTCGAAGAGTTTTTTGTTTGCTAAATTGTCGCAAGAACAATTAGATCATTCTTGTGGTCTCAGCCGAAGAATTCCTTATACAGGGTTCTAACTGCGTAGGAGCAGTATTCTTCGCGAACACCGAACATTACGGAGATCTCGGATGCGCCCTGGTTGATGAGCTCGAGGTTGATACCGGCCTTGGAAAGGGCGGTAGCCGCTCTTGCTGTAGTACCAACTGTATTGGCCATTGCTTCACCTACGATCATAACGATTGCGAGATCACGGTTTACGGAGATGTTATCAACATTAAGCTCGAGGCTGATTCTCTGGATGATGCGGCGCTCCTTTTCTGGTGTGAAGTCTGCCGATCTCAGGATAATGGATACGGAATCAATTCCGGAAGGCATGTGCTCGATGGAGAGACCTTCGTCAGCGATGATCGCAAGTACCTTAACCAGGAAGCCGACTTCACGGTTCATGAGGTATTTGCTCATGTTCAGTGCGCAGAAGCCCTTTTCACCGGCGATACCTGTTACGAGAGAATCGTAATGGGTACGCTTGCTGACGATCATGGTGCCCTTACCGGACGGATTGTTGGTATTCTTGATATTTACCGGGATGCCGCGTACGAAAGCAGGGTAGAGGGCTTCCTCGTGAAGTACCTGGAAACCTGCGTAAGCAAGCTCGCGCATTTCATCGTAGGTGATCTCGGTTACAGGGAACGGATCCTTAACCAGATTCGGATTGACGGCAAATACGTTATCTACATCAGTCCAGTTCTCATATACAGAAGCGTGAAGTGCTGCAGCAAGGATCGCGCCGGTGATGTCGGAACCGCCACGGGAGAAGGTGATGATCTCGCCGTCTTTGGAGAATCCGTAGAAGCCGGGGAAGACGCAGATCTCACGGAGGTGAGAAAGCTCTGCCAGATTGTCGTAGGATTCAGGAAGGACCTTAACATGTCCGCCGACCTCGGTCTCCAGGAAGAGGCCTGCCACTCTCGGATTGCAGTAGGTAGCCTTATGACCTGTCTTCGTCAGGTATGTAGCCACGAGGCGCGCACAACTGTCCTCGCCCAGTGCTTTTGTCGCATCCATATAACGGGAAGCGTCTTTGATCGGTTCGTTAATAGAAGACTCGATGTTTTCTTTGATGGACTCCATGCACTCAGGAATCTCCAGCTCATCGCAGATAGAAGAGAATCGGTCGAGAACGGCCTTCAGTTCTTTTTCACCGGACTGGTTTGCGATCTTGGCGTCTGCCAGGGCGATCAGAAGATCCGTTACCTTGATATCGGAAGAGAATCTCTTACCGGGAGCGGAAACGACGATGACACGACGATCTTCGTCACTGAGCAATATGTCGCAGACCTTTTTGATTTGTGTGGCGTCTGCACAGGATGAACCACCGAATTTTGTAACTTTCATATGTTTTTCAGGAGAGTTCCTGATCCTCCAATATTTAATCTCAAGTAATTATATAGTCAGGAGTGCGGTTTTCGCAAGACAAAACGCAAATACTTGCGTATTTTTGCCATGATTGGTATGCTACTAACAATTTATGAAAAGGACTTATCCAGATGGGAAACATTTTCAGACCGAATCTTTGTGTCAATAAAGTCAGCGACCTGAACTTTTCAGAACTCTATGAAAAGGGCTTCCGCTATGCACTTTTGGACTTTGACAATACTTTGGCTCCGGATCACTATACCGAGCCGATCGAGTATTCCTATGAGATGGTCAGCCGTATGAAAAACGCAGGTTTTTCGCTTTGCCTGGTCTCTAACGCCAAGTCAGAGCGTTCGGCCAAGATTGCGAAGATGCTGGATATTCCTTGTATATCTTATGCTCATAAGCCCAGCCCGTCCGGTGTTTTGAAGGCGATGGACATGATCGGTGCAGCAAAAGAGAACACTCTCATGATCGGTGACCAGCTTTTTACGGACATGGCGGCCGGAAATCGTGCCGGTGTATATACGATTTTAGTTGAGCGTTACTCGAAGAAAGAAGTTTTCTATGTGGTGCTGAAACGTTTCCCGGAGTGGATCCTTAGAAAAATCTGCCGCTTCTGATGGCTGTTTTCAGGCTTTTTAGAAAAATGTAAAACACGATATTTCTGCCTTGAGAGTATATCAACTCCCCTTTACAAAGACCCCGTATTGTGCGAGAATATTTATAGTTTTGGGAGAACATTCTGGGATGATATTTGTTGATCATGATGTGCAATACGTTCATGCTTTGGATGTGTTGCTTTTTTTGTTTTCTCCATAGAATTACCGGGAGGTGTAAATTGATGGAATTTGGGCGAAAAATGATGTCCAGGATCGGCTCTTCTGTTCTGGCGGTAGTGATGAGCATTGCACTGTTTCCGAAGATCTCGGGCGCAGATGAAGTTCGTGCGGATGAAACATCTGCCACTAAAATAGAATTTGATCTGACGAGCGGCACATTTGAATGCGATTCGGAACACTCTGATGTGCTTATTGAGTTGATGATCAGTGAACTTTTTGACATTACAGATGATTCGGACTACTTCTATCTCGATGTTGATAAAGATGGTAATGACGATATTTTCGTACCGATCGGCGGCGATTTTTCCATGATCAAAGCACAGAAAACAAATATCCGTGGTACGTATACGATTACAAAAGAACAGATTGATCTGTCGTATGATGAGATCTGTATCATTTTCTCAAATGAAGTCCTCGTCACCTACGATATCAATGGTGGAAGCAAGGGTGCGCTTTGGGTCGAAAGCGAATATGTGCAAATCGGCTCAAAAATCACCCTGGATCGAATAGGTCCTGAATATGTCACACCTCCTGCAGGCAAAGAGTTATCGCATTTTCTCGTAGAGGATGTGATTCGCGATGATTACGAAAAATATTATATGGTCGGTACGACAGTAGTCATCACTGAAGCCACAACGATCCAGTATGTTTGGAAAGATGAAGTAAAGTGGGTCACCTGCACTATTGATCTGAATGGTGGTACTCCTGCCGTTGATGATTTACCGTTGTTCGAGAAAGTAGTGCTGGGCGAGACTTTTCAGTTGCAAGGAGTACTCTCAGAGGACTATGTTATTCCACCAGAAGGATATAAATTCGATGGATATGAGATTGAAGGGCTTATCATTCGTCCCGGAGATTCTTATACGGTAACTCATGATTACATAATGAAAGTTCATTGGGTACCGGCCGGAACTCAGCATTGTACGTTAGTTTACAAGGACAATGATGGTAAGGTAGGTCCTAAATACAGCCGTTTTAAAAATGTGTTATATGGAACAACAATTACGCTCGGAATACCCGACTCAGATTTTATTGCACCTCCTACAGGTATGGAACTTTGCTATTACCTTGTAAATGATGTGATGTATGCGATCGGTTCTGAAATTACGATTACTGATCTAACCGTAATTGAATTTGGCTGGAAACCCGCAGGCAAATATGCAACAGCAACGTTCGATTTGAATGGGGGCGTAAATAAAGCGGGTATACCTTTAGTAGATTGTATTTTAATTGGTACAGAATTAACATTTTCCGATTTGCCCGAAACGACGTTAACTCCTCCCAAACAGGGTTATGCATTCAGTGGCTATGAGATCGAAGGCGTTTTCTATAGTGTCGGATCTCAATATACGCTCACTCACAGTATTGTAATCAAGATTGTCTGGAAAAAAGTCGAACCTGAACTCTTCAACATTACCTACGATGCAAATGGCGGTGTGAAGGGAAGCGGCTGGCAGGATACACTTACGATTCCGGAAGGAACGGCTATTCCTGTTGCTGCACCGGATCCGAGTGTTGTCAGCGCACCGGCTGGAAAAGAATTCGAAGGTTTTGAAATCGCAGGTGTGGTATATCCTGCTGGCACAACCTACACCATTATCGGCAATGTAACCATCAAATACCTTTGGAAAGAAATACAGGCACCGGAGCCGGCTAAGGATCCGTCCTTCGAAGAATTCGTAGAGCGTCTTTATACAGTAGCGCTTGGCCGTGCTTCTGAGCCGGAAGGAAAGGCTTTCTGGGTAGAGCAGGTTGTAAAGAACGGATTCACAGGTGCGGATTGCGCAAGATTCTTCATGTTGGGTGCGCCTGAGTTCTTAGGTAGAAACCTCACCGATGACGAGTTCGTTGAAGTTCTCTACAAGACATACTTTGACCGTGAATCTGAGCCGGATGGTAAGGCATACTGGATGGGTCGTCTGGCTTCTGGTGAGAATCGAGCAGTGCTCGTTGAAGAGTTCATCGAGTCCGTTGAGTGGTGTAATGTCTGCGCAGGTTACGGAGTCAAGTCCGGAGCTCTGTACCATAAGGCTACAGTCCCGTCGAAGAACGCAGTGAAGTTCGCAACCAGACTCTACACATGCTGTCTTGGAAGAGATCCTGAGGAAGATGGTCTGAATTACTGGGCTCTGGCGCTGACAAATCTTGATGCGACCGGTTACCAGGCTGCAAGCTTGTTCTTCACACTGCC
>JAGCVX010000008.1 GCA_017962145.1 Clostridiales bacterium | reverse complement strand
CTGCAATGTGGCCATCAAAGCCTTCTGGCCCTGGCCCTTGTATTTCGAAAGAACTTCATCGAGCTTTGCGCTCATTTCTTCCGGAGTCATTTTTTGTTTTCCCACAGTTGACTCACCTCCCACATGGTAGGATAACATATCAAAGAATTTCACTCAATGGAAAAGAGGAAAATTCTTGTCAAGTTCTACTGAAAAATGGCAAAATCGACTCTGTTTTTGTTCAAAATGAAAATCATTTTTCGACAGTCCTAAAAACGGACTGAGCTGTTCTATTATTTCGTCTTTTATTTTTCTATATATGTTGTAAAATGATTACCATATTTCATTAATCGAGGTTTTCATGCAGCTCAAGATCCGAATCGAGCCCGAAGACAGCGGGCGCAAGATATACGATATCCTTCGGGACCGTTACCAGATGTCGAATCTGCTTTGTAAGCGGATCCGTCTTTATGGCGAGCTGTACCTCAACGGCTTCCCTGCCCGCATGATCGCCGAGACTTCCGAAGGCGACGAGATCCTGATCATCTATGACGACGCCGAGGGCACGATCCACACCAAACCTGACACGGATATACATATCTATTATGAAGATGAATGGATCATCGTCTGTGAAAAGCCCGGTAATCTGGTGACCCATCCTTCCTGGCAGCATATGGACGATTCGCTTCTGCAAAGGCTATGTGACCAGAGACTGCACCCGATCATGCGCCTCGACCGCGAAACTTCGGGGCTGATCGTCATCGCCAAGAACGGCTATGCGCACAACACCGTATCCAAGAACAAGATGGAAAAGGAATATGTAGGTATCGTCTACGGTGCATTTGAACCGGAAGAAGGAACCATCGACCTGCCGATCGGCCGTGACGAGAATTCCATCATGATCCGTATCGTTCGAGAAGACGGACACCCTTCCGTCACCCACTATAAAACCCTTCAGGTCCTGCAGGATCGAAATCTCTCGGTCGTTTCCTATAAACTTGAGACCGGACGCTGCCACCAGATCCGCGTACATTCCCTGCATCTGGGTCATCCGCTGGTCGGCGACGGCCTGTACGGACCTCGCTCTAACGATTTTCCGAATCCTCTTATGGAACATATCGAAAACGAAGACAAGATCGCCCGTCAGGCGCTTCATGCCTGCAAACTGGGCTTTTATCACCCGATCACAAACGAATGGATGGAATTTACATCTGACATGCCGCAAGACATGAAGCAGCTTCTTGTCTGATCAGCGGCGCTCTTCAATAAGATTTTTCGCAAGAAGTCTCGAGTTGGCGTCCGCTGAATTACCGGAAAGCAGGCGCGCCACTTCGGTGATACGGCCTTCTTCGTCGAGAAATGCCACGTTCGTCTTGGTCCTCTCCCCGCTCTGATCCTTGGAAATAAAGAAATGCTGGTCTGCGGCAGCCGCGATCTGGCCCATATGTGTTACACAGAATACCTGATGGAACTTTGAAAGTTTCTTCATGGACTCGGAGACAGCCTTGGCAGCTTCGCCGGAAATGCCGGAATCCACTTCGTCGAAGATCAGGACAGGGGTCGCATCGGCTCTGGCCAGGATCGTCTTGATCGCCAGCATGATTCGTGCCGCTTCACCACCGGATGCGGTCTTGGAAAGAGGCTTCAGATCCTCGCCTTTATTCGCCGAGAACAAAAACTCCACTTCATCGTAGCCGGTCTTGCTGAAAAAGCGCTCTTTCGGGCGTTTGGTAAACGATACATGAAAGCTTGCGCCTGAAAGACCGAGGAAATCGATCTCCTTGACGATCTCCGAAGAAAGCTTCTTCCCTGCATTTTCACGAACCTGATGGATCGAATCAGCAATCTTCATCAGTTCTTTTTCAACCAGAATTCGCTCCGCATTCAGGTCCTTCAGTCTCGAATCACCTTCGCTCAGAAGCTGCAGCTTTTCCTTAGCAGAAGCAAGGAACGCCTGCATCGTCTCAACACTTCCGCCGTACTTGGCAGTACATCCGCGAAGTTTTTCCAGTCTGGCTTCAACATCGTCGTAAGATACATCCAGATCAAGTTCGTCTGATGAAAGATCGTCGTGCATGGCATCAAGGTCCATACAGATCGACTGAAGCTGCGTCGCACTTTCAGCGAAGGAAGGATCCAGCGCCGCCAGTGACTCCAGATGTGATGCGGCATTTTGAAGCGAACTCAGCGGCGATTCGGAGTCTTCGGTAGAAAGCGCACCCAGAACATAGGACAGATGAAGATTTCTCTTTTCCGACTGTTTGAGTACTTTCAGTTTCTCAACCAGTTCTTCCTCTTCTCCTTCTTTAAATGCACCGTCCTCGATCTCTTTGATCTGATATGTCAGCAGATCCTGCATCTGACGGCTCTTTTCCGGATCCGTCTCATACAGTTTTCTCTGCTCTAAGATCGCACGGTATTCCTCAAGTTTCTTCTGGAAGGAAGTAAGATAAGGTTTGATATCTTCTCCCAGATACGCGTCGAGGATCCCCAGATGCTTACTCGGATCGAATATAGTCTGCTGGTCATGCTGACCGTGGATATCAACAAGGTATACACCGATCGTCTTTAAGACAGAAACCGGCATGGTACGGCCGTTTACTCGAACGAGACTTCTTCCGTCTTTATGGATCTCACGAAGAAGAATCAGAGAGTCGTCTTCCGCTTCGATGCCGAACTCGGAAAGAAGCGAAGCCGGCACGGAATCGGAGATCCCGTCAAAAACCGCTTCGATCACGGCCTTTTCCGTATCTTTGCGCACATAATCGCGACCGATACGGTGACCCAGAAGAGCACCGATGGCGTCGATGATAAGGGACTTACCTGCACCCGTCTCACCGGTCAGGATATTCAGTCCTTTATCCGGTGAAAAGGTCGCATATTCCACTATGGCAAAATCCTGTATTGTCAGCTGTCGTAACACGTCTGCCTCACTTAGTTTTCAGAATTGGCACGGGTATTCATGTCTTTGATGGTGGCGTTGATCGCGAGCGCGTCTTCATTTGAAGGAGTCGCGATAAAGACCGTATCGTCGCCTGCGATCGATCCGACTACCCCGGAAAGATGGATGGAATCCAGAGCGGACGCCGCGGCATTTGCCATACCGGGAAGCGTCTTTACAACGACGAGATTCATGGCCACGTCAGAGGATAGCACACAATGCGAGAAAACCGAGAGCAGTCTTCCCGGCGCCACATCACCGGTTCGATCGAGCACGCTGTACTTCGTACCGCCAGATGGAAGCGTCACCTTGATGATCCCCAGATCCTTGATGTCTCTGGAAACCGTCGCCTGTGTTACCTGCCAGCCCTCAGACTCGAGCTCTCTGGCCAGTTCTTCCTGGGTGCTGATCTCTTTTGCACGGACAAGGCGAAGCATCGCCTCCTGTCTCTCATTTTTTGCCATCTTCATAGAAACTACCTCTTGCACGGATCTTCTGTCTTACGGTCTGATAGAAACTCTTGTAGCCGATCTTTGCAACGACGACAGGTGTTTCCGATTTCTTCAAAATGATTCGGTCGTGATATTCCAAAAAGATATTCGGACGGCCGTCCAGAGAAAGGATCGGCGCTTCGGAGAATTTACCGATCTGGATCTCCACACAGCTGTCGCCGGAAACTACATAACTTCTGTTATGAAGTGTATGCGGGCAGATCGGTGTGACCATAAAGATATCGATCTCCGGTTTTACGATCGGGCCGCCGGCTGCCAGGCAGTACGCGGTGGAACCCATCGCCGTAGAAAGGATCACGCCGTCTCCGGAAAGACGCTCGACATAGTCGTGATCGATCAGAAGATCGAGAGTCACGACATGCAGGTTCGCGCCACGAGCGATCACGGCATCGTTGATGCAAAGACCATGTTCCTTTACCGTTCCGTCCTCGGCGCAAAGCGTTACATCGAGCTGAGTACGGTCTTCGAGCGTATACTGTCCCTTGATCAGACGGTCGACCGCATCTTCAAAATCTTCTTTCTGGATCTCGGTGAGAAAGCCGATGCTTCCGAGGTTGACACCGATGATCGGAAGTCTTCCTCTTACAAATTTATGCACGGCACGAAGAAATGTTCCGTCGCCGCCCATGGAAAATAACATATCACAGGTCGAAAAATCGGCCAGCTGCACGCCCGGGATCTTTGCCAGTTCCGTTTCCGAATAGGAAGGATCTAAAACCACCTCGCAGCCGCGCGAAAGCAGTGTAGCGACAGCCTGCTTCGAAAAAGCATACTCGAGATCTTTATCCTCATTTACTACAACGCCAAATCTCATAATGCGTGCCTCCTTGTACTCTCATTGATTATACAAGTAATTTTGTAATTATGCATTATGATATAAACACTATTTGAAAAAAATTAGGGTCAGAATCCGAGGATCGTTTCTACGATGGCATTTTCGTCCATCTTTTCTTTTTCCAGGAGGATCTTTCGGTTACCTGCGATCAGAGGGTGATCCGAGACACCAAGCGTTACAAAATGCTTGAATGCGTCAAGTTTCCCCTCTTCTTCCAGTGCGCCGATCAGGTAACGGCCGAATCCTGCATGGACCACACCATCTTCGATCGTAACGACGGAAGAAATACCTTCGAGAAGTGCCGTAAAAGCGGAAACATCAAGTGGTTTACAGCAGCGCACATCGATCACGCGGCAGGAAATGCCTTTTCCTTCCAAAATGTCCGCAGCCAAAATTGCCTGTTCACACATTACGCCAAGTGCCAAAATTGCGACATCCTTACCTTCTCGGATCACGCGAGGACCGATACCATCGGAAGACGGGATCTTCTCGAGGATCTCACTTAGCGTGCCGCGCGGATAACGAACGGCCACCAGTCCATTTGCATCGGAAACAGCGTACTCGAGCATACGGTCGAGTTCCGCAAAATTGCAAGGAGAAAGAAGCGTTACGTTCGGCATCGAAAGCATCATGGAGATATCGTAGATGCCCTGATGTGTCATGCCGTCTGCCCCGACGATACCGGCATGGTCAAGAGCCAGCACGACATGCAGGTTCTGAAGGCATACGTCGTGGAGCATCTGGTCATACGCACGCTGGGCAAATGTCGAATACAGCGCAACGACCGGAACAAAGCCGTTAGTCGCCATACCTGCCGCCATCGTGACAGCATGTTCTTCCGCGATACCGACATCGAAGAAGCGAAGCTTCATGTTCTTTCTAAAATTCGACAGACCCGTACTGGTCATCATGGCTGCGCAGATCGCAACAACATTGTCGTATTTCTTGCCGATGCGTACGATCGAATCCGAAAAACAGTTCGTAAATGTTTTCTTGTCCGAAGGCACGACGCCGACATTCTTATCAAATGGCGATACACCGTGATAAGCCGAAGGATTCTCTTCTGCGAACTTATAGCCCTTACCCTTCTGTGTAGCTACATGGATCAGGACAGGTTTATCAAGCGCTTTCGCAATCTCGAGTTTTTTCTTAAGAAGTGCGATGTTATGTCCGTCAAATGGTCCGAAATACTGAAATCCCAGATCTTCGAAGATGACCGGTGTATTTCTGCGGATCAAAAGTCTAAACCACGTCTTGATCATGCGAAGCAGTCTCGCAATCGGGCGTCCGATAAGCGGTATCTTCAAAAGGATCTTCTCTACGCGGTTCTTTGCACGGATATATCCGGCAGACGAACGAAGATCGGCCATCGCACGGGAAAGACCGCCGACGTTCTTATCGATGGACATCTGGTTGTCGTTTAAGATGACGATCAGATTCTCACTGAAATGCCCTGTATCGTTAAGTCCTTCAAACGCCATGCCGCCTGTCATCGCGCCGTCACCGATAATGGCGATCACGTGTCCGTCATCACCTTTCAGTTTTTTGGCACGAAGAAGTCCGAGCGCGGCCGAAACCGAAGTACTGCTGTGTCCTACGCCAAAAGCATCGTAGGGGCTTTCACTTTGTTTCGGAAATCCGGTGATTCCGCCGTATTGTCGAAGCGTATGGAACTGATCTTTTCTTCCCGTGAGAAGTTTATACGCGTAGGCCTGATGGCCGACATCCCATACGATCTGGTCATGCGGCGGCGCAAACTCCGCCAGAAGCGCAATCGTCAGATCGACCACACCCAGGCTCGAGGCAAGGTGTCCACCGTTTTGCGAAACACGGTCTACAATCACTTCGCGAAGTTCAGACGAAAGCTTACGGCACTCTTCAAAACTGAGTTCCGCAACCTGTTCCGGCCGTTCGATTCTGTCAAGTATAGGCGTAGGTTCCATGAATCACTGCACCCGGTTCTGCAAAAGCTGACTGAACTGTCGAAGATTTGCTACATCGTAGCCGATCTTCTTAAGTTCGTCGAGTGCATCGAAAACATCACTATACGTATCGTCGAGCATCTTCTGGGCATTGGACTCGCCAAATACCGTAACAAATGTCGACTTCTCGTCACGTGCATCCTTGCCGGTGGATTTACCGAGGATCGATTCATCCGCCTGTACGTCCAAAAGGTCATCCTTGATCTGGAAACCCAGACCGGTACCAGCCGAGAAACGAAGGATAAGGTCGTGAAGCACTTTATCTTCCGCATTTTTCGAAGCATAGATATAGTATGGGATCAGGCAGGATGCATTGATGAGCGCACCGGTCTTTTTCTCATGCAGTTCACAAAGACGGTTCGTATCGATCTTCTTGCCTTCTGACGAAAGGTCGATGCTCTGGCCGCCGATCATGCCGTAGATACCGGCATTTCGAGCAAAATACTGAGCCGCGTCGATCGCGTACGGATACTTTTTCACCGCTTCAAATACTCTTTCGAAAGCGCGGTTCTGCAGAGCATCTCCGGCAAGAAGCGCAAATGCTTCGCCATTGGCCACGTGACAGGTCGGCTTTCCTCTACGGAGAGTATCGTTGTCCATACACGGAAGATCATCATGGATCAGTGAATAGGTGTGGATCATCTCGATGGCGACAGCAAAGTCATCTACGACTTCGAGGTCAAGTCCGAGCATGTCCGCGATCATATACATCAAAACTGGACGGATACGCTTACCGCCTGCAAGAAGGCTGTACATCGATGCAATAACAGTCGCATCAGAAGAAAGATCTTCTGGAAATACACCCGGAAGAAGTCCCTCGATACGGTCCTGATATTTCTTGACAAAGAATGAGATTTTCTCGCTCATGGGGAATCTCCTTAAAGTTCAAACGGAGCTTCGGACTCACCGTCTCCGCCGAGAACGCTGATGCGCTTTACGATGGAATCGAGTTTATCTTTGCAGAACTTGGAAAGCTCCATACCACGGGAATAAAGTCCGATAGAGTCATCCAGAGTTGCTTCTCCGGATTCGAGTTTTTCGATGATGGACTCGAGCTCCGAAACGGCCTGCTCATAAGTCATATTCTCTTCTTTGTTCTCATTTTTCGCCATTATTGTCACCCTCTTTATGCTTGATGTCCGTAACCTTCGCAGAGATAACGCCATCGGAAACGGAAATCTGCACTTCATCCTCTATATTAACACACTTTATGGAATCCACGGTTTGAGATTTCGCATCGGTCACATAGGAATAGCCACGAAGCAGGACCGCCATCGGGTTTAAAGCCAGAAGCTGAGCGGTTGCCGATTCCATAGAAGACTTCTCTTTTTCAACGATACTCTCCATCGCATGCTGCATCTGAAGAAGCATCTGATCGAAGCGCTGCTGCTCCATCTCCAGGCGAAAACGCGGGGTTTCCAGCGCTCGATGCTTCATGCAGACATCCAGCTGATGCTGTTTATGCTTGATGAAATGATTCATCGAAGCGGATAGATCTTCAGTAGCCTTACTAAGACGAGCCAGCACTTCCGCTTTCGCCGGCATGACCAGTTCTGCCGCGGCCGAAGGCGTCGGAGCACGAAGATCAGCGCAGAAATCACAGAGCGTATAATCCGTCTCGTGACCAACTGCCGAGATCACAGGCTTTTTCGCATTATAGATCGCACGGCAGAGATTTTCGTCGTTAAAGCACCACAGATCCTCCATCGAACCACCGCCGCGGGCAATGATGATCACGTCGATATCATCACGATCATCCAAAAGTTTCAGGCCACGGATCAGCTCCGTTGCCGCTTCTTTTCCCTGCACGGAAGATGGCGCCAGAAGCAGATCGAAATTCGGATATCTTCTACTTAATACGTTAATGATGTCCTGGATAACCGCGCCTTTCGGAGAAGAAACAACACCGATACGCTTCGGAAGAAACGGGATCGGCTTTTTATGCTCGGTATCGAAAAGACCTTCTGCGGCCAGTTTCTTTTGGAGTTTTTCGTATTCTTTGAAAAGATCGCCCATGCCGTCTTCCTGCATAAAAGAAGCAACGACTTGAAAGCGCCCATCCACTTCGTAGAGTCCGGCACGCCCGAAAAGGAGGACCTTCATGCCATTTTCAGGAACAAAATTCAGATGGGCATAACTTCCCTTGAACATCACACAGCTGACCGATGCTTTCTCATCTTTCAACTGAAAATAGGCATGTCCGGACGGATAACGCTTAAATCCGGATATCTCTCCCTTTACACATAACTGACAAAGCACACTGTCATTGCTGAACAATGTGCTTACGTACTCATTTAACTGGGATACGGAAAGTGCCTGTATTTCCATTATTTTTCCAATTCCTGACCGACTTTTCCAAGTACGGCGTTGATATATCCTTTCGATTCTTCCGAGCTGTATCGCTTAGCCAGTACAACGGCTTCGTTGATCGATACACTGAGCGGAATGTCTTCCACGTGAAGCATCTCATAGACCGCGATACGAAGAAGAACAACATCCACCTTCGGCAGACGGCTCTGTTTCCAGTCCTTCAGGTACTTGGCATACACATCGTCAAGCTTGGCAGCCTGCTCGAAAACACCGTCTGTGATCATGTTGAAGTAAGGCAGATCCTCTTCATCGAGCGGATGAACAGAAAGATACATATTCTTCTGTTCGTCAATCGGCTCCTGACGGAAATCCAGCTGATATAAAAATGCAAATGCAGCCTCACGTGCTTCTCTTCTGCTCATCTAAACCTCCCGGGCGGAAGGATCTTATCCATCCAGTCCTTGATCTTGTCTCTGTCCGAAAACAGCAGGGCACCTACAATGTACCCGATAATTGTAAGTATGATAATAAACAATGTCTTAAAGAAACCGAAGATCACCAAAAACAGCGCAAAAACAAAGGCAATCGCGGCACCGATCTTGCCGGAACTCTTGTCCTTGAGCATATCGAAGATTTTGACGATCAGGGCTCTCATGGATTATCTCTCAACCTTCGCAACAACAGGCTCGACACGGCTTACCTTGACTGAAACATTTTCCACCATGATACCTGTATATCGCTCGATGTCTTTCTTAACGCGTTCCTGAACTTTACCCATCGTGGACGGAACCTCGACGTTTGAATACAAAACAGCACTCAGAGAAACACGGATCGCATTATTCTTCGCGGAGAAAACACGAGCACGGGCGGTCTTGATACCGGCCTGTGCACTCTTGGCCGAGTTCAGTGCAATACTCTCGATCGCGTCAACACCGATCTCTACAAAACCGATCTCGGTCTGACGGATACGTGTCTTACTGAGACGGCCGTTCAGGATACAGTAAGTAACTGTAATCACGCAGGAGATCAAAAGTGCAAGTAAAATTGCCAGATACACGAACTTTTTGTACGGATCCATAACAATATTGGAAAGCGGAGAAAGCATATCGGCAAAAATTCCGTCATCTACAAATGCATAAAGCAGCAGCAACGAAATGATCGCCAGGATCGTAGAATAAACGATCAATACAAAACGGATGATCCGGTTCATGTAGACTTTTCCTCCCTTAATACCACACCGCAGACGTGTACGTTCACCGATTCCACTACAAGACCGGTAAACTTCTCAACGTCTTCCTTGACGCGCTCCTGGATCGACCAGGCCACCTCTGGAATAATCATACCATAATATACGATAGGATAGACAGTTACTGAAACAAAGCCTTCTTCGTTCTCGGAGAACTCAACCCTTACGCCTTTTCCTTCATGAACGAATCCGAGGGATTCTTTCAAGGCTACAGGAACAGATGCCGTAAGACGAGCAACGCCCTCTGCACGCAGGGCGGCTTCTGCTGCATACTGTGCAACAAAGCCCTGCGACATCGAGCGTTCGCCTTTAATTGATTCCGATACGAGATTCTCACCCATCTTGTGATTTTCCTCTTCTCGAAGTGAATTCAGAACGTGTGATTATGCACGCTCGAGATATTCACCTGTACGAGTATCAACACGGATTACTTCGTTCTGGTTAACGAAGAGCGGTACCTTAACTGTAGCGCCGGTCTCAAGTGTTGCGATCTTGGTCGCGTTGTTTGTCGTATCACCACGAACACCAGGCTCGCACTCTGTGATCTCGAGTTCAACAACGATCGGAAGTTCTACGCCGAAGATCTCACCCTTATAGGAAAGTACCTTACAAACCATCTCTTCTTTCAGGAAGCGGATGTTCTCACCAATGTTCTCCTTAGCGATCGGACGCTGCTCATAGCTCTCCTGATCCATGAAGTAGTAAAGATCGCCATCTGCGTAGATGTACTGCATATCGTTACGCTCCAGCTGAGCCTGCTCGAACTTTTCGTTCGGGTTGAAGCTGCGCTCAACAACGGAACCAGTCTTAACGTTCTTGTACTTTGTACGAACAAAAGCAGCACCCTTACCAGGCTTAACATGCTGGAACTCAACAACCTGGAAAACCTGGCCGTCCATCTCAAAGCACATACCGTTTCTAAAATCACCAGCGCTAATCATAAATATTCCTCCGAAATATACACATAAATTATTAACTATATTAATTACGCTATAATAGTTTACATAAACATATTCAAATCCGCAAGTGCAAACCGCCGAAATAGTGCACTTTTTCCATTTTACACAAAAGCCGGCCCGTTCCGAGACTTCATAAAAACAAAAAGCACATTAACGAGCCGGTTCATTTCATGTATTATCCCTTCTCAAAGAGATACTTGATCTGGAAATCATTTACAGTAGAGTAATCGATTCCAAACAACTGGATTCCTTTCTCGCGAGGAATTCCGGCTTTTTCGTAGATCTCAGCCTCTTCTTCCTCCGAATGATCATAATCGAGCTGAGCGTCATAGATGGTGGTATCCGGATAACATACCCAATAGTATTCCGTCGGCCAATCAGCATATTCCAGATCAAACATAAATGACGTATATGCGAAATCACGAAGCGAAAACATAGCTATAGAGTCATAAAACTCGATATCTTCACCAGCGGAGTATACACATTTCAAATATAAGCCGTCAGAAGTAGAAACAAGATATGCCGATGTGACATCCATTTTGTTGGAATGCTTTAAACTCAGGATTTCTAAGCCGAACTCCATCTCATCGCATGCTGAAATCAGCTCGGTACTCTTTGACAAGCCGACTTCATTTCCATCGTAATTGTACTGTTGAACAAGCATCGGATATGGATAATCGCCTGTAAGCGCAATGATGACAAGAAGATCCAAACTTCCATCGGAATCAACATCATCGATCGTGGCATAGTAAATACCCGAGTATAAACGAGCATGCTCGTTTATGTATTGGCGCATCGTTTCATAATCATGCCATTCATCCTTTCTCTCTGACCGACGCTCGGAATCCAGAGTTTTTGTTTCAGGATTATATGTATACTCGATGATATTTACCGTTGCGCCAGCCATACCATCTTCGTAGTAGCGTGCCTGAGAAGGATCATAAATACCATATGTCGGGATCATTGTCTGCTCCAAAAATTCTGTCAGAGCCGCTTCCTCCGTAATCTCCACTTCCATCTCAGACTCGGTTACAACCGTATCCGATTCTGACTCCTCCCCATCTTCAACGGTTGCTTCCACAGATTCTTCGCTATCCTTCTCTTTTTTCGACTTCTTCGTCGTCTCATCAGCAGCCTTCTCTCCACATGCGCAAAGCGAAGTCAACATGCTGATAGACAGAAGGGCGGCTAATACCTTTTTTGCTTTCATGTTCAATATCCCCCAAACATTTTAATAGTGCACAAAATCAGATCTCGCCTCTTACAATACCATACTGATTGCAGATCTCCTGGAATTCAGGGCAACCTGCGAATGCCTTCATGACATCGTTTCTGTCTGTTCCACCATTGAGAAGTCCGAGCCAGTAAGCAAATCCTTCTGCTTCCGGTTCTCTTCCCATGAACGTTGTGTACAGGCGTGTCAGATACTCTTCATTTGTTGTCTTAAGTCCAACGAACTCAGGCAATGTGAAGAACAGACTTGCAGCCTGGTAACCTGTAGCATCCAGGTTCGTCAGAGCCAGCGCCCAATACTGCAAACCCTCAGCTTCCGGATCACGGCCGAGGCAGCAGGTGTACAAACGAGTTGCAAACTTGACTGCGTTCTTCGACGGAACGGTTGCCTTGTGGTACAGTGCGCCGGACTTGACTCCGTAACCTGCGCAGACATTACACCACTCAACAGACTCGATGAACTCTTCAACGAGCACTGCTCGATTCTCACCAGAAGCCAGACGACCCATCCAGTAGGCCTTACCATCCGGCTCGGAATCACGATCGAAATAGGTCTTGTAGAGAACTTCAACAAACTCGTCATCCGTCAGGTTACGACCCAGGAACTCTGGTGCACCCAGCATGAAGAATCTTGCGCAATCCGCACCTGTAAAACCATTCTTCACAACCTGCTCTACCCAGAAAGCCTTTCCTT
>JAGCVX010000040.1 GCA_017962145.1 Clostridiales bacterium | reverse complement strand
TTCTTGTCTTTCTTCACCGCACCATCATATGCTTTCTTAAGCGCTTCACTCTGCTCACTCTTCTCCGAAATTTTGCTTTGCAGTTCTGAGAACGTCACCGTTGTTGCGAGTTTCTGCTTCGTAAGGCGCGCTTCCGCGTCCTTGATCTTTTCGTCAACGAGCTTGACCGCATTTTCCGCATCTGTAAGCTTCTGTTTGGCGACCTTTGCCATCTCGTCCGCATCTTCCATCTCTTCTTTTGTCTTACTGTCCTTCGGAAGCTGTGCGATATGCGGGTGCTCCTTCGATCCGCAGACCGGGCAAGGCTCACCTTCTACAAGTTCCTTCGCAACATGGGCGCTGATGGAAGCATAGTAAGACTTCTTGCAGGAAAGATATTCTTCATCGGCCTTGATACTTGCCGTTGAAGCATCGTCCCTTGCTTTTTCTTTCTTCGTTTTTGCCGCACGGCTCTTCTCAAGGTCTGAAACGACCGAGATAACATCCTGAAGGCGCTCCACTTCCGCATTCAACGCTTCCGACTTCTTGGGATTATCCTCCACTTTCTTAAGTTCCGCCTGCGCCGCCTCAGCTGTTTTCTTCGCTTTTTCCAGACCGGCATCAAGTTCCTTCAGGTTCTTTTCCGCCTGTAGTAGTCGAGTGTTCGCATCAAGATATGCCTTTTCCATTTCCTCGATCTCGGAAGCAAGAACCGCCTTCTCGAGATTTTCTTTCTTCTTCTTGATGTCCGAAGCTACCTTTTTCAGTTCCTCAAGGCGAGCCTTCTTCGCCTCCAGGTCCTCAAAGTCCTTATTTACCAGCGCCCCCGCCGTATACTGCTCGGTCAGAGTCGTCAGTTTCTTTTCGGTCTCTTTCAGTTTTTTATCCAGCACCGAAAGATCCTTTCCATCCGTCTCATTTTTCTCCTTAAGATACTCGATCCAGTGGACACAGTTCAGCGCCTCTGCCGCGCCGACCTTCTCCCGGTCTTCTTCCGGGATCTTCGCCTGCAGCATCAAGGTAACGATCCTGGTGTCGCAATCCTTCTTCTCCTCTGAAAGCCTGCGATTTTCTTCCTTGAGCTGATTCGTGATATCGGCATAGATCTTCGTTCTAAAGATCTCCTGGAACAGTCCGATACGCTCATTACTGGAAGCATTCAGGATCTTCTTAAAGTCACCCTGCGCAATCATGACGGTCTGGCCGAACTGCTCTTTCGAAAGGCCGATCAGCTGACCGATTTTCTCACTGACCGACTTAGTTCCCGTGACGATCTCCCCGCTCTGCTCGCATGTCAGTTCCACATACGCGACCGACTTGGTCGTGCCCTCGCCGCGCGCCTTTTTCCTTTCGTACTCCGGCGCTCTTTTGATCGTATAAGTCTTACCCTTATGGGAAAAGGTGTATTCAACGAAAGTCTCCACATCCGGCGTCGCGTAGTCCGATCGAAATGATCTGGCGTCTCTTCCCTGTGTCGCGGATGCTTCGCCGTAAAGCGCGAAACTGATCGCGTCGAAGATCGTCGTCTTGCCCGCGCCGGTATCGCCTCCGATCAGGTAAAGACCGCTGCCCCCGAGAAGTGTAAAATCCACCACGGTTTCCTTAGCGTAAGGTCCAAATGCACTCATACAAAGTCGTATCGATTTCATAAGTCTGTCCCCTCCAGTCCTTCCGCGATGGTCGTGATGATGTTCATCTGCTCTTTCGTCATCTCGACATTTCCGTTCTGCGAGCGATAGAAATCCGAGAACAGTTCGACCGGCGTTTTCTTATCGATCTCGTCGAGTTTTTCGATATCCACATCGACAGCCGTCTTGGCATTTTCGATTCGGAAAGAAAGCATATTCGGGAACACCGAACGAAGGTTATAGACCGCGTCCGGCGTTGCATTTTCATCATGGATCGTGACACTGACATAGTCATAGCTGATCGGAAGATTGATCAGCTCGTCATACATGCCCGACACTTCTCTAACTTCGTGAAGATTCGGAAGCGGGATCGTACTGATCTCGATCTTTCCGTCCTCGGAGATATCCAGAAGCGTACAGCTCTTCTCGAAATGCGCTTCCGAGAATGAATATTTCAGGATGGAGCCACTGTAGCGGACCTCTTTGCGTCCGATATGCTGCGGGCGGTGGATATGACCGAGCGCGACATAGTCAAACTCGGAAAATACGGTATAGTCGATATTATCCAGTCCGCCGATGACCAGTTCTTCCGAGTCGGAAGTAAGAGCTCCGGTGATGAACTGGTGACACAGCAGGATATTCGTTTTCGATTTATCTAAAGGAGAGTTCTTCAGCACGACTTCCATCGCATCCTGATAGGTATCGATCTTTTCATCGGGATAGAACTTTCTGACGTGGATCGGCTTAAGATACGGGATCAGATGGATCACGACATTTTCCTGGCCCGGATAGACGATGCTCTGAAGCTTTCCGTCAAATGCACGGCTCGTAAAGATGCCTGCTTTTTCGATCAGGGACGAAAAATAGGAAATGCGGATATCTGAATCGTGGTTTCCGCTGATCATGAAGACCTTGATACCGAGGCCGCAGATGCGGTCAAGGAACGTATCGAAAAGTTTCATGGCTTCCGCAGAGGGTGTCGAGGTCTGGTAGATATCGCCCGCGATCAGAAGCGCGTCGATCTTTTCGTCTTCGCAGATCCCGCAGATCTTGTCGAGGACGAATTCCTGATCCTCGCAAAGTGAATGCTCTTTAAACTGTTTGCCTAAATGAAGATCGGAAATATGGATACATCTCATCTTCGATTCCCCTTCTCTTTCAAACGCTTCCCCGGATCCTCAAAATCCGGAAAAAGCCCGGGAGAAGGATCAGTTCTGCGGCATGGTCGTTACAAACTGGGCGATGCCCTGACAGATCTTAAACTGATATTCCTCGTCAAGCAGGAGGCTCTCCTCATCACTGTTGGTCAGATAGCCCATCCGGAGCATGAAAGACGGTACCGAATCCGCCCAGTTCAAACCGGAATAATTGCTGCTTGCCTTACATCCATTAAAAGCCGAACCGGTCACAGATGCAAGAGTATTTCCCAGATTCTCACCCCAAGTCGTGACGTTTGAAGCGTACTTTCCGGTTGCCGGTACGATGACCTCGCAGCCGCTCTGGAGCGAATCATTTGCCGCATTGCAGTAAAGACGGATATACAGATCCGGCGAATACGAAACAGCCAGTTCTGCTCTTTCTTTGTTGGAGATATCAACATCGTTGCTCTCACGTGTCATATACACTTCGCATCCGAGGGATGTCAGATAGTCACGAAGCAGAAGCGCCACTTCCAGGTTGATCTCGGATTCGTTGATGCCGCTGACTACACCGCTATAGCCCTCAGAAGACTTATCCTTTGAGCCGCTCATGGATGATGACATCGGTTCCGGATCGAGGTTTGCGACTGCCTGATGGCCCGCGTCGATCACGACACAATATCCTTCGAGGTTCGGTCCGCCTTCCGGGAACGGTGACGGCGCAGGTGTCGGAGTCGGAGTCGGTTCTGTTGATTCTTCACTTGTCGGAACTGTCGTCTCTTCGCTCGTACCGGTTCCGCGTGTGACCGTCGTAGACGATCCTGCGTCAGAAGATACGGAATCTGACGGCTTGTTCTTTCCTGTAAAGTAATTTACCGCGAAAAATGCACCCACGCCGATTACGGCTACGAGTAATACGGCCGTGACAGCGAGCATGATCGATGCGCGCTTTCTCTTCTTTTCCATCGCTTCACGCGCGGCACGGGATGCCGGACGCGCAGACGGCGCAGACTTAGCTGGCGACGCGCCTGTTTTCTTATCGGGATTGGCCGGAACAGCCTTAGGAGGCTGCTTAGAGGCCGGCGCTGCTTTCGGAGCAGCTTTGGGAGCGCCCTTGGGAGCGGGTGTTTTCGAAGGATCCGCGGAAACGCGCTTGATGCCGGCCAGAAAAGCCTGCATATCCACGACTTCATCACCCTGGTTCTCGTTATTTGGAAGATTTTTGTTTTCCTTATCGTTTTCCATAAACTGCCCCTTTATATGACATATTTCCACACAATATGAATTGTAGCACAGTGGGACGGCTCGAAATTTACAGCAATACGAAGGCTATATTACAATTTTACATCCCGAAATACTAAAAATGTTTTGAAATCTTTAGAATTATCATATAGAATAGTAACTGTTCGATTTTCGAAGCGAATAGGGGATAAATAAAGTGTTTAACAAAGAAGCTCTGGTAATTGGTTTAGGTATTTCCGGTTGCGCCGCGGCAAGAATGCTGGCGGATGCCGGGTATAACGTGACCTGTTTTGAGAAAGAATCTCATATCGGCGGCTATCTTTTTGAAGAGACACGTCCGAACGGGATCCGTGTCCAGAGCTGCGGTCCCCACATCTTTCACACAGATAACGAATCCGTCTACGCCTTCTTACGGCGCTTCGGATCTTTCTATCCCTATACGCACCGCGTTCTGGCGCAGGTCGATAAAAAGCTCGTCCCGCTTCCGCTGAACCGCCACTCTCTGGAGATGCTCTTCGGCGAAGAACGTACCGCGCTTCTTCTTGCTCGTATCCATGCTTTCTGGAGTGACAGAAAACGTATCGCGGTGGACGAACTGATCAACTCGAAAGATTCTCACCTGGCCGATCTGGGACGTTATATCGTTGAAAATATCCTGACGATCAACATCAACAGAAAATCTTCCGGTTCATTTGCATATGCAGACGACTCTTATATGAATGACGCATATGTCGACATTACCGAAGACGATAATTACTACGAAGACAGCATCCAGGCGATGCCGATGCAGGGCTTTATGAAGGTCATGGAAAAGATGATCGACCACCCTGCCATCACGACATATCTCAACATGGACGGCCTGACCCGTATCTCCCTTCTGGAAGAATCCGGCGTTGTCCTCTTTGACGGTGCGCCGTTCAAAGGACCTGTCGTCTACACGCCTACCATCGACAAGCTCTTTGATTACCGTTTCGGCGATCTACGTTTCCGAGGAAATATCATCACCTTCCAGGATCTCGATTCAGATTTCAGTAATCCCTGTGCCGTGATCGTACGTCCCGGCGATCCGGAAAGTGTACGTGTATATGAAAGTAAACAGATGACCCTTCAGGATCTTCCCGGAAAGACCACAGTCTGCATGGAAGCGCCGTATGTCTCTGCCGTCAAAGGCGTATATGAACCTTTCGAACCGGATCTTTCTTCCGAGAGCATGGAACTGTACCGGAAATACCATAAACTCAGCCGCCAGTTCCCTTCCCTTGCGCTTTTGGGACGCATGGCATGCTACGAGAATCAGTCCATCTCGGAAAGTATCGAACAGGTTATGGAATTTGTCTCCCGACTTTAATGGGAATTTTCACCGATTCAAAATGAATCAGTCTTCATCTTCGATCAGCGTATAGACAGAGATCGCTTTGTCTACCGGATTCTGCATGTCGACACGGAAGTAAACATTTCGGTCGCATGTGATATGTACCGGAAGACGTACGGAGCCGGATTCGGTTACTTCTGCCAGATCCAGATATGCGTAAAGATCGGATGCGGAAAGTTTATCCATGACATTCTTACGACCGACGATACGTACGGTAACATCCGATACCGGGTATGTCGAGGCAAGATTCTTTTCTTTCATGATATCCGAATTCTCATACTTAAGCTGGAGTGTAAATGTCTTTACCGTGACCGGGTTGGTCGTGATCTGGATATACATCCAGAGCATCAGGGAGAATACGAAAGAGATCAGCATCAGAAGCGCACGGCTGGATCTTGTTGCCTGGCTTCTCTTGCTTCTGCGAAGTGCCACGATCGGAAGAGATTCTTTCTCCACTTTCTTGTCTTCCAGAACCTCAGGCTTATCCGTTTCTGCAGCGGCAACTGCCAGTGTCTCGGCAGCCTCCGGAAGCTCGACCTCGGTATTCTTCTCGTTTTTATTCTTCTTACCTGTACTCTTCTTCGTATGCTTCTTTCCAAGCAGCGGAAGTCTTCCGGGTGCCGAAGTCAGACCCAGCAGATACGAAAGATTCTTACGAAGTTCCTGACCGTCTTTCATCTCATAAAGCACGCCGGCCACCGCGATCGAGATCGATCCTCTCTCTTCGGAAACGACGATAGCTACAGTATCACCGATCTCACTTGCGCCGACTGCGGCTCTGTGACGTGTACCGAACTTCTCGATCATGTGGAAAGTTTCTGCCAGCGGCACGTGGCAGCGTGCGGCGATGATGCGTCCGTCACGTACCAGAAGTGCACCGTCATGCATCGGCGAGCCTTTATAGAAGATGGACTGCAGCATCGAATTCGTTACCGAGGAATCCAGACGGACTACATTTTCCTGCTTCAGAAGATCACCGAGCTTAGTGGAACGCTCGATCAGGATCAGGGCACCGGTATAGGTCTTTGCCATCTCGGTACAAGCCTTCACGATCTCATCGATCATGTTGACATAGCGGAACTGGTCTTCGTTATCGTCGTTAACGATGGCATTGGAAAAGGAAGCGAAGGAACGAAGTCCTACGGTCTCAAGTGCATGTCGAAGTTCCGGCTGGAAGATAACGACGAAGAGTATCGCAACGATATAAAGGAGTTTGTTAAAGATATATCCGACCATCTCCAGACCCAGGAAGCTGCATACCAAAACGAATGCCAGGATCAAAAGTACACCTTTTAAAAGCTGCCATGCACGGGTATCGCGGATGATGCGGAGGATGTTATAGAGGATAAAGGTAACCAGGGCGATATCGATGATATACCGGACCAGATCCAGTGGGCCACCGAAAAACAGATAACCACTGTCCAAGCTCGAAAAGATCTCACTAATAAAATCTGAGAGCTTCTCAAACATTCTACCCATCCCCTCCTTCAGTTTAAACCTGTCTTATAATTATATCATACATAGGAGGAATTGACGAACCGCGCCTGTTTCTCCCCTATTCTCACTTTTCCGCAAGGTCGGTTTCCAGCCTGCTTTTGTCTAAGATCTCGATCTCTTTTCCGTGAAGATGCAGTATCCCTTCTTTTTCCATCAAAAGCAGTTCTCTTGAAAAGCTCGGTCTCGGCATAGAAAGAAGCTTCGCGATGACTTCCTTTGATCCCGGAAGATGCACAGCGCCATCTCCCTGCTCATGAAGAAGCATCAGAAGATAATAGGCGATCTTCTGTCTGGCCCCTTTCTGCGCGAGGATCGCGATACGCATATTCTGCGCATGGATCCTTTCGGAAAGAATCCGCATATAGTTTTCTTTCACCACAGGACATTTTTCCATAAGAGAAAGGATCACATCCGAAGGGATGAAAAGCACCTCAGACGACATGACCGCCTCGAGCGTGCAGGCATATCTTTCATGCTTTCCGAATAGCAGTTCTTCGCCGAAATATGCTTTTTCACGGAGAAGTCCGATCGTTACATAGTCTCCCTCCGGCGTATATTTCTGCATCGCCGCGCCGCCCTTTACGATCACCGCAAGGCTCGTACAGGCATCGCCTTCAGCCGCGATGATCTCGTCTTTGGAAAAGCTCCTCAGGCGAAACTGCGCGCTGTACTCCGAAAGGCTCTTATTGTCGAGTCCGGAAAACAAAGTCATTTCATGTATCACATCCGCGATCTTCATGAGAAAGCTCCTTCCCGGTCATCGAAGACCAGTTTGCCTCGTACCCATACCATCCGCACACGATAGTCTTGATCCATGGCGACCATGTCGGCATATTTGCCTTCCGAAAGAGAACCTGTTTCCTCGTCGATCCGAAGCACTTTAGCCGGGTTGATCGTGCAGGCTTTGAGCGCTGTTTTAAATGGTATTCCGAAAGACAGAAGTTTCAGGAATTCATCGTGCAGATTCGTCGTCGATCCGGCAAGTCTTCCGTCACCGAAATCCGTTCGGCCGCCCTTGACGTGAACGGTCTTTCCGCCGAGGTCATAATCACCATCCGGCATCCCTGCCGCTCGCATCGCGTCGGACACGACGACCAGACGGTTTTCTCCGAGTATCTGTATCGCAAAACGAAGTACCGCCGGATGCACATGCATCCCGTCGCAGATCATCTCACATGTTGTATCTTTTGCGTCGAGAAATGCACCGACCGCGCCGGGCTCGTGATGGTGTAGCGGATTCATCGCGTTGAAAAGATGTGTCGCGTGACGTGCGCCTTCTTCGATTGCTTTCGAGCAGCAGTCGAAGGTCGCGGCAGTATGGGCAACCGAAAGCACATAGTCTTCCTCTGCGCCTTTTATGAACTCCAAAGAACCGGAAAGTTCCGGAGCCAGATCGATCACTGAGATCACGTCTTTTCGAAGATCTTTCCGCACAAGGTCAATATAGTCTTTAGAAGGAGATTGCGAATATTCGCTGTTTTGCACGCCGCACTTTTCTTTTGAAAGAAACGGTCCTTCCAGACGGACACCGATCATGCGCGCGCCTTGTGGTTCTTCTTTGGAAAATGCATCGGCTGCGGAAAGGACTCGGGAGAGCTGTTCTTCCGGGATCATCATGGTCGTCGGGCAAAAAGAAGTCACTCCTTTTTCACAAAGAAAACGCGAGATCGTACGAAGCCCGACCACATCCGCATCGGACGTGTCGGCATTTTTCGCACCGTGAATATGCATATCGATAAAACCGGGATAAAGGGTCAAACCTGAAAGATCGGTCGTCTTCTCCTCTGCATTTTCCGAAAAAGGCGCAATCGAAGCAATCCGTTCTCCATCTAAGATCACGGTCTGATCACATCGTTTTTCAAATTGTTCGTCGAAAATATCCGCATGGACAAGCCGCATGCTTTTACCTCCGGAAAATGCCTTGTTCGTATCTATTATACTACGACTTGCGATCTTCCAGAAAATGCTATACGACGAGCGGGTGCGTCATCCATTTGCGGCTTCGGAAACGTACGGTATACATCACGGCACGAACTGCCCATTCGAACTCCATCGCAAGCCAGATACCAAGCACGTCGAGTCCGCATACAACACCGAGCACATAGCCCAGCGCAACTCGTACGACCCACATCGTCACAAGTCCCGTTGCGGACGTAAACTTGAGGTCACCGGCGGCACGAAGCGCGGCCGGAACAAGGAAGCTACCCGCCCAGAGGAAACCCTGCATGGCAGTATTCAAAAGCATAAGAACAAAGATATCCCGCTCGATCTGTTCCGTCGGGCCGAAGACGGAAACGATGCTCTGTAGAAACGGCAGCAAGACCACGCCCATAAACAGGAAGGATGCGCAAGTCATCACGACGAAAGAACGCACGCTCTTTTTCGCCTGCTCGGAATCGTGGTTGGCGATACATCTTCCCACGATGGTTACGATCGCCAGCGCAAACGTATTGGCAGGGATCTGGAAGATCGCCGTAAGTGCCGTCGCGATAGCATCGGTTGCGATCGCGAGCGTACCCATGCCTACGATATAGGTCTGGGTGATGATCTTACCTCCGTTAAAGAAGATCTGCTCGCTGGCAAATGGACCGCCGACGGTAAACATCTTCCGGATAAGCCGCATGTCGATCCATTTCGAGTGGTGCCAGCTCTGCGGATAGTCACGCTTGACCTGCAGAAGATGAAGAACAGCAAGACCTGCCGCCAGATAACGGGAGATGATCATGGAGAGCATCATACCGCGGATGCCCTGATTGCCGATCGTGATAAAAAGATAGTTCAAACCGAAATAGGTCACGTGCATCGTGATCGTCAAAACCAGCGAAGAACGCGTACGGCCGACACCACGAAGCGCACCGCACACGGCTTCCATGATCGAGAAACCGAAATACGAAACCGCGGAGCCGAACATATACTGTTCTGCCTGTTCCATAAGGGATACCGGGATCTGTCCGAAAAGGACCGCCAGGATCAAGGGTGAGAAAATACTGATCACGATGCCCAGCACCATCGCGACTGTGCAGACCAGAAAGACCGCGCTTCGCATCGCAGGATAGACCTGCTTCTTCTCTTTTTCACGGTTACAGTGCGCAACCACGATCGTACCGCCGGTTGCCAGAGCGACAAGTACATTTAAAACGAGGGAATTGATCGAGTCGACCATCTTTACGGCACTGACGGCTTCAAGTCCGCTGTTACTGATGATCAAGGTGTTAAAAAGGTTCAGGCATGCGAGGAACATCTGGTCCACAAAAAGCGGCAGGACCAGCGCAGTGATATTCCTATAAGTCATCGTTTTACCGCTGAAATGCTTTTCTAAAAATGCATCCACGCGCTTTGGGATCATCACGATCGAACTACCCTTTCCCCTTTGAATATGGGTACATATATGCCTTCTTTCCTCACCAATAATACCATTACTAATGCCCTCATAATCGCTTTCGGGGCATTTTTCTTCACGAATTTGCACAATTTCGTCATTTTAACAAAAACACTGCCCCATTTCGCTTAAAAGAGTCTATAATCAAAACATACTTTACAACATATTTTATGAGGAGGATTATTATGTTCCCAGAAATTACGGTTACTAAGACAACCTCACCAAGACAAAAACCCCAGCCGGGTCAGCCGCTTCCTTTCGGCCACATCTTCTCTGATCACATGTTCGTTATGGACTATGTAGAGGGTCAGGGCTGGATCAATCCGAGAATCGTACCTTACGGTGCTTTCGAGATCGAGCCGTCCGCTATGGTATTCCACTATGGTCAGGCTGTATTCGAAGGTTTGAAGGCGTATAAGTGCGAAGATGGTTCCATCAACCTCTTCCGTCCGGAGTGCAACTTCGAGCGTATGAACAACAGTAACGATCGTCTCGTTATCCCGAAGGTCGATGTAGAGTTCTGCGTACATGCTACAAAGAAGCTCGTTGAGATCGACAAGGACTGGATCCCGTCCGGCAAGGGCGAGTCCATGTACATCCGTCCGTTCGTTATCGCAACAGACCCGTACCTCGGCGTTCGTCCGTCTAACACATATAAGTTCTTTATCCTGCTCTCTCCTTCCGGTGCGTACTACGCTCACGGAATCCAGCCGGTTAAGATCTACGTTGAAGATAAGTATGTTCGTGCCGTTCGTGGTGGTACAGGTTTCACCAAATGTGCTGGTAACTACGGCTGCTCTCTGATCGCACAGACCATCGCACATGACTCCGGTTATGAGCAGGTACTGTGGCTCGACGGTGTTGAGCAGAAATACATCGAAGAAGTCGGCGCGATGAATATCATGTTCATCATCGACAACAAGCTCGTTACTCCTTCTCTGGCAGCAGGTTCCATCCTTCCGGGTATCACCAGAAGATCCTGCATCGAGATCGCTAAGGATATGGGTCTTGAAGTTGAAGAAAGAAGAATCTCCATCGATGAAGTTATCGAGGCTGGTAAGTCCGGCCGCATGCAGGAGTGCTTCGGCTGCGGTACCGCTGCTGTTGTTTCTCCGGTTGGCGAGCTCAAGTATGAAGATACGATCATCCACATCAACAACGGTGAGATCGGACCGATCACACAGAAGTTCTACGATACCATCACAGGCATCCAGAGCGGTAAGGTTGAGGATAAGTTCGGCTGGGTAACCAAGGTCGACTAAGAGCTATCTGAAACGGTTTAAAAACGATTCAAAAATGACCCGTCTTCCTGATCGAAGGCGGGTCACTTTTTTGTATGTTTTTCAGGCATAAAAATAACCACCTGAAATATTCAGATGGTCATTCTTGTAGTTGCAAAAAACGAGATTTTGTTCCCGTCCTTCTGTGAAGATAATACCATGTATTTTTCAAAATAACAAGTGGAAAAAATATATCGTCACAGAAATGTAAAAGCCACGTCGGAATAGCACTGATTTCAGTGCTTTCGAAGCAATCACTCGAGAGTGAAAATCTTGTAATCCGGCAGATCCATGCTCGGGTTTACGCCAAGAGCGTTGTGGTATTTGTAGATGAAATAAATCAGAATACCAACACCGAGAATTACGATAACGGCACCGAGGAAACGAGGTGTACGAGTTGTATTTGTAACATTCGTTTTTGTGGCTCTGTCGTGGAACGATCTGAGCTCATAATCACCGCTGGCAGATACATAAGAAAAGATTCCCGGAACAACAGTGAAAAGGCACAGCACTTTGATGAAACTTCTCAGGAAGCAGTGCAGGATCGTATTTCCTGTATGGAAATCAACGTCACAGTTTACACAGAGCTTACCGGGTGTGGTAGCAAAGATACGGACAAACAGGATGTCCAGGATAAAGAATCCCAGAACGAAGATTCCGAAATACTTAAGTAAGTCTTCTCTTGATTCTGCTCTGAAATTCAGTTTTGTCGTAATCTGAAGTGCTGTACTCGTAAGCATCAAAATACCGCAGATGTAACCGATATAAGTAATCAGATCAAGGAAAACTGCCACAAGGCGATTAAACATAGTTGCGTTTGTATTCATGAAATCCCTCCTAACCAAATACAAAAACAATATAACACTATAAAAAATTCACGTCAATTCAACGCACTTTTCACCTCAGAAGTAGAAGAAAAATTTCAGGACATCTCCCGACTCCCAGCGGAAATTCAGTGCTTGAAATGCACCGGGGCGCAGCGGCGTGTATTTGTGTTCGTCATTACAGTGGGTCACTTCCACATATTCCGGATCTTCCGGGATCTCCTTAGAGAAAAATCCCAGCAGCTCTTTGTCATTTAAGGAGACCTGCGCATTTTTACAGTTCTCGGGGATCAGAACATCCAGACGGAAACGTGACGGCTGATCCATCAGGAAAAGAAAACCCAGGACCTTTCTGTCTTCTTTCGGACATGTGACACGCTGAGCCACATTGACCTGCGCGCCATCGATCGTAAAGGAATAATCCTTATCTTCCAGTTCACTTACCGCGATGCCGGAAAACAGATCGCCCTCGATGATATTTCCCTTTGCGTTATCGTTCTCAGCCATTCTTCCTGCTTTCCGATGCAGATGCATCTTTTTCATTCTTTTTCTTCGGAGAGACCGTCGGTTCCAACCGCTCGCCTTCTTTATAGCGGGATACCGGAACACAGTTCTGGGAACCCTTCTCCACCGCCTTCACTACGATGAAGGAAGTGACATTGATTCGGTTTTGAAGTCTCGTCTCATCGAGCGACTCGGAAAGGATCTTCGAAGAATCCAGAGGGGTATTGCGGATCGCACCACCGAACTCCTGAAGCTCGAGGTTTTTAGTCTCCTTCATATCTTCCATCTTCGAGAAGTTATAGTCCGAAGACTCGATGAAAACGATCGGAATAGAATTGTTATCGAAGGTCACATAGTCCGACTTGACGGTCGTTACCTCTCGGTACATGTCGATGGTATTATCGCCGTTAACGTCAAAGCTCAGAAGCGACATGTTATAGTTGAGGTCGATGCCGGTCTTGGACAAAAGACTGTTCTCATACGCGACGTCATAAGCCTCGTAAAGTTTTCTGCGGTAAGAATATTTCTTACCTTCTTTCAAAGAGGAAAGTCCGGCATGGGCATAGAGTTTGTCACCTGCATAGATGCTCTCGATGCAGTACATGCACTCGATACTCTTCGTCTCTTCTTCCGTCATATTCGTAAGAAATACTCCCGCGCCGAGATAGTTTGACGAGCTTGCACCGAAAGCAACGAGGATCACGTCGTAACCATAGGTATGACCATACATCTCTTTTGCGATCGTCATCAGGGCACCGATACCACAGGCGTTGTTCTGGATACCGTCATAGTCCGGATAGTCGACACGCTGGGCATACTCGATCGGAGAGTCATAGTGGGCACCGATCACGACGGTTTTTTTTACCTCGGCATATTCGCCGAAAGAATCGCGCTGCATGAATCCCTCGCCCGGGATACGTACGATGTAGTTATAGGAGACGCGTCCGTCCGGCGCACTGAAAGACTGGGCTTCGACTTTATATCCCATGCCTTCGAGTTCGTTTTTGATCATCAGACCCGCGCCCTGTTCGCCCGAGGAAAATGCATTTCGGAACGGAAAAGACTTGGCAAGTTCGAGTGCAAAGTCCGCGCCATATGTACCATAGTCTGCGGGCTTGATATTCTCGTCATCGTCTCCGCAGGATACGAGAGCCGGCATCAGGGAAATACAGACCAGGAGGGTCAGTATCTTTTGAAACAGGTTCTTCGTCTTAATATTCTTCATCATATCTCCTTTTTTCATCCGGCATTACTCACAGATGATATCCAGTTTTTCGGAAAAATAAAGCAGCGCTTCGGCAGAAGTCATCTTAAGGGTCTCGATCTTGCCGTTACCCGAGGCATAGATCACCGGGACTTCATCCTTGTACGGTGCGATATTCTTCGTGATCCGGCGAAGCAGCGCGTCTTTTGAAACACCTTCCAGTTTTCTTGGGAATCCCAGGAAATCATAAAGACGGAAAAGTGCTTCGGAAGGATTCATCGCCAAAAGCGCAAACGCGAGCGCCTCGCCTTCCGTATAACGGAGGAATCGGAAATGCTCCAGGATTGCTTCCTGGATCTCTTTTCCGAAGTCAAAGGCGTGTTCGTTCTGTTCCACGATCCTGGCTTTTGAAATATAGCATTCATCGATCGTGATGAAAAGGTCGGCTTTCGTCACAAGGCGGTTCAAAAGCGTGATCTGGTCGAGCATGCCGTAGCGGATGATCTGCGCGTATCCGTTCTTCATGAAGTTTTCCGGAAGCGTGGTCAGGAAATCCACGTCCATGATCACCGAGATCGGCTTGCAGCTGACGCTGACACAGTCCTTGTGGCTCATATAGTTAAGGTATGCGGTATCGGCCTCGGCGGATTCGAGCATGCCCATCAGGGTCGTCGGAACCAGGCAGTATGTAAGTCCTCCTAAAAATGTCGCAGCGACAAATGCCGTTACATCGAGAATACTGCCTCCTCCCCATCCGACCAGAAGGTCGTCGGGCGAAAAGGAGATATCCATCAGGCGCTCAAACACCTGCATGACGTTATCGAAATTCTTCGAAGACTGACGGCCGTCGATCACGATCACGGTCGGATTGACGCCTCTTGCTTCGAGTTCGGAAATAAAACGTGTATGGTGAAGTCCGTTGACTTCCTTGTCCGTCACGATCGCGACCTGCGCGGATCGCTCGGAACTCATGGAGCGGTGAAGTTCCAAAAGGGTCTCGTGTGCCATGCTCCGCCCACAGGTAATGGGGTAAGTGCATTTACTTTCGACACGCTTCAAACAGGTCATGTGCGCTCCTTTCCGTCCTTTCCAAACTGATATCTCTGATATGATAACACTTTTGCAGGAATCTTTGTATAAAAAAGTAAAATCCAGTGCTTTTCGCAAAGTATATGTGATAAAATAGGTTGTTATTATATAGAACAAGAAGAGGTAAGTGAAAATGGCCATTACCAATCCGGCTATCCGCACGCGTTTTGCACCGAGTCCTACGGGCTTTATGCATGTCGGAAACCTTAGAACCGCACTGTATGAGTATTTGATCGCCAAGTCTTTGGGCGGAACGTTCGTCCTTCGTATTGAGGATACGGACCAGGAACGCTATGTCGAAGGCGCGGTGGATATCATCTATAAGACGCTGAAGAAGGCAGGACTCGTTCATGACGAGGGTCCGGATATCGGCGGCGAATATGGTCCGTATGTCCAAAGTGAGCGTATGGATCTTTATAAGCCTTATGCGGAGGAGCTGGTAAAGAAAGGTCATGCCTACTACTGCTTCTGCTCGAAGGAGCGCCTCGCTGCCCTTCACGAGGAAGGTGGTGTCGAGGGCGGCTACGACCGTCACTGTCGTGATCTTTCTCCGGAAGAGGTTCAGAAGAATCTCGATGCAGGTATCCCGTACGTCATCCGTCAGAAGATGCCGCTTACCGGCGAGACCACATTCCACGACTGCGTATACGGCGATATCACCGTACAGAACAAGGAGCTCGAGGATCAGATCCTTCTGAAAGCCGACGGCTATCCGACATATAACTTTGCAAATATCATCGACGATCATCTCATGAAGATCTCGCATGTCGTAAGAGGTTCCGAGTACCTCTCCTCTGCCCCGAAATACAACCTCTGCTACGAGGCATTTGGCTGGGAGATCCCGACATATGTACATCTTCCGCTCATCATGGGCAAGAACGAAGACGGTTCGGTAAGTAAGCTTGCCAAGCGTCATGGTTCCACCGGTTTTGAAGATCTTGTCGCCCAGGGCTATATGCCGGAAGCAATCATCAATTACATCGCCCTTCTCGGCTGGTGCCCGAAGGACAATCAGGAAGTCTTCACTCTCGAAGAACTTTGCAAGGCTTTCGATATCAGCGGAATCAGCAAGTCTCCGTCAGTATTTGACTACGATAAACTGGAGTGGTTCAACGGCGAATACATCCGTAAGATGACCGAGGAAGAATTCATCGAGTTCGCAAAGCCGGAACTTGAGAAGTTTCCGATGATCACACCGGACCTCTACCCGCTCTTTACGGAGATCATGCAGCCGCGTATCACAAGACTCCCGCAGATCAGCGAGAAGCTCGGATTCCTTCTTGAGCTTGCTGACTACGATCTGGAGCTTTTCGTACATAAAAAGAGCAAGACCACCAAGGAAGGCTGTCTCGAGATGCTGAACATCGTTCTTCCGATGCTTTATGAGATCGAGTGGAACAAGGATTCTCTTTCCGAGTGCCTGACCGGTCTTGCAGAAGGCATGGGCGTGAAAAATGCGCTTGTCATGTGGCCGGTACGTATTGCCGCATCCGGTACCGCGGTCACCCCTGGTGGTGCCGTCGAAGTCCTTCTCCTTCTCGGCAAGGAAGAGGCCTTAAAGCGCATTGAATCCGGTCGACAGCGACTCTCTCAAGCATTATCTTAAGATAAATATTTTACGATAAAGACAGAAAGAGAGATTAAGAATATGAGCGAATATAAGAGTTTTATCCATGAGGCAATCGAAACAGATATCGGACCGGGCGGCCGTTACGAGGGACAGACTGTCCACACGCGTTTCCCACCTGAGCCGAATGGTTACCTTCACATCGGTCATGCAAAAGCACTGGAGATCGATTTCGGTATGGCGGAACAGTATGGCGGCCTTTGTAACCTCCGTATGGATGACACCAATCCGACTAAGGAAGACGAAGAGTATGTAGAGGCCATCAAGGAAGATATCAAGTGGCTCGGTCACGACTGGGACGACCGCTTCTTCTACGCTTCTTCCTACTTCGATAAGATGTATGAATACGCTGTCGAGCTGATCAAGAAGCGTCTGGCTTATGTCTGCCAGTTGACTCCTGAGGAGATGAAGGAGCACAGAGGCGACCTGACTCACCCGGCTACCAGCCCGTACCGCGACCGTCCGATCGAAGAGAGCCTGGATCTTTTCGAGAGAATGAAGAACGGTGAATTTGAAGACGGTGCGATGACACTTCGTGCGAAGATCGATCTGGCATCCGGTAACTTCAACATGCGCGATCCTGCGATCTATCGTATCAACCACATGCGTCATCACAACACCGGTGACAAGTGGTGCATCTACCCGATGTACGACTTCGCGCACCCGATCGAGGACGCACTCGAAGGTATCACCCACTCCCTCTGCTCTCTCGAGTTTGAGGCACATAGACCCCTCTATGACTGGGTCATCGAGAATGTATCCGTTCCGTCGAAGCCGCGTCAGATCGAGTTTGCAAGACTCGGTATCACGCATACGGTCCTCTCTAAGAGAAAGCTTCGTAACATGGTCGAGACCGGTCTTGTAGACGGCTGGGACGATCCGCGTATGCCTACTCTCTGTGGTCTGCGCCGTCGTGGTTACACTCCGGCTTCGATCCACAATTTCCACTCCAGAAACGGTATCTCCAAGGTAAATGCAGTAGTTGACTACGCATTCCTGGAGTACTGCCTGCGTGAGGATCTGAACGCAACAGCAAAACGTGTCATGGGTGTCGTAAATCCGGTCAAGCTCATCATCGACAACTATCCGGAAGGAAGTTCCGAGACATTTACCGTGGAAAATAATCCGGAGCGTCCGGAAGATGGAACACGTGAAGTATCCTTCTCCAAGGAACTCTGGATTGAAGCGGAAGACTTTATGGAAGTTCCGGAAAAGAAATACTTCCGTCTCTTCCCCGGAAACGAAGTCAGACTGAAGTCCGCTTATGTCATCAAGTGCACAGGCTGTGACAAGGACGAAAACGGAAACGTGATCGCCGTTCACGCAGACTACGAAGAATCCAGCCGTGGCGGAAATCCGGCAGACGGACGCCGTATCAAGGCTACCATTCACTGGGTCGATACCAAGACGGCTCTCGATGCAACCGTACGTCTTTACGACCGTCTCTTCACGGTTGAGGCACCGGATCTGGCTGACTGCAATTACCTTGATTACATCAACCCGGATTCTCTGAAGGTCGTTGAAGGCGCGAAAGTAGAAGCTTCCCTCGCAGACGCAAAGCCGGCAGACAGATTCCAGTTCTTAAGACTCGGATACTTCTGCATGGACACGAAAGACAGTAAGCCCGGAAAGCTCGTCTTTAACAGAAGCGTTTCTCTGAAGGACAGCTACAAGCCGGGCACACAGGCATAAGAGAAACAACTATAGAAAAAAGTAAGGGAGATTTCCTAACGCGGAGATCTCCCCATTTTTATGCAGCACAGTGCATTTGAAGCAGAATCGGATCTAAATCAAGTTACAGCATAAATAAAAGGACTGCTACAAGTAACAGTCCTTTGTATTTGAAATTGAATAAATCAGTTAACTTCGAATCAGAGAACCTGACGATAAGCCTGCTGCTGGTTCTGAGCTTCTTCCTGCTTTGCAAGGGACTCACGATCCATCAGGGATACGCTTCTCGGAGCAACTACGAATGTCTTTCTGTTCTGATCGATCGGCTTAACGTTACCGTCGATAGAATAAGCTGCACCGGAAATATAGTCGATAACACGCTGAGCAACAGAACGGTCAACATTCTCGATGTTGCAGATTACTGTGTGGCCTGCGCGGATATGATCACAAACAGCCTGGGAAGAACGGATGCTGTCCGGCTGGAGAATAACTACCTGAGTCTCGTTAGCAGATACGCTCTTAATCGGAACAACGCGATTGTTCATTTCAGGAGTGGTGATTTCAGTAGCAGGAGCGAAGCTCTCATAGTCGGATCCTTCAACATGGATCTGATCTACTGTCTCGTCCTCATACTCACCCTCATACATTCCTTCATCATCGTAATAAGCGGAATTGCGATCCACGCCTGCGATTTTGTCTACCAGAGCATTCCAAAAATTAGCCATAACTACCTCCAAATTTACTGCATCCGTGCTTGTTTCAGCACATGCTTAATTTCACTATGAGGTAAGTATAATTTTAGGATTCTTGACATTCAATAGAATACGGGCATCGGTAAATAACATGTAACGCAGAACGGGGTGCGTGTAATTTTCTCGAAATATTACGCGGTTCCTGTAACTTTTTTGTGCACGTTCACACCGGATCCGGGTAATCGCGTTTACCGAAGATTGCGGTACCGATACGGACAAATGTAGAGCCGCAGGCGATCGCTTCTTTGTAGTCTCCGCTCATACCCATCGACATCTCTTTCCAGCAGTTCATATCCACACCATAATGTTTCATCTCATCAAAGAGTGCTCTTGCGTCTTCGAATACTTTCGCAGCCTGACCAGATTGCTGCTGGATCGGCGCCATCGTCATAATGCCGTGAAGTGAGATATTCGGAAGAGCCAGGAGGTCTTCCATGCTTGCCTTCAGTTCTTCTTTTGAAAAACCGTGTTTGCTCTCTTCACCGGAAACATTGACTTCGAGCAATATATCGGAAGTGATCTCTTTTGCAGAAGAGCGCTTCGAGATTTCTTTTGCCAGAGATACAGAATCTACAGAATGGATAAGATACGGCTCGCCAACGATGAGTCGGACTTTTCTCGACTGGATCGTACCGATCAGATGCCAGTTCGGGCAGATCCCCTGCTCGTCCAGTACAGCCTTCTTCTCATGCATCTCTTCCGGACGGTTTTCACCGAGATCCGTAAGACCCAATTCAAATGCCTGCTTTGCATATTCCGCGGGGAAGAATTTCGATACACCGATCAACGTGATCTCGGAAGCATCACGACCGGCTGCTCTGGCAGCATCCTTGATCTGCTCTTTTACTTTCAGGATATTCTCCTGCATCTGTTCTTTAGAATACATATTCATATTACTTTTCTACCTTGTCGCCTTCCTTAACTGTATAAGGATTCGTAATGACGATGGTACTTACGCTCGGAATGTTGCTTTCGTCATCGATCGGAGCCACGATCGCGTACTCACGGTCGTAGTCAAGGATACGTACTGTATAGCCACGAGCATAACCACTCTGGTTTACAAAGATCGTCGCGATCATGCGGTCATAGTCCGCATCAACGAGAGACGAGATCGGAATACGTACACCCTTATGATCCTCGTCCTGTGTCGTCTTCTGTACGATCTCGATATCCACTGTGCGGCGGTCGAGAAGTCTTTCTACCTGATTACTGGTTTCAAATACGACCAGAAGACCATCCTCAGTCAGATTCGAGCGGACGATCTTACAGTCGGTGATCGCAATACCTTCAGAAGGAATACGGATCGTATAGACTTTCTCCAGACCGAAGTCAGCACTGTTGACGCCTTCGAGAATGCAGGCGAAATACTGTACGTCGTTCTGGATGATACGAAGTACCGGATCACCGGCATTGACATCGAGGTCACCGGTGATGATGTTGTTGCAGTCCTTAAGAAGTGTATCAAACTCCGAGTCCGTCATGCCCATGAGCTTGGTGTAGTTCACATCATTCTCATGACCGTCCAGTTTATAAGAAACGATTCCAGGAATCAGTGCGTAGATGGAATTTGCCTGCGTTTCAAGCTGGTTACGAAGTTTCATCTCACTGTCACGCAGAACATTGAGCTGCTCATTTTCAAAGTCGATATTCTCCATATCCACGTCGCGTTTTTCCATCAAAACACGGATCGAGGAAGAATAACTTGTCATGTTGCTGATATTTCCCAAAAGGGCGTCCTGTCTGACCATGGTAATGATCGGAAGGATATCATTATTCACATCACTGAAGATCGTCTTAGCTCCGATGCCCTTACCTTCGGCCATCAGTTCACGCTCGATCTCGACGATCTGCTGCTCGACGTTGCGAAGATCTTCAACGGTTGCTTCCATGCCGCTCGGGATGACCATCGCCAGGAGCTGTCCTTTTGAAACACGGCTACCTTCTGTCGTCTGTGTCAGAAGAGATCCGGTATGTGTAGAATCAATCACCGTCTCATGCCTTGCGATCAACGCCGTAGCACCGACCGTATGCTCGATGGTGCCTTCTGTGGCAAATGCAAATGTCGGCTTTGCCGCAACATAATCAACTACATAAAGTACTGCGATGACCAGAACTCCGATGAGGATAACGACGCAGAGCAGGCAGTTAAATGCCGATGTCAATGCATCTCTTCTTCTCTTTCTGGCTGTATGCTTTCTTCTTTCCTCGGCCGGGTCTTCCATGATCTCGTCGAGGATGCTCGGCTTTTTTGCCGCCTGCTTGGCTTCTTCTTTTTTCTGCGCAGCAAGCTTTCTCTTCTCACTCCAGGAAAGTTTCTCCTTCGCCGGTTCTTTCTGTGCGACAGCACGCTCCGAAACAGAAGGAGCTGCAACTTCATCTCCGAAGAGAGGACGGATCATGGGTTCCTGATCCTGCGGACGCTCAGACGTTCTGGCGTTGACCGGCATCTTCTGCTCCGAAGAAGGATTCTTCGCCATCGGCGGACGCTTCTTTCCGGAGCGGTTCTGCTGAGCCTGTCTTGCCTGGATATCCGGATTCTGCTTTTCCTGCGGCATCGGACGCTTCTGCGCATTTTTCTTATTGCGCGAAGCCGGTGCGGCAGAAGGATTCATCTTACCCTGCGGAGCGCGAGCAGGCTGTCCCTGCGGCTTCACGGGCGATGCATTTTTATTGTTTCCGGACACAGGACGAGCAGAAGAACCGGACGGATTTCCGGATTTCTTCGGTGGTGAATGCTTCGGTCTTTTATTGTCAGGTCTTCTTCCCTGTGCCATCTCAGTCCTTATTCTCCAACATCTTCGATGCAGCCAGCATAACTGCCAGTTTCACCTGTTCAAATACCAGTCCGCCCTGCATGTAGACGAGGTACGGCGGTTTTACCGGACCGTCAGCCGAAAGCTCGATCGACGCTCCCTGTACAAATGCACCGGCCGCCATAACGACTTCAGCATCGTAACCCGGCATATCCCAGGGTTCCGGTGCGACAAAAGAATCGACCGGCGAACTGCTTTGTATCATCTTACAAAAGTTTACCATTTGTTCCGCATTTGGAAAAGCGATACTTTGAACAATATCGCCTCTGAGGTCTTCGTAAGAAGGATCACACTTGCATCCGATCTTCGAAAGAAGTGCAGCGGTAAATACCGCACCCTTCATGGCTTCGGCTACGACATGCGGTGCCATGAAAAGGCCCTGTGCGATCTGGCGGTTAAAACCAAGACTCGGTCCGACATGGCTTCCGAGCCCCGGCGCGGTAACACGCTCCGCAACACGTTCAACGAGTTCTTTACGGCCTGCTACATACGCACCCGACGGGCAAAGTCCGCCGCCTGCATTCTTGATCAGGGATCCGGCGCAAAGGTCCGCACCGAGTGCACACGGTTCCTGTGTCTCAACAAATTCGCCGTAGCAGTTATCAACGAATACGATCAGGTCTTCTCTTATGCCCTTGACCAGATCGACGACCGCCTTGATGTCTTCTGCACGCAGGCAGCGACGGTCGGTATATCCTTTGGATTTCTGAAGGAAGATCACCTTTGTTTCCGGTTTGATGGCAGCACGGATCGCATCGAGATCCGGGGATCCGTCCGCTTTCAGCTGTACTTCGTTATACTTCATGCCGTAATCCAGAAGCGATCCGGTAAAAGTATCGTCCTCTTTGTTGACACCCAGTGCCGAAGCAAGCGTATCGTACGGGCGTCCGCTTACCGCGAGCATTTCCTCGCCCGGCTTTAAGATGCCGAAAAGGCAAGCTACGAGAATCTGCGTTCCGCAGGTGACCTGGATACGTACATAAGCGGCTTCCGCACCGAAGATCTCCGCATACATCTCTTCGATCTTCTCTCTTCCCATATCGTCATAGCCGTAGCCGGTGGTCGCACCCAGGTGCGCCTCCGCGAAATGGGCATTCTGGAATGCGCGAAGCACTCTCAACTGGTTGATCTCTTTGATCTCATCGATTCTGGTAAAAACAGAGGAAGCGGTGGCCATCACTTCCGAAGATAACTCAACCACCGCATCGCTAATACCATATTCTTTATATGGATGTAAACTCATCAGATTCCGTAAACCTCCTCCGGGCTCAAAATCCTGATTCCGGCTTCCTCAAACTTCTTGATCACAGGATCGAAGTCCTGAACTCGGATCACCATGACTGCATCAGAAGACTTTCTTCCGACGAAGCCGTAAATATATTCCATCGACTCGCCTGTTTCCGAAAACTTAGTAAGAGCCTGATCCAGTGTGCCAGGCTTATCCGGGATCGCGATGGCCAGTACAGGTGTCATGCTTACCGTAAAGCCTGCATCAGTCAGAACCGTGACCGCTTCTTCCGGCTTATCGAGGATCATGCGCAGGATGCCATAATCCGAAGAATCAGCTACATAGAGGGCACGAATATCGATATTCGCTTTACCCAATGTTTTGGTAACTTCTGCGAGACGTCCAAAGGAATTCTCAAGAAAGACATTGATCTGTTTAACTAGCATATGGGAGTCCTCCTTATATGTTCTGACTCTATTATATCGCAACCGCGATTAAATTATCCGAAAAATTCACGTCCTTTGTTAAATGCCTGTAAATTCATCGGGATGAGTTTTGCCTTGCTTGCAAATGCCTCATTGATGGCTTCTTCCCAGAGTGCTTTATCGATATCCATACCTGCAGAAAGCGCACCGACCATGACCATGTTTACCGCCTTGGAGCTGCCGCACTCTAGTGCTGCAGAAAGTGCGTCAAATTCCACGATCTTAGCCTGACTCTGATCTGCGCCCTTCAAAGAATCGAGGATGTTCTCCGGATACTCGGCATTACCGAGGAGAACCGGAAGAGACTTGATCTTCTGGGAGTTGACCAGGAGTACACCGTCTTTCTTAAGAAGATTGGCCCAGCGAACTGCTTCAACTTCTTCAAAAGAAAGAACGTAGTCAGCCATACCTTCTTCGATGATCGGAGAATATACCTTCTCACCCATTCTTACATATGTGATAACGGAACCGCCGCGCTGGCTCATACCGTGTACTTCGGATACCTTAATATCCCAGCCCAGCTTCAGTGCCAATATGCCGAGGAGCTTACCGGCGATCAAGGTTCCCTGTCCGCCTACACCGGCGAGTACGATAGAAATATCCTTTGCCATATTATGCTTCCTCCTTCTTAGAAAGTGCGTTGAACTTACACATGTTGATGCAAAGACCGCAAGCGTTGCAGGCCTCCGGATCGATGACCGGCTTCTTATCGTCACCGGCTGCGAGTGCCGGGCACATGATACGGGAGCAGGCACCGCACTTCTTACATGCTTCATCGTTAAGTACGATAGACACACCCTTCGGCTTCTTGCCTGTCGGGATAAGGGCACAAGGACGACGAACGATAATAACGGATACGCAATCCTTTGCGATCTCCTCTTTTACGATCTTTTCTACTTCAAATGTATCGACCGGATCAACTGTGCGAACAGATGTGACACCGACGCTTCTGCAGAGTGTCTCGAGGTCGATCGCCGGAGCCGGCTGCAGACGGATGTTCTTTCCGGATGCCGGATTCTGCTGATGTCCTGTCATACCCGTGATGGAGTTATCGAGGATCATGACTGTGATGCTGCTCTGGTTATATACCGCGTTGATCAGGTTCGTGATACCGGAATGCAGGAATGTGGAGTCACCGATAACGGCAACGGTCTTCTTGCTGTCTTCTCCATCACTTGCCTTGTCGAAACCATGCGCCATACCGACCGAAGCACCCATGCAGACGGAAACGTCCATCGCGGCTGTCGGCGGAAGTGTACCCAAGGTATAGCATCCGATATCGCCCATGACCTGTACCTTCGCACGGTTCAAAGCCAGGAACATACCCTTGTGCGGGCAGCCTGCGCAAAGAAGCGGCGGACGTCCCGGAGCCTTCGGAAGCTTATCGAGATCCAGTGCCTTTTCCGGAAGCGGCGTAGAAGAAAGAGCCGCGCGGATCATTCTGGAGTTGTACTCACCCTGCAGTGTGAACAGGTCTTTACCTTCGCAGGCAACACCTGCTGCCTTGATCTCGGTCTCCATGAAAGGATCGAGTTCTTCGACAACTACGAGACGGTCAACTTTCGATGCGAAATCGCGGATCAGGTTCATCGGCAGCGGCCATACACAGCCGAGCTTGAGAACGGATGCCTCCGGGCAGCCTTCCTTGACGTACTGGTAGGATGCACCGGCGGTGATGATACCGATCTTGGTATCGTTCATCTCGATCTTATGAATTCCCATACCGAGGAATTCTTCATCGGATGCCTTGGCGATATCGAGTGTTCTCTGCTCGACAACAACGTGACGCTTGATCGCCATCGCCGGCATCATGACGTACTTATTGACGTTCTTCTCGTAAGGACGTACGACGATCTCTTCCGGATCACCGAGTTCTACGATGGAACGGGAGTGGGATACACGGGTGTGCATACGCAGGATCACCGGAGTATCGAAACGCTCGGAAAGAGCAAATGCCAGTTTCGCGAAGTCTTTGCACTCCTGGCTGTCAGACGGCTCAAGGACCATCAACTTGGCAGCACGGCCATAGTTTCTGCTGTCCTGCTCATCCTGGGAACTGTGCATGCCCGGATCATCTGCAACAACGAATACAAGACCACCGTTAACACCTTCATATGCTGCTGTAAACATCGGGTCTGCCGCAACGTTCATACCTACATGCTTCATGCAGGTCATCGCACGTGCACCACGGATGCTCGCACCGATCGCCACTTCCGAAGCAACCTTCTCGTTCGTTGCCCACTCGCAGTAAATGCGGTCATAAGTCGCGATCGTTTCCGTAATCTCTGTACTCGGGGTGCCCGGATAGGAGGAAACAACTTTCACTCCAGCTTCGTAGGCGCCACGTGCTACAGCTTCGTTACCTAACATAATCTGTTTCACTTTGCGTACCTCACTTATATTCTCCGGCCCTGATCAGGCCGATAATTACACACCCCAATATTCTACCACGAAACAGCATTTTTCGCGCGTGGGATTTGTCTTACTTCACGTCGTCCTTAACAGACTTGTCAACACCCTTCTTGTCAAGTTTCGGAGCGATAACGTCTTCCGGCATATCGGCAAATGCTCTGTCGATGACCTTCTTGTCGAGCTTCGGTGTGATCCAGGAAACGATCGGAACGATGATGATGCCGAAGATCATGGCAAATGCACCGGCGTTGATCGGAGATGCGAGGTTGATCGGAAGGCCTGTCGGGAACTTGAAGTTATGTCCGAAGAGTGCGCCGTTGCTGAGGATCAGGTGGGAAACCGTGATGCCTACACCGCAGATAAAGGAAGCCCATGCAGCCGCCTTCGTTACGCCCTTCCAGAACAGACCATAGAGGAACGGAGCCAGGAAAGATCCGGCCATCGCACCCCAGGAGATGGACATCAGCTTGGTGATGTACATATCGTTGGAACGATAAGAGTAGATCGCCAGGAGCATCGAAACGAGTACGAAGAAAGCAAGCAGGATACGGATGATGCTGACCTTCTTCTTCTCATCCATCTTCTTGATCACGTTATCAGCAAGTACATCCAGTGTGATCGTGGAGCTGGATGTCAGTACCAGAGAAGTCAGTGTGGACATGGAAGCAGAAAGAACCAGTACGACCAGGATCGCAACGAGGATCTTCGGGATCGCCATGTCGAGGATCATCGGCATGATCTTATCCATGTTGAGTCCGCCGGATGCAGTCTTGATATCTTCTGCATTGACGAAGATACGTGCGAATCCACCCATGAAGTATGCGGAACCTGCGATGATTACGGCAAATACCGTAGAAACGATCGTTGCAGTATGTACGGACTTGTCATCCTTGATGGAATAGAACTTCTGTACCATCTGCGGAAGACCCCATGTACCAAGGGAAGTCAGAATCACTACGCCGAGAAGGTTCAGCGGCTCCGGTCCAAGGAGCGATGCATAAACACCGGAGAATGCGGAGCCATTAGCAGCCGGAACCTGGGAAAGCTTTTCCATAGAAGGCATCAGGCCGCCGTGATACATCAGAACACAGTAGATCGTAAGGGAGATACCCACGATCATGATGATGCCCTGGATAAAGTCGTTGATCGCTGTGGACATATATCCGCCGAGGATAACGTATGTCGCAGCAAGAAGGCTCATTACGATGATGCAGATCTCGTAACCGTTCGAGATACGGTCCAGACGAAGTGCGGATGTAAAGAGATAAGAAAGACCATTGAATACCGAAGCAGAGTACGGGATCATGAAGATAAAGATGATGATCGCCGCTGCGATACGCAGTGCTTTGGAATCATAACGCTTACCGAAGAAGTCCGGCATCGTGTTGGTGTTCAGTGTCTTGGTCATGACACGGCAGCGTGTTCCGAGAACGACCCAAGCTGCCAGAGAACCGATAAATGCATTGCCCAGGCCGATCCAGAGCGAAGAAACGCCGAAGTCCCAGCCGAACTTACCTGCATAACCGATGAAGATAACTGCGGAAAAATACGTGGCGCCGAAAGAAAAAGCTGTAAGCCACGGTCCTACCTGTCTACCGCCGAGTACGAAAGAAGAAACATCTTTGGTGTTTTTTCTCGAGTACACCCCTACCGAAATAATCATTGCGAAGAACACGACAATGACTACTCCATACAACAAATCTAGAGTATCCATATACTACCATCCTCCTGCCACTTCAAAGAAGTGACCCTACAATTTTACTATGCACCTGAAAACAGGCACAAAAACTACATTCTCATGATAACAGAGAAAAGAAAAGATGCAAGAAGTTTTTTCTTACTCAAGGATGATGCTGTCGCCCGTGGAAATGCTATGGATCTTCGCTCCGATCTCATCTTTCAAAAACAGGTATGCTTCTCTTCCCGTGCAGTGACAGGTATAAAAGTCCGCACAGGTATTTCTGATCCCGGAAGAAGCCTCTAAAAGGACCTCTTCGTCCCATACCGAATCGTATTTCATCATATGAAGTCCACCGACAAATGCATCGAAACGGAAAGATGCGATCAGATTGAGGATTCCTTTATGCGTACAGCCGCTGATGAGATAATCTTTATACTCTTCATGGATCTGAAGATACATCTCATGCTCATACTTCTCTTTTTCCATGAAGCGGCCGCGCTTCACTTTCTGACCGTGAGTCTCGATTGGTTTTTTAACAGAAGGCAGAACGGAAAAAGAAAGTTCATCGTCGATACGGATACTGTCCTGAAGGCGGATAATGCGCGGATGTCCGGCCAGCGTCGTGTCGATGCCGATATACTTGTTCTGCCCGTTATAGTGGGGTTCAAAAGCAAGGTCATGCATATAGACGAGCGCGATCTTGTTGATATCTAAAAAAGTAAGAAGGCCGCCGGAATGGTCGTAGTGACCGTGGGACAAAAAAGCGACATCAACCGTTCCGAGGTCGATCCCCAGCTTTTCCGCGTTTTTGGCAAAGTTGTCACTGGCACCGAAATCAAAGAGGATCCTGTGCTTTTGCGTCTCGATATAAAGGCTGAGACCATGCTCAGCCAAAAGACCGCTTCGGCTCTCATTTTCAGATAATACCGTGACTTTCATCAGATACCTTCTCTTTCAGGCGAAGTGCATCTCACTTCGCGATGGATTCTTCTTTATTATACACGAAAAGAAAAAGGACCCGGGAGAAATCCCGAGTCCTTTTTAGGATCATTTTATCGATCAGCAGGATCAGATGATACCAAGAGCCGCGAAGAATTTTTCGAGGTTTGCAGCATTTGTCTGATCGAGCTCCATGCTGATACCCTCGATAACAACTGTATCGCTCCAGTAGTAAACGAAAGCCCAACCATCAGATACATATACAGCATAACCGTAGTTATCGAATACTGCGTAATCATCTGTAACATAGCTCAGGTAAGAGCAGTTGTCATCAAAGAACTTCTTAGCGGATTCCATATCGGAGAACTCCATGTAGGTGTACTCGTTGTCATAGCCATCGCCCCAAGCGTATGTGTACTTGGTGAGGTTCTCATAACCATAATCCTGATAATCTGCCGGATCTTCTTCCTGAAGATTTGAGGAAGCATTATCGTCTGTAGAAGAAACAGCATTCAGATACAGATCATAAGACATCGGAGCGTATGTCATGGAATGGAAAGACAGATCCGCATAATCTGCATTAGCAGTTGTTGTTGTTGTCGGATCGTCATCATCTGTCGGAGCCGGTGTGTCGATCGGATCCGGATCCGGATCTGCAGGAGATGTTGTCGGAGCAGATACAGCGCCTTCAGCCAGAACATCATACATATCGCCGTAGAGATCTGCCAGAACATCTTCACCGTTTGTCAGTGTGTACTCATCATCATCGATTTCAAACTCCAGGGAGAGCTCGATCTCGTTGTAGTTCTTTTCTTTCTGCTCTTCGATAGCATCTGTGAAATCATCGATATCACCGTCTGCCTCTTCAAAAGCTTCTTCATAATCCGGAACCTTTACGACTACGTCGCAGGAAGCTTCCTTCTTCTTCTCTTTTACGCTGTCCTCATCGATCTCGTAAGTAGCCTTTTCCATTACAGCTGCGATGAATTCATCATCTGTGATCAGATCGATCGCGTCTTCATACTCGCCGAACTCACCAAGCTTCTTAATGTCCTTGCTCTTTAAGCCGATGAGAGTATCCATTACATCTTCAGCAGCAGCCTGGCATCCGGTAGACTTCTTGCTGCCCTTCTTAGAACAAGCGCAAGCAGAGAAAACCATGGCCAGAGAAATGGATACACATGCCATCTTCTTTACATTCATTTTCATAAGTAACCTCCAATTGCTTTCCAATTGCCTCTTTTTTTGTTTCGCATCTGTTCAATGCAAGCATGTATTATACATTATTTCACTTGTGATAGCAAATTAATGCATAAAACAGAAAAACAAAAGGACTGTCTCCAAAGAAACAGTCCTTGGTGCGGCGAACGGGACTTGAACCCGTATGGTCGCCCACACGCCCCTCAAACGTGCGCGTCTGCCAATTCCGCCACCGCCGCATGGCTCTAAAGCATGATAATTATACTGATTGATTCTTGGAGTGTCAATAGTCTTTTTTGAAGCTCTTCTTCTCTTTTTTATTCTCTTTATCGGAAACAATGATAAAATAGGTATAGATCGTTAATTCGCCGGGGGAGAAAATATGGAACTTCACGATTTACTGAACTATGACAAGATCATCATCCAGTGCCACGATAATCCGGATGCGGATGCACTCGCTTCAGGTTATGCGCTTGCATGGTATTTCCAGAACCAGAATAAAGATGCACGCTTTATCTATCGTGGACGAAACAAGATCCAGAAAAGCAATCTCATGATCATGCTTTCCGAACTGGAAGTTCCTGTCTCTTATGAACCGGATTTCGATGAAAACCCGGATCTTCTCATCACGGTAGACTGTCAGTACGGCCAGCGTAACGTCACCTCGACCGAAGCCAAAGAAGTCGTCATCATCGACCACCACCAGGTTTCCGATCCGGTATCGAACCAGTCGGAGATTCGAAGCAATATCGGTTCCTGCTCTACGATCGTGTGGGACATGATCCGTAAAGAAGGCATCGATGTAAATGCAAATAAGAAGCTTTCCACCGCGCTTTACTACGGTCTTTATACCGATACGAACCATCTCGCAGAGGTCTCTCACCCGCTCGATCGAGATATGCTCGATACGCTTAAGGTCAATAAGAGCCTGATCACGAAGATGAGTAACTCGAATATTTCACTTGCCGAGTTGAAGATCACCGGCGCGGCGATCCTGAATTATCAGTATTTTGATTCCCACCGCTATCTGATCATCGAAGCGGAACAGTGTGACCCGAATATCCTGGGCGTCATCAGTGATTTTGCCCTGGAAACGGACGCGGTAGATATCTGCCTGGCATTCTTTGTCAGCTCCTACGAAGTCAAGTTCTCCGTCCGAAGCTGCATCAAGGAAGTCCACGCCGATGAACTCGCCTCTTTCCTGGCCGAAAATGTCGGCGGTGGCGGTGGTCATATCTATAAGGCCGGTGGTTCGATCCGTCCTGAAAAGCTGGAAGAAACCGCGCAGGCACTTTTCGACAGAAGAATGAAAGAGTATTTCGACAAGTATCAGATCCTCTATGCCAAAGAGACTACGATCGATACTTCCGACATGTCGATCTACGAAAAGCTCCCGATGGAAGTGGGTACCGTCAAACTTTCCGATGTATTCCCCTGCCAGTCTCTCGTTGACGTACGTACTCTCGAAGGCGACGTCACCATCACCATCGAGGACGACACCTATCTCATGATCGGTGTAGAAGGCGAAGTGTACCCGATCGCAAAAGAAAAACTGGAACGCAGTTATACGCATCTCGGAAAACCCTATTCAAGAAAGCTGGAGTATCAGCCGACGATCAAGAATATCGCGACCGGAGAAAGAAAAGATGTACTTTCCTATGCCGACACCGTCATGAGCAGCGGCGGCGGACGGATCTATGCCCGTCCTCTCACCCGCTGTGTCAAGCTGTTTACGGTCTGGGATGAAGAAAAGTACTACCTCGGAAATGTCGGTGATTATATCGCCGTGCGCGCAGATGATCCGCATGATATGTATATCATCAAGCAGCACCTCTTCCCGATCCTGTATAAGAAAGCAGAATGATCAGAAATAATCAACCGATACCATACTGTGCTTTCCGTTCCTCACTCAGCTCCGCACCGGAAAGGATCTCGTTTGCTTTGTCGATCAGTTCCTGTAACGTATAATGCTGGAAATACCCAACACGGACATCCGAGGTATACATATATGAGCAAGCAAAGAAACGATCCGACGTTATCTGATATCCGATCGCATTTCTGACATTGGCGATCTCGATCCAACTGTCAAGATCGATCATATCCAGATAGGATGCACAATGAATATAGAGCGTACCAGCTTTTTCATCAAGGAAGAACGTAGCATTTCCAGACGATTCACCCACATGAATCACACTGCTTCCCAAATAGTTTCCGCTTTCGATATCATATCGTGACAGGATGCCGTCGGCGTAGACAACCAGCATGATTTCTTTTTTATTCTGTGTGAATATCATCGCCCCAAGAGGATCGTTTCCGTTACAAGGCATGCTGGAAATAAGATTTCCGTCCAGATCCAAAATGGCGATCTGACGACGATTGGATACGATCAGGCGTTGCTGCTTGGCATCCGTACAAACCATACTTGTTTCTCCCCAATCATCCGGAAGAAAGACTGCTCTGGATTTTCCTTTCGATACGTTGATCAGATAATCACCTTCTCGATCTGCATAGTAGATCAATCCGGAAGACGGCAGATATACCGGTTTGTAACATGCATAGGGATATTTGACCGGAATATCGATCTTCTTGATCTTTTGCGTATCAAGATTCATCACACCGATATAACTACCTTCATCTTGTATGTGATAAAGGAAGACCATCGTATTATCACAGATATCCCCCAGCATCTCGATTTCCGTTGCTTGTGATTCGTATTTTTCCACCTCATATCCACCATCGCACAGATCATACATAATCAGATTCATATCATTGTCAAAACCAAGATATGCGACATATAAAACATCATCATAGACACCGAGGATGCGGTTATCGTATCCGATATACTCCGGATCGATCTCGATCGATCCGATAAACGAATCATCCTGAATATCCCATGCATATATATAGATGACCCCGTCTTTATATGTGCTAAGTGCCATATACTCATCATCCAAATACGTATCTACAGGGTAAGAAGAAAGACTTACATCTTCATCTATTTCCTGCCAGTCTTCATCATAAACTCCAAGATCATAGAAGATAATATCCGAAGCTTGCTTTCTTAACACATACACACCGTTGCACACTTGAGCGGCTTCAATATCATCAGCAAAATACCGGCTCAACGCGACGACTTCCTCGTTGTGGAAAACAGTCGCGGAAGCCATACAGCCATCTTGTGTGATGAAGATCGGATCGCCATCTCCATCTCTGTCACTTATGTCGATGAGTGGCTGGCTTACGCTAAAAGTTTCCAGGATCTGCCCATCATCCACCGAGTAGATATTTGAACAAGCACCACAATAAAACGCCACTTTATTATGCCCCGGAAAATAAAGCGCTCCGGACTCCGTCCGATAGTCGAAATACGTCATTTCATTCGTCCATTTTATTTCCATCGTATCTGGGTCCACAACAGAAAGCCATGAAGTCTTTTCCTCGATCAACTGCATATTTCCTTCAAGCTTCACGCCGATTGAATATTCCGTCAAAGCACAAAACAGACGATCATCTCCACACCAGCAAATATCCGTGACAACCGAATGATCCAATTTTATATAAGAATAACTGCCGTCAACAAGGGAGTACACAACCAGAAGCGGATCGTCAGCCTTTATATACATTGCGATCCTGCTTGCATCCGAAGAAGGAACGACCGAATATATCGTCAAGATGGATGACGTATCAATTAAGTTTCTCAGATCGTAGGTATTTTGTATCTCGCCGGTTTTGGAATTCAATTTCAACAAGTTCAGATCAGACTTGAGCAGCAATACCGAGGTTCCGTTTTCGATCGGGATGATCATCGAATTCATCCAGAAATTAAAGGTATCCGAGATACTCCATTTTTCTTTGCCACTAAAGACATTATATGAACTGCACTTACTATTGGTTATAATAGCTAGATTACTGTCATCCAAAAAACTGAAATAGTAAATCACTCCATCCAGAACTGTTTTTGTAAACAATAATTCATGACTTTCGATCTCCCAAACATATACATTATTGAACACATCACGGCAAGCCAGAAGCTTTTCATCAGGAGAAAAAGTGAAAGCCTCGATTTTTGCGGGCATCTGATAATTCCAGCAAGACTGGAATTCCACGCCTTGTTGCGTTTGATATGCCAATACAGCATCCGATAGTGCTTTTGTTGCTTCAGCAGTAACCGGACGAGAATCTGATTTAGATGGGAGCGCTGCAAGCGCTACCTGTATCGCCTCAATACGCTGCTCGTTATTCAAAAGACGCTGGGATTCCGTTGCCAGATAACGGGACTGATTTCGAAGCGATTCCTGGTAATTGCGTTCGATCTTTCTTGCGCTGGAATACATATAACCGGAAAAACCGATGGCAAGCACAGCCAGGATACAGCCAAGGATACCGATACGCTGCATCTGGTACTGACGGCGACGGTTCATCAGCTCATCATAAGAGCAGCCCAGGATCGCCGATGCAAGTCTGGGAAGCTCTTCCTTATCGGCCTGACGGATCGGCATGCGGTAATCACAGGACAAAGGCTCGAGCGGAACAGAGATCTTATGTACATTTCCGTTGACGTCAGTCACTTCCTTTTTCTCATAAAGAAGAGACTCAGGAATAACCTCAAAAGGCTCACCTTCAGTCAGTACTGTCAAGATCTTGTCACGAGAATGGTGTGTTAAGAAATAATCGATCTCTCTTTGTACCCACTCCGATTTTCTTGTCTCCGGAGAACAGATCACGATCAAATATTCAGAATGCTCCAGAGCATTTTGAATCGTATCAGAAAGATTGCTGGTTGTATTCAGCTCATCCTTATCAAGAAAAACACGGTCGATCCTTTTCTTGCCGGTTTTCTTCCTGATCTTACCAGGTACATGGAAACGTTCGAGAGAATCCTGAATATGGTCCGCGATCTTCGAATCGAGCGGGCCGTGCTTATAAGATACAAATGCATTATAAAAGTCGATCATTTTTCATCCCCGTTAAATGAACTCAGCTTTTTCCTCAACATCTATTCTACCTAAAGAATGACAAAAACAAAAGAGCCGCCTCAAAGAGACGGCTCTTAGTTTAATGACTTTGGATTACTCCTGATCTTCTTTTCTCTTTCTGGATGCTACCATTACGTAAGCAAAGGCAGAGAGCAGAATGAATGTGAAGCCAGCGACAACGCGTACTGTAGATGCTGTAGATCCTGTATCACCAGTCTTCGGAAGTCTGGACTGACCCAGAACTCCTGTCGGCGTCGGCGGTACCGGTGTTGCTGTAGGCAGCTTGTCACCATCTACTGCAGGTGTCGGAGTCGGTGTCGGTTCTTCAGTCGGAACAGGTGTTGCTGTCGGAACCGGAGTCTCCGTAGGTGTTACTGTCGGTGTCGGCTCATCCGTGATCGGCGCAACTGTCGGAGTCGGCAGCGGCGTGTTGGTCGGGATCGGTGTCGACGTCGGTTGCGGTGTCGGCGTAGGTGTCGATGTTGCAGTCGGTGTCGGCGTGTCCGTCGGAGTAGGTGTTACCGTCTCAGTAGGAGTCGGTGTCGGCGTATCCGTCGGAGTAGGTGTAGCCGTATTTGTCGGTGTAGGCGTTGCCGTGTTCGTAGGAGTCGGCGTAGCCGTATTTGTCGGTGTAGGTGTCGACGTGGCTGTCGGAGTCGGTGTCGACGTTGCTGTCGGTGTCGGCGTATCGGTCGGAGTCGGCAGCGGTGTGTTCGTCGGAATCGGCGTGTTAGTCGGCTTCGGCGTCGGAGTCGGCGTAGACGTTGCTGTCGGAGTCGGCGTAGACGTGTTAGTCGGTGTAGGTGTTGCCGTATTCGTCGGAGTCGGTGTAGACGTGTTGGTCGGCGTAGGTGTTGCCGTGTTCGTCGGTGTCGGCGTGGACGTGTTCGTCGGCGTAGGTGTTGCCGTGTTCGTCGGTGTCGGCGTAGACGTGTTGGTCGGCGTAGGTGTCGACGTATTCGTCGGTGTAGGTGTTGCTGTGTTTGTCGGTGTCGGCGTCGATGTGGCAGTCGGAGTCGGCGTGTCAGTCGGAGTCGGCAGCGGTGTGTTCGTCGGAATCGGCGTGTTGGTCTGCTTCGGCGTAGGTGTGTTCGTCGGTGTCGGCGTATTTGTCGGAGTCGGTGTAGCCGTATTCGTCGGTGTAGGTGTTGCTGTGTTTGTAGGTGTCGGCGTATTCGTCGGTGTTGCAGACGGAGTAGCCGTAGGTGTTGCTGTAGGTGTATTCGTCGGAGTAGGCGTTGCCGTATTTGTCGGTGTAGGTGTAGCCGTATTCGTCGGAGTCGGAGTTGCTGTATTTGTCGGTGTAGGTGTTGCTGTGTTCGTCGGAGTCGGAGTTGCTGTATTTGTCGGTGTAGGTGTCGGCTCGTTGAAGAACGTGAACTTTACACGGCAAGGAACAGAATGGAACTCAGATGTTGTGAACATGGAAGAGCAGATCACGGAACCGTTGGAGTTACCACCCAGCTTACTTATATAAGCGTTCGGTGCAAGGATCGTACCATGTGTGGAAATGTTATCCGGAACATAAACGCTCTTTGCGTCAGCGCATACCCAGATGATATGAGCATCACGATCGTCACCACCATCCTGAGGATTGGTGTAACTATCGAATGTACCGAAACGAACGAGCGGGATGTTGGTAACATTGTCACCCTTGAGAACGATTGCAACATCAACTTTCTCAGGGAGATAAACAACACTTACATCAGAATCCATAACAAATGTCAGGACGTCTGTCTCAGCATTGAAAGAGGAATCCGGCTGAACCTGAAGCTCTACCCATCCGCTTCCGCCTCTCTTTGTGAGAACGGCGTTGGACTTACCGTAGTTACTTACCTGATTTGCACGGGAAACCATGGAATCCTTCTTACCTGCAAAATCAAGGCTGATTCCCTCAACGAGACCGTAGTGCTCGCTGCTGAAGTCATAATAGTTACCGGAAACGTTGCCTGCAGAAGCGACTTCCAGATTACCACGCAGTGTATACATGTTGGTAAAGGAAAGTGCACCGCCTACTACAAGCTGTGAAAGCCCCTGCTCACCAGGAGCTGCATTACTAGCGGCGAAAGAATAATCGCCCATGTTCGCATTACCTGCGATAGCCATAGCACCAGTAGAATGGTGACCCTGTCCGGCACCTACTTCGAAGTTACCGAAGCAGTACAATGCATAGTTAAACGGGTTCTGGGGGTTCAGAGCCGATGTGTTGTCATATAAGAGATGACCTGTAGCCTGCCCTGACGGGAGAGCTGCTATGCCTTGTGTTCCTAAGAATGCTAAAACCAGTGTGCAAGATAATGTCTTCACCCAGCGGCCGAACTTACGGCCTGATGTTAACTGATGTGTCTCGTCTGTCATTCACAACCCTCCATAGTAGATAAATTACTATTGATCGTTAAGCACATCTATCCCCATATACGTACTTAACCGATTTCATTGTATTGTATTTGTTATTTTATTACAATCATTTTCCTTTGTGCATTTTGTCTAAAATGTTCACAATTTATCCACATTTTGCAAAAAGAGCCGCAACAATTTGTTGCGGCTCTGAAATATAAGGCCTATTGTTTCACTTTTTAGTGAAGTAGATAGTACAGCAGTGAAAATGCCAGGATAGCGATGCCGATAGCCGCCAGTACGCGGAGTACGGAGATCGGAGCATGGCCTCCCACCTTACCTGTCTGACCGTTTACGACAAACTGATATACTTTGTCGTTATATTTAAAGGAAGAGATCCAAACCGGCACCAAAATATATTTATAAGTAATATTACTGTAAAGTGTCGAGAAATGCAGCGAGTCAACACGGTCACATCTCCAGTAGTTACGGATGTACTTGTTGATGTTCGACTGCAGCTGTTTCTTGATGGATTCCTGAGCGATGCCCCATCCTTCTTTCAGACCGATCGAATATCTCTCGGCAATAAAGCCGGCAACGACTTGCGGAGAATACGGAACGAGCTTTGTAAAGTCAAACGGCTCGCAGGCTTTTACGCCGGAGTTCTCATTTCTCTTTGAAGCAACGACGGTCTCGTCATCGATGAATTCCTGATATACACCACGTACCGGTCTCCATGTTGTCTCCGTTACGTAGTTGTCACCACGCTTTACGCGGCGGTCGAAACCGGCACGCGCGGTAAAATTGGATGTGGTCTGTGTATCATATGTCCAGTACGGAAGATATACGCCCTGGAAAGATTCCGGCTTTGCATTCTTCTTTGCTTTAGAAGGAGTAAAGAGCTTGCCTTTGATCCAGCTGGTAAAACGCTCGCCGGCTTTCTCTTTTGTGATCGAGAAAGGACATACGGCACCAGGAGCCATAGAGTCACTGCTTGAAGCAGGCATTACGCTTGTGGATCCGCAGAACGGACAAACCGCTGCTGTCTCGAGTGCGTCGTAGATCGTTTCCGCACCACACTGCTTACATACGACGGACTTCTTCTGAGCACCCCACTCAAAACTTGCTGTCTGTGTCGCCGACTCGAAGTCGAGCTCGCAGATCGCATTATCGGAATCTGCGGCAGGAAGTTCTGTCTTGTATCCGCAGAATTCGCAAAGCATTCCGCCGGACTCCGGATCAAATACGACCGTCGCACCGCAATTCGGACACTTCTTATCGGTCGAGTCTTCCGTTACCTCATTCATGATCTGCTGTTGATTCTCATCATACTCTGACATAAATACCTCCCGTTATTCGATAATGTATATATAAGAAGATAGAGGCGCCACGGTAATGACTGCTTTTCCTCCGGCACTTCCCTTTCGGATCACCGGAACTTCCCCTTCTCCCCGGAATTCCTGCGAATCATGTTCCACTTCGACGATGTCGTTTTTCGCGTCGATCGTGACCGTCATCTGCATGTTTTCACTACGATTAAGTATACACAATATTTTCTGCGACCCGCAACATTTTTTGAAAAAATGATCGCGCTGTTCCGAGTCGAGAGTACGCTCGAAAACCAGGTCAGATCCCTGTGCATGGAGGAT
>JAGCVX010000039.1 GCA_017962145.1 Clostridiales bacterium | reverse complement strand
CCTTTGCTTCTGACTGAGCCGGAGCTGTCTGGGCCGGAGCCTGTGCTGCCGGAGCTGTCTGAGCCTGTGCTGCAGGTGCTGCCGGAGCTGTCTGAGCCGGTGCTGCAGGAGCTGTCTGAGCAGGAGCAGCAGCCTTTGCCGGAGCCGCTGCCTTTACCGGCTCGGCCTTCGGAGCTTCTACAGCCTTTACTTCTTTTGCATTGGAAGCGACGTTTTTCGCATCTGCTGCAGATACGACTTCGCCGTCTTCGCCCTTGTCCATCTTCTTTCCGAGGAACTCAGGCAGGTTCATACCGGCCATCTCGAAGATCTCGTTCATCGGGGGAACACTCTTCATGAGGCCCGAGATGAAGTTTGCGGTAGAGCTCTTGCCATCTGCGGAACCAGTGCCTGCACCGGAATCCCAAACGGTTACCTTGTCGATCTTCAGGTCGCGGATTGCTTCTACCTGGATCTTCATGAGGTCTTCCATCTTGTCGGCGAGCATGAGCATCATAGCGTTCTTGGCATCGCCACCGGCTGCGGCAACGATCTTTTCGAAACCTGCGGCCTGCTTCTGGAGGATCTCCTGCATACCACGAGCCTGCGCTTCCATCTTTGCGTAGATAGCGTCAGCTTCACCGGCTGCACGTCTTCTGATCTTTTCAGCTTCTGCCTCAGCAGCGAGCTCAACTTCTCTCTTATTGATCTCAGCCTTAACGATAACGTCGGCTTCGAGGGTTGCTTTTTCACGAGCGGAACGGGAAAGCTCAGCTTCTTTTTCAGCAGCGTACGCTTCTTCCAAAGCTTTTGCGGCCTGAACCTTCTCGGCTGCGATCGCAAGTCTCATCGCCTCAGCGGCTTTCTCACGGCGTACAGCCTCGGAATTTGCAACTTCGATCTTAGCGGCGTTCTCACCCTGGATAGCAGCCGAGTTTGCGGATGCAACCTGGATTCTCTGATCTTTCTGAGCGAGAGCCTCACCGATGGAACCGTCTCTTTCTTTCTCAGCAACGTTCTTCTTCGCGTCGTTGATTGCTTTTGCGGCGGCTTCCTTACCGAGAGCGGAGATGTATCCGGACTCATCGGAAATATCCGTTACGTTTACGTTGATCAGTCTCAGACCGATCTTCTTAAGCTCTGTCTCCACGTTTCTGGAAACAGCCTCGAGGAACTTATCACGGTCGGTGTTGATTTCCTCGATGTCCATCGTTGCGATGACCAGACGGAGCTGACCGAAGATGATGTCCTTGGCGAGTTCCTGGATCTCAGAAAGCTTCAATCCGAGGAGACGCTCAGCGGCGTTCTGCATAACACCCTGCTCGGTGGAGATACCGACTGTAAAGATAGACGGTACGTCGATACGGATGTTCTGACGGGACAGTGCGGAACGAAGGTCAACCGAAATGGAGATCGGTGTCAGGTCGAGGTATTGATACGACTGAATGACCGGCCAAACAAATGCTGCACCACCGTGGATACATTTGGATGAGCGTGCGGTTCCGTCCGCGTTCTTGCCGACTTTACCGTAGATGACCATGATGCGGTCAGACGGACACTTTCTGTATCTCGACAAGAAAATCAAGAATAATGTGAATACCAACAGAGCAATTACTACTAAAAGGCAAATAACTTCAAATGGCATTTTTCTTTCCTCCTACTTCCTAGTTATGTTTGGTCACAATCAGTGTTGTACCCTTTGTAATTCCGATCACCGTGACTTGTGTGCCTGTGGCGATCTTTTCATCTTCGTCCGTGACCGCGTCGAATTCCGACAACTGATCCTGGACCTTTACCATGACTTTACCGGATGATTCACGCTTTCCCGGGATCGGGATGTAAACTTCACCGGACTGGCCAAGTGCATTTTTAATATTCACCGTTCCATCTGATTGTATCTTGAGCATGCCCCACAAGGCAAGAGACATCAGGAACATTGCGACAATTCCGCAGAGTGCTGCGACCGTGGATGCCGGGAAAACATGCCAGTTTGCTTTCATGAACAAAAGGCCTGTCCATCCGTAGATAGAGAAGAATGCGATGATTCCCTGCATCGTGAAGAGCTTGAATCCGGAGCCGTGGACCTTGTCTGCGCGATCCACATAAGTTCTTCCGTCCGGAAGATCGTGATCCGGGATGCCTACGTCCGGTCCGTTGACCATCAGGTCGTGCGGTGCTGCGTCAGCAAGATAAATATCTCCGCTATGTACATCCACTACGACACCGCCCTGTACGTCCGCAAAATCGTGTACGATCGTACCTACGTGCGTATGGCCGGCCTGCATGTCGTGATCGTAATCGAAGGATCCGTCCGCCTGGCCGTGTGCCGGGAAGTCCGTATCCGCGTCTGCGCCCAATGCACTGGAGCCGTCATGCAGGAGATCGCCTCCACTGAAGTCTCCGTGGGCTCCGACATCACCATGGATGCCGCCCACATCGCCGTGGCCGAAGGAATGTCCGAAGTCGTGACCGAAGTCTCCGTGAACGTCGCCTCCGAAATCGTGGCCCACATCACCGTGTGCGCCGCCGAAGTCGCCGTCATGTCCGACATCCATATCGTGGCCGTGACCGAAATCGTGGTCGTGTCCGCCGATATCGTGACCGTTGAGATCGCCGCTGGCATGAGATGCGGCACCGATCAGCAAAAGGACAAACTGGAATAAAAGGAGTACGGTTGCGACGATGGCGATGCATGCGAAGAGCTGTTCCGTGAAGGTTAAAGCTTCAAACCAATTCACTATGAATTCCATATCGTTTCTCCTTTCTTAAATCTCTGTAAGCAGTCTCTCGGCTTCCTTCTTCAAGGTGATCGAGAGGTGTGCGGTGTAAAGTATCGTAAGTAATCTCTTGACCTGTTCACGGCTTGTATTTTTGTAGTCGAATTCTGATGCGTCGATCGTCGTGTCGAGCAGGTCGTTGAGTTTTGTTTCGGCTCGGATCGGATCCACCGGAGAAGCTGCAAGAAGCGCGCACAGTGCGGTATATACGTTGCTGTCCTGCCCCGCCATACCCAGGAGCTGTAAGATCCCTTCCAGCGAAAATACATCTTTGTAGTAGTTGAGTATCGCCAGTCGGATAAACCTGTCCCGGTTGTAGAACTTTCGTACCGGTGAATCCACAAACCCTCGCTTGACCCAGTTCTGAACCGTGTGGGCTTCGATTCCCAGTAGCTGCGTGACTTGCCGCAGCTGCATGCCTTCTAAGAGGAACATCGGATCCAGGATGCTGTCGATATTCTGAAGATGTTCTTTCGTTACCTGAATCAATGTGCCCGGTAAATAGGTGTTCATCTCGCACTTCTCCTTTCTGCCTTATTGCAGCCATAATATCACACGGTCACGTGACTGTCAAGCGTGTTCGCTCGAACTTTTTAAAGTGCATTTCAAGCAGAGAAAACTGCTGAATAACCGAGGGCGAATTCGTGTATAATAGTAATAGATTCTGCTTATCTAAAAGGAGCACATCACATGTCATTTCAGAAGAATACTTTTGTAAGTTCTGACGGCAAAACCAACATCGCGTATTTCATCTGGTCGCCTTCCGTTCCCGCCCGCGGCGTGGTACAGATCGTGCACGGGATGTGCGAATATATGGGACGCTACAGCGAGCTGGCGACATTTCTTGCCGAGAAAGGATATGTAGTCTGCGGCGAGGATCACCTCGGACACGGACAGAGCGTCGGCGAAAAAGGAACGTTCGGATATTTCGGAAGACACGGCGGCGCGAACCGCCTGATCGAGGACGTCGAAAAACTCCACCAGATCATGAAAGACAGCTACCCCGGAAAACCGTACATCATGTTCGGACATTCGATGGGTTCATTTATCGCAAGAAACTGGTACGCCAAGTACGGCCAGGACAGTTCCGGACTGATCCTTTCGGGCACGGGCACCGCTCCGGGACCGCTTCCGCTTCTTCGCTGCCTGACGATCGTCCAGCGCACATTTGTGGGAAATAAAAAGCCCGCGCGCATGGTCGCTTCCATGATCAACAAGCAGTATTTAAAGAAGGTCACCGATCCGCTGACGGCCGCGGACTGGATCTCCTACGACCGTGAAGTCGTCAAGAAATATATCGGAGATCCGTTCTGCACATTTAAGTTTACGCATGCGGCCTATCTCGATCTTTTCGATCTTCTCGTTCGCTGCAACAAAGAAGAATGGTATGAAAAGATCCCGAAGGACAAGCCGATCCTGATCCTTTCCGGTGACGAAGATCCGGTCGGCGAATACGGCGCGGGACCGAGAAAGATCTATAACAAACTTCTGGCATCCGGCCAGGAAAAAGTCACGCTCGACATCCGTCACGGCATGCGCCACGAGCCGCATAACGAGATCGGACGAGACGCGATCTACCAGCGCTACGCGGCGTACCTGTTCGAGCATTTCGTCAGAAAAGCCGGCACGGAAAACACCTGATCGCACATCGTAAAAGAAAGAAAAATGCCTGCGCTCTTCTTTTGGAACGCAGGCACTTTTGTTGTCGTTTTATTTTTCCCGGGATCAGTGGGAATAGAGCTTTTCGAGCACCTCGATGATCTCGATCGAGAGGATCGTCTTCGAGTGCACATCCTCTTCCGGCAACACTTCCAGAAGTTCGTCAGACTTTCGGATCTGCCACTCTTCGAGGTCCGTATCGCCGCACTCGAGCTCCGCCACTTCCAGCGGGATATCTCCGAAATGCATCAGGCCGAATCCTTTTGTGCGGATCACGCACATCGGCACGCCGTCCCAGTTGGTCAGGATGTTGATGTCGCCCGGCTTCGGATACATGTCACGGTATTCCGTAAGGAGTTCCTGAAGCTTATCGTTCGAGTAGTAACGGAGCGCTTCGTCCGACGGCAGATCCGGGATATCCAGAGCAAAGTTCTGGATGATCGCCGTGCGCTTTCCATCGAGGATCTCCGCTGCGATGCGGTCGGCCTCCTCCTTGGTCTCGCCATAGTGCCACTGGAACAGTTCGTCTTTATCGTACTCGATCATATCGGGACTCCTTTCCCGCTTCAAATGCACTTATACGCGGTTGTAGTTGATCAGGCAGCCTTTGAGGATGATCTGACGCTCTTCGTCGGTAAGGTCGCCGAGACGCAGGTCGAATTCCTTGAGTCCTTCTTCTCCTACTGTATAAGCCTTGATGACTTCGGTCTTGTTCTCTACCGCCGCGCGGATGCCCGGGATAAAGATGTAGTCGAGGTTCTTAAACGGCAGCTCGCCCTCTTCGATGAGGAACGGGAGCATACCCCAGTTGATGAGGTTGGATCTGTAGCGCTTGGTCGCATACTCATTTGCGATATTCGCCCAGCCGCCGAGAACTTTCTGGCAGGAAGCCGCCTGCTCACGAGCAGAACCGTCACCCGGCTTTACCGCGAAGATCGTGGAACCGAAACCTGTGTTGGTCTTATGTACTTCCGGGAAGTCCTTCTTGATGGTCTGCATGACCTTATGGATCTCCGGGAAGAGCTCGCAGAGCTTCTCACCGTCTTCTCTTGCCTTTTCGACCTTCTGGATCTCCTTGGCACGACCTACATACTCCGGATCCTTACGGCTCAGAGTAAACTCCGCAAGGCCGAGCGGGTTGGAACGGTAGGAAGAAGTCTCACCGGACGGGATCAGCTCGTCGGTGGTGGTTACCGGATCGTGGATCTCGGATACGCAGCGCAGAACGAGGTTGTCTGTGAGAGCAACCATGGCCGGCCAGTCCTTGATGTTCGGACCGAAGTGGATCTCCTGGGAAGGATCTGCCACACCGTTGCTGTCGAATACACGGTTTGCGTAGATCTTCTGATCGAAGAAATACTTGTATTTTCCGATCTCGCCATCGAACTCGGTAGCAGCGGTAAGCTCGCCCTTGTTTGCTGCGGTTGCTGCGATGGATCTTGCATCCATGAGTGCAACGGAAGAAATCTGACCGTTCTGGAGTTTCGATCCTTCACGGTTCGGGAAGTTTCTTGTCGAGTGACGGATACTGAAGGCGTTATTAGCCGGAGTATCGCCTGCGCCGAAGCATGGTCCGCAGAACGCGGTCTTGATGATGGCACCGGTCTCCATGATGGTAGCGGCACAACCGTTACGAACCAGTTCCATATAAACAGGCATGGATGCCGGATATACGGAAAGTGTGAACTTGTCGGAACCGATGTAGCTGCCGCGCAGGATATCTGCTGCTGCACAGATGTTTTCGAATCCACCACCGGCACAGCCTGCGATGATTCCCTGATCGACCATAAACTTGCCGTTTACGACCTTGCTTCTCAGAGAAAAATCAACTGCATCGCCGAGGGAGACCTTCGCACGCTTCTCAACATCGTTGAGGATATCGTCAAGGTTGGCCTTGAGGTCTTCGATGGTATATGTGTTACTCGGGTGGAACGGCATCGCGATCATCGGCTTGATGGTCGAAAGATCGATCTCGACTACGCCGTCGTAGTAAGCGACTTCACCCGGATTGAGTTCTTTGTAATCGTGGGATCTGCCGTGGATATCGTAGAAGCTCTTGACCTCGTCGTCTGTCTGCCAGATGGAAGAAAGGCATGTGGTCTCGGTCGTCATAACGTCTACGCCGATACGGAAATCTGTAGACAGGGACTTAACGCCAGGTCCTACGAACTCCATGACCTTGTTCTTTACATAGCCGTTTGCAAACACGGCACCGATGATGGCCAGGGCTACGTCCTGCGGACCGACACCCTTGACCGGTGCGCCCTTAAGATAGATCGCAACGACACCCGGCATGTTGATATCGTAGGTCTGGTTCAGAAGCTGCTTAACGAGCTCCGGTCCGCCCTCACCCATCGCCATGGTACCAAGAGCACCGTAACGGGTATGGGAGTCCGAACCGAGGATCATCTTACCGCCGCCGGCGAGCATCTCACGAGCGAACTGGTGGATAACAGCCTGATGCGGCGGTACATATACGCCGCCGTACTTCTTGGCACAGGAAAGACCGAACATGTGGTCATCTTCGTTGATGGTACCGCCGACTGCGCAAAGGGAGTTATGGCAGTTGGTCAGAACATACGGAACCGGGAACTTCGTAAGTCCCGAAGCACGTGCGGTCTGGATGATACCGACGAAAGTAATATCGTGGGAAGTAAGCTTGTCGAACTTGATCTTGAGCTTCTCCATATTATCGGACGTATTGTGGTCCTTGAGGATACCATACGCGATGGTCGCTTTCTTCGCTTCTTCTTTAGTTATGGTTTTACCGGTCTTCGCAGAGATGGCAGCTGCCGCTTCCTGGTTGTCAGGAATAATCTCGGTACCGCGGATCAGATATGCGCCGGAATCAAGTAATGAAATCATAAGGGCCCTCCAATATATCTTTTTAAACAAACTTATTATAAGGATTTCGGACAAACTTTCAAGCCATAGGGGCAGTACGGGCGTGAAAAAGACTTTTGATCTGTTCATAACTTCGCAACACTTGGCGAGTATTATAGTAATGTCACCGCTTATGCGATGGAATCGACAGACCAGATAGTAAGGAGTGCAGACATGGAAAAAAGAAAGAAAGTCGCCGTTTTTTCTCCGAACATTTATGAGCCCATGACGCATGCGATTCAGGAAGGAATCAGCAAGGCGGCACTCGAACTGGGCATCAAGGTCATCTACTTTGCAAGTTTCAGTGACTCATTCAGCCAGAGCATCTACGATCAGTACCAGCTTTATGACGAGGGCGACATCGTCTCTTTCGAGCTGCCGGATCTCGATGATTTCGACGGCATCATCCGTGTCGACCTGACATACGGACCGTATACACTGAAACATCTCGACGACCGCTTGAGCAGCGTGAAGATCCCGATCGTAAATGTCGGCGGATATGACGACCGCTACTATAACGTCGTCAGTAACGAGGCCGCTTCATTTTCCAATGTCGTCGAGCACCTGATCACCGTGCACGGCTGTAAAGATATCTACAACATTGCAGGCTTAAAAGAAAGACAGTTCACCCAGCCTCGTATCGACGCATACCGCGCTGCACTTGAAAAGCACGGCATCGAGTACGACGAGAGCAAAGTCTACTACGGTACACTCTGGCACGACTGCGGCGAGCCTGCTCTGGATTATATTCTCGCAGAATGCGAAAAGCGCGGAAAGAAATATCCGGACGCGATCGTATGCGCTAACGACTATACCGCGACAGGTCTGATCGATGCGTGTCATCGGCGCGGCATCGAGATCCCGGGTAATTTCCTCGTCACCGGATATGACGGCCTCGACGAAGCCTTGCAGGGTTATCCGTCCATCACGACCGGTGCGCAGCCTTTCTATAAGTCGGGCTACGAAAGCATTTACTCACTTACCAGAATGTGGGCCGGTGAAGACGTGGGCGACAATTACCTGATCCCGGGTGAACTGATCTGCAACCAGTCCTGTGGATGTAAGTCCATGAACACGTATAACATCGACGATATCCGAAGCATCTACATCCGCCGCCTCGACCGAGTATCGGAACTTGCGCAGTCGACCACCAGTTTGATCCTGAGTGTTTCGAGCGCGAGCACGATGGACGAATGCTTCCGCGAGATCACCAAGAATTCCGCGATCGATTCCGGTTTTACGGATATGCTTTTGTGTCTGGCTCCCGGCTGGGAAGACCAGCGCGTCATCGATGATGATTTTTCCGACATCGACGAAGAGATGACCGTAGTCGCAGGCTTCATCGGTCCGGACCCGGTCAAGCACGAGACCTTCCGCAAAAAGGATCTTCTCCCTCCGGATCTTCTCAATGACCCGAAGCCGTACTATATCTTCGCGATCCACCATCTGCAGTACTACATGGGTTATCTCATCGTTTCTCCGCAGAACGAAGCGCACGAATCGCTGTTCATGAAGTCCTGGATCGTAAACTTAGGTTCCATGCTCGAGAACTGGAGAATCCGTCATAAGCTGAACCTGGCGGTCCAGAGGATGGAGAATCTTTATAACCGCGACATGCTGACGAATCTTTATAACCGTCATGGATATGAGTTGTTCTTCTCCGAGATCTTCCGTGCGTGCAAGGATGAGCGCGTGCCGATCGGTGTCATGATGATCGACATGGATGATCTAAAACTCGTCAACGATAACTACGGCCATGCCGAAGGCGACTACAGCCTCTGCACCATCGCGGACGGCATGCGTCTTTCTGCGATCAACGGCGAAGTATGCCTGAGAACCGGCGGTGATGAATTTGTCGTTCTGGCCAAGAATTATTCTGAGGAAAAAGCATCGATCTACGTCAAGTCGTTAAGCGACTACATCGAGAAATGCACTTCCCGTGATAAGAAAGAGTATCCACTGCGCATCAGTACCGGCGTTTGCATCAAGCGCCCACCGACCGACTGCGAAACAGACGCTGCCAGCATCCGTGCATTTTCCGAAGAATACTTACGTATCGCGGACGCACGCATGTATGAAGTCAAGAAAAAACACAAAGCCGGAAGAGATTAATTCTCCTCGACCGTATAGCTTTCCGTCGGGAAAATTCCGATCGCAAATTTACCGTTAAAGACGACATAGTACGTGTCGCCTTTATCTGCCTGCTTATATTCTTTGCTCGTTACCTGAGCGGAAGTATCGTCGGTAAAATAGATGACTCTCGAGGAAGTTTTTCGTGTCGTCTTGATCTTCTTATCTTCTACTGTTTTTTCACTGACGTATGTTTTGGCAAATACATTCAGTTCACCGGAACGGAAACCAAGCACGCCGCCGAGTAAAATAATCACAAGAAAGCCCACGCCGAGTCTGAGTTTTCTTTGCGGACTCAGCGGCGAATCATGCATGACAAACGGCGGAACAAATGCCACCAGAATGAACAGTGCAGAGATCCCGAGCTTCAAGCAGTGTAGAAATTTCAGCGTGCTCATAAACTTGCTGTCGATCACATGTCCGGACGGATAGATCGGATTGTATTTACAGTAGACCATCCAGATGCACGCGGCCAGGATACCTCCGAACATGCAGATCGCGATGACGTGGTTGGAGCGGTTTGCTCGATTCATTTTCGTCATAGTCCGATCCTCACTTAAGTTTCTTTTCGAGCTCTTTGATCACGATCTCAAGAGCTTTGATACGGGCATATTTCTTATCGACGGATTCGAGTACATACCAAGGTGCAAACTTCGTCGAAGTCTTCTGGATCATCTCGTTGATGGCATCCTCATATACATCCCACTTCTCACGGTTACGCCAGTCTTCGTCTGTGATCTTCCACTGCTTCTCCGGCGTATTCTGACGGTCGTTAAATCTTTCGAGCTGGGTGTCTTTATCGATCTGCACCCAGAACTTGATGATAACGGCACCCCAGTCATCGAGTTCTTTTTCAAACTCATTGATCTCGTTATAGGCACGCTTCCAGTCGTTCTCGGAACAGAATCCCTCGATACGTTCGACCATCACGCGGCCGTACCATGTGCGGTCAAAGATCGCGACGTGTCCGTCTTTCGGAAGACGTGTCCAGAAACGCCACAGATAATGTCTTGCTTTTTCATGCGGCTCCGGACTTGCGATCGGATGCACTTCATATCCACGCGGATCGAGTGCTTCCGCGATACGCTTGATGTTGCCGCCTTTTCCTGCCGCATCCCATCCTTCGTATGCGATGATCAGCGGTACACGTTTTCTGTAAAGACGGTTGTGAAGTTCCGAAAGACGATCCTGCAGCTTATCGAGTTTCTCCTTATATTCTTCTTCGGTAAGTTCCTTTCCCTCAAGCGGGATCTCAGAAAGTTTCGGCATCTTCTGAAGCGGGAAAGTATTCTGCAGAAGCGGCACCGCAAGCGAGTGATTCTGAAGCGCGATATCGATACCTTCGTTCATGCGCTCGAGCACCTGAAGCTCGGTCCACTTTTCGGATTTTGCGTCCACGATATACCACGGTGCAGAAGATGTATCTGTATCTTCGAGATATTTTTCGAAGATCTTCTCGCACTCTTTATAATGCTTGTTCTGCCACACATCTCCTTCACTGATACGCCACTTCGTGTCGATATCGCCTTTGAGTTTTTCGATGCGTTTCTTCTGCTCCTCTTCTGAAATATGCATGAAGAATTTCAGCACCAGATAACCATTATCCGTGAGCTGTCTTTCGAATCTTCGGATGCTGTTGATGCGCTTCTCGTAAAGAGCATCCGACATGTCACCTTTGATCCGGTCCATGACGATCTCATTCATCCAGCCCGTGTTATAGAAACGGAATTTTCCTGCCTCCGGAAGCGCTTCAAAATAGCGGCACAAAAAAGGCTTTCTTTTTTCCAGATCCGTCGGCATATCGAAGGTGGCGACTTTATAAAAACGCGGGTCGATGTTGTTGATAACATTGCCGATCAGAGTACCCTTTCCGGCAGTGCCCCAGCCCTCGACCAGCACCACTACCGGGAGCTTGTTGTCCTTGATCTTGTTCTGATTCACAAAGAGAAGATCTTCCTGTTCTTTCAGGCGAGATTTAAGAATCTCTTTTTCCGGCTTCTCGTTCAGAAATGCGTTTTTTAACATGGCCCCCGCCTCCTTCAAATCAAGATAGTTGATGATACAATTTTATCACGTTTAGACAGGTCGCGAACATCATTTTCAGAAGTTCGGCATGATGAAAAACTGCTGCGATTCTTCACTTCTTTTTCTGATCTCTTTTTTGTGTTTTTGCAATATAAATCCTTCCTCCGAGTGATTCCGCAGACGCGTAGCGTCGAGGACCCCGAGGGGAAGGATTTATATGCAATTCAGTATAGAAAAAAGAGATCAGAAAATAGGAGCGACGAGGCGCAGTACCAGTCTGAACAAACTCCAGCCTCTTTTGTAGTTGAGCTCTTCGGGGAGGACTTCATCGGAGACTTCGAAAGACTTCAGGAGGTCTTTTTGCACTTCGTGTACGGTGTCGGTTCCGCACATCCATACAGCGCATTCGAAGTGGAGATAAAGGCTTCGGTAATCCCAGTTGATGGAGCCGACGATCGCGGCTTTGTCATCGATGACGATGGTCTTGCTGTGCATGAATCCGGGTGTGTATTCGTATACGCGAACGCCGGCTTCGACGAGGTCACGATAGTAGCATCTTGTGGCCTGGTGGATCATCCATTTGTCGTATTTGCTCGGGGTGACGATACGTACGTCGATGCCGCTTTTTGCTGCAAGGCAGAGCGCGGTGATCAAAGTCTCATCGAGGATCAGATACGGGGTACTGATGTAGATGGATTTTTCTGCGGATGTGATCATGTTCATGTATACGTTTTCACCGACGTTTTCCGAGTCGAGCGGGATGTCGCAGTACGGCTGGACGAAGCTCGTATCTTTGATCGGACACGGCTCGTTTTTCCACGGGAAATACTCCATCAGATCTTCCTGTGTCTGGTTGATCTGCCAAAGCTGCAAAAAGAACGCGGTCAGGCTCCACGCAGCGTCGCCTTCGACGAGAACGGCGGAATCTTTCCAGTATCCGAAACGCTCTTTTTCATTTACGTATTCGTCTGCCAGATTCAGTCCTCCGCAGAATGCGATCTTGCCGTCGATGGATGTGATCTTTCTGTGGTTTCGATTGTTCTGGATGGTCGTAAAAAACGGGCGGAACGGATTGAAAACTCTGCACTGGATGCCCAGCGCTTTCATCTCTTCCGGAAAGTCACTCGGGATACTTAAGAAGCATCCCATATCGTCGTACATGATGCGGACTTCTACGCCCTGCTTGACCTTCTCTGTTAAGATCTGCAGGATCGAATCCCAGAACTTTCCTTCACCGATCGTGAAGTATTCCAGGAAGATATATTTTTCTGCTTTTTTCAGGTTCTCGAGAAATACCGGCCAGAATGCTTCACCCGGAGAAAGGTATGTTGTTTTTGTGTTTTCATACACCGGGAAATGCTGTGTTCTTTCGAGATAATCGACATTCTTTAAGTAGCCCGGATATTCTTTTTCCAGACGTGCGCGGACATCGTTTTTCAGCGGCATGTCTTTACTGGTATTTTCCATGATCTGGCCGAGGTTTTTGGCATAGTAATTCGTCGTCATCTGCGTGTTTAAAAACACATACAGCACGCCTCCGAAGACCGGGAAGATCAGGATCAGAAAGACCCAGATCAGACGGTATCCGCCCTTCTCATTTTTGCTGACTACATAGAGTGCGACGATGATGCTGATGATACGGAACAGGATCGATGCGGCATCGGAAAAGATGGTTCCGGCAACGATCAGGAAGATAAAAGAAGAGATTTCGACAAGCAGTATTAACGTGATGACTGCACGTCTCATCAAAAGCGAGTGAAACCATTGTCTTCGCATTTCTTCCTCCTAAACATTTCCTATCCCTATTCAATTCTAAACAATATGAAAATTTAGTCAAATCCATATACCCATTTTTCTCGTTCTGCTGTAAAATTTCATTATCAATATGAGGGGTCATTTTCGGCATGCTGTCACCAAACCGCGATAAGAAAAAAGCATTTCTTACAGTTACGATCATCGTCAACTATATTTTTGCTGCCGCCGTTACCTATCTGGTCTATGCGACCGGTGGTGCGCCGAGCGTCTTTGCCAATCTTGTGCTTCTGCCGATCATCGTCACCGCGCTTTATACGCCGGTATGGCACAGCGTGCTCTTCTCCGTGCTCAGCGCTCTTGCGATCGGTCCTCTGACCACCTGGATCAATCACGGCGATATGAATGACTACACCTGGATCATCCGTCTTTTGATCTATGTTGTAATGAGCATCGTTGTTTCTTCGATCTCCTCGCAGAGCAGAAAGCGCGAGAGATACTATGAGAATCTGGCCACGCATGACGAGCTGACCGGTCTTTTGAACTTCAACTGCATTCCGAAAGAGACGATCTCTAGTAACGGCGTTCTTTCGATCCTTCGTCTTTCGTTTACCGGTTCGGGCGATATGCTCGGTCTTTTCGGAAGCGATTTTTATCAGGACATCATCCGACACACTTCAGAAGAACTGGAAAAGCTTCTTCAGCCTTATCCGAACGCGACTTTGTATAAGGGAAATGAACTGGAGTATGCCATTATCGTGAAGCATTTTTCCAGCGAGGAAAGCCTGGAGAATCTTCTGGCTGCGCTCGACAATCTCAACGGCGTGACGATGTTGATCCGACAGATCCCGGTCTATCTTGCTTTCCGTATCGGATTTACGGTTCTTCAGCCCGATGATGATATCGCCAAAGGTCTTCGTAACGCGAATATCGCGCTTCGTTATTCTTTCCTCGAAGAGCAGCAGATCAGCCGCTATACCGAAGCGATGCGCGACTACTATAAGGGCACGGTAAGTATCGCCAGTGAGTTCTCTTCTGCTTTGGAAAAAGGCAGTGTACAGGCATCGTATCAGACGATCCATAACGCACGCACGGGCGAAGCAGAGAGCGTCGAGATCCTTGCCAAATGGATCCGTGAAGACGGCTCGAAGATGACGGCCGAACAGTTCGTTCCGATCCTGGAAAAAACATCCTGTCTTCACGACCTGACGATGTTCATGACAAAAGAAGCGCTGCAATATGCCACATCCCCTCTGAATGAGGGACACGGTTTCAGCATCAACTTCTCGGCGATCGAACTGACCGAAAGAAGCGTGATGGAATTCGTGCGTACCATCGAAGGGTCGGGATTTGATCCGCAACTGGTCATGGTCGAGATCACCGGCAGATTTGCAGAGGATGAATATACCGTCAGAAACAATCTTCAGTTCCTTCACAAGCACGGTATCCGCATCGCGATCGATTATACGAGCGCGGCATTTTCTTCTTTTGCCGTTCTGACGGAGATGCCTCTTGATGTGATCAAGCTCAGCAGAAAGATCACTTCCCATGTTGAAAACGAACGTGGTTATCTCCTCTTTAAGAGCATCGTGGATTTCGCCCATGAAAATGAGATCAAGGTCGTTGCGGAAGGTATCGAAAATGAATCGCAGGCACGTCTTTGCACCGAAGCCGGCGCCGACTATCTGCAGGGTTATCACTTCAGTGTACCGCGTCTTCTCAAAGCAGCACAGGCGGATATGCAGCAACGTGAAGAAATCGAGAAGAGCCAGTTGTCTTCCCGAGTCAAACCGGATCCGGATGATCCCTATAACGGTATCACGGTAGTTCGGAAAAACGACAGTTCTTCCGAAGAAGAAAAAACTGACCCGGAAGCGGATCAGTAAGTTTTTTCTATCGGTTATTTTCAGTTTTTCGCTTTCTTTCTTAAGCGCAGCAGATGCGCATATCGGTATGCGGTCTGGTATGCTTTTTTCGCGTTTCCGGTCAGTGCCGTTTTCATAGAAGACATCGCAGACTGTTTCTCGAAATTATCGTCAGTGAGAATGTGTTTGTCTTCTTCCGGCGGTACCATCTTCTTCGATTTATACTTCCCGGAAAAATGCAGTTTACCAACATTTGCACGGCGTGTCGCCTTCTCACGGACATGTCTTGCGATCGCATTTTTATATGCTTCTTCTACACGGTTTGCAAATGTTTCTGCCGAATAAGAAGCAACTGTTTTTTCTGCATTCTCGGAATAGCGGGATGCGGTCTCGGCATCCTTTAGAATCTCCGCGACGATATCCGGGATCTGGTCTTCGCTATTAAAGAGGCGGGCATTCTGACCGTCGATGAACAGTTCATTTACCGCATCATCATTTCTGGCGATAACCGGAAGACCGGCTGCCATAGCTTCATAATATGTCAGGCCCTGGGTCTCCGATGTCGAACAGGAAATAAATGCATCACCGACCTGATAATATTTGCCGATCTCCGCATACGGAGCAGCGCCCGCGAAGATGACCTGATCCGTCACATGCAGTGCTTCTGCCTGTGCTTTCAGATCCGGCAGAGCCGGTCCGTCACCCACGATCAGAAGACGCACATCCGGCATCTTTTCGTGGACCTTCGGCATCTGAGCGATGATACGGTCGATGCTCTTTTCTTTTGCGACACGACCCAGGCTCAGAAGGATCTTCTCACCCGGGCGGATGCCCAGCTGGGCCTTGAGCGCATCGGTCTCTTCTTTCTTGAAATTCGCTTTGTTAAAAGGCGAGATATCGATACCTGTCGGGATAACATAGATCGGCTTTTTTACGCCATACTCCCTAAGACAGTTCTTTACTTTTTCAGTCGGCACGATCAGGCCTGTCGGAACATTGCAGAACGCTTTACTGAAACGCTGCGCGAGTTCCGGCGTGATGATACCGGTGACCTTGCCGTTCAAAATATAATGGGTATAATCTTCCAGCATCGTGTGGTATGTATGTACGATCGGAAGATGCAGTGCCATCGAAGATGAAAGTCCCACAAAGCCCATCGAGAATTCAGTCTGCGTGTGGATGATATCGATCTTCAGTCTCTTTAAGATCTGCACCAGTCGGAACGAATACGGCATCGTCGTACGGTAGGGCTTTACAAGAAGCATCGGCACGCTCGGGATGCGGAATACCGGCGGGTGTTTACTTACACGGCGGATGATAGGAGAGTTCGTCTCCGAGGTTGCAAAAATATAAACTCGATGACCCTTCTTACGCAATGCGATCGCCAGGGTGTAGATCGAAGATGTGACACCATTGATATCCGGAAAATATGTATCAGTAATGATAGCTATATTCATAAAGTTCTCCTCACCATTTCGATTATAACACAATGCTTTTTTTGTAGATGACTAATCTATCACCTGCCTGCGATTCTTCTGTTATGAAACTATGTCTTAAATTTGCTATTTTGAGACGTTTTTTTGTTATATGTGCACGAACAAATTTGATATACTCAAATCACATCGACAGAAGGAGGACGCGATATGTCTTTTCCAAAAAACTTTATCTGGGGAGTTGCCGGCGCCGCGTATCAGGTTGAAGGTGCGTGGAACGAAGACGGCAAGGGCCCTTCCATCTGGGATACTTATACCCATTCCCGTCGTTCTCCGGTACATCATCACGAAAATGGTGATGTCGCATGTGATTCCTATCACCGTATCAAAGAAGATGTCGCTCTTCTCGTTGAGATGGGTGTCAAAGCATATCGTTTTTCGATCAGCTGGCCGCGCGTGATTCCGGACGGAATCGGTGACGTCAACCCGAAGGGTCTTTCCTTTTATTCCGAGCTGGTCGATGAACTGATCGCAAATAACATCGAACCGATGGTCACGCTCTATCACTGGGATCTTCCCCAGCATGTTTTCGACAAGGGCGGCTGGCTCAACAGCGATATCATCGGATGGTTCGACAAATATACCAGAACTGTCGTTGAGGCTCTTTCTGACCGTGTCACATACTGGATGACATTTAATGAGCCCCAGTGCTTCATCGGTCTTGGATACTACAACGGCTCCCACGCGCCGTTTTTGAACATGAGCGATCGTGATGTGATCCTTATGTCCCACAACGTACTGCTCGCTCACGGAACTGCTGTAAGAACCATCAGAAAGTACGCAAAGAAAACACCTATGGTCGCATTTGCTCCGACAGGTCCTTCGGTCCTTCCGAAAGACGAATCCGAGGAAGCGATCGAGGAAGCAAGAAGAAAGACTTTCGAGTTCAATGATTTCGGATATATCCTTTCCAATTCCTGGTGGGCAGATCCGATCTTCCTTAGAAAATTCCCGGACGGCGCCAAGGAATTTTTCGGCGATGATCTTCCGGATTTCACGGAGGAAGAGTGGGACATCGTTTCTACCCCGCTGGACTTTTACGGATGCAATATCTATTTCTCGATGAAGTCCAAAGAGGATTTCCTGATCACCGCGCCAAAGCCTCTGGAGAAGACCGGCGAGGGCCTTACCGCGATCGACTGGATCATCACACCGGAAGTTCTGTACTGGTCCGCCAAGTTCTTCTATGAGCGCTATAAACTTCCGATCATGATCACCGAGAACGGCTGTGCGATGTGTGACTGGGTCATGCTTGACGGCAAAGTTCACGACGCCCAGAGAATCGATTTCACGACAAAGTATCTGCGCGAATATCACCGCGCGGCCGAAGAGAATATCCCGCTTCTGGGATACATCCACTGGTCCTTCATGGATAACTTCGAGTGGGGTCTGGGTTATGACGCACGCTTCGGTCTGGTACATGTAGATTACTACACGCAGAAACGTACGCTGAAAGATTCCGCGTACTGGTACCGTGACGTGATCGCGTCAAACGGAGAATCACTGTTTAAAGATTGATTATTGATTGGACTTTTTGAAGGGATTCGGTCCGGAAGGATCGTATTCCGGCATGTCCGAAAGACCGAATTCCACCGCGAGACTCTCGTGGGTATCCTGGTTTGCTTCAAAATACTCTTCGTTTCCGATTTTACGGTCGATCGGTTTCTCCGGAAGGCGTTTTCCGCGTCCGAGAGATCTCTTCGTGACCTCTTCTTTCATGAGATACAGCTGTGAATGCACTTCCGGAAGCGGCACAGGTTCACTCGGGATCGCCGACAGACGTCCTTTCACGACTTCTTCTGCAGCCTCTTTCTGGAATGCATCGGAATCCGGTATCGCGACTTCCACTTTGCCTTTTATGACTTTTCTTTCGAGATGGTAAAGCGTCTTATCTGACGAAGCTTCGTTGAGATTCGTCTCAAGCGAGATGGCCGCTGCCACCGTATCGACCAGATAAGTACGGAAATTCAGGTTAAATTCCGGATGGGCGACATCCGAGATGGAGAATTTCTTGATGCGCTTCTTACTCATCGCCTTAAGCGGATCCTTCGGCTTTTCTTCCTTGACCTCTTCCTTCTTTTCTTCGATCGGAAGGATATCGGTCGGTTCTCCGGAAATGGCGTTCATATACCAGGCATAGGTCTGGTTTTTCTTCTTAAATACCATCTGCCAGACAGGCAGGTAGATCAGCTGGCCCAGACCGCGGTCATACTCAGTCTTATCCACATACGAACTGACGGAATAGTGATCCACATATTCGGAGATAACGAAGTCTTTCGTCCACTTCTTGATGTCTTCGATCAGGATATCCGAGATCCCCTGCGGATCTTCATCCACAGCAAGGATGGTGGCCTTCTTCAAGTCATCCACATCGCCATCTTCGAAGCGGTTTCTAAGTACAAACGGAGAGATCTTATCGAACGTCTCTTTCGAGATCAGAGAAGACGCGCAGATCGGTACATTCTGCCAGACCAGTTCAAAAGAAACCTCTTTGGGATAAGGCTGGATATCATTATTCGTGACTTCGAAAGAAAGCTCTGTCGTAGTCAGCAAAGTAAACACTTTTTCGCCTGTCTGTCTTGGTGCCTTCACGATCGGTACGACACTTAAGACAGAGTGGGAAAATACGTGATAATCGAAGAGGAAACACGGAACATACAAAGGCGTGATCTTCTTGAGATAGGTATCCGAAGCACAGCCCATAAACTTCAGCTGTTCCTTCTTTACGGCCTTCTTATATTCTTCGACCGCATCGAGTTTCTTATAGATAAAAGGAACGGTACGGAAAGGTCTCGGCACATTCTTGGTCGCACGCTCATCGAGTTCGACACGTTCACTTGCACAGTACACGCAGTGCTTCGGCGAATAATCCGAATCAAAAAGGGCATACTGAACTTTACCGCAGTCGCGGCAGACATATGCCCTCGTTTTTCCTCCGGAAGCAAAACCGGGGGTATAGTACCCCCAGTCTACTTTTTCAAGAGAATTCTCTTCTTTCAGCGGAGTCGAACAGAATACGCACATCTTCTCGGATTGATTATCCAAGATCACCTGAGCGGAACACTTCGGACACAGATAGGCTTTATCCATTCTCTTCTCTCCTGCTACTCTTACCGATCACCCAAGGATCATCTGTTTGGCTTAAACGGACTCGGTCCATCCGGATCGAACTCGGGCATACCGCTCATGGAGCGCTTTGCAGCGGCTTCATTCTGAGCCAGTTCGGAGCGCATAGGATCGAAAGCAGATCTTGCCAGTGCCGGAATATCGTCTTCCGGTTCCGGACGTGCCGGTTCCTCATATGCATTGCGATTCGGAACGAACGGGCTTCTTCTTTCTTCCTGCTGCGGTGCAGCGAAAGGACTCATCGCCTGTCTCTGTCTCTCTTCATCTTCCATCTGACGTCTCTGTGCGAAAGTACGCGGACGCTCTGCAGCAAACGGAGATTGCTGCTGCTCTTCAGGCTGCTGCGGTGCAGCAGGACGACGTGTCGGCATAGATACTTCGATACCGGACGGGCCCGAAGATGCACCCGGACGCAGGCTGGAAGCTCTTACCGGCGGTTCCGGACGATTAATATTCGGCGGACGATGTGGTTCGCGATTAATGTTCGGCGGACGATGCGGCTCTTTATGCTCTACATTCGGCGGACGATGCGGCTGCGGACGTACAGGTACTTCTCTTGCTCCTGCAGAAGACTGCGAACGGGGCATGACCTCACGTACTTCACCTGCAAGCTGATTTGTCGAACTCGGCAGTTTCTCTCTGGAATCGTTCTCATTCTTCAAAAGGGAAGGACGCTCACGCGGCTTTTCGACATCGATGATCTGATCCTTCGGCTTCATGAGGGATCCTCTCGGACGATCGTCGTTGGAAGCGCCTGCAAATGCACCCCAGGACGGGATCGGTCCGTCGGTTTCCGGTACACGTTCCCAGATCGGAACATTCTCGTTCGATCTTGCGGCGGTCTCTCTCTTCATGGAAGAATCTGCAGCCGGTCTTGCACCCGGTCTTGCACCCGGTCTGCCTGCGGCAGGTCTCTGCTGCTCCTGCGGGCGGGATGCATCCGGATCATATCCGGGTCTTCTGAATGCAGAAGAACGATCCTGGACCTCTTCCTGCTGCTGATACATAGCTCTTTCCATCTTATCCTGAGCATCACGATCCTGAGCCATCAGTTCTTCACGGGACGGTCTCTTACGACGGTCTCTTGATCCGGCAAACGGAGAATCAGAAGAATGCTGCGGCTTTGCCCAGGAAGGTGTCTCGGTTGCTTCCGGCATCTCACCCCATCTGCCCTTCGAACCACTGACGATAGACGGGATCTGGTGAATGCCGTCGTCCATTCCGTTTTCAGCGATATACTCGGCACTGGGCTGTACATCGGTAACGCGCGCCAGCGGAGCCAGCGGACGGGTTGCCAGCGGACGGTTATTCTCATCGAGTTCCGGATGGGTGTCTACTTCTTCTACATAAACATCTCCACGCGGCTTTGCCAGAGGAGCTACCGGACGATATGCCAGAGGTCTGTCGTTCTCTTCTCTTCCGATATAGTTCTCTGTCGCGTTGAGGCCGCTCGGCGTGATCTCACGCGGCTCGGAGCCTTCATCTTCGTAATTCTTTTCTTTCGACGGAAGAACGCCGACATCGTATTCGGAATTCATGATATCCATACCACGTTCCGGAGCCGGCTGGTCATCCGTGCGGCGCGGGATCGATGTACCGGACATCGTGTTCTTTTCCTGACGCTTCTGGGCATTCTTCTTATTAAAGGAGAATGTGATGGTGGCCATCATGTCCTCATTATCGCCGTTCTCCACGACTTCATCGAAGCGCTGCGGTTCTTCAGCCTGCGGCTCCTGCGGTTCGATCTCTTCCGGTTTTACTTCCGGCATCGGGATCTCTTCTGCGATCGGATACTCCGGCATCTCGATCTGGTCTTCGAAAGACTCGGTCGGATACTCTTCATAGGATCCTTCAGAGGAATAATCTTCCATATAAGGAGAAGCTTCTGCTTCTTCGTACATTCTGTTTACTTCATCTCTTGCTGCCATCAGAACGTCATCGGCACTCTCAACAAGCGACGGATGCGCCGGCTGTTCCGGTTCCTGATGGAGCGTTCTAAACGGCGTTGTGCTCGGTTTTAAAGCTGCCGCTGCCATCTCTGCCGCTCTTGCTTCTCTGCTCTTGAGGTCAACAAAATGCGGATTCTTACGGACTGCACTGTCGTCTCTACTCGGCGCAGAGGAAGCTTGCGTATCCTGCGGGAATGCAGGCATATCGGGGATCTGCGGATATCTCGGCATCTCCAGTTCTGTGAAATCCGGTTCCTGACGATCCCAGATCGCAGTAGAAGCAGGTCTTGCTTTTCTGGCCTCGGCAACGATACCGCCGGCTTCCTGCATCTGCTGTGCTTCCTGTTCCTGTCTTCTGAGTTCTTCCGGATCGATCACTTCACCCTGGCTGGCGCGTGCGATCTGCTCGGCCATGGATGCCTTCTTGGCAACAGCCGGATTATTCTTGATCTCGCTGTCCGGATCTCTTTCCCAAAGCGGCTTATTACCGGACGAAGCCGTACTCGGTCTGTCCATAGCCGGCTTTTTGGTACGTACAGGACGGGATCCTGCGTTGGCTACAGACGGCGGAGGTGTAACGGCCTTTGCCCAGCTCGGAGCTTCCGATGCCGCGGACATATCGCCCTTCGGCTTCTCTTTTGCGGCTACACGAAGTCTGGCGGTCATCTCACGAGCGCGCTGCTGCTCTTCTTCTTTGGTCAGTTTCTTGCCGTTCGGCTTGAGGTTGCTGATCTGAACATCCAGCTTGGAGAGAGGCTTTTTCGCAGCATCTGCTTTCGGAGCCGCCGGCTTTTCCTCTTCGAGCTGTGAAAGATCCTCGATCTGCGGAGCCGGTTTCTTTCTTCCCTCTGCAGTCACGCGCGAATCACGCGGCTTTTCGAAGAAAGAATAGTCCAGGATCTCGATATTCGGATCGTGAATATTGAACTCGAAGTGTGTATCGCTAAGAGCCGTGCAGCGGGACTTGTCCCAATACTGCTGGTATGTGATACCGACATTCTTCGAAGATACTTTCGACATCGGGATGTTGCCGTATACTTCACCATTCTGGCCGTTCATCGCGAAATAGAACTCACGTCCCATATATTCGCCCCTCATGTACCAGATCGGGAAAAGAACCAGTTCACCGATACCCAGCGGGTAGTCGGTCTTATCGGAGAAGAAAGAGATATCGTAGGAATCGGAATGGGCGTCCATGATCATCTGGCGTGTCCACTTCTTTACTCTTTCCATGAATTCCTGCATGCAGGAGATCGGGTCTTTCGTGATACTCAGGACCGGAGCATCCATAAGGAGCTTATCGGTAAGGGTAACAAGCTTGGACTGGTCATACGGCTGAACCGAGTTGATCAGGTTGTCCTCGAGAAGTCCGGAAGCATCGAAAGGAATTCCCTGCCAGGAAAGCACACCACCTGTGATATGCTCGGAAGGCATGGAGGAAGGATCCTTTACCGCGCCTTTGCGGTTCTGCTGGAAACGAGAGAAAGAGGACTTAATAGGAGAAAGCAGTTCCACCAGCTGATCCGGTGCATTGATTCCCATGATGGTCTTCTGTTCGTTTGCTTTATTTCTGATCATCGCTGTCAGACGGGCGTGTGCTACGACTTCATATGTAAATACCCAGCAAGGTACATATACCTTATGAAGAAGTGCTTTATTCTCATCGGTCGCCAGTGTACGGCCTACAGCGGAATTGTTACGGATATAATCGAGGAACATCTCCTCAGCCTGCTGCTTGGTATGGACAAAAGGGATCGCTCGTCTCGGCATCGCACCGATCATCTCACCTTTATCCTTTACTGCCGCGGAAGAGCAGATCGGGCACTCGTGCTTGGCGGCAGCCTTCATGATGAAGTCGCTTCCGCAGTCTTCACAGTGGAATTCGTGGTATAGCTTTTCATTCCAAGCATCACCCACATAATAACCGCCTTCGAGTTCAGTTACTTCATCCTTGGCGGTCAGTTCAGTATGACAGAAGCAACATGTATACTTTCTGGACTCATCATAGATAAGATCAGCCAGGCAGTTCGGACAATGAAAAGCAATTTCCATAAAAATACGACCCTCCTACTTCACTCTATAATATAAAATTTGTTTGTAAGATTGTCAATTATTGTCTAATATGCTACACTTGATTTATTCGTATTTGACAAGATTTCGGCGCTGTATCGCGGCGTCGGAGAGCAGGTAGTTTTTTATGAGAAATGTCGCATTTTCAGTTGAATATGCGGAACGATATAATCGGGAATGTGAGATCCTGTTTCGTGAAGAAAATCGAAGAAACCGTGACGAAGGGTATTTCGCCAATGGTTATTCCTTAGTCTGCGAGACATACGAATGTGATCTGGAAGATGAACACAGGATCGCTGCCCGCTATGCCCTTTATTCACCCGAACATGATCTGATCCTTCGTTATGAGTGCCTCGACAATGCCGAGCCCTTAAGCGAGATGATCAACCATAAAAACGGTATCACCTATTATCTTTTCCGTCGTGACCGTTTCGGTTTTTCTGTTTTGGATCTGGAATCGCTGTCCGAGCACCGTTATTATTCTGATGAAGCACTTAGTACCGGCAGTGATTTTATCTGGTGCGGTGCCGAGTATTATGCGGAGAGAAATACTCTCTTCGTTGTCGGTCATGTTCCGGAAAGTGATTTTGAAGTATATGAGTTCGATTTTTCGGACCCGCTCACCTGCGTTGCCCACGTTCCGGACGATGCCATCATCCTGACCACGCCATCGACGGACTTTGCCGAAGAACTGGAAGATTTCCGTGATGAATACACGAACTGGGGCGAAGAGAATATCTTCGGTTCGGCTCTTCTTCAGTCCTATGAAGATATCGCGGAGTGGTTTGATTTTGTGCAGTCTCTCAAGTCCAGAAAGACCGCGCCTTCGTACTACATGCCGTCCACCATCTTTGTGGCATTCCGCATGTCAGACGGTCTTCCGGTCGGTATGATCGAAGTAAAACATGAGCTGAATGACTATATGTCCAAGCACGGTGGCCACATCTCCTACTCCGTACGTCCTTCCGAGCGTCGTCGCGGATATGGAAAGAGAATGCTGGCGATGGCGCTTCCTTACGCGAAGATCCTCGGCCACTCGAAGGTCCTTGTCGTCTGCCACACAGACAACGAGCCTTCTCGCCGTACGATCCTTGCGGATGGCGGTGTCTACGAGCAGACATATTATAGTGAACTGGATGATATCTATAACGAGAATTACTGGATCCGTACTACACCGGATTCCACTTCCGAGCCCAGCAAGGCCGGAATCGTTTCCTGATTCATACAAACATTTTCATGCAGAAGAAAACCATCAGCGGAAGCGTGATCAGTGTAAGGATCATGCTCTGTACTGTCGCGCGTGCAGCGTAATCCGGCGCGCAGTTATACTTTTCAGACAGGATAACATTCATCGAGCCGCAAGGCAGTGCGCACATCAGAACGATGACTGAAGCGGTCGTCGGCAGCATCGGGAACATCTTATAAAGCAGGAATACGCAGAGCATCACGCTTCCCGGGATGATCAGAAGACGCATCAGCGATACCAGATATGACTTGGGGTCGCTTAATACTTTTTGGAACGGAAGCGTGGCCAGGTTCGATCCGATGATGATCATGGAAAGCGGAACCGTCATGTTGGAAATAAGCGTGATCGGATCCGATACATAAACAGGCAGTGTCCACGGAGAGACAAAGATCGCGATCGCAACGACCGAGGAAATGGTCACAGGATTGAGGAAGACCTCTTTCCAGTCACCGGACTTGCCGCTGAGAAGATGCACGCCATATGTGTACATAAAGATGTTATAAGCCATATTAAAGACGACTGCCAGGAGAAGGCCGTGGTCGCCATAGAGGGCCGACATGACCGGGAATCCTACGAAACTGGTGTTTGCGAAAGTGGTCATGGTAACAAAGACACGTTTTTCGTTGTCCTGGAAAGGAAGCTTCTTACTGATCGCACGAAGGATCACGAGCGAAACGGAATAGTAGATCACCGCCGCGATAAATGCCGCGATCATGCCACGGAATACGTCGTCGGATTTCGGGTAGTTCGCAGAAGCGAGGATACTAAACGGAAGGATCGCGCGAAGAAGCATGTCCGAAAGACCCTTCTGCATACGTTCATCCAGTACTCTGTGTTTACGAAGCAGAAAACCGATCGCTACAGCGACTACGATCTTCAGAAAAACCAGAAATAACGTATTCACGATTCTTTTTCCTCCCATGCGGCTGCACGTGAGACGGCCTTCTTCCAGTTTTGGATCAGGCGTGTTCTCTCTTCTTCCTTCATCGCCGCAACAAAAAGAGTATCACAGTGACGGAGCTTGCGCAATTCGTCTATATCTTTCCAATATTCACAATATAATCCGGCTAAATATGCTACGCCTTGTGAAGTTGTTTCACGCTCTTTGGCGCGGTCGACACTGCAGTTTAAGATATCTGCCTGGAACTGCATCATGAAACGGCTGACGCTGGCACCGCCGTCCACCTTCAGCGTCGTGATGGGACAGCCTGCTTCTTCCTGCATGAGGTTGACCAGATCATATACCTGATACGCGATACCTTCGAGCGCGGCACGAGCGATATGTGCCTTGGTCGTGCCTCGTGTCAGACCGAGGATCGCGCCTCGGGCATACATATCCCAGTATGGTGCGCCAAGCCCGGAGAAGGCCGGAACGAGATAGACACCTGCGTTGTCCGGAACGGTCTCGGCCAGCACATCGCAGTCCGACGCGTGGTCGATCAGTTTCAATTCATCACGGAGCCACTGGATCGTGGATCCTCCGTTAAATACACTGCCCTCCATCGCGTAGGTGGTCTTTCCACCAAAGGACCAGGCCGCCGAAGTGACCAGGCCTCTCTTAGAAACCAGCGGGCTGTCGCCGACGTTCATGAGAGTGAAGCAGCCGGTTCCGTATGTGTTCTTGATGTCGCCTTTGTCAAAGCATGTCTGTCCGAAAAGCGCTGCCGGCTGATCGCCGAGGATACCATAGATCCCGACTCCGCCGATGGCTTCCAGACCGGGGATATCGGTGGTCACATAACCGAATTCCGAGGCACCCGGAAGCGCCTTCGGAAGCATGCACATCGGAATATGGAAATACCTGCAAAGCTCCTCGTCCCAGGACAATGTAACAATGTTAAACAGCATCGTACGGGAGGCGTTGGAGTAATCTGTGGCATGAGATCTGCCACCTGTCAGGCGGTAAAGGATCCAGCTGTCGACAGTACCGAAAAGGATCTCTCCCTGACCGGCTCTTGCCTTTAGACCGGGTACCTCTTCGAGGATCCACTGGATCTTCGTCGCGGAAAAATATGCATCCGGAACCAGGCCCGTCTTCTCTAAGACCTTATCGGCAAAATCCGGGTCGGACTCTTTCATCTTCTCCACGAGCGGAGCCGTTCTTCTGCACTGCCATACGATCGCGTTATAGACCGGGCGGCCCGTACTCTTCTCCCAGAGGATCGTCGTCTCTCGCTGGTTCGTGATACCGATACCGGCGATCTGGCCTTTCTGGATGTTTGCTTTCGCGAGTGCCTGGCGGATACAGTCGCATACCGTATTCCACAGATCCTCCGGATCGTGTTCCACCCAGCCGGGCTTCGGGAAATGCTGTTCAAAGGGTTCTTGTGCCGATGCGACACAGGTTCCGTCGTTTCGGAAGATCATGGCGCGGGAACTTGTCGTTCCCTGGTCGATCGAGAGCATATATTTTTCCATAAGATCCCTCCTTATCGATGTATGAGGCGAGGCAAAAACGCCTCCGGGAAAGTGCATTTCCCGAAGGCGCGGTTTGATCAGAATCTCTTATAGACCCAGTTGAGCTTACTGAGCCACTTGGTGTCCATCTGGTTGATGGAGTCCGCACCGAAACGGATGCGCCACTGACCTGTGGGCATGCCCGGTGCATTCATTCTCGTATCCGAACCAAATCCCATCACGTCCTGAAGCGGCGCGATCGCAAGTTTGGCGGCAGAGGACCAGACGGTAGTCAGCATCGCACGGCAGGCCGGCGCGTGGACACCGCCGTCGCCCCAGTTGTCACCATGGAAGCGGCAGTACTCGAGCGCGAATCTGCGGTCGTCTTCGGAAGCTTCCCAAAGCCAGCCCAGAAGCGTGTTGTTGTCGTGTGTGCCGGTGTAGGCAATGCAGTTTTCCGGATAGTTGTGCGGCATGTGCTTGCTGTCGTCGTGCGGCACCATACCGAACTGCAGAACACGCATCGTCGGAAGACCTGTCTCTTCGAGGAAATGAATCAGTTCGTCGTCGGTCTCGCCGAGATCTTCGGCAAAGATCGCCGGATGCTTTCCGAATTCTTCGAAGATGCGGTTCCAGAGCTTCATGGCCGGACCCGGATACCACTTGCCGTTTCTTGCATTTTCCGCATCTGCCGGGCAGGCATAGAAACGCGAGAATCCGCGGAAATGGTCGATGCGGATCACATCGTAGAGCTTGAAGTTCTGATGCAGACGGGAAAGCCACCATGCGTAGTTATCCTTTTCATGCGCATCCCAGTCGTAAACGGGGTTGCCCCAGAGCTGGCCGTCCTCGCAGAAATAATCCGGCGGAACTCCGGCAACACTTTTAAAGGAACCGTCCTTATTCATCTGGAAGAGTTTTCTGTTTGCCCAGACATCGCAGCTGTCGCCGCTTACGTAGATCGGGATATCACCGATGACCTCGATGCCGATCTCGTTGATCTTCTTTTTCAGTTTCGTCCACTGATCGTAGAAGATGTACTGGATGAAAAGATAGAAATCGCAGAGCTCTTTATTCTTGTCGGAGAAGAACGTCAGGGCCTTGGCATCGTGCTTCATGAGCGTTTTGTCGTCCCACTCCCACCAGGCTTTCTGACCCTGGGATTCCTTGATGGCCTGGAAGAGTTTGACTTCCGTGACCCAGTCATTTTCTTTCTCGAAGATCTTCATGGCGGATCTTGTCTCGTCATCGATCTTGGCAAATGCGTTCTTTAACATCTGCATGCGGTTTTCTCTGACCCACGCGTAATCTACGCTGTAGCAGGAACCCGGAAACTTACATGCTTCGAGTTCTTCTTTTGTCAGAAGTTTTCTTTCGTAAAGGTCCTCCGGGTCGATGATCAGCGGGCTTCCGGCAAATGCGGAATCACTCTGATACGGGGAATCTCCCGATCCCGGATTGGTAAACGGAAGGACCTGCCAGTACCCCATTCCGGCTTCCTTCAGTTTCTTGGCAAAGGCTTCGGCTTCTTTTCCAAAACCACCTATCCCATACTCTCCCGGCAGGGATGTGATGTGTAATAAAACACCTGCACTTCTTCGCACTTTCAATTATCCTCCTTGTTGCGAACATATATCAGTTTGACCTGCGGATTCTTTTCGTTGACCCGCAATTCGCACTCCACAAAATCCAAAGACTGCATCAGTTTGCTCATCTTCGAATATCCATAGTTTCTGGCGTCGAAGGAAGGGCTCTTCTTGTTGACGAGGTTTCCGACGTCGCCGAGGAACGCCCAGCCGTCTTCGTCTGCCAGATCCGAGATCGAGCTGCTGATCAGCTCGCAGGTCGCATCGTCCATATACTGGATCGTGCGCTCGGTCTTCTCTTTTTCTTCGGGCTCTTCCTGTTCGCCCTTTTGTACCTTGATGGTGACTTTTTTACTTTCCGTATCCACTGTCGAAGAAGAATCCGAAGAGTTCTTTCCGATCAGACCGCCGAACAGGTTTCGGGTCTTCTTTTCCTTCGGTGCGAGGATCTCCAGAAACAGGAAACGGTCGCATGCCGCCACAAACGGAGTCGGAGTCTTCTGCTCGCCGATACCGTAGACGATCTTTCCGGCCTCACGAAGTCTTGTCGCAAGACGGGTAAAGTCGCTGTCGGAACTGACCAGGCAGAATCCGTCGACCTGCTCGGTATAAAGAATATCCATCGCATCGATGATCAGGGATGAATCCGTCGCGTTCTTGCCGCTGGTATAGCCGAATTGCTGTACCGGGGAGATGGCGTGATCGAGAAGGACCTGCTTCCAGGGGCCCAGCTGCGGCTTGGTCCAGTCGCCGTAGATACGCTTGATCGTAGGATTGCCATAACGCGCGATCTCGAGCATCATGGGCTTGATATATGCAGCAGAAATGTTATCCGCGTCGATAAGCACTGCCAATCTAACATCTTTTCCGGGCATACGCACCTCTTTTTCTTGCCCTATCAGAGTAAGGCTGATATAATAATTTGGCTTGTTTTCCAGTGAAATGCACTATCAAAAAAACAACCAGTTCTATTATATCGTATTTTTACGTAACCAAACCAGGAAGGCATGAACTATGGACGAAAAAATAATCAATGAGATACAGCGCCGCCGTACCTTCGCGATCATCTCGCACCCGGACGCCGGTAAGACGACCATGACGGAGAAACTCCTTCTTTACGGAGGCGCCATCCATATGGCCGGTTCCGTCAAGGCCAGAAAAGCCGCGCACCATGCGACCTCCGACTGGATGGAGATCGAAAAGCAGCGTGGTATTTCCGTTACTTCGTCCGTCATGCAGTTCAACTACGATGGTTACTGCATCAATATTCTCGATACCCCCGGTCACCAGGACTTCTCGGAAGATACGTACCGTACACTCTGTGCCGCGGACGCCGCAGTCATGCTCCTTGACGGTGCGAAAGGTGTCGAGGCCCAGACCATCAAGCTTTTTACCGTATGTAGAAAGCGCGGTATTCCGATCTTCACATTCATCAACAAGATGGACCGTGCCGCCAAGAATCCTTTCGACCTGATCGACGAACTGGAAAAGGTACTGGGTATCCGCAGTACTCCGATCAACTGGCCGATCGGCACCGACGGTGACTTCCAGGGCGTATATGTCAGAGAATCCGAGGAAGTTCTCCTCTTCGATAACGAGACCAAAGACCACGGTGCTTCCATGGTCAAGTCCATCAGCGCCGGCATCAACGACGAAGAAGCGCTCAAGAAGATCCTGAGCGATCACCACTATGAGACTCTTAAGAACGACATCGAGCTTCTCGATATGGCCGGTGACCCCTTCGATCTCGACAAGATCCTCTCCGGTGAACTGACTCCGGTATTCTTCGGATCCGCGATCACGAACTTCGGTGTCGAGCCTTTCCTGAAAAAGTTCCTCGAGATCGCTCCCGGACCGCAGTCCCACGAGACTTCCGAAGGCATCGTAGAACCGACTGAAGATTATTTCTCCGGCTTCGTATTTAAGATCCAGGCAAACATGGACCCGAACCACAGAGACCGTATGTCCTTCATGCGTATCTGCTCCGGTAAGTTTGAAAAGGGCATGAACGTTAAACACATGCGCACCGGAAAAAAGATCACGCTGGCTCAGCCGCAGCAGTTTATGGCACAGGACAGAACGATCGTCGAAGATGCATATGCAGGCGACATCATCGGTCTTTTCGATCCGGGCATCTTCCGTATCGGAGATACTGTCACCACCTCTTCGAAGAACTTCAACTTCGCCAACATCCCGGTATTCCCGCCGGAGCATTTCGCAAGGGTCCAGCCTAAGGATTCCATGAAGAGAAAGCAGTTCCTCAAGGGTATCGAGCAGCTGTCCGAAGAAGGTGCCGTCCAGCTTTACAAGCAGCCGGGCATCGGTACCGAGACTTACATCATGGGCGTTGTCGGCGTGCTGCAGTTTGAAGTACTCGAGCATCGCCTGAAGACCGAGTATGGTGTAGATATCCTGAGAAATAACCTCAACTACCGCTTCGCCAGATGGTGCGCGAAAGAGAATGAGAATGCCGATATCGATTTTTCAAAGCTGACTTTGACGTCGACGTCCATGCTCGTTCTCGACCGAGACGAGATGCCGGTCGTACTTTTCGAATCGGAATGGGCGATCTCCTGGGCGCTCGAGCATAACGAAGGTCTCAGACTCGACGATATTCACGAACGCTAAAAAGAAAAGAAGATAAATCGACTTTCAGATCCGTGTCTTCCGAAAAGGCGCGGATCTTTTTTCTCAGTCAGTAAGACTGTCAGCGATACGGCGGTCTCTGAAATAAAACTCTTTGTCGTGCTCGTTGACTTCGCGCACCACTTTGCACGGGGTGCCCATCGCAACGACATTGCTCGGGATGTCTTTTGTGACTACACTTCCCGCCCCGATGACGACATTGTCCCCGATCGTTACGCCGGGTGTGACGATGACGCCTGCGCCGAGCCAGCAGTTCTTTCCGATATGTACGGGGAAGTTATACTGGTATCCCTGTCTTCGAAGATCCGGATCGATCGGATGTCCGGCTGTCGCGATCACGCAATTCGGTCCGAACATGGTATAGTCGCCGATGTAGATGTGCGTATCGTCGGTCAGCGTGCAGTTGAAATTCATGTAGACATATTTTCCGAGATGACAGTGCTTACCACCGAAATTGGAATGAAACGGCAGCTCGACATATGAACCTTCGCCGAACTCGGCAAAGATCTCCTTGCAGATCGCTTCGCGGCGCGCCACATCGGACGGTTTGCATGCGTTCAGTTCCGCCAGTTTATCGAGACAGCGGAGCTGCTCGTTAAAGACTTCGGGATCGGAAGGAATATAAAGATCACCGGAATGCAGACATTCTTTCGCCGGCTTTGCCATATTATGCCTTCTTCAGGATATCCAGGACCGTCTGACGCATCTGCTCTTTTTCGATCAGCAGGTTGTGCAGGATCGGCTTCTTGTTGATGTCCTTAAGACCGGTCGGGATCGGAAGTCCGCTTTCCTCGGAGAGCTCGTTCGTGATCACTTCGTTGGAACGGCCGTTGCTGTACCCGGCACCGTTGAGCGCATCCATAACGGCCGGTGCGAACTTGAACGGGCTGGCGGTCGAAACGAAGACCGTCTTGGTCTCATCACCGGAACGCTGATAGTAACGGCTGTAGATATTAAAGCCTACCGCAGTATGAGTATCGACTACGTTATCGCAGCGGTCATAGACTTCACGGATCGTCTTCATGATGCCCGCTTCATCTGCGAAACCACCGACAAATGTTGTCTGAAGAGTGTGCAGTGTTTCCGGATCAACGGAATAGGTTCCCTTGGTCTTGAGGTCTTCCATCCACTGCGCGGTCTTCTGTGCATTTTTATCGGTCACTTCGAAAAGAAGTCTTTCGAGGTTACTGGAGATCAGGATATCCATAGACGGAGAGTTGGTCTTAAAGAACTCACGGTTTCTGTCATAGGTACCGCTTCGGAAGAAGTCGGAAAGGACCTTGTTCTTGTTCGATGCGCAGATGAGTTTCTTTACCGGGATACCCATCTTCTTGGCATACCATGCCGCCAGGATATTACCGAAGTTACCTGTCGGAACAACCACATTCATCTTCTCGCCGAAGTTGAACTCTTCGTACTTGAGAAGCTCAACATACGATGCAACATAGTATGCGATCTGCGGTACGAGACGGCCCCAGTTGATGGAGTTCGCGGAAGAAAGAACACAGCCGTTGCTGTTGAGTTCTTCTGCAACTGCCGGGTCACCGAAGATGGCCTTAACACCGGACTGGGCATCGTCGAAGCAGCCGTTTACTGCAACTACGTGAACGTTCTTACCTTCTGTAGTGATCATCTGCTGCTTCTGGGCATCGGAAACTCCTTCCGACGGATAGAAGACGATGACTTCGGTTCCCGGAAGATCCTTGAAACCTTCGAGTGCGGCCTTACCTGTATCACCGGATGTCGCAGTGAGGATGCAGATCTTTCTGTTCTCACCGGTCTTTCTTGCGGACGCGGTCATCAGGTGCGGCAGAAGCTGCAGTGCTACATCTTTAAATGCAGCCGTCGGGCCGTGCCACAGTTCAAGCATATATTCTCTGGGATTGTACTTGTTGAGCTGTACCAGCGGAACCGGATTTTCGCCGAACTTCTCTTCGCTATATGCCTGCTCGGTATAAGAGAGGAGTTCATCGTAAGTGAAATCCGTGAGGAACTTGGAAAGGACGGTCGCGGAGATCTGCGGATAGCTCATCTCCGTCATCGCCATGATCTCGCCCTTAGAAAGCTGCGGGACGGTCTCCGGCACGAAAAGTCCGCCATCCGGGGCGATACCCTGCTTGATGGCTTCCGATGCGGAAAACTTCTTTTCATATCCTCTTGTGCTTATGTACATCATAGATCAATCACTCCTACTATCTATATCTTAATCGGCTGCAGCTGCATCCGGGTCTGTCTGGTTCGGGTCTTCTCCGCCGGTCGGATCGGTCGTGGATTCCGTCGTCTTCTTTTTCTTCGTCGAATACTTCTTGTTATATTCTGCGAGGATCGAAGAACATTCCGGATCTTCTTTATTCGCTTCAAGCTTATCGATCAGGTATTCCACCTGCTCGCCGGCTTTGGCCTTTTCGGAAGAACGGGCGACTGCCGGAACGATCACATACTTGATCAGGAAAAACAGTCCCACCATCACGGCGAGGATCGCGATCGCGATCACGGTCATACGCATCTTTTCCGCAGGTGTTTTCGGGAAATCCACTTCGATCTCGTCATCCGGGATCTCACCGTTGGAAGAAGTGGACTGCATCAGGGCGTCGCGGATCTCCTTTTCGGTTGCGATCCTTCTCTTTCTCGGCTTTCTCGGAGCCTTGATCAGGATCGGTGCCTGCACGTGGATTCGCTCTCGGTTCTCGCTTTCGGCGATCATGGGCGATTCCGGACGGGTGATGGCAGACGACAGTGCCTTTAACGGAGATTCTTCTTCATTCTTATTATCTGTCAGCAGTGCTTCTTCGGCATCCTTCTTGGCTTCGGAAAGGCAGTACTGCGCAAGTTCCGTCAGTTCCTGGGAATGCAGACCGCAGGTCAGGGCATGCTCGAAGCAGGAGATGGAGCGATGGTATTCTTCACACTGGGCCACACTGATTCCGAAAAGAAGCGAAGGCTCGCCCCAGTCCGGGAAATCCGTGATGATCTTCTTGAGTGTGATGATGGATACATCGGCACCGTCATTATTGAGATTAAAAAGAGCACGGTTGTACTGGCGCACCAACTGCTCCGCTTCTTCCGGCGGAAGGCGGAAAACGACCAGGTCACGCAATGTGATCTCCGGTATCGTCTGTCCTATCGTATGCCAATCCATATTATCCGTTTCCTCTTCTTCCTTACTTTCCTTCTTTTAATTCTTTGAGGATCGTGCCTCTGACTTCACCAAGCAGATAGAGCGATCCGACTACGTACAGCGGGCTTTTTGAAGCTCGTGCCCGACGGACGGCCAGTTCACATGCAGAAGGCGCGTCGTCGATTGCGGAAAGTTTTTCCCTTGCATTATACATACACGAGTTTGAATTGTAAAACGCTTTCCCCGCAAGGAGTGCATCCGCCCAGCTGTTCTTGAGATCTTCGGCACGCATGGCACGTTTCTGGTCCGGAGTCACGAGAGTGATCCGACCGAGCGGTACCGCCCATCTTTCTACCAAGATCTGAAGCATCTGCTGCACATCCTTATCGGCCATGACGCCCATGATGATCTCACAGGGCTTCTGGCGGGAAAGCGCCGGCATGTCGGAAACAAAATCTACAAATGAGGTCATGCCCTGCGGGTTATGGGCGCCGTCTAAAATGACGACCGGATCCTGCGAGACGACCTCGAGTCTTCCCTTCCAGGTGGTATGCTTGACGCCTTCGCGGATCGCTTCTTCGGAAACGAAACCCTTCATGGCAGAGATCGCAAGGCCTACATTGCTCAGCTGGTACTGACCGTGAAGCTTCATCTTATACTCATCTTCTCCGATGCGGAATGTCTGTCCGTCAAGATCGGAAGCGACCGGTGTGGCCAGATCGTTCGGGATAAAGGTAAGCGGCGCGTGCTTTTCGGACGCGATGTTTTCAAGAACGGTCTTCGCCGCTTCGGCGTCTTCCTCACTGACCGCGGCCTGATGCGTATCCATGGCAAATACCGGGCAGCCTTCTTTGATGATGCCGCCTTTTTCGCCTGCGATCTTGGCAAGTGTATCTCCGAGACGGTCCATATGGTCAAAACCCAAAGCCGTGATGAGGGTGGCTTCCGGTTTTTGAATCACATTAGTGGAATCAAGTCTTCCGCCAAGGCCCGTCTCTAATACAACATAATCACAGTTTTGTCTTTGGAAATAGAGAAATGCCACCGCGGTGACCAGTTCAAATTCTGTCGGGTGTTCTTCTCCTTCGGAAAGGAGTTCCTTCACCTTTTCTTCTACCAGGTCGGAAAGTTCCTGCAAAGACGCAGGATCGATCTCGCCGTAGGTATCGTCTTCTTCCCAGGAAAGAAGGCCCTTTCTGCCGTCTAAGATACGGATTCGTTCCGAAAAACGCTCCAGAAACGGGGATGTATAAAGTCCGACCTTATAGCCTTCCCAGGCAAGGATCGACGCACAGGTCGCACTGACGGAACCTTTTCCGTTGGTACCTGCGATATGAAATGCCTTCAGTGCATTTTCCGGATGAGAAAGCTTGCCCATAAGAGCCTGCATGCGGTCAAGTCCCAGCTTGATCCCGAATTTGTTGGCTGTCTGCAGGAATTGCGGTGCACGGATATCGATCATGTTATGTCTCCGCCGGTGCCTCTTCTTTCGAATCTTTTTTCTTCTTGAAAATAAAGAGTTTGCTGAAAATGTAGTTGGCAACAACAACAAAGACAGCCACGATGATCTTTATGATAAACACATTGGCGATTTTGAAACCGAAAAGCTCGATCAGGATATCGTCCTCGGGCATATGAAGCGCGTTTTCCATGACCATAACGCCGAGAGAAAACATACCGACTTCAAACGCGAAGAATGTGAAAAGACGGGCAACGACGAAACTGATGAATTCCTTTACTACGTTGCCCTTCGTATGGAAAACGAAGAGCTTGTTGGTAACATACGCGAATACGATCGCGACGACCCAGGCGATCGAGTTGAGAAATGTAACGAACAGGTCGAAAGACCATCCGAAGATATTGACCGGCCACTCTGCGTGCAGAGTGTTGCGGAGGATCGCAAAGGCAATAAAATTCACCACCGTCGTTAAGACTCCGAATACGAAATACCAGAACAGTTCACGGATCTTCTCGTTCTTCATCAATGCCTTAATTTTGGATGATTCATTTTCTTGTGCCATCATACTCTCCTTGGCTTTGCCTTCTGTCTGTAGCGCAAACGATTGCGATAGAAAAGCAAAGCAATAATCAGCGCTTCAACAAAAGCTATACTAGCACAAACAATGAATAAATACAAAAACATATTGTGTCGGGTAGCCTGAGCTTTGTACGGATAGAAATCTCCGTTTTGCGAATCGATAACATAGAACTGCGCCTTGCCGTCTTCGGAACGCAGATACGCGATGCTGGTCTTCTTGTCTTTGGAAACAAATCCGTCGATCTCGATGGATCCGTAGGAAACCTTCGCCGGAGTAAAACCGTCCGGAACCATAACGCCCACGGGGAGCTTTTCAACAGTCAGGATCAACGAAGAACGAAGGAGCATGTTACCGGGCTCGTAAAGACGCAGAGTTCCGGTGATATGGTTGTAGATATAAAGACCCGGCTCGGTGCCCTCCTCTTTGAGGTAGATCAGAACGCTGACCACACCGTCTTTTCTGAAGCACGGCACTTCCTTACCATCGATCATGCACGTGCCCTGATAAAAGTTCGAGGGGATCGTGAGCGTTTCCGGGAATGCGACAAAGTCATATATCTTGCCGTCGGGATCCGCGATCTGCATGCCCGCGATCGAGATCGCGTCGCTTCGATACACGTTGATCGTATAGGTCAGTGTATTTTCGCCGTTTTCGGCAAGGACGGTGACCGTGATGGTGTTATTTCCCATCTGCAGGTTCGACTCGCCTTCGACCGTAACGGTGGAATTCAGGTTATACGCGACCGCATTGACGGCCACATCGGTGGTGTTTTTCGAAACCGCGGCGTCGTAAACGAAGATACCGGGGTCAAATTCAGGTGTCAGGGAGATGGAACCCAGAGTCAATGAAGCCAGCGTCGCATCGGTCGATACCATGGCCTGCGCGATCAGCGAAGCACCGGAACCGGCACCGGCTACCACGTTTTCGAGCGCGCTGTCACGAAGTCCGGAGATACTTCCGAGCCAGGCTTTGACTTCACCTCTTGCTTCGTCACTGATGCGGAACTGAAGGGTACAAACGACGACCGGATCTTCCGAAGAAAAGACAGTCTTGAGATTTCCCTGTTTTGCCATCAGGTCCAGATCTTCTCCGGTGCTTCCGGTGGTATTTTTGAGGATCTCTTCTTCTTCCTTCGGATTGACTGCGGAGATCGTGACCATCGAGTTTTCGATCGTCTTTTCCCAGGTCAGGTCAAAGCCGTCGAGTTTTTTGCCGATGGTGGCATCTTCGAACTGAAGATATTCTCCGTCGTAGGCGATCTCGATCGGTCCGAAACGTGTTATGGATGGAAATGAACTGAAGACGACGTCAAGGTATACGATCTGGCCGGCCTGGGCAGACGCCTGCTGAAAAGACAGGTCCACAGTAACACCGCCGGCAGCGCGCACAGTCGCAGCCGGGCTCTTTACCATAAAGCCCATGCACAAAATGAGAGAATATAATACCGGGAAGATACGTAAAAGTATCTTTCTTTTTTTACTATTCATATACCCCAATTTCCTACGTCGCTTGTGTTTCTTCAAGTGCATTATATAGGATGGTGTATGCCTTTGCAAACAATTACGGTAAAGTGCCATAATCGTTTGGCATTTCTTCATAAATCGGGATGATGAATACGAAAGAACTGTCGAGCATATCCTGGGACGCATAAGCGGTATAGTAGCGGATACCTTCGTTCATGGCCATGGCGATATTCTGCGCATACTGATGGATGTAGATGCCGTCTTTGTTGTCGATGACATCGAACTTCTGGAAATAAAGCGTATCCTGTCCGATCTCGATATAGCTTCGGGCGATCCACATCGCGCCGCCGCAGATCGCCTTTTCCGGGCTCGTCCACGGAAGCAGGAGCGCTTCTTCTTCCGGTGTGATCTGCTTTTCATCCGGCTTGGAACCATACATGGCATACTTGGCACCGTTGATCAGGGCACCGTCCTGCACCGACGGATCCGGCGTGGAACCGATGTTATAGAAGTTGTAGTAGCCTTCGTAGCCGGAAAGCGTACCGCTGGCAAGCTTGGACTGACCGTTTCTTCCCATCTCCTGAAGGATTCGGCTGGCCAGAAAATAAGGAGATACGTTCGACATCTCGCCTGCTTCCATGAGGATCGAAGTATAATCCGGGTCATCGGCTTCGAGGAAAGAATTTTTCGTCATCGCCGAAATACCTTCCTTCGTATGTACGGTCGAGTCAAAAGACAGTTTTTCGAACTGGAAGATCCCGGTCGGAGTCAAAAAGTTTCTCGGATCGAGGAAATACGCGACGACTTCACGCTTGGCGGCTCTCCATGTCTTTCCGTCATAGACCGGACTTCCGGGCTTGACCCAGGTCGGGTTGTAGCTGTCACTGATCAGGCTTCGGCTTCCGCTGTCCTCGTTATCGAGCACTTCTTCGAAAGTCAGGTTGGTCTTATACGGCTCGAAGCGGTACTCCGGATGCAGGCAGTGCAAAAGCCAAAGTCCGTCTGCGTAGGACTTGGGGAATGCGGACAGGGTATCTCTGGCAAAGCCTTCGGAATCCTGGCCGTTTAAAACATGCAGAGTATACTGGCGGGCACTTCCGTCGATGGAACGCACTTCCAGTGTGATGTCGTTTCTTCCGGACTTCACTTCCATCGAATCCGCGGATACCGGCATCGCGGACATGGTCTTTTCCGTCAGATTAGTGATCGTCACCGTCGCCGCATATCCTTCTCTGGCCAGATAGGAAACAGACAGAGAAGAAAATGACTCGCCGACGATGGAATAATCGAAGTTGTCTTCCGTGAACTCTGGGTAGATCTTAAGTGCATTTCCCTCGGCATCCGAAAAAGCCATCTGCGCCAGATAGCCGTTGAGCGGCAGGAACTTCAGACTTCCTCTTTCGTATTCCACATCGCGCATGCTGAGCGTGCGGCAGGTAACGATCTGGGAGTCGGTCCCCTCCGGAACCGCACCGGTCGGACGGGGTGTCGGAACTGCGCCGACATCACTTAAGACCGCAAGGTATTCGCCCTCTTCCGTCACCGCGACTTCACGGGACTGCACGAGCATATACGAGATGCCCGCAACCGAAGGGGTCGAAGAAGAGGATCTTCTGACACGGACGAAGAATTCATTACTTTCTGTGGAACCGCCGAGTGCAGGGTCGGAAGCCTGCGCGGTCTGCGCCTTACCACGCAGAAGTTCACGGTCGGTGTTATGCAGATCGTTTTCACCGATGAGATTTCCGTAGCGGTCATAAAGCGTCGCGGAAATATCGGCACTGGCATCGACGATATTGACGTAGGCATCGCGGTCTTCGGCATCGAGCACGTACCAGGTCTCATTCGTTCCCGACTCGATACTTCCCTGATGCACGCAGTCGTTCATGATCGTAAAGCAGGCGGGGATCATGACCTCGCCGCCCGTCATCACCTGGCCGCGGCCGTCCGATGTACGAAGCAGGATGACCACGTTATGTCTTCCGGGGGCTTCACCGTGGGTATCCCACTCCATCGTGAACTGGGCCTGGCCGGAAACCTGCGGCACATAGATCTGTCCCGCACGCGGTTCGTTATCTACGAAAAAGTCCGCGCGGACTTCGTTGCCCGCGACGGTCATGGCACCGTCGATCTTACGGATACCGAAAGCATATCCTTCTTCATTCTGAAGCGGGTTGAAGATCTCCACGCCGCTGCAGGTCGTACCTTTCGGATCGGAATAACCGTTGATCGGTGTATAGCGCGCATCCTGTTCGGTCAGGATCGTCTCGATCGCATAGTTTCGGGAACCGTCGGAAAGAAGTTTTTCGATTTCTTTCGTTTCGAACGCATCGTTATAGGCGACGCACGCAAGGTCTGCGGCAAATGCACTGTCGTCTTTTCCGCTGAGCAGGTAACGGTGTCCGGTGAATACGATACGGACATAGTCGCTGACATTCAGGTGTCCCTGCTCGACTTCATTCTGCCAGTGCGCAAGAGACGCCTGCTCGCCGGTCAGCGCCGCGGCACGGTACATCGTGTCTTTCGCTTCCGCGGAAAGAGGTGTTTCTGTTTCCAGGGAGATCAGGGCACCGGCCACGAACACCAGGCACAAAAGACCCAGCACCGCGGAAACGATCGCCATCACTATAAAGCTTTTACGAAGTTTTCCGTCCATCTTTCTCCTTACTTGCTGATCTCGTCCAGAGTCAGACCATAAGGCGGTACAAAATGGGCAAGATAATATTCTGCTTCTTCGCACTCCAGTTTATGGATCGAATCTTCGATGGTCTGCTTTGCGCGGGAGAACTCGTCATTTCCCGCTTTTTCTTCCATCAGGCACTTTAGAAATGCACTGATCCTGTCGGCGGCCTTCACCAGTCGGTGGATCTTCTTTTTCTCCTCATCCGAAAGATCGGGCATGAGAAGTTCTCTGTACTCCGGTTCCAGTTCTTCCGGAAGGAGGTTCAGGATATTGTTCGCCGCCTGCGCTTCGACTTCCTTATAGGCAGTCTTTAAGTCGCGGTTGATATACTTGATCGGGGTCGGAAGGTCACCGGTGATGATCTCGGTGACGTCGTGATAGATCGCTTCCGCCATCGTCTTATAAGGATCGATATAGTCCTGCTTGAGGATACGGTTGTGGATCAAGGCCAGACTGTGGGCGATCACCGCTACATCGAAACTATGCTCCTTGAGGTTCTCCTGACGGGTGTTGCGCATCAGGCCCCAGCGCTGGATGTACTGCATACGGTCCAGCATCGCGTAAAAGTTATATTGTTTCTCTTCGTTTGTCACGAGTTCTTCTTCCTTTCCTTCCATCAGATCCAGTAGATCTTCTCATAACTGGATGTGGCAAATGAATCGGTCATGCCGGCGATATAGTCGACGACCATCTGCGTGGTCGACGCGCCTTTTGCCGGATAAAGGGATGCGTACTTCGCCATACCTTCAAATACGGAGTTGCCCGAATTGGCAGCCTTTTCAGGATCCTGCATCGCGGCCATCAGCGCCTCGAAAAGACCCTCGACCGAATTCTTGACCGTTTCTTCGTAACGTCTTACTTTCTCCGAACGGTAGATACGGGCGACGTTTTCTTCGAGAAGTTCTTTCATCGCCTGACCGGCCTCGTCCGAAAGACGGATCTCATCTTTATCGATACTGTTATGGATCAGATCACCGACCAGTGTGTTGATGATCTGCGAATTCGTCGTGCCCAGCTGAGACTTGATCGCCGGTGCGATGTCTTCAAACTCCATGATCCCCGCAAGACATGCATCTTCGATATCTCGGCCGATATAGGCGATCTTATCGGAGATACGTACGACACAGCCTTCCAGTGTGGCCGGTACGGCTTTTAATGCTTTGCCCGGATCCAGGATCAGATCCGTGGGTTTATTGCGCATCGGGGAGATCTTGTATTCACTATAGGTCTCGCCGCAGTGCGAAACGATGCCGTCACGCACTTCAAATGTCAGGTTGATACCAAATGGTTTTCCGTTCGAGCGCTCTTCCAGAAGATCCACAACTCGAAGGCTCTGGAACTCATGACGGAAGATCATGTCCGGATCGTATTTCTTGGCACATGCCTCCAAGACTTTCTCTCCGGTATGACCGAACGGCGCATGTCCGAGGTCATGACCTAAAGCGATCGCCTCGACCAGATCCAGATTCAGGTTCAGCGCACGCGCGATCGTCGTGGCAATGTACTTTACATAGATCACGTGCTCGATACGCGAGCAGATGTGGTCATTTTTCGCATTGAAGAATACCTGTGTCTTGTGGCGCAGGCGGCGGAATGCCTGAGAATAGATGATACGTCCGATATCTCTTTCAAACGGGGAACGTACCGGGCAGGGTTCTTCTTCGAGCTGTCTTCCGCGGCTGTCCTTCGTACGGAACGCATAGGGCGACAGGTTCTTTTCCCGCTCATCTCGGAGGATCGTCAGGATCTGGCGGTCTCTGGGATTGTCTATTCCCTCTTTCTTCGCCGGCATATTGGAAAAAGCAGTCGGGAACTGATCAAATAAAGACTGTTCTTTCGAATCCATATCAACGACCTCCTTTATCTTTTTATCTCTCAATATAGTATAGCACGAATGCGCTTCAGCTCTTCTTCAGGCCGGACTTGTTCAGCAGCATATTCTTCTTCATGCCGTCAAAGTCGACACAGATCAGCGCGTCACCGGCCACTTTCTCACAGGATACGACGATTCCCGGGCCGAATCTCGGATGTACGACCGTCATGCCCTTGCTGATCGTATCCGGTGTAAAGTCACTGGTGGGTCCGCTAGTCGCGGCCTTCGGCTTATAGTCGAAAGCATTATACGAAGAAGGCTTGGCACCGCTCTTTTCCGAGATCGTTCCATGCCAGGAGACATCTCTTCCTCCGGCAGTACGGTCAGGCGCGCCGCCTCTTCTATATGCCGGATTGGCCGGAGTTTCCGCAGGAGTGGAGCGCTTGTTTGCGATAAAGCGCAGATAGTCCTTGTCGATCTCCTTCATGAAACGGGAAGGCTGCAGGTTCTGGGTCTGACCGAAAAGCATACGGCTTCTTGCCGACACGATCGTCAGTTTCTTCTTCGCTCTCGTGATCGCAACATACATCAGACGTCTTTCTTCTTCGACTTCTCCGTCGTCGATCGAACGGGAGCTCGGGAAGATCGACTCGTCCGCGCCGACCAGATAGACCGCTTCAAACTCAAGTCCCTTGGCACTGTGGATCGTCATAAGACGGACAAAATCATCGTCATCGTCGGCATTATCGCCTTCCGCATAGAGTGCGGCGTTCTGCAGGTATGCGCCCAGGATGCCGGTAAGGTCCGCGCCAAATGTCGGTTCCTGCGCAAAGAACGGATCTTCTTCTTTCTCGGCAGCAGATTCCTGCTCGATCGAAAGCTCGATCTCCTTCTTTCTTCTGGCTTCAAACTCGACGGCTTCAGAAAGCAACTCTTTTAAGTTCTCGACACGGTCGACCATCTCGCCTTTCTTCTCGCGCTGTTCCACGATCTCGTTGACGATGCCGGTCTTATCCTGTACATACTCGATGAATTCCGAAAAGGATGCTTCGTCTTCGTGCATGACCTTTCGGAGATTCTCGATCAGAAGCGAGAAGTCATAGAGTTTTTCCGCCGCACGGTTCAGTTCCGGATACATCGATACCTGACGGCATACCTGTAAAGCCGAGATCCCTTCACTTGCCGAGATCGCCAGCACCTTATCCACGGTGGTATCACCGATACCGCGCTTGGGGACGTTGATGATCCTTTCAAATGCATAGTTATCGGCATCGGAATAGATCAAGCGGAGATATGCCAGTACGTCCTTGATTTCTTTTCGGTCGTAGAATCGCATGCCGCCGTATACGCGATAGGGGATCCCCTTCTCACGAAGCGCCGACTCGATGGTACGGGAAAGTGCATTCATACGATACAGGATCGCGACATCCTTATACGGGATCTTGCCGGACTCGGCATCTTTCTGGATGCAGTCCGCACAGTAGTAGGCCTCGATGCCGTGGTGATCCGCGCAGAGGTAGGTGATCTTGTCGCCCACGTCGCGGTTTGTACGAAGCGCCTTGCTCTTACGCTTTTTGTTGTTTGCGATAACTCCGTTGGCCGCGTTCAGGATCGTGGAGGTAGAACGGTAGTTCTCCTCGAGCTTGATGACCTTGGCGTCCTTAAAGTCCTTCTCGAAATCGAGGATATTCCGAAGATCCGCGCCACGGAAAGAATAGATGGACTGGTCGTCATCACCGACGACACAGAGGTTTCTGTAGCGCTTGGCCAGAAGCTGGATCAAAAGATACTGGCAGTGGTTCGTATCCTGATACTCGTCGACGAGGATATAGCGGAACTTGTCCTGATACATCGTCAGGATGTCCGGGTGTTCCTGGAAAAGTTTGACCGAATAAAAAAGGATATCGTCGAAGTCCATCGCGTCGTTGGCCACGAGCTTGTCGTTATAACGGCGGTAGATCATCGCGATCTTCTGCATGCGGAAGTCTCCGCCGGCTTCGCGCTCGAACTCGTCCGGCGTCTGCATGTCGTTTTTGGCTTTGCTGATCAGGTTCTGTACGGCTCTCGGAGCAAAGAGCTTATCGTTGAGCTCCATCTCCTTGATGCACTCCTTAACGACCTTCAGCTGGTCGTCGGAATCGAGAATGGTATATGAAGGCGTATAGCCCAAAAGATCCGCATGTCTTCGAAGGATACGGGCAAACATGGCGTGAAATGTACCGACCCACATGTTTCTGGACACATCGCCGATCAGACCGTTGATACGCTCGCGCATCTCATTTGCGGCCTTGTTGGTAAAGGTTATGGCCAGAATATTTGAAGGATAGATGCCTCTTACCCGGATCAGATATGCGATACGGAAGGTGATCACTCGGGTCTTGCCGGATCCGGCGCCCGCGAGGATCAAAAGCGGCCCTTCGTCGTGCAGAACTGCCTCCTTCTGCTCAGGATTCAGGCTTTCAAGCAACTCTTCCATGTGTGCCTCCATTTCTTTTCTAGAGTGTCATTATACTCTATCACGAGTCCCTTTTCTAGGACAGCTGGCAAGGCACACGCAAAAAGATCTATCGTCTTTTCTTCGGGGTCTCTTTCTCGTCGTCGGCGTGGATGTTTTCCTTGATGACATCGGTAAAATCGTTGATCTTGTCGACCGTGTTTTCATAGGCTTCTTTCAGAAAACGCGTGATCGGGCCGTCCATCCACATGCGGAATATAAAGCCCGCCTTGATGAGACGGCTCTCCTTATACTGGCCGATACGTTCCTTGATCTCCTCGTAATGCAGAACGAGCTGTTTCTGCTTTGCGAATTTCTTGATCGCCATGACGATCTTCGTGGTATGCGCAAGGTCGATCACGAAAACGCCGTAGAAGAATCCGACGAAGAAGGAAAAGGCGAGATTCCGAGAAAGCCACTCCAGTGCATTTAGAATATGGGGATGGATCAGGAAATAGTAAAGCGCGCCGAGGACCGACCACAGGAAAGAATAAAGCGGGCAGATCAGGCCCATGATATTTCCCCACTGGTCCGTGTAGTCCCAAAGACGAAGATGGAAGTATTTGAGGATGAAAAGTCCTCCGACGTATTCGACGGCAGTCATAACGACCATCATCAGGAAGAAAAGAGCGAGCTTTTCAAGGATCGGATTGGAAAGAAAGATGACTTTTTCAAGACTTGCGATCAGATACAAAAAGACCAGACCGACGCCGTAGATCGGAAGATACGGACCCGACAGAAAGCCCGGGTTCATCCATTTGTGCTGGGAGATAAAGCGACGGTAGAAAAACTCGATCCCCCATCCGGTCAAGCTTCCGACAAAAAACAAAAATGCCAGTATCAGAACAAATGACACAACTCCACCTTCTTTTATCTGAGATAGATTTCCAGGAGAAGATTCTCTCTGGCATAGACAGCATAGCGGCCTTCTTCCATGTTGCGGAAGACCATGTAGAGCGCCTGGCTGGTGCTCAGTGTCGCGTACTGGCGCATGATCGCCGCATGCGTGATACGGAAGAGATTCTCATCGCCTTTGATGATCGCCAGCTCCATAACAAGCGGATAGGCTTCGACTGCTTCGACCGAGCTTGCCGGGGTTCCGGAAAGCAGATCGTAGGCTGTATAAAGGAACTCCGAATTGATCATCTGCTGCTGGACCCACGCGTAGGAATCATTATCAAGTTCACCGAGGCGCGCCAGCTGGACCATCGTGTATAAGGACGGCAGAAGATCTACCGTTCCGGCACTTCCGGCGTAGTACATATATTCTCCGTTGCCGGTATACATCCAGGCGTAAAGCGGGAGGGTTTCCGAGATCTTGCCTTCTTTTACGATCTTGACCCACTCCTGGTACTTTTCCTCATATTCCGGAAAAAGCACGGACGCACGGTAAAGTGCCTCGAGATCCATCGACGACAGCTCGAGTCCGTCGAGACTGATCAGTTTTTCTTTTCCGGGATCTTCTTCCGGATCCGGTTCCGGCGTGATCGGCATATCCTCACTGACCGGGATCGGTGTCGGTTTCGCAAGCTGATCCGCCGCTTTATAGCCGGTCATCGTATCGGTCGCAAAAACAAATTCCGCCATCTCTTCGATACGCGTAAGAAGCGCGGCATCGCCCCACTTATCGTAATAGTCCATAAGCACACGAAGATAAAGGGATGTCGCCGCCAAAGAAGCCGGTGCGTCTTCCATCAGAAGATACGTCGGTTCTTCGTTTCGATCGCATCCGTCGAATATCGTCACATCTCCACGGTCCGGCACGAGATCGCTGATACGCGCAAATTCCGCAAGGTATCCGTCATCACGGGTCAACTGGGAATCGATCGCCTTGATCAGCTTATCCGCCTTGCTCTTTTTTCCTTCCAGAATATAACTGTCCAAAAGCAGGACCTGGTTATAGGTATCGACATAAGACGACTCCAGCGCCGGTACACTTCTTGTGGTACCCGGAAGTACATACCAGGACAAAAGCCACGGAGACGTACCACGGTCTTCCATCAGGTTCTTCTCGGTACGCGTAAACATGTAACCTTTCTGGAATTCCCCTTCTTTCAGCGTATCGGACATGGCCTCGGTCATCTTAAAGACGATGGCGCCTGTATCTTTCTTCTTATAGAAAAGGGAACTGTTGCGGATCAGGATCACTGCTGTCACGATCAATGCCACGGCTACGACCGCTACCGCCGCGATGATCCAGATCTTCTGGTTTTTATGTTTCTTGACTGCCGTCAGAAAAGACATCTTGCTTCTCCTTGTCGATATGTGCGTAAATAAGTTATAGTTATTGTATCACTAGTTTGGAGGAATGAGATGGGCATCGCAGGAATCATTGCCGAATACGATCCTTTGCACGAAGGACATCTTCATCTGATCCGTAAAGTAAAAGAAGAAATGGGAGAAGCAACTCCGGTCGTCGTCATCATGAGCGGAGATTTTGTCCAGCGTGGCGAGCCTGCGCTTCTCAACCGGGCAAGCCGCGTCGCAGCCGTCCTTCAGTGCGGTGCCGATGTCGTCTTTGAGCTTCCCTTTACTTTTGCAACCGGCTCTGCTGACCGATTCGCTCTGGGCGCCGTCCGTTCTCTTTCGCAAAGCGGTGCCGTTACCGATCTTTTCTTCGGCTGCGAACACGAATCTCTTTCCGATCTTGAGGCGATCGCTTCGATCGATTTCGAAGAGGATCCGCTCTTTACATCCACACTTCAGGATGCGCAGAAAGAAGGACAGCCGTATGCCGCGGCCTGGGAGATGGCCGCCTGCGCCGTTCTGTCCGAAAAGAAATCTTCCCTTTCGCCGGAGATCCTTTCTTCGATCGTCCGCCGACCGAATAATACACTTGCGATCTCCTATCTTCGCGAGATCCGAAGATGTGGCTCTTCCATCACGCCGCATCTTGTAAAACGAGAGGGTGACTACCACGGCGGAGAGTTGAACCTCGGAACTTTCCCGAGTGCCACCGCGCTCCGTCTCTTTGTGCTTTCTGCATTCTCTTCATATACTCACGAAGAGTTCATCGGAAAACTTTCGGAACTTCAAGGATTTGTTCCGGTTGCGCAGCTTGCCGAGATGCTCAGCCAGTGGAACAATCATACCCGTCCCATGGGACCACTAGATCTGATCCGTTCAGTCTTCCCGATCCTGAAATCGCGGACGGCAGACGATCTTTCTTCCACAGCCTATATGGGTCAGGGCCTCGCTTCGCATCTGAAAAATTCGATCCGTTCCCTTCACTATCAGGAAGGCAAACCGATCGACGAAATCTTCATGGATCAAGTGGATACGAAGTGCTTTTCCAACACAAGGATCATGCGTGCGCTGACCTCTCTTGCGATCGGTCAGACCGAGGCGGATCTGAAGAATCTCGATACACCGAAATATCTCCGACTTCTCGGTTTTTCCGAGGCCGGACGCACTGTTTTAAAGACCATGCGCCAGGATTCGAGCTTGCCGATTTTATCGCGCGCCTCCGATGCATTTCACCACGGAAAAGATCCTGCTTTTGCAAGGATGGATGAGCTCGACCGCCTTAGCCACGACTGGTGGACACTTCAGGCCAGATCGACCTGGGAAGAAGACTTCCGTTTCGAAGTGATCCAGTATAAGAGAAAAAAGATCTACCGCACGCTTTGAAAAATGCACTGTCGCCTAAACATAATAAAGGCTGCCTCCGATTAACGGAGACAGCCTTTTTCATTGTGATTTAGATCTTCGATCAGTCGTACTCGAACAGACGCTTTCTGAATACGAAGATGGCTGCTGCGATCAGGATCAGGATCGTAGCGGTTACCGACATGACAGTGTTGCCTGTATCACCGGTCTTCACGCCTCGACGTCCACCCTTCTGTCCACCTGTCGGCGTCGGGGAATCTGTCGGAGTCGGGGTCGCGGTCGGTGTGATCTGACCACCGCCAACCTGAGGTGTCGGTGTCGGAGCCGGTGTAGGTGTCATCACCGGTGCCGGGGTCGGCGTATCTGTCGGAGCCGGAGTCGGGGTCGGTGTATTTGTCGGGATCGGAGTCGGCGTATTCGTAGGTGTCGGAGTATCCGTGATCTTCGTATACGTGTTCGTGATCGTTACTGTCTGCTGTGTTGCGTCGCTGAGTGTAACAGGCTTTCCGTTATCTCCGGAAACAACCAGCTTGTATCCGCTGATCGCCGCAGAAGACTCAACCTCTGTTACTGTGTACTCACCAAGCTCAAGACCAGTCAGTTCGACATAATTTGCACCTGTGATGGTAACGGTATTCTTGTATCCGTTCGGGCCGCTGACTTCGAATGTGTATGTCTTGTTCGAAGCCTCAGCCGGAGCGCCGGATGCCAGAGCCTTCACGATCTTCAGGCTTCCGGTTACCGGAGCGGTCTTCTTGTACGTGTTCTCGATCGTAGCGGTCTGCTGGGTTGCGTCAGAAAGCGTAACGACCTTTCCGTTATCACCGCCAATGGTCAATGTGTAACCATCGATCGCTGCAGAAGCGGTATCCTCAACCACCGTGTACTCACCAAGTTCAAGGCCTGTCAGTTCGACATAACTTGCACCAGTGATCTCTACGACCTTACTGTATCCGTTCGGACCGGTTACAGTAAACTTATAAACCTTGCTTGCTGCCTCTGCCGGAGCATCCGCATCCAAAGTCTTCACGATCTTCAGGCTGCCCTTGACATCATCCTTCACGTACTTGTTTTCGATGGTCGCGGTCTGCTGGGTTGCATCAGACAATGTGACCGGCTTGTTGTTGTCACCGCCAACGGTCAATGTGTAACCCGTGATCTTAGCTGCCGCTGCATCTTCAACAACTGTGTAGTCGCCAAGCTCAAGTCCTGTCAGTTCTGTTTCACCTGCGCCTGTGATCTCTACTTCCTTACTGTATCCGTTCGGACCGGTTACAGTAAACTTATAAACCATGGTTGCCGCGTCTGCCGGAGCATCTGTGTTCAAAGTCTTTACGATCTTGAGGCTGCCTGTAACAGTATCCTTCTTATAGTTGTTCTCGATGGTCGCGGTCTTCTGAGTTGCGTCAGAAAGTGTAACCGGTTTTCCATCGTCACCGTCTACTGTCAGAGAATATCCACTGATCGTTGCAGAAGAAGCAACCTCAGTTACGGTATACTCACCAAGCTTGAGTCCCGTCAGTTCAGTGTAACCTGCGCCTGTGATCTCTACTGTCTTAGAGTAGTTGTCCGGACCTGTTACATTAAACTTATAAACCTTAGTTGCCGCATCTGCCGGAGCATCCGCATTCAAAGTCTTCACGATCTTGAGGCTACCCAGGATCTCTGTGTAGGTGTTCTTGATCGTTGCTGTCTTCTGGGTTGCGTCAGAAAGTGTAATTGTCTTTCCGTCGTCACCCTCGATCTTCAGGGTATATCCGTCGATCGTTGCAGAAACAGTGATCTCGGTTACGGTGTAATCACCAAGCTCAAGACCTGTCAGTTCAGCGTAACTTGCACCGGTGATCTCCACCTGCTTGGAGTAGTTGCTCGGACCGGTTACTAAGAACTTATAGACCTTGTTCGATGCTGCTGCCGGAGCGTCGTCATTCAGAGTCTTGACGATCTTCAGGCTGCCTGTGACGGTATCCTTCTTGTAGTTGTTTTCAATGGTCGCGGTCTTCTGAGTTGCGTCAGAAAGTGTAACTGCCTTTCCGTCGTCACCGCCAACGCTCAATGTATAACCATCGATCGCTGCAGAAGATGTAACCTCTCTTACGGTGTAATCGCCAAGCTTCAGGCCGGTCAGCTCAGTTTCACCTGCGCCGGTGATCTCTACTTCCTTACTGAAGTTGTTCGGACCTGTGACTGTGAACTTGTAGACCTTGGTCTTTGCAGAGTCAGGTGCATCCGTGTTCAGAGTCTTCACGATCTTGAGGCTGCCGAGGATCTCTGT
>JAGCVX010000038.1 GCA_017962145.1 Clostridiales bacterium | reverse complement strand
GTAACCGCCTGACGCTTTGCTACCTGACCGATGAGACGCTCACCGTTTTTGCTGAATGCGACTACAGACGGGGTCGTTCTGTTTCCTTCCGGATTCGGGATGACCACCGGCTCGTTACCTTCCATAACGGCCACACATGAGGTTGTTGTACCTAAATCAATACCAATTACTTTTGCCATATTCTTTTTCCTCCTTTAGGATCTTTTATCCATAATGTGATCGACCAGACCATACTTCAGAGCTTCTTCAGCAGTCATCCAGTTATCACGCTCGACGTCCTTCTCGATGGTCTCGAGAGATTGTCCGGAAGCATCAGCCAGGATCTTGTTGAGCTTCTGCTTGGTTCTCTTGATGTGATCTGCAGCGATCAGGATATCGGTTGCCTGACCCTGTGCACCGCCCAGAGGCTGGTGGATCATGACTTCCGCGTTCGGCAGGATGAATCTCTTGCCCTTTGTTCCGGCTGTCAGGAGAACCGCACCCATGGAAGCGGCCATACCCATGCAGATCGTCTGTACGTCCGGCTTGATGTGCTGCATCGTATCGTAGATCATCATGCCGTCGGTTACGGATCCTCCCGGGCTGTTGATATAGAACTGGATATCCTTATCCGGGTCCTCTGCCTCCAGGAACAGAAGCTGCGCTGTGATCAGGCTGGCTGTGACTGCATTTACCTCTTCCGAGAGGATAACGATTCTTTCCTTCAGAAGTCGGGAGAAGATATCATAAGCTCTCTCACCACGGTTGGTGGACTCGATAACGGTTGGGACCAGGCTCATTCTTTCAAAGTTTTCCATAGTGTTCTCTCCTTTATATGTAGTTTCGTTCATTTCTATCTCATATCCGCTTCGCTCAAAAGCTTTGCGTGTAGATTCATCTCAAACGGTCTTAGTTTGCGACCTTTACGACCGTGTGGCGGATCACTCTGCCCTTGCAGGAATATCCTTTCTGGAAGACCTGTGCGATCTGCTGCTCGCCCAGTGAATCATCTTCCACATGCATCACGGCTTCGTGCAGATTCGGATCGAATTCCGTACCTTCTTTGCTCTCGATCTCTTCGACTCCGAGCTTGCCGAGAACGTTTCCGACCTGCTTTCCGATCAACCGGATACCTTCGGCAACTTTCTCAACGGAATTCTCATCCATATCTTCGGAAGAAGCGACCGCACGCTCGATATCATCAACCAGCGGGAGCCACTCCTTTACGACCTCTGCGACTGCATCGGCGTAGATATTCTCTTTTTCTTTCTGAGTACGTCTTCTGAAGTTGTCATACTCGGCAAGAAGTCTCATATAGCGGTCTTTCATCTCCGCAAGTTCGGAAGCGGCATCGTCTTCTGCTTCTTCAGAAGCTTCTTCCGGCACTTCCTGATCTTCGGATTCTTCAGACTTTTCGTCTTCTACTTCCTCGACCTGCTCGTCTTCCGGAAACTGGAGGACCTCCTCCTGCTCGCTTTCTTCGTTATCGTGTTTCTTTTTCATTTCCTATCCTCTTTTCATTATTGTTTCAACTGTTCATCGATCATCATGCGTACGAAGTTGATCTGCGAGATGACCTTGCTGTATTCCATCCGCTTCGGTCCGATAACACCGATGTTGCCGGCGACTTTGCCGCCTACATTGTATGTCGTCGTGATGAAACTGCATCCGTCGAGACCCTCAAGCGTGATCTCCTGACAGATACGGATCATATACTCTTTCTTTCCGTCCTGCTGCGCGACTTCATCGACATATCCCGCTACCAGACCATCGTGGGAAAGGGTATCGAAAAGGCCCTGTGCACGCTTGGTGTCCGAGAACTCCGGAAGGGACAGCATACGGTGCTTTCCGTCCATATAGACATCGAGGTTATCTGCCTGCTTGATCGCGGTATACGCTTCGTAAAGCACCTGGTTTAAAAGTGCATCCGGAAGTTCGACCTTCTGGTTGTCTTTGGCCGCGGTCGCCACCGTGATCAAGGAGATCTCGGAAAGCGGCATACCGGAAAGTCCCTGCTCGACCGCGTTACTGATCTGCGCGACCTGCTCCTGCGTCAGAAAATCCGGAATACGGACCATACGGTTCTTGACGACACCGGCGGAAAGGACGACTACGACGAGCACCTTACCGGGTTCGATCATGAGCATCTTCAGCTGCGTCAGATAGCTGCTGGTAAGCTTCGGAGTGACTGCCAGAGAGATGTAACCTGTCTGATCTGCCAAAGCGGCGGAAGCGGCCTTTAAGAGGCTTGCGATCTCATCGAAGCTCTTTCCGAGTTTCTCCTTGATCTCGCGGCCTTCCTCATCCGAGAGGTGATCGACCTTCATCAGAGAGTTGACATACTCTCTATATCCTTTATCAGAAGGGATACGTCCTGCAGATGTATGCGGCTGCTCCAGATAGCCCATGCGCTCAAGTTCTGCCATATCGTTACGAAGAGTTGCGGAGCTGACCATGAAATCATGACGATCGATCAAAGCCTTAGAACCGACAGGTTCGCAGGTCGCTACATAATCGTCTACGATGGCCTGCAGTACTTCTTTTTTACGATTGTCTAAGCCCATGTCCGCACCTCCTTCGCTATACTTCAAAGTACGGTTTAGCACTCAACCTTCTCGAGTGCTAAACCAACAATAACACTATAGTCAAAGAATGTCAAACATATTCTTTCAAAAGATGGGGATCATATATAATCCATAAAAACCTGGTTGGCCAGATCGAATCCTTTTTCGGTCAGAAAGTATGCGCCATCCTCGTGTGAAATCAGGCCTTTTTCCAGTTCCGAACGAAGTTTTTCGCCCCACACGGACGCGACATCCACACCGAATTCTTTTTGAAATTCTTCCTCGGACACACCGCTTCCCATACGGAAACGAAGGAGCATGAATTCCTTCTTCCGGTCTTCTTCCGAGATCGTTTCTTCCGAAAACCACACGTCATCTCTTCGTACATCCGGCTTCTTCAGCGCCTCGATATATTCCGAAAGATCATCACTATGGCGGCCTCGTTCATTTCCCAGATAATAATGCGCACCGCAACCGAATGCAAAATAGGGTTCGGCACGCCAGTACATCATGTTATGCCGGCTTTCAAAACCGGGCCGCGCCATATTACTGATCTCGTAGTGGAAAAAGCCGTTTTGGGAAAGGGTATCCACCACTTCGTGATACATCTCCCGGTCCTGTTCGGGTGTGACGTATTTTTCGATATCACCTTCATAACGCGCATACATCGGCGTTCCTTCTTCCAGGATCAGAGAATATAGGGAGATATGCGGGATATTTCTGCTTAAGAAATAAGAGAGGGTATCTTTCACACTTTCTAAGGTCTGGCCGGGGATGCCGAGCATCATGTCACAGGAAAGATTCGTAAAGCCGGCATGTTGTGCCGATTCGATCGCATCCTTGGCCGCCTTTGCATCATGGATACGGCCCAGCGTCGAAAGGACAGAATCATCCAGGCTCTGTACCCCGATGGAAAGACGGTTCACGCCGCATTTTTGAAATGCCGAAAGTTTTTCTTCGTCGATGGTTCCGGGATTGGCTTCCAGCGTGATCTCACAGTCCTTTTCGATCCCGAAGGTCTTGGAAAGCGCAGAAAGGATCGCACTTACATCCTCCGGATCAAGAAGGGACGGCGTACCGCCCCCAAGATAGATCGTAGTAAGTGGGGCAGTGCATTTCGCAAAGGATGGAGAAAGCTCGATCTCACGAAGCAAGGCTCTGACATATTCGTCTTTTCTTCCCAGGCAGTCGGGAAAAGAAAGAAAATCGCAGTAGGCGCATTTTCGAACACAAAACGGGATATGGATATAGGCAGATCGCGGAACCCGGTTCATAACTTATTCTTCCAGAAGACTTTTTACCGCACCGGAAAGAGCCAGTTCGAACTGCTTAAAGCTCGGTGAGACGTTATTTCCCGGGAGCATATACTGGGAGATCTTCTCCGCCCAGGACGCCTTGTACTGACCGACAGCAGGATATCCGATACGCTTAACGCGCGCGGACTGTTCATGCAAAAGCACATCGCAGAGCACTTCCCACGTACCGCAGATGCTGTCCTGTTCGTATTCTTCGAGACGTTCGACATCGGCATCCGGATAGGCCATGAGGATCGCGTTTTTATCCGCGAGCATCCAGCTCTCCATCTCTTCAACGGAGATACCGATGACGGTGCGGATACCCGGGCCATACTGGCGGCAGGTCGCTTTCAGACGGCTCATCAGTTCCTGCGGATCGTGATCATCGGAATCGATACATACGATCACGATAGTCTGCGTTCCGGCATAGACTTTGTCATACGCACGAAGTTTGGCAGGAAGAAGTTCCAGAAGGCCGGCCGCGAAAGGCTCCGGCTTGGCATCGGGATTATGCGGCCAGTATCCGCATCCACGGTGCGGACGCAGATAGCACGTAAAGTCCGAAGTAAATCCACGCAGGATACACTTCGTCAAGCGGTCCAGGACCATCCCGCCGGAACGGTCCTCGCTCAATATCTCGATGCGCATTGGCATTCTTTCTTTTTCGTTCATTACGTCTTCCATCCGATGTCTTTTCTTCTTACCTGTTTATTAATCGTCAAAATGACCGGCGTACCAGATCGCGCCCATTCCGACGCCCTGCTTATAAAGTTCCTGGACGATCGGAACCGAACCTGCGCACTTGATATCGATCTTATCGCCATTGGATTCTTTTCCGCGGCAGAATACCCAGATCTCGTCCGGGGAAAGATTTTCGATGATATACGGGTTATGGGTCGTGAACATGATCTGGCAGTGCGGATTTAAAACCGTAAAGTTTCGCATCTCACTTGCGAGCGTATCGACCATATCGTGATACAGACCTTCGTCCGGTGCTTCGACCAAAAGGAGCGGACGCGGATTCGGATCCAGAAGCAATAGCATGAAAAGCGAAAGCATATCCGGCTTTTTGAAGAACTTCAGCACATCTTCTTCGGTCTTATCGTGAAGTCCCGGGATCGTCTCGAGAAGTCTTGCGATGAGCTGCTTGTACTCACCCGGATGCTCCTGCTTCAGGTACAAAAGTACATTTCGAGCATTGGTACCTTCGCTGTTCAGATGCTTATGTCCGCCGGGCGCGACATCTTCCGGCATCGAGTGAAGATTCTCTTTGGAAAAATGAACGAAGAACCAGGTGCCGATCTCACGATAGGTGCAGTTGGTGAAATAGAACTGTTTCATGGCACCATATGCGTGAAGCGCCGATGTCTGCGGATCGTTCATCTCGCCTTCGGTCTTTTCGCCTTTAAAGAGGATAAAACCCTTGCCCTGCTTAAAGGAAAGGATCTCCTTCGGCTCCTCCATTCCAGGACGCCACAGACGAAGGATCTCTTCTTCGAAATGCGGTTTACCGTGCTGGTTGGCCGCGATCACGAGCTTATATTCACAGTATGTGATCTCTTTGGTTTCGGGATGATAAAACTTAAAGCACAGTGTCGCGATGACCGGCTTTTCCTGCTGAAGAAGAAGGTTTGCAAATCCGCTTCTTCCCGACGCGGTCGCCGCCGCTGCCGGACCGGAGATCACAGATCCCTGCACAAAAGAAAGGAAAGAGAAAAACATCGTCTTTCCGGAATGGTTACGGCCGACCAGTGCCTCCATGCCGTTTAACGGATGGCAAAGATCCAGTCCTGCCTCAGAAGCAAGAGATGACTGCGAAGGAGCCTTACGGATCTCATCCATAAGCGCACCGATGCAGTCATCTTCAAATAATCCAAAATTCTGTATACGAATGCCCAGCAGCATATGCTCCACGCCTCGACTTTCTGATGGATTGTCTGATGGAACATAGTATCCGGACCAGACAAGAATAAAGTTACTATTATTTTAACTCTTTCTTGTCCTTTTGAATACGTACGAGCATATCGGTTAATTCGTTTTCGATCTCTGTGAGTTTCTTACGGGCATATTCGATCGAACGGGCATAGATCTGTTCCGACTGCTGATTCGCTTCGGTAAGGATCTTCTCGCTCTGCTCTTTTGCCAGCATCGTGACCTGATGTTCATCTACCATGATCGCCTGACGCTGCTCGGACTCACGCAGGATACTCTCTGCTTTCTGCTTTGCGGAAGCAACGACCTGACGCTGTTGATCGACGATCCACTTGGCCTGCTCGACTTCCGACGGGAAGCTGGCACGGATCTGACGGATCCAGTACAGAGCATCGGCACGGTCTACCAGGCAGTTATCCGAGAACGGTACGCCCTTGGCCTGCTCGATGGTCGCCTGCAGCTGATCAAGGAGTTCATATAGATCCTTATCTGTTTTTCTTACGTTTCCATTTCCATTTGCATCCGGCATATGAAAATCCTCCCTTAAGTCTTCTCGACCTGATTATCGAGTACTTTTTTATGAACCATCTCTTCTACTGCGGGAATGACCATTCTGGAGATATCTCCGCCATAGAAAGCGACTTCCTTAATAATGGACGAGCTTGTGAAAGCAAGGTCCGCACGACACGGAAGAAAAATCACCTGATACTGCGGGAACATCAACGTGTTGGCTGCATTCATCTCGGCTTCATAGCGGAAATCCGATTCGGAGCGCAGTCCACGAACGACTGCCGATGCATCCAGTTCCCTATATAGATCAACAAGCAGGGATTCACGCGAGATGACTTCCACATTCGGAATATCCTTGAGGCATTCTTTGGCCATTGCCACTCTCTCCTCAGCCGTAAACATCGATTTTTTCGCACGGTTGTTCATGACCGCAACTACGAGCTTGTCGCAGATCTGCGCGGATCTTTTGGCAATATCCATATGACCCAGCGAAAACGGATCAAAACTTCCCGGAAAAATAAATGTTTTCACCTTCGCACTCCCTCTTGCGCATTATTTCTTATTCTACGAAGAATGTTATCAAAGTTGAGCCGTACTTACAACACTTTAAACATGTCATGTTGGTTACATTCTCGTTTATCAATGTATTCGAGTCCGATTCGACGATAAACATGCCCTCCGGAGCCAGTAATTCCTGCTCTTTTATGAGTTCGGAGATCAGGGAGGCGTACTTTGCCGCCATCGCATACGGCGGGTCCATAAAGATCAGATCGAACTTCTTTCCTTCTTTTCCCAGAAGTTTGAGTGCCTCGGCAAAATGCATCTTCAGAACTCTTGCGTCTTCCGTAAGATGGGTCTTTTCCAGGTTCTTTTTGATCACGACCTGGCTTCTTGTCGCCTGGTCAACAAGTACCGCGGATTCGGCGCCTCGGCTTAAGGCCTCGATCGCCATCTGTCCGGTTCCGGAGAATATGTCTAGAAATGCACTTCCGCCCACACGCATCTGGATGCTCGAAAAGAGTGCTTCCTTCACCTTATCGGTAGTCGGACGCGTTGCGTCTCCCTTCGGGGCTTCAAGTATCGTTCCACGGCATTTTCCTGCCACGACTCTGGGCATATTCTTCTTTTCCTTCTTTCCTTATAGACTCGGCTTCATCCACTGCTCACCGAAGTGGTTGCGGAATGCTTCGAGCATGATTTTACTCTGCGTACCCGTAAGTTTCGGATCGTTTTTCAGCATCTCCTTGATCGCATCTTCGATCAGGGGCAGGCAGTCCGCGTCGCGATAAAGATTGGCCATCTTCAGCTGCGGGATACCGTGCTGCTTGGTTCCGAAGAAATCACCGGTACCACGAAGCAGCATATCTTTCTCTGCAAGTTTAAAACCGTCCGCGGTCTCACACATCATGTCGATACGCTCTTTGGCGACATCGTCATACTTATCGGTTTCCAGAATACATGCTGACGGCAGATTACCACGTCCGATTCGTCCGCGCAACTGATGCAGTGTAGAAAGACCGAAACGCTCACTGTTGCGAACGATCATCAAGGTCGCATTCGGATTATCCACACCGACTTCGATAACTGTAGTCGATACCAGTACATCGATCTTGCCTTCACTGAAATCGGCCATGACCTGCTCTTTTTCTTTGGCTTTCATCTTACCGTGCAAAAGCCCCACATGCATATCCGAAAGAGGACCTTCCGCCAAAGACTCGTAATATGAAACGGCCGACTCGAGGTCTGCCTTTACCGCCTGCGCAAGTGTGCCCTCTTCATCTTCGTAAGCATCTTCCTGCAGTTCATCGATCATCGGACATACGATATATGCCTGATGTCCTTTTCCGACTTCCTGACGGATCGTCGCGATGACTCTTCCGTCTTCCGCAGAAGACGTACGGAAGGTCTTGATCGGGATCCTTCCTTTCGGCATCGAGTGGATCACCGAAACATCCATATCGCCAAACAGTACCAGTCCCAAAGTTCTCGGGATCGGCGTTGCGGACATGACCAGCGTGTGAATACCGTGATCACTTTTTTCTTCCTGCGCGGCACGCTGCTTGACACCGAAACGATGCTGCTCGTCCGTCACCATCAAAGCCAGGGACGGGAATTCATTTTTATCCGAAAGCACCGCATGCGTTCCGACTAAGATCTTCGTTTCTCCGCTCTTGATGCGGTTACGGATCGCGGTCTTTTCTTTGGCAGGAGTACTTCCCAGGATCAGGTCGATCCCCAGATCCATATCTCCCATGAACTTTTTAAATGTAGCGTAGTGCTGCGACGCGAGAACTGCGGTCGGCGCCATAAAGACAGACTGATATCCCGCGACGGCACACGCGGCCATCGCAAGGTAGGCAACGACCGTTTTACCGGAACCGACATCACCTTGGACAAGGCGGTTCATCGGATACGGACGGGAGATATCTTTTAAGATATCATGTGTGACTTTGGCCTGATCTTCCGTCAGAGTAAACGGAAGTTTTTCCACGATGTTTTTGAAGGTCTGGGCATCCTCGGAGCTGGCCGTAATCGGGAAAGAGGACTTCATCTCTTTTTGTTCCTGTTTCCACACACCCAGTGCCGCACGAAGAAGGAACAGCTCTTCAAAGACAAGATACTTTCTTGCGATGTCGATCTCTTCCATCGTTTCCGGACGATGGATCTTTTCATATGCATAAGAGATCGCACAAAGCTTCTGTTCTTTTCTGAAAAACGGCGGCAGCACTTCGGAAAGAAGCGGCAGCGCACGATCAAGAGCAGTCGATACGATCGCCCGGATATGACCCTGTTTCAGACCGGATGTCAGTGGATAGATCGGCTGGATCAGACTGGTCTGTTCTTCACTCTTCTGACGCTGGTCGAAGACCGGATTAACGACCTGAAAATGAAATCCGTCACGGGTCACTCTTCCGTGAAAAAAATACTCTTCATGAGGCTTGATCTTCTCTGCCAGATAAGGCTGGTTAAACCACACTGCCTGGATACTGCAAGTACCATCGGAAAGCGTGGCGAAGATCGTCGTCTTTCCTCGGTTACGTGAGATACGTGGAGGATTGACGATCGTTGCGATAAAGGACTGCTCTTTTTCATGTTCCAGTTGAAACAGCGGAACGCATTGCGACCAGTCTTCATATCTTCTCGGGAAAAAAGTCAGAAGGTCATAGACTCGGTAGATACCGAGTTTTTCCAGCTGCTTGGCACGTTTTTCTCCTACTTTCGGAAGAAACTGTACGGGAGTTGCAAGGTCGATGTCTGCCATAGTCACGCCTTTCTCCCGGAAGAAGGACAGATATCGGAAAGTGTGCAGATCTCACACTTCGGAGATCTTGCCGTACAGACAGCACGGCCGTGATCGACCATCAGGTGACCAAACGGTGCCCACTCCGTATCAGGTAAGATCTTCATCAGTTCTTTTTCGATCACTGCGGGATTTTTACCCGAGCTCAGACCCAGACGTCCGGATACACGCATGCAGTGCGTATCGACAACGACTGCAGGAACACCGTACATCTCGGAAACGATCAGATTCGCGACTTTTCTTCCCACACCCGGGAAACGCTCAAGGCTGTCCTGATCCTGCGGCATCTGTCCGTTATACTCTTCTTTCAAGATCCTTGCGGTCTCATAAAGATAATGGGATTTTGTTTTCCAGAATCCGCAAGGGCGGATGATCTCCGCGATCTTTTCTTCTCCTGCTTCCAGAAAATCCAGGTACGTCGGATACTTTTCAAAAAGCACTTTTGAAACCTGATTGACTCGGATATCGGTACACTGCGCAGAAAGCACGGCGCGGATGACCAGATGAAATACATCCTCATCCAGATCAAGTGTACATTCACTGTCCGGATAAAGTTCATGAAGCCGACGGAGTATTTCTTCCACACGAGCTTTTATTTTCATTTTTTGCCCTCACTGTGGGGATCTTTCAGAGTATAGATAAACTTTGCGCCACCGAGATCTTTACTGTTCTCGGCCCAGATCTTCTCGCCATGTGCGGCGATGATCTCACGGCAGATATAAAGGCCCAGACCGAATCCGCTTTCCGTACGGGACGGATCGACCTTATAGAAGCTTTCAAATACACGCTCGAGTTTATCTTCCGGAATACCGGAACCGGAGTCCTCAACAACTACGTAGACTTTTCCTTCATTCTCTTTTGCATACGTTGAAATACCGATGATACCGTCTCTCGGAGTAAACTTGACGGCATTCGTCAGAAGGTTATAAAAGACACGATAAAGAAGCTGGGATTCGCCATGAACGAGCATCTCGCCGTCGCCGTTGGTGCCCATTTCGACATTGACGCTGATATTCTTATCGCCCAGAAGATTTTCACAGTTCTGGACCGCGTCGTGGATCATCTCGTTGATGTCAAAGTCTTCCATCTTATCCGGATCGACCTGGCTCAAAGACGAAGCTTCGGTCATCGATGTGATCAGTTTCTGGATACGGTTTACCTGCGCCTGGATGATATCCATATACTTCGGATAGCTTTCCGGCGGGATCGTACCGTCCGAGATCGCCGTCAAAAATCCCTTGATGGATGTAAGCGGAGTACGAAGATCGTGCGCGATACTCGAGATGAAAACCTTACGGTCCGCCTCCTGACGTTCCAGACGCTCGATCATATCATTTACCGTGGAAACCATGTTGGTGATCTCATCCGTCAACATGTACTTCAAAGCGGATTCTTTTCGAAGTTCTGGAATATCGATACGCGCAGTCAGATCTCCCTTTGTAACCTTTACCGCAGCATCGGAAAGCGCACGCAGCGGTTTGATCAGGGATCTTGCCATGAGCAGGAAGAACAGAAGCGCCATGGAAAAGGAGACCAGGATCGGAAGCATCAAGCCGTTCGAAAGGCTGAGGAATGCTTCATTTTCCACGTCTACCGTTTTCAGCAAAAGGATATAGGTATCCGCTCTCGAAGTCGGAACGGCTACCATGATCGACACACGTCTGGAGTTGGCGAAGATACCGTCCGTCGCATCCGAAGAAACACTCTTGTGGAGATTGTTCATGACTCTGCTGACGCGAGAGCTTCGAAGATATACATATGTATCGGCTTTCAGGACATCGTCATAAAGAAAGTCAGGAACGGAAGTCGCATAGAGGATCCGTCCGTCACTTCTCATCATCCAGATGGAACATTCTTCGGTTCGCGCAAAAGAATTGATAAAAGCCTGTGTCGCCGTTTCGGAAATGGACGCATCATCCATCATGGAATTCAGCGAGATCGCAACGGATTCCGCCTGCATTTCAAGATGGGCCTTATTCTGCGAAACCAGGGACTGCGTTGTCTGGCGGAAGTAGATCATGATGAGCACAAAAAACACAAGCATCGTTCCTACGGCCAGATAAATAGTCGTTCGGAACAGTACTGACTGTTTCTTTCCCGCTTGCTCCTTCATAGTCCACCCGCAAGGAAATATCAGGTCTTATCGGTCGTTTCGAATTTGTAACCTACGCCCCAGACCGTCTTGATCTGCCAGTTTGTCTTTACATCCGGCTTTTCAAGCTTTTCACGGATACGCTTAACATGTACGTCAACAGTTCTGGACTCTCCGTAGAAATCGTAGCCCCATACATTCTCAAGCAGCTGCTCTCTCGTGAAAACACGGTTCGGATGAGATGCCAGGAAGAAAAGAAGCTCGAGCTCCTTCGGCGGAATATCGATTTCCTTGCCGTCTACTGTTACCACATAACGAGCGGTATCAACCGTAAATCCGTCATAGGAAATAACTTCATTATTCTCTTTTGTTTCAGCCTGTTCTGCCGGAGCCGCATCACGCTTTTCTGTACGACGAAGCACAGCCTTAACACGGGCCAGAAGCTCCTTCGGTTCAAACGGCTTCGGAACATAGTCATCCGCACCAAGTTCGAGACCGACGACCTTATCCAAGGTATCGGAACGAGCCGTCAGCATAATGATCGGCACATCCGATGTCTTTCTGATCTCACGGCAGATGTCGTATCCGTCTTTTCCCGGAAGCATAAGATCCAAAACGACCAGATCCGGCTGGGATGTCTGGAAAGTCTCCAGAGCACGGTCGCCGGAAAGGCAACTGATAACGGCATAACCATCTTTGTCAAAATACAAACGCAGTACTTCAACAATATTCGGATCATCATCTACAACTAATACCTTTTTCATCCAACAACCCCCTTGTTCCCCTTATTATTTCAACATTTCCTTCAATTCTTCCATAAACGAGTTCACATCCTTGAACTGGCGGTAGACCGAAGCAAATCGTACATAGGCAACTTCGTCGATCCCCTTGAGCTGCTGCATGACCATCTCACCGATATCGTTGGTGGAGATCTCACGCTTCGCCGTGTTCTGGATCTGATTCTCAACATATGTCACGATCGAGGTGAGCTGTTCACTCGATACGGGACGTTTCTCACAGGCTTTCAGAAGACCGCCCATGAGTTTTTCCTGGCTATATGCCTCTCGTGTACCGTCCTTCTTGACCACCAGAAGAGGCAGGATCTCTACCTTCTCGTAGGTGGTAAATCGTGAAGCACACGATAAACATTCACGCCTGCGGCGGATGGACGAACCATCCTCCGCAGGCCGCGAATCAATTACTTTATCTTCAAGATGTCCGCAGAAAGGGCACTTCATACTCGATCACTCGTCCAGATTGTCATTGCTGAGGAACCAAGGGAGGATCTTCTTCTTATCGTTTTTCGGTGCAGGCATTTCTACAGTCTTCGGAGCGGCCGGCTGTGCAGGCTGCTGAGCTCTCGGTGCAGCTGTCGGAACTACGTTCGGCTGAGGTCTTCCGCCCTTCTGTACAGGAGCCGGTGCCGGTGCCTGTGCAGGAGCAGGAGCTGCTGCAGGATTGCTGTATGTGTTTGTCGGACGTGCGACAGGAGTTACAGGAGCTACAGGAGCTGCCTGTGTGGAAGACTTCGGAGAATATACTCTCGTCGGCGGCTCGTCCTGCTTAGCCTGTGCTGCCGGTTCCGGATCACCAAAGAGGAATTCAGGAACTTCAGACTTCGGTGCAACAGGAGCAGCAACCGGTGCCGGTGTGGACGGCTTATCGTACGGAGAAGTCGGAACCGGGTTTACCGGACGGTTTACAGAAGCGCTCGGAGCGTTCTGGCCGATGATGGTCGGATTCTGCTTGGAGATGATCGAGGTTGCCGGACGGAAAGCCGCAGAAGCGTTCTCTGTGTTATCAAATCCGGAAGCGATAACCGTGATCATGATCTCATCTTCGAGTGTCGGGTCAGTTACAGCACCAACGATGATGTCTGCGTCGCCGGCAACAGCGTCACGTACAACAGAAGCAGCAACATCGATCTCGTGGAGCTTCATGTTTCTGGAACCTGTGAAGTTGATGATTACGCCGCGTGCGCCTTCGATGGTTGTATCGAGGAGCGGGCTGTTGATGGCCTGCTTAACAGCGGCAGAGGCTCTGCCCTCACCGGAAGCACGACCGATACCCATATGGCAGATACCTGCGTTTGTCATGATACGACGAACGTCTGCGAGGTCGAGGTTGATGAGACCCGGGATAGCAACGAGATCGGAGATACCGGCAACACCAAACTTGAGGACCTGATCGGCCATGTTAAATGCATCATCGATAGATGTGTCTTCATCAGTAATATCAAGGAGTTTATCATTTGCTACAACGATAAGGGAGTCAACGTACTTTTCGATCTCGCGGATACCACGCTCAGCGTTCATCGCACGACGCGGACCTTCGAAACGGAACGGACGGGTTACAACGGCTACTGTGAGGATACCCAGTTCACGAGCGATCTGAGCAACTACCGGTGCAGCACCTGTACCGGTACCACCGCCCATACCGGCAGTGATGAACAGCATATCTGTTCCGCGGATCGCCTGAGCGATCTCATCTTTGCTTTCTTCCGCGGCCTTTTCGCCTACCGTCGGATCAGCACCGCATCCAAGACCTCTGGTGATCTTCTCACCGATCTGGATGGAGATCTGTGCTTTGGATCTGGCTAATGCCTGATGGTCAGTATTGATAGATATAAAATCGATACCCTGTACAGAGCTCTCGATCATGCGGTCTACAGCGTTACATCCGCCGCCGCCAACACCAATTACCTTAATGGCTGCAAATGGTTCGTCGTCCATTGAATATCCAAGCTTAAAATCTGACATAACCAACTATCCTCCGTGTAGCATTCAGAATATAATTATCATTCATTAAAATTGAGCCTATTTAGCTATCTTTTACAATTCTACACTAAATATTGTGGTCAAGCAATAGAGGAATTATGGGCTGAAAATCGTGTTACATTCACGTTACCGCAGTTTTTCGGGCATGTTTTTCAAATGTTTCGGACGCCAGATGTTGTGTTGACACCTCAGCGGAGGATATACTGCTTTCCGGTCATGTCCAGGACCGTACCGGACTTATCCGCGAAATAGCCCGAAGTGACGGCATAACGCAGCCAGTTCATGTCATCCGAGATGGTGCTCATGGAACCGATCTTGACGGAAATATTCGTTACCGAACCCGGCACATCGAGGTCGATGAAGGTTGTCATATTATCACAGTAACGGACGCTGACAACGTGCGCGAGAAAATCAAAGTCTTCTCCTTCTTCCTGCTGTGTCGCGTCGGCTCCGAGGATCGCACCCAGGATCGTGATACAGATATCGTATCCTTCTTCCGATGTCAGATCGAGCGGTTTGCCTACTTTTGCCGAGCGTATAGGCAATCCGCGGATCTCCGGGATGCCCTGCGGAACGTCGCCCTGTTCCAGAGAAAGCACCACGCCGTCCTCGGCAATAATGGCATATCCGTCAGGTATGGCCACGTAAGCTACTTTTTTTCTTTCTGTAATCTTAATGTAAACTTGCCCGGGGTATTTCGGGTAGATCTCTGCTTTGCTGATATACGGATCCGAGTTCATCAGTTTCTTTTCGAGCGCACCATAGTGAAGATGGGCAACATCTTTTGCTCCGCCGCCGATATGAGAAAGCAGATGATCGCCTTCGGAGATCTTTGTCTGTTCAAGGATCATCTCCTGGGATACATGCTTGTTTCCGCTGATCGTGATGCTCTGTACACGGAATGCGGGAAATGCAACGAAAAAGAGCGTAGCGGCAAGTAACGTGACCAGGAATGCAAACCAGATCCACATCTTCACCGAGATGCCTTTGAAAAACGCAAGAAGCGAAGGCAGTTCCTCTTCCTGTGAAGCTTCCGGGACCACTCTTTTGATCTGCGGTGCATCCGTTTTTTTCTCATGCTCAGGTTTTCCCTTTTTCGGCGCAGCAGATCCTTCCGGCTTCTTCTCCTCTTTGGACTCCGGTTCTTTTTCCGGCTTTACGTCCTCTTTTTCCTTCGGCTCGCCGGACGAAGCTTCGACACGCCGGATCCGGGAAAGGTCGACGCCCTGCTCCTGATTATTCGGTTTTTTCTCCTTGTCATCGTGCAAGCGCTTTTACCTCTTCACAGATTCGCGTAGCCGCATCGTAGATCGCCAGCGAACGTGCATTGCGTCGATAGTTTTCCAGTTTCTCTTTGTCGTAGATCAGTTCCAGTGCCATCGAAGGAAGCTTTTCGACCGCTTCCGAATCCGGTACCAGAAGACCTGCGTTTCCGTCTACGAAAGTCTTCGCGTTATAGGTCTGGTGATCCTGTGCCGCATACGGATACGGGATCAGGATCGACGGAAGACCTACCGCCTGCACTTCAGCGCAGGTGATGGCTCCGGCACGGCCGATAAAAAGATCGGCGGCAGCCAGATAGACTTCCGGATTGGAGATATATTCGAAGACCTCGATGGATTTCGGCCAGTTCTTGGCTTCTTCCGAGACTTCCTTATAGCGCTGTTTTCCTACACTTAAGATGATCTTGACGTGCTCGTCCGTGCACTTTTTCGCAAGTTCCACGATGGATTCATTGACGGTTCGGGCACCCAGGCTTCCGCCCATCGCCAGGATCAGGATATCGTCATCCTTTAAGCCGATCTGCTGCCTGCAGGACGCGCGGTCCACGGTAGAAAATACGCTTCGGATCGGATTTCCCGTAAAGACGATCTTCGCTTTTTTGTTGAAGTAATGCTCCATGCCCTTAAAGCTGGTGCACACAGTCTTTGCATAGCGCGACATCAGACGGTTCGAGCGTCCGGGAAATGCATTCTGCTCATGAAGAAGGATCGGCACTTTTTCTTTGTGCGCGGCCGCAATAAGGGGGCTGCAGACAAATCCGCCGGTTCCGACGACGACATCCGGCTTATGCTGACGGATGAGCGCACGGCACATCTTTCTTCCTTTCAGGAATTCACGTACCGCACGGATCGTCTTGAGGGACGGCTTCATGGGAAGCTGGGACGCACGGATCACTTCGAAAGGATACCCCATCGAAGGCACGATCTGGGCTTCCAGACCTTTTTCCGTACCGCAGAAAAGCACCTCCGTCTGCGGATCCTGTTTTTTCAATTCATCGGCAATGGCAACCGCAGGATGGATATGTCCACTGGTGCCGCCACCGGCCAGAAATATTTTCATACCTTATACCACCAATTTTATCGTCTTTCTCTTTCTTCCGCTTCGGGACACCGAAAGGATCATGCCTACGGCGATCATAAAGAAGAAGTTGGCCGTACCACCGAAACTGAAGAAAGGAAGTGTGATTCCCGTAGGCGGGATCGCGCCGATGGCAACTCCGATATTCAGGAACGCCTGCAGCGTGATCAGGCTGGTATAGCCTGCCGTCAGGATTCGCGTAAAGAGACTGTCCGCCTGCCAGGATACCAGGAATCCCGTCAGCATAAACATCCAAAACAGCAGTATGACGCTTACGCCTCCGACGAAACCGAGTTCCTCGCAGATGATCGAATATACATAGTCGTTATGTGCTTCCGGCAGATACATATACTTCTGTCGGGTGTTACCGAAACCTACTCCGCGCATGCCGCCGGAGCCGATCGCAATGATGGACTGATTACTCTGGTACATCTCGTCTTCGTTGGCCTTCTGATCCTCTTCATCATCCGACTTCATGGTCGTAAAGATGTTGATACGGGTAACAACGTGCGTGAAGTTCTTCTGCAGTTTCTTCTTCTCGCTTTCCGCCATGGAAAGATAGAGGATACCACCGATCACGACCGAGACCGCAAGGAGCATCGCACCGCCGCGGATCCAGGAACGAAGCGGGATGCCACAGCACAGAAAGCAGATCCCGCTGATCGCAGTCAGGATCAAAAAGCAGGACATGTGCGGCTGAAGCACAACGATCAGAAGACAGAACATAACCAGTCCGCCCGGGATCGTGATATCGATCAGCGCGTCAAAAGTCTCCTGGGAAAGTACTTTATTGACCTGGAGTTTTCCCTGTTTTCTCAGTCTCTGGACGAAAGAACGGTAACCTGCGATAAAGAATACGATCGCGACCTTGATGAACTCGGAAGGCTGCACCGATACACCGCCGATGATGATCCATCGACGCGAACCGTTGATAACGCTTCCCATGACTCGGGTCAGGATCGCAAGGAAGACCGCCATCACATACATGGCCACAAAGAAAGGCCATTTGTCGAATTTTTTGATCGGAAGAAAGGTAATGACCGCGGCTACGACAAAGCCCAGGAGAAGGAATCGTCCCTGGTGCACGACGTAGTACATGGCATTTCCCTGGGAAGTATAGGCATTCGGCATACTCGCGGAAAAGAGCATGACCATACCGAAGGCCATCATGGCCAGCGCGATGATAACGATACCGAAGTGAACTCTCTGGGGAGCGTACACATCCAGGGATTTAATTCGGCCGTCGTCCCGGAAATCGATATTCTCGGAAACGACATCTTTCATCTTCCTGCTCACTGACCTCTTCCTCCTTCTTTGAATATTGAAGCATACTCTTCTAAAATTGTATACATCATGAAGGAATGGGAAGCCTTAAGCAGGACAAAATCGCCCGGTTTTACAAGTTTTTTCAGTTCTTCGACCATCTGAGGTTTGTCCTCGCAGCAAATAACCGGAAGCTCCGCATCGACGGATCGGATACCGGCTTTGACATCTTCTTTAAACCGGCCCAGGACCAGGACACCATCCAGTTTTTCCTGCGCCGCTTTCACACCGGTATTAAAATGCATCTCAGAAGAAACATCACCCAGTTCCAGCATATCGGCAACGCACGCAAATGCACGGCCGGATCCTGCCAGACGGCGGATCGAGGTATATGCAGACATCATGGACTCTGGACCGGCGTTATAGGAATCATCCAGAAAATGCACGCCTTCCACTTCGACCAGGCGCTCTCGGTGACCGACCTGGCAGAACGACGCGACACCTTCACAAAGAAGATTCGGCGCGATACCGAGATAAAGACCACAAAGAATACCCGCCAGTGCATTTCCCACATGATGAAGACCGATCGTGGAAAGTTTCAGATCCATCTGCTGCATCGTGTCAAATCCGGCATCCGCGGAAAAATGCATCCATCCGCCGGCAAAGTACGGATCGCCGGCAACGGCTTTTCCGCAGGCACGGGAAGGGATCTCGTCTTTTTCCGATGCAGTAAATGCAACCTTTACGTCCGGACCGATGCGTCCGTCGGAAAGCGCGATCTTCAGCATCTCGTCCGATGCAGGGATGATCAGAAGTCCGTCCTCTTTCAGTCCTTCGAGGATCTCCAGCTTGGCGTTCAGGATCTCATCGCGGGAGCCCAGACGCTCGATATGCGCCACGCCGATATTGGTAATGACCGTGACATCCGGCTTGGCGATATGGGTCAGTTCCGAGATCTCCCCGCGAAGGCGCATGCCCATCTCCAGGACGATGACCTTTGTATCGGCCGGCGCGGCAAGGATGGTCTTGGAAAGACCGATCTCGTTATTTTCATTATTCTTCGTCGCATAGACTTTCGTTCCGGCAGAAAGCGCGCAGGCGATCATCTCACGCGTGGATGTCTTACCTACACTTCCCGTTACGGCAACGACCTTGCATCCGATCTTTTCACGGTAGTACGCAGCGATATTTTCCAGTGCGATCTTGGTGTCGGAAACGAGCACCGAAGGTACCTGCTCCGGAACCTGCTCGAGCGACGAAACGACCAGCGCGCGTGCACCATCTTGCACCGCCTGGACCGTGTATGCATGACCATCGAACTTTTCACCGATCAGCGCCAGGAAAAGATCTCCCTCGCTTATGGTACGTGTATCGGTAGAGACCGATTCGATCGTATATTCAGAAGGACTCATCGACTCGGGAAAATTCACAAGCTGTCCCTTGGTTGCGTCGAGGATCTCCTGTAAAGTCATCATGCTCATTTCTTCTCTTCTGCCTTTCTTGCTTCTTCGAGTTCGGAAAGCGCGGCAGATGCTTCATCCGCATCAACGAAATCGATGATGCCGTTTTTCATCTCCATCGTTCTTTCGTGGCCCTTTCCGGCGATCACGACGTAGTCATCCGGGGTAGCCATATCGATCGCATATTCGATCGCTTTTCTTCTGTCTTCGATGATGCAGTACTTCGCATCCGGAACACGGTGGATGCCTTCTTCGATCAGCTCGACGATCTCGCTGAATTCTTCCTGTCTGGAGTTATCTGCCGTCACTACGGAAAAGTCACTGTAGCGCGCAGACATCTCGCCCATGGTCAGGCGGCGTGTCTTCGAGCGGTTACCGCCGCATCCGAACAGCGTGATGATCCTGCCGCGGCAGGAATGACGCAGAGCCTGAAGCAGTACGCGCAGGCTGTCGCCGTTATGGGCATAGTCGACAAATACCTGAAGTCCGAGGTTGTTGTGTACCTTCTCCATTCTGCCCGGAACATATACCTGAGAAAGGCCCTTTCGGATCTCTTCTTCGGGAACACCGCAAAGATAAGCAGACGCCGACGCGCAAAGTGCATTATCCACATTAAAATCGCAAAGAAGCGGTACGAAAAGCTCTGTCTCGTATGTCGGTGTGACGAAGGTAAAACTCATACCCGGAGTCTGTCCCTTGATATCCGGACGGATATCCTTGGCCATAAAGTCCGCGTCTCCGCAGATAGAATACGTATAGCAGGAACCGGTATGCGCTCTGGCATAGTCCACGATCTCGGAAAGTCTTCTCGTCTCTTTATTTACAAGCGCGATCTCACACTGATCGAAAAGCATGAGCTTGCACTGGAAATATTCATCCTCTGTCTCATGCTCCTGCGGAGAGATATGATCCAGGAAAAGATTCGTAAATACACCGACACGGAACTTCGCGCCGTAGGTTCTCAGGAATTTCAGGCCCAGAGAAGACACTTCCATCACGCAGTGGTTGACGTCTTTCTCTTTCATTTTGGAAAGAAGCTCCTGGAACTCCCAGGCTTCCGGTGTGGTGTGATGTGAAAATTCACTTTCGCGTCCGATCTTGTTTTCGATGGAACCGATCAGGCCGCAAGGGCGTCCCGAAGACTGGAAGATCTCATGCACGATATAGGTCGATGTCGTCTTGCCTTTTGTACCGGTAATACCGATCAGGCTCATCTCTTTGGACGGATGCGAAAAATACGTGCAGGCGATCTGAGAATAGACCAGACGGGTATTCTTCACGACGACAACCGCCGTGTTATATTTCTTTCCGATCTCGACAAGTTCATCATCCGAAAGCAAAGCCCGGTCTTCATCGGTCACGATCAAAGATGCGCCTTTTTCCGCGGCTTTTTCAACATACTGATGTCCGTCGACGCACTGTCCGCAGATTGCGACAAAAGCCGTACCCGGTACGGCTTCTCGCGAATCCAGCACGACTTTCTGAATTGAAACAGAAAGATCGCCGGTCAGAGTCTTATATTTTACTTCAGATAATAAATCGCTTGCTTTCATCTTCTCATCCCCTATTCGAGTGTCAGTCGGATCACCGTACCATAGGGCACTCGATCCGGCGGTATCGTTCCATCTCCGCCCGGATCAGACGGATCGGAAGGATCTGAGTCTCCCGGATCCTCTTCGCCGTCCGGAATCGGAGTCGGCGTCGGAGTTGGTGTCGGGGTGACACCGGCATGGATCGTGGTCTGCGGATCCTGCGATACCACAGTTCCCATCGTATTTCCGGTAATACTTATATTCAGACCATACTGTTTGGCCACACGCATGCACTCGATGATATTCATGCCTTCAAAATTCGGCACCGCCGTCATGGACATGTTGGCTTCTTCAACCAGACTCGGATACAGAACGATCAGCGTATTCTTATAGACAGTCTTCTCATCGCCGTAATACATCGTACCGACGATCGAATCGGCGCTCATGGTACCAAAACCATCCATAACGTTAAATCCGGCATCCTCGAGTTTCGTCTTGGCAGCACCGTATGTCATGCCGACTACATCCGGTACGTTATAGCGGATAGTCATGCGGTCGAACTCTTCCGGTGTCAGTCTTCTTTCGACACCCATATACTCGAGTGTATTTTCTACGATCTCAGCGGCAACTTTAGCTGCAGCGGAGGAACCGACTTCACGGTCTTCCGGCTTGTTGATAACGACCAGAACCATGATCTCCGGATCAAAGGACGGCGCATAGCAGCCGAACGAAAGCACGTGCATACCGGTTTCCTGACCGACATCGATCGTCGACGTACTGGTCTTACCTGCAACATAGTAACCCGGAACATAACCCGAGGAACCTGTACCTTCGGATACTACAGCCTCGAAGAGAGAACGTACTCGTGCAGAAGTGCCTTCAGAGAAGAGCGTTCTGATCTTTTCCGGTTCGAATTCACGGATGATGTTTCCTTCGTTATCGATGATTCGGGAAGCGATATGCGGACGCATAAGGGATCCGCCGTTAACCAGCGCCGAGTAAACCGTGATCAGCTGAAGCGGGGTAACGGTAGAAGACTCACCGAACGAAAGCGTTGCCATATCGATGTACTGCGGGTCGTCGTGGAAAATGCCCTTTCCTTCCATCGGAAGGTCAACGCCGGTGCATTCATAGAATCCGCAGTTACGGATGTAGTTATAGTACTTCTTGATGCCGATGCGGTCTGCAAGCTGAACAAAGATCGGGTTACAGGAACGCTCGAACGCTTCACGCAGCGTCTCGTATCCGTGGTTTCCCTGCTTTTTCTCTCTCCAGCAGGAGATCGTATGAATCGAGGATACTTCGATCGGGGCGTCGCTGAATATCTCTTCTTCGTAAGTCAGACCTTCTTCGAGCGCGATCGCGGTCGTAACAGCCTTCATGGTGGAACCCGGCTCGTATGTATCGGAGATACAGCGGTTTCTCCAAACGTTCATGACGCATTCAGTACGCTGCTCATCGTTCATGGAATTCCAGGAGATCTCCATGACACCGAAAGGCATCTCACGAGGCGAATTCAGGTTAAAGTCCGGGATCGAGACCATCGCCTTGATCTCACCGGTATAAGGATCCATAACGATACAGGTTACGCCTTCACGCGGATGGTACTCGTTGTACGCATCGCGGCAGGCATTTTCGGCGATACGCTGGATATTCATGTCCAGTGTCAGCTGAACGTTATATCCGTCCATCGCGGCGATACTGGTCGGTGCCGAATACGGCAGTGCGCTCTGGTTATAGTTATCTACCTCAGCGTAGGTATATCCGTTTGAGCCGGACAGTTCGTCGTCATAATATGCTTCGATACCATACTGGCCGATGAGGGTATTATCGCTCTGGTCGGCAAATCCGAGGACCTGGGCAGCCAGATTGTCATAAGTGTAGTAACGCTTCGGAACCGGGTCGATCTTGATACCGCCGATTCGGTTGTCCGAAATATAGGTCGACAGCGCCTTCATCTGTGAATAGGTAACTTTCTTGATGATCTGGATATAGGGCTTATCTGTCATGTCGAGCCACTCGAGCATCTTCTGCTCATCCGCGCCGACATACTCGGCAAATGCAGCCGCGATCTGTTCTTTTGACTGCGGCTCTTTCCTGCCCTCCTGAGACTTCAGCACATCCGACGGGGTCATACCGATGGTGTACTCATATGTCGTACTGGCCAGAACGTTGCCGTTGCAGTCCAGGATATCGCCACGCTCGGGAATATCTTCGATACGTCTCCAGTGGATATCCGAAGCCATGTGGGAATAGTACTCATACTGGTCGTGCTGGATCCCGTACTGTATGTAGATCAGATAGCACATAAAAACGGTCATGCCCGTAAAAACGAGACCGAGGATGATTCTTCCGCCGATACGAAAACGAGCCGGCTTGGGAGCGGGTCTTTCTTCGACCACTTCTTCCTCTACAACTTCCGGCTCTGCCTTATGGATCTTCTTCGGCATATGGGACTCATTATGAGTCGTGTTGTGTTTTCTTCTTTTCTGCGACATGATACGAGATCATCCTACCCCTTCTTAACGTGGAGAATCAAGCATCTTCCTCTGCATAATATCTGGCCAGGTCACGCTTGGCCTCTGTCAGCATTTCATCTGTAATACCAAGCGAGTTATAAGAAATACTCGTTGTCATATGATCCTTGTTCGGCATAACGACATTGACTACCTGCTTGTCGTTCGGCTCGACCATACCAAGTCGGAGTCCTGCCAGTTTACGGATCGATTCGAGGTCTGCGCTGCCGGAAAGGCTCTCTCTGAGCTGGCTGGTTTCCTGGCGCATCTTATTGATCTGACGCTCGGTCTTATTATTTGCAAAATTCATCGATGCGATCTGTGCTTCATTATACACCAGAAGTCCGAACATCGAGGAAACAAAAACTATGGCAAATGTAACAAGAAAGAAGTCGCGAAGTCTTTTTACTGTATGGGCAACGGTCTTTTTTCTGAAGTTTCCGTATGCTTCTTCTACTGCACGCTTATTCTCCTGGCGGATCTTCTTGCGTCTTTCTTCCTTCTGCAGTGTGAGAGTTGCACCGGACTGTTCCAGGGCACTCATATAGCGCTCTGCTTCGCCGTCATCAAATGCCATCAGGTTCAGGCCGTCATAATCCGAGCCTGCATGTCCGTACATAGCATCGATCTCTTCCCAACTTCTAACCTTTACTGCCTGAGCCATTCTTCATCATTCCTTTCAAACACCCTCAACTTCGCACACCCTGAGCGTTTATTCTCCAATACCTCTTTATCTGATGCGATGATGGGCTTGGTATTGACTTGTTTACCCATCGGACGTTTTCCGCAGACACACATCGGAAACTCTCTCGGACATGTGCACGGGCTTTCCAGTTTGCGGAATGCTTCTTTCACCAGCCGGTCTTCCAGCGAGTGGAAGGAGATCACCGCGAAACGTCCTTGCGCATTCAGTTTTGACGGAACCACCGATAAGAGTTTTTCCACCGACTCCAGTTCGTTGTTGACCTCGATTCGGATGGCCTGGAAGCATCTTCTTGCCGGATGCTGATCCTCTTTCTTGCCGGTCTTCGGCATCGCGCTGCGGATGATGTCCGCCAGCTGCGATGTGGATCGGATCGGAGCTGTCTTTCTGTGCTTTTCGATCACTCCGGCGATCCGTCTTGCATATCTTTCTTCTCCGTAATCCTTGAAGATCCTTGCCAGATCTTCAGGAGAATACTCATTGACCACGATCTCGGCCGTCAGTTTCTGACTTCCGTTCATTCTCATATCCAGAGGACCTTCCTGCAGATACGAAAAACCGCGGTCCGGAGTATCGATCTGATGTGAAGAAACACCAAGATCTGCAAGCACTCCGTCTACTTTTTCAATGTTCATTTCTTCGAGCACTTCTCCGAATCTGGAAAAATCGGATTTCACAAGTACCCATTTATCTTGTGCCTGAAGCAGTTCGCGTTTCTTTTCGCAAGCCGCCAGGGCTTCATCGTCTTTATCAAGCGAGATCAGTTTCCCGTTCTCACCAAGACGTTCTACGATTCCCGAGCTGTGTCCGCCGCCACCGGCAGTACAGTCGACGTAGATCCCGTCCTTTTTGATGTTAAGTGCTTCCATGCACTCCTCAAAAAGCACCGGAAGATGATGGAAATTACAGTCCTCGAATCTCATAGTTCTGCAGGTCGAAGCTTCCTTCCGCTTCGCTCTCCTTGCTGGATTCGTAGTATGCCGCAGTGCAGATCTCAAGCATATCGCGGAGCTGATAGATGCAGATCTCCGAAGAAGGCTTGGCTCCGATACGTTCCCAGAGTTCCGATGTTACGGAAATACGTCCCTGCGAATCGATCTCGCACTCGAGCGCTTCACCGATGATCGCACGTCTTGCCTTGAGGATCTCCGGCGTAGTCGTCGGAATGTTGTCAAAAGCGTCGCAGATGCGGTCAAAACGCTCTTCGCTGTAAACACTGAGATAGTTTTTGTCCTGGTTCACGGTGACAAACATGCGCGGACCGATCTTATCCCTGACTTTCGCCGGGACAAAAATCCTTCCCTTCGCATCGATTTTGTTCATGAAACGAGCCATTTGCTCTCCTAGCCTACCTCAATTCCACCACTTTACTCCAAAATGATGAAAAATTGCTCCATTTCTCACCACCTTGATGACATTTTAACGAAGTATCATTTTGATTTCAATAGTGTTTCATAAAAAACCTAGATATTTTCGGCTTTTTTGCTTTTTTTCGAGCGTTTGTTCGGATTTTTGACAAAATAAAAGAGCTTGCTTCGAGTTTCTTCGAAACAAGCTCTGTATTTACGTTTGAACTACTTTTCCGTCGCTACGAACCGACTGAATTTTTACGGTCCATGGAAATATTTAATATGAATCCCAGCGAGATAAAGTTAACCATCATAGCCGTACCGCCCATGCTGACAAAAGGAAGCGGGATACCCGTGATCGGAAGCAGTCCGACGCACATGCCCATATTCTCGATAAAGTGGAAGGCATAGGAACCGGTAAGGCCTACAACGATGTAGGAATAGGCCTTTCGGGAAGATTTGGACGCCACATACAGGCAACGCATCAGGAAGAAAAAGGCCAGCACGATGATCGCCGTCGTGCCGATGAATCCCATACGTTCGGAAACGGCCGCAAAGATAAAGTCAGACTCTTTAACCGGTACTTTTACGAGGATGCCCGTATGGTTACCCGTAAGACCACCGGATGCGATCGCCGCCTTTGACTGAACCAGGTTCCACTCCGAAACCGGGTCCGAGCCTTCAAAGATCAGGGACAGGATTCTCTTTTTCTGATAAGGCTCCAGATAGAAATTCCATACAAGCGGGATAACACCGACTACCGCGCCGGAGATCGCCAGCAGGAAGTAGCGGTATTTCATTTCCCAGATAAAAAGCATGCATACAAAGGAAAACAGGATAACCATCGCGGTTCCGAAGTCCGGCTGCTTAAAGATCAGAAGCATCGGCGGACCATAGATCAGTGCCAGATAGATCCATCCGCGGATCATGGAGATCGTCTTGGCGGCCATATCTTCCAGAACATAGGAAGTAACGATGACCAGAGCGATCTTCGTAAGCTCAGATGGCTGGAACGTACCTAAGAAAGGAAGCTGCATCCACGCATCGGCACCCCACGTACTCTCGAGGGAGAAGCCGTCGATCAGTACCCACACTAAAAGGAGCAGGGACACGCCGTACATGATCCATCCGATCAGCTTCATGAACTGCGTATCGAGAAGACATATGATCATAGCGATCACAACACCGATGACCGCAGCGATCGCCTGCTTATAGAAAATACCGGGATAGCCTTCAAAACCTTGTGAAAGAACCAGATTCAGAACATAAAGACCTATGGTCGTGATAGACAGGATCGGGACGATCAGCCAGAAATCGACCGTTCGCAGGGAATTATTGCGCAGGAATTCAATTCCGGATTTGCCTTGACCTTGACCCATCGGCACCTCTTACTCGGACTTTTCCTCTTCCTTTGAATCTTCATCAGAATCCTTATCTTCGGACTCTTCGTCGTCGGAATCTTCGTCAGAATCCTTATCTTCGGACTCTTCGTCGTCGGAATCTTCGTCAGATTCTTCATCCGCGAGTCTCTCTGCTTCTTCAATATCTTCTTCAGTGAAAGAAGCTTTGGCCAGTCTCTCGACACGGTCCTCCACATCTTCCTCTTCTTCATACTCACGAAGTCTCTGCTCGGCTTTTCTCTTTGCTTCCGCCTGCATATCCTGGTCTGCCTTGATGAATCTTTCCGGGATCGGCTCCTTTTCCCAGCCAAATGCACGGGTCAGGGCGATCAGCAGAAGGCCGATAACGACCAGTACCAGAGAAAGTACCTGGGAGATACGCAGATTGGTATTGCCGATATAAAGGGAATCCGTACGCAGTCCCTCGATGAAGAAACGAGCGATACCGTAAAGGATAAAGTATGCAGATGTGGTCGTCCACGGCTTCTTGCTCTTATCTCTTACAGCAAGCAGGCTGGCGAAGATAGCCAGATCCGCTACAGATTCATAAAAGAATGTCGGATGAACCGGCAGATCGGAATTCAGCGTCGGGCAATTCAGGCTCAGATATCTGGCGATCGTAGTACTCTTCATACCCCACGGAAGAGTGGTCGTAGTACCGAAAGCTTCCTGGTTGAAGAAGTTGCCCCAGCGGCCGATAGCCTGACCGAGCGGGATATATACGATCGCAAAATCGAGGATCGTAGCCATCGGAACTTTGCGGATCTTACACATAAGGAAGATCGCCAGGATCGCACCCAGAACGCCACCATAGATCGCAAGACCGCCTCCGCGGACGTTGATGATTCCGCTGAGTGTTTCTTTAAAGTTGCCTTTTACATAATAGGTATCCCATTCACAGAATACATAGTAGAGACGGGCGCCGACGAATGCCATCGGGATGGAAAGCAGCATATAGTCCGTAAGAAGATCCGGTGTCACGCCGAATCTGCGGCACTGCTTCAGGCCGAGAGCGATACCCAGGCCGACTGCCAGTGCGATCAGCACACCATACCAGTACACCTTCAATCCGCCGATATCTACACAAACATTATCTACAGTAAACTTCCAGCCCAGACCGGGGAAAGTAACGATTTCTTTTTCAAGAGCCATTAGAAAATTCATCTTAAGACCTCATCTCTCTTTTTTCTCCACGCAATATAATATCACAGATATCCCTGAAATCGAACAGGTTTTTGTCTGGCGACGTGGTACGCCTGTACCTTCTGCTGATCCTTGATCATCTGTTCCTTCAGATCCTCCACCGAAGCAAACTGTGTCTCCGGACGGATAAAACGAAGAAGCAGCACGGTTCCTCTTGTTCCGTAAAGCTGGAAATGCTCGTTAAAAAGCATCGTCTCCGTAAGCGGCAGATCGTCTTTCTGGTTCACCGTCGGGCGCAGCCCGATGTTGGTGATCGACGGATAGGCTTTCCCGTCGTGAAGATAGATCGAAGCATATACACCGAACTTCGGCACCATCTTCTGCTTCGGAATACGGATATTTGCCGTGGGGAATCCGAGTTTTCTTCCGAGCTGCTGGCCTTTTTCCACGATGCCGGAATACGCCACCGGATGATCGAGCAGGATCTCCGCTTTCTCGACATCGCCATCGGCGATGAGTTCCCGGATCCAGCTCGAAGAGATCTTTCTGTCCTCATAGTTTTCCGGATCCACGGCGATCACTTCGATGCCGTTCTTTTCGCCCCAGCTGCGAAGCGTCTCGATATCGCCTTCTCTGCATCTTCCGAAGTGATAGTCTCTTCCGACTACGACGATCTTCGTATGCATCCAGTCTTTGAGGCACACGTCCATAAAGGTTTCTGCGCTCATATTCTTGACCTGCTCGTTAAACGGCAGGGCAAACAGGTCATCCATCCCCATTTCCGATACCAGCCGGCAACGCTCGGAATAGGTCGTGATCAGGCCTTTCTGGGATTTGGATGCCGGGGGATTTTCAAAAGTCTGTACCGCCGCACGAAGGTGGTTTTCTTTCGCGGCAGAAAGCATCGTGGAGAAGATCTTCTGATGACCCAGATGGACACCGTCAAAATACCCCAGTGCCACCGCACGCGAAGCAGTGATCTCGGTCGCGCTCGAAGGAGTGGAGATCAGTTTCCCATCCGAATTAATAATGCAGTTCCAAACGATCATGGCTTATGCAAAAACCCTTTCTTCGCGGATCAGGGTTTCTCCTTCCTGATCTTCTACATAGATCACCGCGACCGGACGATCTTCCCAAAGAGCGAGGACCCGCGCATCCGGATCCTGTTCCACTATGGTTTCCATTCTATCCTTAAATATATAGAAATCAAGTTTTTTGCCGTTTCGCAGGTCTCTTGCTTCCCGTTCCGAAACCACGATCGACGGAAGCGAGGAAAGCGCCTCTTTTTCATCCATGAGAAATGCTCTGTCGCCTGCTTTGACCATCTCCTCGATGGCTTCAAGTGTATATGCATTTTCTATGTCAAATGCACCGCTTCGGATTCGTCTGAGCGCGACGCAGTAACCGCCCCATCCGAGTTTTTGTCCGATATCTTCGCAAAGTGTTCGGATATACGTTCCTTTGGAGCAGGAAACCGTCATGTCCACACGGATCTCGCCCTCTTCTTCCCAGATCCTGTGAACCAGGATCTCGTGGATCGTCACCTTTCGGCTTGGGATCTCGACCTCCTGACCCTTTCTGGCATAGTCATAGGCCGGACGGCCCGCGATCTTGATCGCCGAATACGCCGACGGAACCTGTGTGATCTCGCCGACCATACTGCTGATCGCATCTTTTATCTGCTGATAGTTTGTCTCCGACAGTGCATTTCGCTCGGTATCGTCGGGAATACGGCCTCCGATGGTCTCCCCTTCGATATCGCCAGTGGAAGTGATCCTGCCAAGTCCCATCGTTGCGCGGTAGGTCTTCCCGTCATGTTCGAGATACCGGAGCACTCTCGTGCTCTGCCCGGCAGCGATCGTCAGAAGACCTGTGGCAAAAGGATCGAGCGTTCCGGCGTGACCGGCTTTCTTGATGCCGAGGATACGGCGGATACGCGAAACGACCGAAAAGGATGTCATCCCTTCCGGCTTATCTACCAGGATCAGTCCACTAATGTCGGAAACCGCTGTCATTCTTGCTCCAGATAAGCTGTCGCACGCTCGACGATCGTCTTTTCGAACTCGTCGATAGACATGTCTTTACTGTTAAACCCGGCTGCGCGGTGATGTCCGCCGCCGCCGAATGTCTGGGCAAATGCCGCCGCGTCAAATCCTACCTTGGTACGGCAGTTTACGCGCAGCACGCCATCTTCATTTTCTCTGATCACGAATGCCGCAAGAACGCTATCGATATCGCGAAGGACATTGACCACACCGTCTGCTGCGCCCTCCGGAGCACGTGTCTGCTCCATCATGGCGCGGGTGATCTTGGTGATCGCGATACGGCCGTCCGCATAAAGCTTCATGCCGGACAGCGCCTGACCGTGCAGAAGGACTTTTCCTTCACTTGTCTCATCGAAGAGATGATATGCGTTGTCCGTGACATTCGCCCCCAGCTCCATCAGATCCGCCGCGATGCGGAATGTGCTGGCTTTGGTATTTTCATAGGAGAACTTGCCGGAGTCGGACTGGATACCTACCATCAGGCAGTCCGCGATGAACCGGTCAAGCAATGTCTTGCCGCTGATGCTCTCGAGTTCTCTAAGGAACAGATACATCAGTTCGGCACAAGACGCAGAACGCGCCTGCACATAGGTATATTCCGATTCCATATTGGAAGATACGTGATGGTCGATCACGACCTTCGTTGCAGCCTGATCAAAGATGGCCTGTGCGCCACCCATGCGGCTTCCTTCGGAACAGTCTACGGCAAATGCAACGCCCTGTTTCTTTATGATTTCTTCTTGATTGTCTTCCGAGATGACAGTCAGCATGGAATCCGGCACCTGCATAAACGCAAGGCGCGGAGGGATCTCGCACTCAAGGATCACAGAAGCGTCCAGGTCCAGCTTGCCGAGCGCTGCGGCTAAAGCCACGGCGGTTCCGACACAGTCTCCATCCACACGGGCGTGCGGAAAGATCTGGATCTGTTTTCCTTCTGCTTTTTCCAGTAAAGGATATACCTTCTTGGCGAAATCACTCATCTCCATGGGCTCGGCGCTGATCCTCCTGAATCGTCTTGTCGATCAAATCCATCAATTCCATACTCTTCTGGATCGACTCATCCAGCTTGAAGTGCAGTTCCGGAGCCACACGGAGCTTGATCCGTCTGGCTACCTGGCTTCGGATAAATCCGGATGCACGTTCCATCGCTGCCATGCACGCTCTCTTTTCTTCTTCCGTACCATATACGGAAAGAAAGATCGTAGCATGGGTCAGATCCGAGGACATACGCACCTCCAGAACAGAAGTCATCATAGGGATACGGGGATCCTTGACCTCTGTCAGGAGAAGCTGGGATATTACTTTCTGCATCTCGTCGCCCACACGGGCAGCTCGATTCTGTCTCATATCTTTTTACTCTGCCTTTACTTTCTCTTGATCTCCTGCATCTCGAATACTTCGACGATATCGCCTTCTTCGATATCGTTGTAGTTCTCGATGGAGATACCGCACTCATAGCCGGCAGCAACTTCCTTGGCGTCATCCTTGAAACGCTTCAGGGATGCAAGCTTGCCCTGGTGTACAACGATACCGTTACGAACGATACGGACTTCGGATGTACGCAGGATCTTACCATCTGTAACGTAAGCACCACCGATGGTACCGACAGAAGATACCTTGAAGGTCTGACGGATCTCGACATGACCGAGAACGACTTCTTCGAACTGCGGCTTGAGCATACCGCGCATCGCTGCTTCGATATCTTCGATCGCATTATAGATAACGCTGTAGAGCTTGATGTCTACGCCGACTTCCTTGGCCTGTTCCATAACGATGGCACTCGGACGAACATTAAAGCCGATGATGATCGCGTTAGATACATCTGCGAGCGTAACATCCGACTCGGTAATGGTACCAACACCACCATGGATAACCTTGACGCGGACTTCGTCGTTGGTGAGCTTTTCGAGAGACTGGGTAACCGCCTCGACGGAACCCTGTACGTCTGCCTTGATGATAAGGTTGAGATCCTTGATCTCGCCCTCGGCCAGTACCTGAGAAAGTGTCTCGAGCGTCATGCGGGAAGACTTATGCAGCTGTTCTTCTCTCTGCTTGATCTTTCTCTTTTCAACGAGCTGACGGGCCATCTTCTCATCGGTTACGGCATAGAATGTCTCACCAGCCTCCGGCACTTCCGGAAGACCTAAGATCTCGACCGGAACAGACGGACCGGCTTTCTTCTGCGGCGCGCCATGCTCATCGTACATCGCACGGATGTGACCGAAGATCGGACCGGTAACAACTGTATCACCGGCACGCAGTGTACCACGCTGAACGAGTACGGTTGCAACCGCACCTCTGTTCTTATCCAGCTTTGCCTCGATAACGGTACCCTTTGCCTGACGCTTCGGATCCGCCTTGAGTTCCATAACATCTGCGGTAAGCAGCACCATCTCGAGAAGGTCATCGATACCTTCACCGGACTTACTGGAAACCGGAACCATGATCGTGGATCCGCCCCATTCCTCAGGAAGGAGTCCCTGAGAAGAAAGCTCCTGCTTAACCTTATCCGGGTTTGCACCCACTTTATCGATCTTCGTAATGGCTACGATGATCTCTGTATTTGCAGCACGTGCATGGTTGATCGCCTCGATGGTCTGCGGCATGACACCGTCATCTGCGGCAACGACCAGGATCGCGATATCCGTAACCTGAGCACCACGGGCACGCATCGTTGTAAATGCTTCGTGACCAGGGGTGTCGAGGAAGGTGATCTGACGTCCCTTGCAGCGAACGGTATAAGCACCGATGTGCTGCGTGATACCGCCGGCCTCGCCCTTAACAACGGAGGTGGAACGGATCTTGTCGAGCAGGGATGTTTTACCATGGTCAACGTGACCCATAACAACCACGATCGGCGGACGCGGTTTCATGTTCTCTTCTTTATCTTCGCCTTCGTCGAAGAGGATATCTTCTTCTGTAACCTCTACGATCGGCTCAGCTGTGATTCCGTATTCCGAAGCAACCAGAGCGGCTGTATCGTAATCGAGTTCCTGGTTCAAAGTAACGAGCATGCCCATCATCATAAGAGTCTTGATAACATCGGCACTTCTCTTCTCGAGACCTTCAGCCAGTTCTTTTACCGTGATAAACGGCGGGAGCTCAACATGGGTCAGAGCAGGCTTCACAACCGGTGCAGCCGCTACGAAAGACTGGCGCTTCACCTTCTTCTTGCCCTTGTTGCCCATGTACATCGAATCCAGAACGGAATCATCGGAAAGCAGATCCGAAGCGTTACCGGTAAACTGGTTGGCACGCTTGTTGCCGGAACGGCGATCGTTGTTCGTTGTGGATTTTGCGTTATCCTTCTTGGAATCCTTCTGCGGATCCTTACGGCTCTTCTCATATGCGTCACGAGCCGCGAAGTTTGCCTTCTCTTTTGTTGCTTCCGGCGGCAGATCCTGCTTCGGCTTCGAAGAACGCTTCGGCTGATTTCTATTGTTGTTGTAGATATCGTCGTCGTCCTTATCCTTCGGAGTATATCCGCCGAAGTTTCCGCCTCTTTGGCCCTTGTTGGAAGAGAAGGAACCACCCTGCGAACGTCCGCCCTGCGGTCTGTCTTCTCTGTTGCCCTGGTAACCGCCGGATCTTCTGTCACCCTGATATCCGCCGTTCTGTCTTCTGTTGTCATAAGAAGAACGTACGAATGTGGATGTCTCACGTGTATAACCGGCAGACGGAGCCTTAACTACTGCAGAAGAAAGACGCGGTCCTTCCTTCGGAGCCTCTGCCTTCGGCTTCGGTTCTTCCTTCGGTGCTTCTGCTTTCGGCTCTTCTTTCTTGACCGGCTCAGCAGGCTTTGGTGCTTCTTCTTTTACTTCAGCAGGCTTTTCTTCTGCTTTTTTTGCCGCAGCTTTCTTAGCCGGGGCTTTTGCCTTCGGCTCTTCTTCTTTTTCCTGCGGCTTTTCTTCCGCTGCTTTCTTGGCCTTTACCGGAGCTTCTGCCTTCGGTGCTTCGACCGGCTTTGCGGGAGTTTCTGCCACAGCTTCTTTCTTCTCTTCTGCCTTTGCCGCTTCTTCCTCAACCGGAGGTTTCTTGGCCTTCTTGTTTACACGACCGACACGAAGAGTCTTGGTACCGGAAATACCACTGACTGTCTTTTGCGGTCCCAGGGAAGATTCAACTTTCGTTTCTGTCTTTTCTTCTGGTTTTGCTTGCTTCTTCTCTTTTTCTGCCATTGTTTCCTCCTGCATTTAATCTGCACTATCCGCAGATGTTTCAAACTTCCATGTATCGATGAGCTGTTTCAGTTTCTTCGCCATACCCTCATCCAGTACCGCGATCGCGATGCGGGAATCTTTCCCGATCGCTCTTCCGAGCTCTTCACTGCTTGCCAGATCCCGAACTTCGGTCTCTTCCTCGTTTGCGATCCGCCGCAGTTTTTCTCTTTGTTTGACCGAACCGTCCGTAGCGATGAGCAGAAGTGCTACGGCGCCTGCGTGAAGCGCCAGTTCGATCGCATCAAATCCGGATGTAAGAAGTGATGCCCGGTAAGCAAGTCCGATGGTCTTTAAGATCCTCTCTTTTGTCACCGGTTTTTTCGGTTCTTCTTTCTTCATCCGTTTTCCCCTTCCTCGTTTTCAAGAAGAGGACTTACCATATCCGGATCAACCTTGCAATGAAGTCCGCGATCCAGTTTCTGCTGCTGTACAGCTTTCTTCATGCACTCGGGATCGTGGCACACATACGCGCCGCGGCCGGGCATTCTCCCCGTCGGATCGACTTTCACCTCTCCGTCCGGTGTCGCCACTATACGGATCAGATCTTTTTTTGCGAAGCGCTCACGGCAGCTTACGCACATTCTCATCGGTATCTTCTTTGCCATGTCTTTCCTGTCTTCTTATTCCTTATGCCTGCTCTTCTGTGTTCTCTGTATCTTCAGCGATCGTGAAGTTGGCAACAAAATCATTCTGAACCATCTGCTGGAACTGGGAAGTGCTCTTGATGTCGATCTTCCAGCCTGTAAGACGTGCAGCCAGACGAACGTTCTGTCCGCTTCTGCCGATCGCCAGAGAGTACTGCTGATCCGGAACAACTACCTGTGCGTTCTTCTCCTGTGTGCCATCCTCGTTGGTGATGATCTCTGTATCAACACGCTCAACCTTAGCCGGAGAGAGTGCATTGCTGATATATACTGCCGGATCCTCGCTGTACTGGATCACGTCGATCTTTTCCTGACCGAGCTCATCCATGATCGCCTGGATACGTGCACCACGCTGACCTACGCATGCGCCGAGCGGATCTACATCCGGATCACGGGATACAACAGCAACCTTCGAACGGGAACCTGCCTCACGTGCAACGGAAACGATCTCGACGATACCGTCGTGGATCTCCGGAACTTCCTGCTCCAGGAGCTTCTTTACCAGGAACGGATGGCTTCTGGAAACGATGATCACCGGACGCTCCTTCTGTGTTTCCACACGGAGGATGAGGAACTTCATTCTCTTGTTGAAGGAATAATCCTCGTCCTTGACCTGCTCCTGTCTCGGGAGGGTCGCTTCTGCACGTCCGATATCAACGAATACGAAACGGTTATCACTTCTCTGGATCACACCGGAAGCCAGCTCACCGATCTTGTCGGAGAACTCAGACTGGATACGGTCATTTTCCGTATCACGAAGCTTCTTGCTGATCGCGCTCTTTGCAGCACTTGCAGCAAGACGTCCGAGAGACTCTACATCGATCGTCATCTCAATGGTATCGCCTTCTTCCAGATCCGGGTCGATTTCCTTGGCCTCGGCAAGAGAGATCTGTGTCTTCGGATTTGTTACTTCCGCAACGACCTCCACGACTTCGTATACATACATATCACCGGTCTCACGATCGATCTCGGCAAATACCTGCTCGTTCTGCTTTGCGTCAGAGAACTCTCTCTTAAAAGCAGCTACGATAGCTTCTTCGATCGCCTCAAAAAGGACTTCCTCATCGATGCCTCTTTCCTTGGCCAGTGCGTGGATCGCTTGTAACAGTTCTTCGTTTTTCATAAAATCTCTCCTTTATTCTGCTATATGTGTTCAAGCTTTAAAAACGTATTGTGCGTTGTGCCTTGGCGATCTGGGGCCACTCGATCTCCCAGTCCTCACCGTTGACAGCTAAAACCAGTTTCTCTTCGTCTGCGCTCTTGATGATCCCTTCTACATGTTTCTGACCCTGTACCGGAGAAAAGAAAGAGACTTCGATCTCTTCATCCAGATGACGTACATAGTCCGAAAGGCTGGAGAACGGTCTTGTCGCGCCGGGCGAAGACACTTCAAAATAGTCCGGATCTGCATGGAGTTTTCCTTCGAGAGCACTGTCTACCTCACGGCTGACCGCCTCGCAGTCCTCGATCGAGATACCGCCGCGCTTATCGATAAAAAGACGGAGGAAATAGTACTGTCCTTCCTTCTTGTACTCGCAGTCCACCAGGTCAAATCCCATGGATTTCACGATGGGTTCCGCGATATCAAAAGCATCCTGTGCGACTTTCGATCTTCCTGCCATACAACCTCAACTTTCTGATAAACAAAAGAGCGGGCCAAGACCCACTCTCGTTGTCAACAACTATTCTAGCAATAGTATGTTAACACTTATTCCTATATAATGCAATGATTTTCTTCTTCTTTGACATTTATGCCCTTCCTTTGTTTTATTTACACAATTTTAACCAAGAAATTCTTCAAAGTGCTATTCAAATTATCCAAGATATCATGTAGAATAGAATTAATCCAAAACAATCAGTTGGATAATCAACAAAACAAGGAGATGATGCCAATGATAAAGGTAATTGCAGGAGAAAAAGGAACAGGAAAGACAGCGCAGCTCGTAGAAGATATTAACGAGCAGGCAACCACGGACAACAATATTGTATGCATCCAGCGTGGACACCGTCTCGACCGTCTTTTGAAATACAGAGTCCGTCTCGTAGACTTAGATGAGTATCCGGTCGAAGGTTTCGAACAGTTCTTAAGTTTCGTAGCAGGCATTTGCGCCAAGGACTACGACGTAACGCACATTTATGTAGACAGCATCCTGAAGATCACAGGCGAAACAGATTTCGAGAGATTCGGAGTTTTCCTCGATAAACTCAATGCTTTCCTCGGAGACAAAATCACAGCGACAATTATCTGCAGTCGCGCGGCTAACGTGCTTCCTGAGAGCGTAACCAAGTACTGCTGAGTTTATATAAACAGCGCATCCTACAATTAAATAGATACGAAAGGGACTGCCTCACTAGAGACAGTCCCTTCTTTATTGCACACTCATTCGTCTCGTCCTCAACTATCTTTTCGACCTTCAGTGCATTTCAAGCAGATTCATCGCAAAGAAGCCGACGGCAAAAAACATAGTTGCATAAAACCGAAGTATTGGCTCGTTTAGTGCCACTCTTTCTACGTCCTAGTTGCATAAGACTGAAGAATCTGCTCATTTAGTGCCACTTTTTCAACACACCAGTTGCATAAGACCCAAGAATCTGCTCGTTTAGTGCCACTCTTTCAACACACCAGTTGCATAAAACTGAAGAATTTGCTCATTTGGTACCACTCTTTCTTTGCTTCACTAGGACTAAAATCACATAATCATTCAAAATGATCCTACTTTCTCTCGAAAAGCACTCACTCCGCAGCTTCTGCTCTGATCCTCTCCACGAACTGACCCACGTCCATCTCACCGAGGTCCTGTTGGTCAGGCGCGGCATCACGGCTTCTCACAGACACGGAATGGTCTCCCATTTCCTTTTCTCCGACAACAAGGATATACGGCACCTTCTCCATCTTCGCCAATCGGATCTTATAGCCCATCTTCTCATCAGACTCATCGAGCTCCACACGCACATCCTTTTCGGAAAGTTCTTTTGCCAGCGACTTGGCATACTCCAGATACTTGTCGGATACCGGGATGATCTTCGCCTGAACCGGAGAAAGCCATACCGGGAACTTTCCGGCATAATGCTCGATCAGGATACCGAGGAAGCGGTCGATACTTCCGAATACCACGCGGTGCAGCATGATCGGTCTGTGCTTTTCACCGTCCTGTCCGATATAGTCGAGATCAAAACGCTGCGGCAGCTGGAAGTCGAGCTGGATCGTACCGCACTGCCACATTCTTCCGATGGAATCCTTGATATGGAAGTCCAGTTTCGGTCCGTAAAATGCACCGTCGCCTTCGTTGATCTCGTAAGGTTTGCCGACACCTTCGACCGCGGACTTTAACGAGTTGATCGCCAGTTCCCACTCCTCATCACTGCCGATGGAGTTTTCCGGTCTCGTCGAAAGCTCGATCTCATACTTAAATCCGAACCGTCCATAGAATTCATCGATCAGTCGCATCACGCCCTGGATCTCCGACTCCACCTGATCTTCTCTCATGAAGATATGCGCATCGTCCTGCGTGAAGCATCTCGCGCGCATGAGGCCGTGGAGCGTTCCGGACTTCTCCGCACGGTGCACGATACCCAGTTCACCCACACGCATCGGGAACTCCTTGTAGGAATGCGGCTTGGACTTATAAACCAGCATACCTCCCGGACAGTTCATGGGCTTGATGGCATAGTCCGTATCGTCCACACTCGTCGTATACATATTCTCGCGGTAATGATCCCAGTGCCCGGATCTTTCCCAGAGCGTACGCGTCAGCATGATCGGCGTACTGATTTCTTCGTAGCCTTCTCTTCTGTGGATCTTTCTCCAGTAGTCGATCAGAAGGTTTTTCATCATCAGTCCCTTCGGAAAATAAAACGGAAGTCCCGGACCTTCTTCCATCAGCGCGAAAAGCTCGAGTTCTTTTCCCAGTTTTCTGTGGTCTCTCGCACGCGCTTCTTCCAGCTGATGCAGATACTCTTCGAGCATCGATACCTTTGGAAAGGAGATACCGTAGATTCTCGTGAGCATCGGGTTATGCTCATCGCCGCGCCAGTACGCACCGGCCACGGACAGAAGCTTGATCGCTTTGATGTGGCTGATGTTCGTGATGTGCGGTCCTGCGCAGAACTCGGCATAGTCGCCCTGCTTGTAGAACGTGATCCGCTCGTCATCCGGGATATCACGGATCAGCTCGAGCTTATAGGATTCGTTTCTTTCTTCCATGTACGCGCGTGCCTCTTCTTTTGACACGTCATAGACCTGAAGAGACAAAGACTCCTTCACGATCTCTTTCATCTTGTCTTCGACCGCACGAAAATGCTCCTCTGAAAATGCAAAGTCGAAATCGAAGTCATAGTAGAATCCGTTTTCGATCGCCGGGCCGATGGCGCATTTCGCGTCCGGATAAAGACGTTTGACCGCCTGTGCCAGAACATGCGCGCTCGTATGCCAGAACGCCTTCTTGCCCTCTTTGCTTTCAAAATCCGCTTCCAGTACCTGTTGATCATTCAATAATACTTTCATCATGTGTTGCCTCCTTTTGCAATAAATCAATAGGTGTGTATTCGCAACAACATAAGAAAAGCACCCAAAAGATCTATACGATCTTAAGGGTGCTATATGCACGGTTCCACCTTAACTTTTCACTTCAGATTCCAACAAATCCTAGCCTTTAACGCAGACATACGGTAACACTTACTTTGGTTTTCAGCATTACAGCTCGGGAATGGTTTTCGTCCGCTATCCTCATAAGTGACTTCCACCAAATGTCACTCTCTCTGGCTGATTCATCACGGTCTACTCTTTTCCGTCAATGCTTTTCTTATGTTATTAGCCAGATAGTAACACACGAAAAATCGAAGTGTCAAGCAGCATCTTTGCAAAAAGAAAAGGCGTGACCGAAGTCACGCCTTCCCGCAATTCTTGGTTTGAGAGGATTAAGCCTGAGGCTTGCCGCACTCACCGCAGAACTTACCGGTGTTGCCGGTAGCGCCACAGTTCGCACATGTCCAACCAGCGTTATCTGCCGGCTTCGGCTTACCGCAGTTAGCACAGAACTTACCTGTATTTGTAGAACCGCACTCGCACTTCCAGGAACCCGGATCTGCCGGCTTCTGACCGCCACAGTTAGCGCAGAAGTTACCGGTGTTGCCGGCCTGACCGCAAGAACATGTCCAGCCAGCTGCTGCCGCCGGAGCTGCAGCCTGCTGTTGCTGCTGCATCATCTGCTGCTGCTGGAGGAATGCCATACCCTGGTTGCCCGGGTTCAAAGCACTGCCATTGAAACCACCAACGAGACCAACGCCCATCATACCAACGCCTGCACCTGCCTCGTTGCCGGCTGCTGTCTTCATGGCATCGACGGAACCCTTGATCTGGTAACCTGCAGCCATCTGCGGGTTGTTACCAAACATAAGACCATCGTCCATGTCCTGGATTCTCTTTCTGGACTCATCGTCAGGTGTAACAGACATAACTGCTACTTTCTCAACGATCATACCACGACCCTGGAGCCAATCTTCGTCCAGAACTTCGTTCATGTACTTAGCCAGCTTAACCTGCTGGGACTGCAGTCTGTTATACTGAACGTCTTCTCCGCCGGCACCCATCTTGTTGAGTGCTTCGCCGAGGTACATCAGGAACTCTGCCTTAGCCTGACCAGGCTGGCCGTTCTTGCCCATCAGCTCATCACGACGATAATCGCCAGCTACGTTACCGGCAATGTTCTTGAAGAATGTTACCGGGTCAACGATCTTGAACGAGAAAGTACCGTTCATGCGGATATAGATACCACGGTATGTCGGATCGTCGTACGGAAGCGGAGCAGCTGTACCAAACTTATTATCAACCATCTCGAGCATGTTGACGAAGTATACTCTCTGCTGTGTGAGAGCCTCGCCACCAGCCTTAATACGGTTCCAGATATCACCACAGGACTTCTTTACGCCATCGAGGAAACCACTGGTTCCGAAGCAAGACGGTGCAGAAGATGTATCCCAAGTGTACATACCGGCCTCAGTTGTAAAATCAACAACACGACCATTATCTACGAGAATCAATGCGGTTCCCTCCGGAACTGCGATCTTCGAACCATTGGAAATGATCTCAGCATCACCCTTGTTGCTACCATTACGCATTACTTTCGCGCCGCGACGGAGCAATACTTCCTGACCCAAAGAGTCACATGTGAAGAACTCCAGGTACTGATCCTTCAAGTTTCCAGAAATACCCTGAATTGCAGCTTTAATTAAGCCCATTTTAATCTCCTCCCTACAAGAAAAAATTTTCAGATCTCGAACAACTTGTCAACAAGCCAGATTCGCATATCAACTGTTTTGATCGCTGTACCGCAGAATTCACATACATCCGTTCCCAGATGTTTGACCGCCGCACCGCAATGAGGACAGGTGAAACCTACTCCCTTAATGTCTTCCGATGCAAACCGCTCTGCGTCCAGTATATTCACTACTTTCACGTTGTAACGGCACTGCGTCGGAGTCGCTCGATTGCCTGATATAAATTTACCATTTCTTTCCTGGTATTGCAAACATTGTAACGAATATTGGAAGGTAATTTCCACCGTGGATGATGTCTTTTTATACTCGTTAATTCCGCTTTTGTGCACGGTTACATCACGATAAATCAGAGTTTTCCCTTCGGACCTGGCCGCCTCGATTCTGTGCCACAGATCTTCGGAGTAAGAACGCGTGATTCCGATGCCCGATTCCGGCAGTTGTTTCTGGATCCGGTCGATCGTATCGCCGTTTTCTCCCCAGGTCATCTGAGTCAGAAGATCCAGGCTCTTGACCAGCACAGACTGGGCCGCACTCTGCATCTGAGAGATGTTCAGATCCGGGAAATCTCTGTTGATCTGCGGGATCAGTGCGGTAGAAAGATCCGATACGGACTTCGGTGTCGCCAGTTCCTGCTTGAACTTAAAGTCCTCCGGTCCTACCTTTCCTTCTTCCACCTCATTTTTCACACCCTGCATGATCTGTCCCAGAAGCGAGTTTCTCCACGCGTTTCTTGCTTTACGAACTCCTGCGACTACACCCAGGATCAAAAGCAGCGCGCCACCCGCGATTATCAAGATCGTCGTCATATTTGTCGGCATTTTTCCTTCTCCTCCATACCATCCAAGTTACAATCAATACTTATACAGTACTTTTCTGTCCATCCGAAGCACCGGGATCCCGGCCGGTGTTTTCTCTTTCCAGTTTTCCGGAAGCACATGATCCAGTCCCGTCTGATACACAAGCGGGATGCCTGTCAGTTCCGATGCCTCAAGAAGCACTTTCTCCCCCTCGAGGAGTTCTTCTTCGGTCGTCTCTTCCAGAAGATTGGAATTGTTGATCAGTCCGGAGATCGGAAGCCTTGCCGCCTCCGAAAGCTCGGCTGCCATCTGGCGGATACTCTCCGCGTCCGACGTGAACGGGCGGAATGCATTGACTACCATATAGACCCGGTATTCGATCTTCTGGAAACGGCTGAGCATCGCACCCAGAACGCGCGCGCCCAGATCCTCGCCTCCGATATCGAAAACCGCGACCGTATCATCACGGTCAAAAGCCGAATACACTTCACCCGAAAGAGCCGGAACATCTACGTTGGTGTTTGCGTATTCCGGTACGATCACATGGATCCCTTCCGCTTCGAGCGCGTCTTTGGCGTCCGCGGAACGATAATACGGGTTGACGATATCGAGATCCGCAAGCATTACTTTCGCCTGCGGATCATCTGTTTTCAGTTTATGTGCAAAATGCACGGACACCTCGGATTTGCCGCTGCCATACGCGCCGACGAATACATAGAGCCGTACCTTTTTCTCGTTTTCTGACATGTTATAGACCTCTAAACAACAAAATGGCGGGGATGCAAGTTCCCCGCCATTTAGAATAGCATTTCTGCCCTGTTTTTACTATATAAAATGGATGACTCAGAAAAAGAATTCGCACGGTTCTTCACCATTGATCAGAAACCTGCCCGTTTCTTCATCTTTTGTGAGATCCACTCTCACATATATGCATTCCTGGCCGCTCGCAGAATCTAACAAAACTTCGAAAACGATATATGATCTCAGATCCGTGTATGCCGCCATCAGATTGGTTTCCTGCCGTATCGTGATTTCTTCGTCGGTGAAAGTCATATAGCTCCAATTGAATACCGTACCCGTAATCGGTTTCTTCAATCGCAGCATATCGCCCCATTCGATTTCAGAAAGATTATCGTTTGTAACATTCTTTCCATTGGCACCAACTCTCATGTTCTCGTTAAAAGCATAGTATTCATGTCCTGCCAGATCAAAAAGGATTCTTGCAGAATATTGTCTGGGATTGAAGTTTTGTGACTTATTTCCAGGATATTCGATATCCAGAGTAGACCGATATTCGATCTGTGTTTCACTTTTGAACTCAAAACAGTATGTCGTCTTCTCCCCCGCATCACTTTCTGTCGCCACGTAAAGATACATGTGTCCCTGATCCGCACATACTAAGATCAGATCATAGATCGTCTCCTGCGCGCTGACATATTCCGAATCGGTATAGCACGCCTGTCCGTCCACAAGGATCGTAAAGCCGCCGGCCGCCGCATCTTCGGAAGGTTCAACACGGAGCGTCTCCGTTTTTGCATCGTGGTCCAGATCCCACATGATCGACTGATTCACATCCAAGTGGATCGCATAATCCGGTGCCAGATCCATATAGTAACAGCTGTCAAATACGGATTCATTTCCTAAGTAAAATATCTGAAGATAATCATGCCATTGCGAATATCCTTCATACTGGGGAAGTCCGTAAAGCGTAACACCGGTAAGATCGATCAGGTAAGTATATTCGCCGTTATTAAATGCTTCCTCAACGCTTCTCATGTAGTCTTCATCATTTCCGCTGATTCTGCGCGCTTCGATAAGAAGGAGTTCTCGAAATGCATCCATGTCCTTCACCACATCGGCAAGCTTGATCAGAGCTCCTGTCTGCGTATCCAGATTGATGATTTCGTCTGTGACCACCTGGTAGTCCGTCTCAAACGGAGCCGGAAGATTGCGGTATGCAAAAACCTGCTCATCAGCTCTGAGAATTACGGCTTTCGAAATCACATCGACATCTTTTTTCATGCCATTTCCATACTGCATGAAGTAGTTGTAATAGAGATACTCATACTCTCTGTTGAGCGGATCCTGAAACTGATTGAGCGACAAAGCCAGTTCAGGAAACTCATCTGAAAAATCGAAACCGGGAGCCTCGTACTCCAGAACACACCGATTCGTTGTTTGTCCCGTTTTATCATAGGTCGTGAAGGCGTCATCGCTATAAGCCACATACACACCGGATAATGTAAATGTCCATAGATGCTCGCTGTCATCCGATTTAATAAAGTCCGTTTCCGGATAAACCTTGATCTCTTCCCGCAAATCGGGCAGCACGACCAGATCCGGGTCCGGCTTCGAATCTGCGGGAATAAGTGACATACCATCGCCACTGTCTTTTGACTCCGCGGGTTCTTCAGCCTCCGTCTCGGTTTCCGTTTCAGTTTCGGAAACAGGAGCAACCGGCTCCGTGCTCTCAGAAGAATCTTTACATGCCGAAGAAAGAAGCATCGCTCCGGCCAGAACTAAACAAAGTGCCTTTTTCATAATCTTTCCTCCTGATCTTTCTCCCTCAATACTATTTTATGTGTTAGATCGTTGGAAAAAGTGACTATACTGTAAGGAAAGATCCCGATTTTTTATTTGAGTTCTGCGATAGTCACGCCATCTTCGCCTTCTCCGAATGTGCCCAGGCGATACGATCTGACTCGACGGTCCTTTTTGAGGAACTGGTCAACAGCCGAACGCAGGGCGCCGGTGCCTTTGCCGTGAACGATACGGACATTGGAGATATTGCTCAGCACACAGTCATCCAGATAACGGTCCAGAGCCTGATTGGCCTCATCTACGGTCATACCTAGAAGCTGGATCTCCGGCATCATGGTCGAAGATTTCTTCAAACGGATGGAATCCGCACGTGAAACCGAAGCTTTTCGCGCAGTCTTTCTGTCTGCGACAGCGTTCTTCTTGACGTCTTCCTTCTTCGGATAGCGAAGTGAATCCGCCGCAACCGTAAGCTTCAGCGGACCCGAAGAAAGGATGCAGTTATTGTTCTTGTCCGGTCCCTTGATAACGATACCGGTAACATCCAGTGTCGGCGAATAATAAAGACCGCCCTCACGGATCTTATCCGGTTTTTCGCCGGGGATCTCCTTCGGTTCGGTATCCGCATCGACTTCAGCATCGATATCGGAAAGACCGGCACGAAGATTATTCCGGATCGCACGGATCTTGCGCTCGGCTTCGTGGGAGTTCTCCATCTTCTGGAGTTCCTTGATCTCATCTAAGACAGCATCCGCTTTTTCCAGGACTTCTTCGAGCATCTCCTGCTTCTCTTCCCTGGCCTTGGCCAATACTCTCTTTCGCTCTTTTTCGATCTGCTTTCTCTGGTTCTCCAGATCCTCCGACTGCTTCTTTACATAGTCACGCATGTCACGGATCTCTTTTTGGAGTTTTTCACTTTCGCGGTTATGTCTTTCCGCAGAAGAAAGAAGTTCTTCTACTTTCAGACTCTCCTCGGAAAGGATGCTCTGCGCCGAATCGATGATGCTTCCCGGAAGGCCGAGCTTTCGGGAGATCACAAACGCATTACTGACACCGGGCAGACCGATCATGAGACGGTATGTCGGAGACAGCGTTTCCGTATCAAATTCACAGCATGCATTTTCTACGCCTTCCTGTTCGACCGCGTAGGCTTTCAGCTCTTTATAGTGCGTTGTGGCAACCGTCACGGCACCTTTCTTTCTGCACTCGTCCAGGATCGCGATCGCCAAGGCTGCACCTTCGGACGGATCCGTTCCGGATCCCAGCTCATCGACCAGGACCAGTGTCGACTTCTTCGTCAGTTTCAAGATCTGCACGATATTGGTCATGTGCGCCGAGAACGTAGAAAGGCTCTGTTCGATGCTCTGCTCGTCACCGATATCCGCCAGTACTTTCGTAAACGTAGACACTTCCGAATGATCCAGGCACGGAATGAAGATTCCCGCCATCGCCATCAACGAGATCAGACCGCAGGTCTTAAGAGATACGGTCTTACCACCGGTATTCGGGCCGGTAATGACGAGTGTACGGTAATCGGTACCGACAGAAAAATCGATCGGTACGACTTTTTCTTTGTCGATCAGCGGATGACGTGCCTTTCGAAGCACGATACGTCCTTCCTGATTCATCTTCGGACGAGAGCCGTCGATCTCAAGTGCGTACTGGGCTTTGGCCTGCATGAAATCAATATGACCGATGATCGCGATATCGGAAAGGATCGCATCTTTGTTGATGCCGACCTTCCCGGTAAGGATACCCAGAATACGGTTGATCTCTTCCTGCTCAGCCGCTGTCCATTCACGGATCTTGTTATTCAGTTCCACAACTGCCATCGGCTCGATGAAGAGCGTCTGACCGGATGCGGATGTATCGTGAACGACACCGGGAACTTCGCTTTTCTTTTCCGGCTTGACCGGAACACAATAACGGCCGTCACGCATGGTGACCAGCTGATCCTGCAGCGCCTGCGGATTCTTTCGGATCAGGCGTTCGAGGATCTCACGGATACTGCTTTGCGCTTCACGGATCTGACGGCGGATGGCATAGAGCTCATTGCTGGCCCGATCGTTCATCTCGTTTTCGCCGTTGATCGCGGAAGAGATATCTTTTTCCAGTGCATCGAGCGGAAGCAGCTGCTTCAGTTCGATCAGAAGAAGGTTATCCTTCTCCTCCTCTCCGAGGGATTTCGGAGTCACGTGATAAAGCCGTTCTACGGTTCTTAAAAACTGCGCGACATAAAGCAGATGCTTCATGGTAAGTGTCGCACCTGTATCCGAAAACTTTACTGCATCACGGATATCGTTTACGCCACCCAGCGGAAGCGCGCCTTCTTTCACCAGGAATGTAAGCGCATCCTGTGTTTCCTGCTGCCAGACTTCTACCAGTGACACATCCGATGTCGGCAGAAGCCCATAGCAAAGCTCACGCCCGTAAACTGTACGAGCGTGATTAACCAGTCTGTCAAGTATCTTGTCATACTCAAGTATGGAAAGAGATTTGCCGCGGACCAGTTTACGCGCGGCCTCTTCTTCAAATGTTGTATACATATTCTCCTCTGATCAAGAAAGGAGCTTCGATCTCTCCAGATCCTCCATGGAAATGGTCTTTGTGAGAGAGAGTCCCTCCTCGATATCTACATCAGAAATCTCGCCATTGCGATATACCACAAGGCGATTCAGTCTCTTATCTTGAATGCACTCGATGGCGCGGATGCCCATCAGGCTGGCCATCGTACGGTCACGCAGCGTCGGGCTGCCGCCTCTCTGCAGGTGTCCCAGGATCGTCGGACGGGACTCGATCTCGGTCGCTTCTTCGATCTGCTTTGCGATATCTGTCGCACTGCCGGCACCTTCTGCCACGATAACGATATAGTGGCGCTTGCCTTTGTTTCTGCAGTCGAGGATGGTCTTGATAACATCCTTCATGTCCCACGGTACTTCCGGGATCAGGATCAGCTCTGCGCCTGTCGCAATACCTACGTTCAGGGCGATATAACCTGCATGACGGCCCATAACTTCGATAACACTGCAGCGCTCGTGAGAGGATGCGGTATCACGGAGTTTGTCGATTGCTTCCATCGCGGTATTCATCGCTGTATCGTAACCGATCGTATACTGTGTAGAAGCGACATCGTTATCGATCGTACCCGGAATTCCGATTACCGGAATACCGATTCTTGCCAGATCTCTTGCGCCCTTGAAAGAACCGTCACCGCCGATTACGACCATACAGTCGATGCCGAATACTTCGCAGTTCTTTGCGCCTTTGAGAACGCCTTCCGGTGTCTCCCAGGTCTTCGATCTTGCTGTCATCAGGAACGTACCACCACGCTGGAGTGTCTCGGAAACATCTCTATGACCGAGTTCCTTGATCTCACCTTTCCAAAGGCCGTGGTAACCACGAGTAACACCCATCATCTTATAACCGGCTTTGGTACCGGCACGTACTACCGCACGGATCGTCGCGTTCATGCCCGGAGCATCACCACCACTGGTAAGAATACCGATACCGTGAACCTCCGGTTCAGCAGAACGATCGACCTTATCATAATTCTTCGCTACCATCTCTTTCAGATTCGGCAGATTTCCATTTACATATTCCTCAAACATATTTCTTTCTCCCCATAGAAGTATTTCGTTTCATTTCGATAGGGATATTATACCAGAGCATTTAAAACAGGGAAATATTTTCCACGCCGAATTCACGTACGAGGATCTCGCAGACTTCACGGCTCCACTCGATCTCATATTCCGCAGGCAGAAGGAAACTTCTCTGTTCCTTGACCAGCGCCACGTAGACAGGGACATTTCCGTGGAAATAGGCACATGTCGACAGCAGTCTCTTGTATCCGTCGTCTCCTACATCTCCGTAGTAGCGGATCGCAACGCGAATCTTTTTCTCCGCAGATGTCGCTGCTGCAGATGGAGCGGTTTCCGTTTGCGGCTGCGGTTGCGCCTTGTTTTCCGGAGCCGGCGCAGGTCTCGGAGCACGTGTATACTTCGATGTCGGCTCAGGCAGAACGCACAGTTCCTCGTCGTCGCGGCTTAAGGTCACGCAGTCCTCCATGATCAGCTTGACTTCTTCATCATCGATCTGCACACGTCCGCGGATCAGAAGCGCACGGGATGCATTGATCACGGCGCCGTAGCGGCTATAGGTCTCCGGGAACACGATCACTTCGTAGTCACCGTACATATCCTCCACGCGCAAGAAGCACATGAACTTTCCGGTCTTCGTGGTCTTTTGAGTCTTGGATGTGATCAGACCGGCCATCAGGACCTGTTCTTTATCCGCAAGCACACGCCCGCTTCCGACATCCTCGCCGAGCGTCTTGAGGAAGGAGGTGCTGTCTGTGTTCGAGCACTTCTCGATCGCGATCTTATAGTTATCCAGAGGATGTCCGGAAACATAAAGTCCCAGCATCTCTTTTTCTTTCATCAGACGGTCTTCGAGTGAGAACTCGCTGACGTTTGGAAGGACCGGCTCGTCAGAGTTTGCGGCACTTCCCTCATCGAGAAGACTGAAGATCGAGATCTGGCCTTCCATCGCCTGATGTTTCGTCGAAGAAAGACGGCTCAGATACGGCTCGGCCGCGCCCAGCATCTGGGAACGCGGGATCCCGAACTCATCCATCGCAGAAGACAAGATAAGACTTTCGATCATCTTCTTGTTGATCTCGAGTTCCTCACTTCGTCTGAGGAAATCACCAAAGGATGTAAACTCACCATGTACCTCACGGTCTACGACCAGTTTGCGCACGGCATTTTCACCGACATTTTTGATCGCGGTCAGACCGATACGGATCTCCTTTTCTCCTTCTGTAGAGAAACGAACGGAGCTCTTGTTGACGGACGGCGGGAGGATCTTGATCCCCATCTTTTTCGCACAGGAAGTGTACCAGGCAGACTGCGCCTGACTTCCCAGGAAGCTGTTGAGCATCGCCGCCATAAACTCGGTCGGGTAGTGATATTTCAGATACGCCGTGAAATATCCTACAACCGCATAGGCTGCTGCGTGGGACTTATTAAATGCATATCCGGCGAACTGGGTTACGTCGTCGAAGATCTTTCTGGCAACCGGTTCGGAAACGCCGTTTGCGATCGCACCGGCAACTTCTCTACCCTTTTCATCCTTGCCGCCATAGATAAAGGTCTGTCTGTATTTCTCCATCAGGGACGCTTTTTTCTTGGCCATGGCACGACGGATATTATCCGACTGGCCCATCGAGAATCCTGCAAGATCACGCACGATCTGCATGACCTGCTCCTGGTAGATCATACAGCCGTATGTCATATTCAGGATCGGCTCGAGGAGCGGATGATCGTACTTGATGGAAGACGGATCGTGACGCGCCGCAACATACTTCGGGATCTGATCCATCGGACCCGGACGGTACAGGGAGATACCCGCGATAACGTCCTCAAGTGAAGACGGTTTCAGATCCATCATGAACGACGTCATGCCCGAACTTTCAAGCTGGAACACGCCTTCGGTATCTCCGCGGCTGATCATCTCAAAGACTTCCGGTTCATCCATCGGGATGCGGTCAAAGTCGATCTCGATCCCCTGGTTTTCTAAAACCATCTTGGCGGTATCGCGCATGACCGTCAACGTACGAAGTCCCAGGAAGTCGAACTTCAAAAGTCCGATCTCCTCGGAATTGGCTTTCGCAAACTGGACAACGACAGATTCATCGTTTTTCGCAAGAGGTGCGATCTCCGTCAGCGGTTTGGCGGAGATGATCACGCCTGCCGCGTGGGTCGATGCGTGACGCGGCATGCCCTCAAAAAGCATCGCCGTATCGATCACCTGTCTTACGACATCGGAATTTTCATATTCACTCTTCAGATCCGGAGACGCCTTCAGCGCCGCGTCGATCGTGATACCCAGACTGTTCGGGATCATCTTGCAGATACGGTCACTTTCCGCGTACGGAACATCGAGTGCGCGGGCGACATCCTTGATGCAGGCTTTCGCCGCAAGTGTTCCGAATGTGATAACCTGTGCGACACGGTCTTCGCCGTATTTTCTCGTAACATAGTCGATTACTTCCTGTCTTCTTTCGTAGCAGAAATCTACGTCAAAGTCAGGCATGCTGACACGTTCGTTATTCAGGAAACGTTCGAAGATCAGACCGTATTTGATCGGGTCGATATTCGTGATCTGAAGCGCGTACGCAACGAGCGATCCGGCACCCGAACCACGGCCCGGTCCGACCATGATCTTGTTTTCTTTCGCGTAGTGGATGAAGTCCCATACGATCAGATAATAGTCGGTATATCCCATCGAGGTAATGACCGACATCTCATACTCGGCACGCTCCATGTATCTGTTGATCTCTTCTTCATCGGTACATCCGGAAAGGCGCATCTTCAAGCCTTCGCTGCAAAGATGGCGCAGGTATTCTTCCGCATCCGTATACTCCAGCGGAACGTCAAATGCAGGCAGATGGATCTGATCAAATGTATAGCCGGCATGGCACATGCTGGCGATCTTCGTCGTATTCTCGATCGCGGACGGAACCGACGCAAAATAACTGCGCATCTCTTCTTCGGACTTGATGTAGAAATCCGCGCTCGGCATACGCATACGGTCCGGATCGCTCATACGCTTTCCGGTCTGCATACAAAGAAGGACTTCATGCGCCGTGCTGTCCTGCTTATACATGTAGTGGCAGTCATTTGTCGCAACAAGCGGGATACCGGTCTCGTTGGAAAGCATGATCAGATGCTGGTTGACTTTGGCCTGTTCCGGAAGCTGGTTGCTCTGGATCTCCAGATAGTAGTTGCCTCTTCCGAACACCTTGTCGTACCACAGTGCGGTTTCTTTTGCCTTTTCCGGCTCGTCTTTCAGAATATAGGTCGCAACCTCACCGGATACACATGCAGAAAGTGCGATCAAACCTTCCGAATACTTTTCCAGAAGCTCGTGGTCGATCCTCGGCTTATAATAAAAACCTTCCGTAAAACCTGCTGAAACAAGGCGGTTGAGATTGATCAATCCTTCATCGTTTTTCGCAAGAAGTATAAGGTGGTAGTAATTGCGATCTTCATTCTCTTTCAGGAAACGGCCACGCGGGGCGACATAGCATTCACAGCCGATAATGGGGTGGATGCCTTCTTCTTCCATGGCTTTATAGAACTCGACGCAGCCGTACATGACGCCGTGATCCGTGATGGCACAGGAAGTCATGCCCAGTTCTTTCAGACGGGCAGCCAGACGCTTGATGCGGATCGCACCATCGAGAAGACTGTATTCGGTATGCAGATGCAGATGAACAAATCCCTGCGAAATCGCCTCTGCCACTTTTGTTCCTCCCTGCCCTTACGGCTATGTATCTGACAGTTTTCCCTTTACGATCACCAAAAGATCGCGAAGCTTGGCTGCCTCTTCGAATTTCAATTCCTTGGCCGCGGCCTTCATCTCCTTGTCCAGACGCGAAGCCAGTTTCTCGAGTTCTTTCTTCGACATATGGGTCTTCTTTTCGTTGACCAGTGCGGCAAGATCGGACATATCGATCTTCTCTTCCCGGCTGGCTTCTTCCATCGTCTCCAGAACGTCACGGACTTCTTTGCTGACACTCTTCGGCGTAATGCCGTTATCCTTATTATACTGGATCTGGATCTCACGTCGACGGTTTGTCTCCGAAACTGCCGCAAACATCGAATCCGTCACATCATCCGCATAGAAGATAACGCGTCCGTTTACGTTACGCGCGGCACGTCCGATCATCTGGATCAGGGATCGTGTCGAACGCAGGAAGCCTTCCTTATCGGCATCGAGGATCATAAGGAGCGAGACCTCCGGAATATCGAGACCCTCACGCAGAAGGTTGATACCGACAAGTACATCGAACTCGCCTTGTCTTAGCTGACGGAGGATCTTCATGCGGTCCACGATATCGATATCGGAGTGCAGATACTTGACCCGGATATCTTCCTGAGTGAGGTAACCGGTCAGGTCTTCGGACATCTTCTTGGTCAGCGTCAGGATCAGCGCACGCTCGCCCTTTGCTGTGGTCGCGCGGATCTCGGTAAGGATATCTTCCATCTGCCCGTCTACAGGGCGGATCGAGATCTCCGGATCGAGAAGTCCCGTCGGACGGATGATCTGCTCGACGGTCTGCCCGCTGTGCTCGGCTTCGTAGGTCGAAGGGGTAGCCGAAACAAAGATCGTCTGCCCCATCTTCTTTTCAAACTCGTCGAACTTCAGCGGACGGTTATCAAATGCGGACGGCAGACGGAAACCATAGTCCACCAGCGTAGTCTTACGCGAACGGTCACCGTTATACATCGCACCGATCTGCGGTACGGTAACATGCGACTCGTCGATCATGAGAAGATAATCTTCCGGCATAAAGTCCATCAGCGTATAAGGCGGTTCGCCGGGCTTTCTCTGCGTCAGATGACGGGAATAGTTTTCGATTCCCTTTACAAATCCGGTCTCCTGAAGCATCTCCAGATCATAGCGTGTTCTCTGTTCGAGACGGTAGGCCTCGATGAGTTTTCCTGCTTCACGAAGCTCGGCAAGACGCGCATCCAGTTCTTCCTCGATCGTGACGATGGCACGCTCGAGTTTTTCTTTTGTTGTCGCATAGTGGGACGCCGGGAAGATCACTGCGTAGTTTCGGTTCCACATCACTTTTCCCGTCAGGTAATGCACTTCCGTGATCTTCTCGATCTCATCTCCGAAGAAAGTCACTCGCGTCAACAATTCTTCAGAAGACGGCGGGAAGATATCCAGCGTGTCTCCTTTTACGCGAAATGCACCACGGGTGATCTCATAGTCGTTACGAACATACTGAAGATCGATGAGCTTACGGATGACGGCATCACGGGACGTAAGGTTTCCGACTCGAAGGTTGATCATCAGGTCCTTATAGTCTGACGGATCACCTAAGCCGTAAATGCAGGACACAGATGCCACCACAATAACATCTCTTCTTTCAAGAAGAGCGCTGGTAGCACTGTGCCGCATACGATCGATCTCGTCGTTAATATCACAATCTTTTTCGATGAAAGTATCGGTGGAAGCGATGTAGGCTTCCGGCTGGTAGTAGTCGTAATAAGATACGAAGAACTCTACTGCGTTATCCGGGAAGAACGCCTTAAACTCGGCAGCAAGCTGGGCTGCCAGAGTTTTGTTCGGCGCGATGACCAGCGTCGGGCGCTGGGTCTTCTCAATTATGTTGGCCATGGTGAAGGTCTTGCCGGATCCTGTTACACCCAGCAAAGTCTGACCCTTCATCCCGGCTTCTAATCCATCCACCAGTTTCTCGATGGCCTGCGGCTGATCGCCGGTCGGCGCAAAGGGTGAATGGATCACAAATTTATTCTGCATCCGCTCTTCCATATCGGCTCCTACTTAAACATTTCGAACATATTTTCGTTTCGTTCAGTATAGCACAGTCTGGTCAAAAGCGAAACACTTTTCAGTAATTACTGATCGACAACCAGTATTCTTTCGATCGGTACCTGGAAGGTCACCGAAAGGACGACCAGGTTGTCGATGGTTGGCATGCTGACTCCGCGCTGCCACTTGTAGATTGCCTGAGGAGTTGCGAATCCGAAGATGTCCTGCAGATCTCTTACGGAAAGACCTGCATTCTCACGGAGCCGCACGATGTTACTCCCTGTTTCTTCCATGTTGATGATTGGTAGCATTTGTCATTCCCCCATTCCTAAATCAAATAAAAAAACCGCTTTTCCTTGGCGTGCGGAAAAGCGGTTCAACTGTTTCAATATTTGTGAAACTATCAGTTGACGTGTTTCACAAACGCTTTTCCTGGCACATGATAATTTTTGGCGACCACACAACCCTGATCATGGGCGACGCTAATATCCCACATATCAGTTTTAATGGCTTTAATGGCTTTAATTGAATAATTTGATGTGTAATTAATTCTCACTTGTGAAACACTCCTTTCATTCGATTTCGTTCAGTTTCTATACTGATATTTGTACTTTACCACTCTTGTTTTCATTTGTCAGTATACTGACAGTATAAAATCGCAAGAGATTTTTCAACTATTATTCGACATAATACATATACATATAATAGTCGGCCGTATTTTCGATACACATGAAGACGACCAGCGAGCCTCTGGTGATCGGCCCTACGATGACCCAGGATACCGAAGACGGGTTCGGGATGAGCTTTTCCTTCTGGAACAGATCATACTTGGTGATGTTGTACTCGGCAAGCGAGATCTCGTGATAGTCATCACCCAGAAGCGTATTCATCTTCAGGATCAGTTCATTCATATGCTGGACATTGTCGATACGGATCTTTGCTTCAAATCCGGAACGGTTGAACATCGAACCGTAAGCACGGTAATCTTCGATGGTGCAGTAGCTCGGAACCGAAAAAGTAGTTTTTCGTTCGATGACGCTCTCTTTATCGTCACGGATGAACATGACCGCCACAACGATACCCAGGACCAGCAGCAGTGCAACTAAAGTGGTAACGATCTTCTTGTTGTATTCCATCAGGTGTCCTCCCCGAAAAGTCTTCTTGCATTCTCTGTCGTGATCCGGGCCATCTCTTCGGCCGGGATCTCTTTGATTCGTGCCATCTCTTCTACTACATATCTCACATACGCCGGCTCATTTCTGTGCCCGCGGAACGGTGTCGGTGCCATATACGGCGAGTCCGTCTCCACCAGAAGGCGGTCCAGCGGACACATACGGATCACATCCGGCGCCTTTCGCGCATTCTTAAACGTGATCGGTCCGTCAAAGCCTAAGTAAAAGCCCATCTTCAGCAGGATCTCCGCGGTTTCGGGACTGCCCGAAAAGCAATGGAGCACGCCCGGGACTTCGCGGAGCGCATGCTGTTCATGAAGCGAGCGAAGGATAAAAAGCGTATCCTCGCAGGCATCCCGCTCATGGATCACGGCCGGCAGGTCATAGCGGTATGCCAGACCCATCTGGTAGATGAAAGCAGTCGCCTCGTGGACCGGGGACGCATCGTCATAATGGTAATCCATACCGATCTCGCCCACGGCACGAATGCCCAGCTCATCTTTATTCTTAAGCCAGGACTCCAGCTTATACTTTGCTTCGTCATCGAAAGACTGTGCCGTTTCCGGATGGACGCCCACCATGCAGGAGAGCTTCACGCCGCAGTCTTTTTTCATCTTACGAAGATCCAGTGCGATCTGACTGTCCTCGATCGTGGAACTGGCCAGAAGGATGTGGGTCACACCTTCCTTCTTCGCATTTTCCAAAACCGCATCGATATCGTCTTTATATTCTTCACGCCAGTTCAGATGAGCATGCGTGTCAAACATCTCCATGGATCAGGAAACCTCCGCTCCCGGCTCTACGCCTTCCGGAACAGAAAGCAGTGCGTAGTCGCCGTTCGGTTTTTCCGCACAGAGGATCATGCCGTACGAATCGAAGCCGCGAAGTTTTCTCGGGGCGAGGTTTGCAACCCATACGACCATCTTTCCGACCATCTCTTCCGGTGTGTAGTACTGCGCGATACCGGAAAGGACCTGCATCTTTCTGTCACCGACATCGAGCTGCATGCGAAGGAGCTTATCTGCCTTCGGAACCTTCTCACACTCGAGAACTTTTGCCGCACGGAGCTCAAGCTTTGCGAAATCGTCATAAACGATCTCATCTTTATGCTCGAGGACCTTGCCCTTCGCTGCGGCTTCTGCAGCAGCAGAGATCTGGCTGAGTTCTTCCATCTCTTTTTCCATATCCAGACGCGGGAAGAGCACATCGCCCTTCTGTACGGTTACATCGGCAGAAAGTACGCCTGTCTCACCGGACTTATCCCAAGTGGCCTGCTCAGCAGATGCACCGATCTGCTTCCAGATCTCCGGGCAGGTATTCGGCATTACCGGATTTAAGAGGATCGAGCAGATACGTACTGTATCGAGAAGGTTATAAAGCACAGTTGCCAGTCTTGCCTTCTTGCTGTCGTCCTTTGCCAGTACCCAAGGTGCGGTCTCGTCGATATACTTGTTCGCACGGGCGATCACCTTAAAGATCTCGGCCAGTGCATTTGAAATATGAAGCGTCTCATAGTTCTCTTCAACAAACGGCTTCAGTGCCTTTGCCATCGAGAGAAGCTCATCGTCGAGCGGATCGGTCTCGCGCTCTGTCGGAAGCTTGCCGTTGAAATACTTGATCGCCATCGCAACGGTTCTGGAAACGAGGTTGCCCAGATCATTTGCCAGGTCGTTGTTGATTCTCTGAACCATCTGCTCGTTGCTGAACGGGCAGTCAGCGCCGAAAGGCATCTCGCGGAGGAGATGGTAACGGACAGCGTCCACGCCGTAGCGGTCAGCGAGGATAAACGGATCGATCACGTTACCTGTGGACTTACCCATCTTGGCGCCGCCGAATGTGATCCAGCCGTGTCCGTAGATATGCTTCGGAAGCGGAAGATCCAGAGCCATCAGCATTGCCGGCCAGATCAGGGAGTGGAAACGTACGATCTCCTTGGCCATGACGTGAATGTCTGCCGGCCAGTATTTTTCGAAATCGTTATATGTGGAATTGCCGTAACCCAGTGCCGTGATATAGTTACTGAGCGCGTCGATCCATACGTATACGACATGCTTTTCATCGAAGGTGACCGGAATACCCCACTTAAAGCTCGTTCTGGAAACACAAAGATCCTCCAGACCCGGCTTGATGAAGTTGTTGATCATCTCGTTGACACGGGACTTCGGCTCGAGGAAGTTTCTCTCTTCGTCAAGGAGGAGTTCCTCCAGTTTGCCGCTGAACTCGGAAAGCTTAAAGAAGTATGCCTCTTCTTCTGCATCGACGACGTCACGTCCGCAGTCCGGGCATTTGCCGTCCTTGAGCTGGCTTTCTGTCCAGAAAGACTCACAAGGTGTGCAGTATTTTCCAACATACTTGCTCTTATAGATGTAGCCTTTATCGTAGAGATCCTTAAAGATCTTCTGAACAGACTCAACGTGATACGGATCGGTCGTTCTGATAAAGCGATCGTATGTGATATCGAGGCGCTCCCAGAGTTTCTTGAAGTTCGCGACGATACCGTCTACGTAAGCTTGCGGAGTGGTGCCCACTTCCAGAGCCTTCTTCTCGATCTTCTGGCCATGCTCATCTGTACCGGTCAGAAACATGACATCATAACCCTGCATTCGCTTATATCTGGAAACTACGTCGCATGCGAGCGTCGTGTAGCAGTGTCCAACGTGCGGGTTGCCCGATGGATAATAGATCGGTGTTGTGATGTAATACTTCTGTTTTTCGGCCATTTGATATGCGCCTCCTTCTATTTGCTTAATGCATCTTGTAATTATAGCAATTATAGGTACATAAAACAACGGATAACGAAAATCCGACTTTCTGCGATATAGAATGCCTATTCTCCCGATATTTCACACCTTTTCTTCACTTATTTCTTTCAAAAAGAACCGTTTCCTCTATTCACCGTTAGTATAAAGGTATGATAAAATTGACATAGTGCTTTTCACGAATCTGGGAATAGGAGTAGGAAGAATGCCGGAAACAAATGTAACCCCTGTTTCATTGAAGTGCAAAATCTGTGGTGGAGACGTTCGGGCCAACTATCATACCGGCGCCTGTGTCTGCATACACTGCGGAAACAAGTGGGCTTTGCAGGATGTGGTTCCGAATTATGAGGATTACTCCACCGCGATCGATACGATCCATCGCGCCAAGGCACTTCTTGAGGGAAACCCGGATGTGACCGACATCGCTCAGGCAAGACTTCTCTTCCAGTACGCCAAAACCCAGAGCCTTCGAACTGACGAACTCTCTATGGAACTGCAGAAGATCTGCAAAGAGGGACAGGCTCAGGCAGAGCAGCTCCGTCATTATGCGATGGGCAAAAAGTATTACGATAAGAAGAACTACAAAGAAGCACTCAGCGAGTTCAAGAAAGTCCCGGACGTAAAAGACGCGAGCACCAAGATCGAGGAACTGAAAGTCCTCATCGAGAAAGAACGCAAAAAGCGTATCCCGCTTTCCATCCTGATCGGTATGGTACTTCCTACCGTACTCGGGATCGTCTTGAAGGAAAAGGCAGGACTTCCGCTTTATGTCGTAATTCCTGTCGGAGTCTTACTGACAGCGGTGACGACCTACTTCGTGTATCTCGACGGAATACCGGCACTCATCATACAGATCCTGTCGTTTCTGTCAGCCGTGCCACTGATACTTTTCTTGATACTGGCATACGGCTTTCATGTGGATGTTAAGATCGCGGCGATCATCGCCATCGGCGCGCCAATCGTTTTAGTACTATTTGTAATGGCCACAAGCAGCGGGTCGGAAAGGAAGGAATAGCATGGAATTAATTAGTGTCATCAAATACGAAGGCAGTAATGAGGTATTTGCGTACAAGCATCCGAAAGAGGACTTTAACATCGGCTCACAGCTGATCGTTCACGAAAGTCAGGAAGCACTTTTCTTCCGAGACGGTAAGGCTCTGGATCTGTTTACGTCCGGACGCCACACGCTGACGACACAGAACATCCCGCTTCTGCGTGATCTGATCAAGCTCGGCACCGGCGGAGAAAACATCTTCCACGCCGAGGTCTACTTCATCAATATGGCCACACAGATGGGTCTGCTCTGGGGTACAGACAGCAGAGTCCGTCTTTTCGATCCGGCCTCCGGTCTGCATGTTGAGATCGGCGCAAGCGGAAGCTTTAACCTCAAGGTCAACGATTCCAGAAAGCTGGTCCTGAAGCTGGTCGGTACCACCGAAGGACTTCTCAGAAGTGATATCGTCGGCGACGAAGGCGTCGGCTACGACACAAGCAAATTCCGTTCTCTGGTCATGAACAAGGTCAAGGCAAACCTGGCCCGCGTGATCAAGGAACAGAACATCAATATCCTGGAAGTAGATGCCTACCTCGATGTCCTTTCCGAGCAGCTCCAGGGCGAGATCAATGAAGATCTTGACGAGTATGGTCTCTTCATGCCGGAATTCTATATCACGAGCATCCGTACACCGGATGAGGATCCGAACTTCCAGCGCCTGAAGCAGCAGTTCGCGGACAGAACTTTGAAGGTCCGCGACGAGGAAGTCAGACGTGCCGAGGCAGAAGCCGCACAGGGCAGAAAGATCCTCGAAGCACAGACAGAAGCGCAGCTGAAGATGGTCAACGCGCAGGGAGACGCAGAAGCGATCCGCATCAAGGCAAAGGCAGAAGCCGAGGCTTACCTGATGCAGGCGGAAGCAGAAGCAAACGAGATGAAGATGAAGGGTTACTCCTACACAGACGAGACCGCAAGACAGGTCGGCATGGAAGCCATGCAGAACGGTATTACCGGTGGCGGAAATGGCGGCGGCGCAGCCGGCGGTATCGGCGACGTGGCCGGTCTCGGCGTTGCACTCGGCGCCATGGGCGGCGTGATCAATATGACAAAAGACGCGCTCAACCCGATCATGGGTCAGTCGAACCAGATGGGTCAGGGTTTTGGAAATGTAGTTTCCGGCAATACCGGAGCTCCTGCGCAGCAGCCTGTCGGCGGATGGACATGCCCGCAGTGCGGTAAGATCGGTAACACATCCCAGTTCTGCCCGGATTGCGGAACGAGACTTGCAGATGTTCTTGCCGCTTCGGCAGCACAGGCCGCAGCCCCGCAAGCAGAGAATCCGCAGCCTCCGACAAACGAGCCGCAGGCTTAATTTCCCGGCAAGGAGCGGAATATGTTCTTCTTTCAATGCGCACTCGCAGCTGAAGCAAAACCTCTGATATCTGCTCTTTCGCTTCGAAAGGACACAAACCCGTGCCCTTATGATACATACTTTGCTGAAGACAGTTCTTGCGTTCTGGCCATTTCCGGAATCGGATCTCTGACCGGCGCATCTTCTGCGACATATCTTCTGACTCGTTTCGGTTTCCGAAGCGAGTCAGATTTTTTCATCAATTTCGGGTCCTGTGCAGGAAAGAATCCGGGACTTTACCTCATCAACAAGATCACGGACAGCACCACGGGAAGAACATTTTATCCCGACATGCTCTACGATCTTTCTTCATGCGGTCTTCCCGCTTCTTCGGAAAATGCACTGGTCACGGTAGATAAGATCGTATCCTCTCTTGAAGATCCGGCTTCACTTTACGATATGGAAGCATCCGGCATCTATCAGGCGGCATCGCATTTTCTTTCTCCCCATCGGATCCTCTTTTTGAAATATGTTTCCGATTCGGGCGTAAAAGATGTGAAAGCCATCACCAGAGAATACCTGACGGAATGCGCACAAAAACAGATCCCTTCCGTTCTTTCTGTAATGGAAAAACTAAAGGATGCATGTGATGACGACAGTGCATTTGACGAAGAACTGTTTCTTTCTACTGCGCTGGCACTTCGCGCAAGCGAGACGATGCGACACGAACTGGCACAGCTGTTCCGATTTGCAAAAGCCGAAGACCTTCCTATCGAAGAGATCCTCGATTCACTGCACGAAGAAGGATTGATTCCGGCCGCATCCAAACGCGAGGGAAAGGTGGTTATCGATGAGCTCAAAAAACGACTTATTTAACTACCCCTTCTCGCATATCTATGTGGAACATGCCGTTGCGGATCACCCTCTTACGAAAACGATTCTCAAGCGTTTTTCGAAATCCGTCGTGATCCCGATCGAGCACTACAAGGACGTCTTTAACCGAAGCCGTCAGAACTTCGGTGAGCAGAAAAAGTCGCAGTCACTGATCCTGGCCAGAAGATCCGGACCCTCGGTATATAAAGGCGCACCTGTATGTCAGGATTTCGGCTATGACCATTTCTACTATGCCAGTTCCATCATGAACTGTATCTTTGACTGCGAGTACTGCTTTTTGAAAGGCATGTACGGCAGCGGAAACATCGTCGTCTTTGTCGATCTGGAAAAAGCATTTGCCGAAGTCGAAGAACTGCTTTCGAAGCATCCGGTTTATTTATGCGTGTCCTACGACACAGATCTCATCGCGCTGGAATCGCTGACCGGCTTTGCAAGCCGCTGGGCGGCATTTGCTTTAGCACACGAGAATCTGACGATCGAGATCCGGACAAAGTCCTTTCGAAAAGACATTTATGATACAATCACTCCATGTGAAAGAGTGATCTTCGCCTATACCCTCTCGCCGGATGAGATCATCCAAAAGCACGAAAAGAAAACGGCAACGCTTTCGGAACGTCTTTCGGCGGCATCGTATGCGATGGAAAAAGGATTCCCGGTTCGGCTCTGTTTTGACCCGCTCATCTACTGCCGAAACTGGAAAGATGCATATTCATCTATGCTTTTCGAAGTCAAAGATCGCATCGACACCGGTCGATTAAAGGATATCAGCGTAGGTTCTTTCCGCATTCCGTCTGACTATATGAAAAAGCTTCGGAAAGACTTTCCGGGTTCTTCCATCTGTCAGTTTCCATACGAGAACCGAGGCGGGGTCTTCCAGTACCCGAAAAACCTCCAAAACGAGATGGAAAAAACCCTTGTAACAATGTTACAAAGCCTGGTATCTAAGGAAAAGATCTACATGACGGATTTTGAAGAAAAAGATGAAGGAGATACATAAGATGGATGGCATTTCGATCAACAACAAGCCGAAAAAGAGACCGGAAGACGTCAGAAACTGCCCCAAATGCGGTGCGCCTCTGCTCTCTGAGATCTGCCAGTTCTGTGGCACTTATATCGGAGAAGTCGCGACCCGCGACCTGACACCGGAGTATCCGCTCGTCGAGTGCAAAAGTGCCAAAGTCGATTTCTGGAACATCGGGTTTAATGTGATGTTCGGCGGTATATTTGCCGGCGTGTCCATCCCTATGCTCATCGCAACGAATGTGATGGATGAGATTCCCTTTTATGTAAACTTCTTTATGCTCCCGTTCATCCTGTTCGGTTTAGGATCCCTGTGGATCGCCGCGCGCCGTTTCTTTTTTTCCATGAAGGTCAAAACAAAAGGCACACTGCGAAGCGGCATCGTTTACGGCTATATGGATGATACGGTCGCCTATAACGGAGTCAACGGCCAGAAGATCAAGATCCTTCTGGATACGGCAGAAGGAAAGAAATTCATCCTGCTTCCTCTCGGCACCACAGCCAAACCCTATGAAGTAAACAGTACCGTCGACGTAAGACTTTACGAAGAATGGGCCGTCATCGTAAGTAAAAAGACCCACAACTGGTAAGGAAGGAATAATCCCATGAAAAAGACCGCGATCGTCACCGGAGCTTCCTCCGGAATCGGAAAAGCCATCTGCGAAACGCTCCTTTCGATGGACTATGAGATCTACGGATTCGGAAGAGACTTTTCCAAGTCCTCCCAAATGGCGTCCGACAGTGCATTTCACAAAGTTGAGATGGATCTTCTCGACACGCCCAAACTCGAAAACGAAGTGCGTGCGATCGCAAAAGGAAATACCATCGATCTTCTGGTGAACTGTGCCGGCGTGGGATACTACGGTCTTCACGAGGAACTTTCTTCAAAGTCGATCTCGGAGATGGTCAGAACGAATCTGGAAGTACCGCTTCTTCTTTCCAGTCTTCTGCTTCGTAAGCTCAAGGAAAGCCACGGCACGATCCTCAATATCGCATCGGTCACTGCCAATCAGAGCAATCCGCACGGTGCGGCATATGGCGCGACCAAAGCAGGTCTTCTGAGCTTTTCAAAAAGCCTATTCGATGAGGCGAGAAAACACGGCGTGAAAGTTACCACGATCCTTCCGGATATGACAGATACCAATCTCTACAGAAATGCGGATTTTGAAGCATCGAAAGATGAAAACGCACGCCTCGTTCCACAGGACGTGGCTGATGCCGTGCGCTATATTCTGTCAGCGGATCCGCACATGGTCATCACGGAGTTCACCGTCAGACCACAGCTTCACCGTATCGAAAAGAAGTGATTCTGATAGCAAGGAATGCCCTAAAAGAATACTGAAATGCGGTCTGTGGTCTCAGATCGTAAACTCGAGAATGTTGCTGATCGGCATATACACGTCTTCAACATAGCCTTTAATATACACTTTGTACGAGCCCTTCCGATCCGGAGATAGAACATGTTCAGTTTCCAAAGTTTCGCGACTAAGAGCTGCGCTATAAATGATCACCCCATCGCATTCCACAACCCACGTTAAGGAACCCGTTCCCGAGAGGCTTCCGTCTTTCTTTTCAAGGATATTACAGGAAACGGAATAGTCATCATTCAGCGTGATCGTAAGGAGCTCGTGGGGGCCGATCTCGTCTGCCTGTTTTTCCTGATACGACAGGTAGTGATATACTTTACTGCCGCCATCGAGAGTATACTCTGCAGAACAGTTTATAAAAGAAAGCTCGGTGATCCATCCGGCCAGGCCGCCCTCTTTCGCCGCTTCCCCGATACTGATATTTCCCTGAGCATGTACATTTTCCCACACTCCACGTCCAATGAATTGGCCTACACATATTCCCACAGTATCGAATCCGGAAACTTGCGCGTTGGTAAAGGTGATATTTTTCATCGTCAGATCCTTACTGTATCCGACAAAGCCACAGTCTTCGTGCCCGCAATCAAGTTTCAGTCCGTTGATCGTATGGCCCTGGCCATCGATCAGGCCGCAAAAATCATGCACATCTCCATTTTTCCCAGAGATCCATCCCATCGGCATCCAGTCGTATCCCTCAAGATCGATGTCTGCTTCAAGATATACTTCGCAAGAAGAAGAAAGCTTCCGGTCCGTAGTATTCACATAATAGACTACGGATGCAAGCTGTTCAGGTGTAGAGACATGGAAAATCGGAGCATTATCGTCCATCCATTCTCGATCCATAAGTTCCATGATACTTCCCGTATCATGTTCTTTTTCCCATGCGGAAAGAGCCTTTATCTCGTCCGGAAGCTCATACGCATATTTTGAAGCATCCATACCCTGGCTCTTATACCACTGATACGCGTCTACCAGCAAATAGTTGCCAGACTGGCAGCCTATTTCAGCCGTCACCTGATTCTTATCCACATCCAGTTTCGCGCCAGCGACCTCAGAACAGACAAAAGCATCATCTACACTGTAAAGCAGAAGAAGATTCTCTTCCGGAACACCCAGCAGCTTGTCTTCTTCATAGTTGATGATAAGCAGTATGTTATCCGGATCCTTCCATTGTCTTGAATTGGGGCTTTCGTAATAGTCCTCCGGCCACCAGTAAACATCCACCGCCAAACCGACTATTCCCGGGACACTGTCACTCCAGACATTTTCATAGGCGTCAATCTCGAACGTAATATCGGAGAGCAGTTTCACTTCAACAGACTCGATACCTCGACGGTTCTTGTCTTTGACCTCATAACTGAATTCCTGTGCGTCGGAATAATCTTCAACGTTTTCTTCGGAAACATCCGAACTTACATCTTTGTCGGAGAGATTTGCGGCAGATGTCTCTGCCTCACGGTTCGTCTGATCTGACGTTTTGGAAGAACCGCACCCCGTTATCCCCATGAGCATCGCAAGAATAAGAAGTATGGCTATCACAGGTTTTCTGCACATCACGAAATATCCTTTCTCCAAAAAATCACTTTACGTCGGCCGCATAGGGAAATGCTTCGATCTTTTTATCGGTGGCTTTGCTGTACATGATTCCGTCTTTGGAATAGTAATTACTGTTATCGGGAGAAACGTTCACCACGACCAGAACACGATAAAAGATCACACTTCCATCGGACTGGGAAACCGGCAGATACCTGTACGGATTTCCGATGGCATTTTTTGCGTAAAGACTCGTATGGTTGTCGTAGATCAATTCTAAATTCTCACCGAAATTCAGCGTGAATACCAGATCTTCAAAAGTGACCGGAACGCCATAATCCGAAGGATTCAGACTTTTGAAATAGACATCACACTTAGGTGCTTCGATAGAAAAACCGCCGCTGTGGCCGGTAACACCAATCGTCGATTCGCCACCGAGTTTTTTCACCGGCGTATTCGCGTTATATTCATCCGGAAAATCGATCACGGTATCTTCCGGATCTCCACTCCAGAAATAAGCATCAACAAATGCGGTCTTGCCTTCCACGTAGTAGATCCGGAACTGTCCGACAGTTGCTTCCTTGGCAAATGCATCCTCGTCAAACCATTCTTCCCAGCCTTTGCAAGAGCATGCAAAGACAGATAGCAAAACTGCTAACGCCAGTATGATCGAACAACGTATCTTTCTCATAGGCACCTCATGTTTTGTCACATCCGGTGACGGTCAATGAGCATATGCATTCCGATATAGTTTAATTTCCGTTTGCGTTTCCGTTCGCGCCTGTTCCGCGCATCGCATCGAATACTTCCTTATCCGCAAAGGAGACCTTGACGGAACGGATGAAGTGATCGTTCGAATTGGTACGAAGCAGCAGATTGATGATCGTCTCGGTGACCGGTGCGGTCTCCATCTGCGAGAAAGCCTTGCGGATGGTCCATACCGCATCGAGTTCTTCCTGACTCATCAGGAGATCCTCACGACGCGTACCGGACTTGTTGATATCGATCGCCGGGAAGATACGCTTCTCGGAAAGCTTTCTGTCGAGGTACACTTCCATGTTACCTGTTCCCTTGAATTCCTCGAAGATAACTTCGTCCATTCGGGAACCGGTCTCGATAAGAGATGTAGCCACGATCGTCAGGCTTCCGCCGTTTTCGATATTTCTAGCAGCACCGAAGAAACGCTTCGGACCATAGAGAGATCCCGGATCAAGACCACCGGACAGCGTACGGCCGGTCGGAGTGATCGTCAGGTTATAAGCTCGGGCCAGACGAGTCATGGAGTCAAGGAGGATAACGACATCCTCACCCATCTCAACAAGACGCATGGCACGCTCGAGAACCAGCTCGGTAACGCGAGTGTGGTTCTCCGGTTTTTTATCGAAAGTGGAATATACAACTTCACCCTTGATGGATCGCTGCATGTCCGTAACTTCCTCCGGACGCTCATCGATAAGAAGTACGATGAGTTTTGTCTTCGGGCTGTTCTGTGTGATCGCGTTGGCGATCTTCTGCAGAAGGATCGTCTTACCTGCTTTCGGCGGGGAAACGATCATACCACGCTGACCTTTACCGATCGGAGATACCAGGTCGATAATACGTGTGGAAAGCTCCTGCTTTCCTGTTTCCAGACGGAATCTCTCATCCGGATAGATCGGTGTCAGTCTTTCAAAATGCGGACGCTTGCCGAGCTTATCGATCTCGACATCATTTACCGTCGTAATATAACTCAGTGCCAGGTTCTTTTCCTGACCGCGCTTTGGAAGCGCGAATCCGCGGATCTGGTCACCGATACGAAGACCGAAACGGCGGATCAGATTCGTCGGTACGAATACATCCTGCGGAGACGGCAGATAGTTCTCGCGGCGGACAAATCCATAGCCACCGTCGGAAACGATCTCCAGTACACCGACAAACTCGATCGGCTCGATCTGCGGCTTATTGTTCTCAGGATTATTCTCTCCCTCGGAAGAGCCCTCTGCGCTACCTTCCGAAGACTCGGAAGAAGGTGCTTCATTGGCCGGACGGATCTCGACACTTCTATGACGGCTCTTCTTCTGATTACGCTGATTATTCTGCTTCTGCGGATTCTCTTTTACTTCCTTCTTTTCTTCGGTGGAAGTATTCTCCGAAGCAGTCTCTTCTTTTTTCTCTTCGGCTTTTTCTTCCTTTTCAGAAGCTTTTTCTTCCGAAGGTTTCTCTTCTTTTTCTTTCTTCTTTGCGTCTTTCTTCGAACGGGATTTCTTCTCTTTCGAAGTATTCTCAGAAGGAGCTTCTGCTTCAGTCTTTACTTCCTCAGCAGCCTTTTCTTCTTTCAGTTCTTCCTTCTTTTCAGAAGCGGTTTCTTTTGTTTTCTTGCTGCGCTTTTTATCCGAAGCGGCTTTCTTTTCAGAAGGTGCTTCAGAAGTTTCTGCCGGAGCTTTTACTTCAGCAGATGCGGTCTCAGAAGAAGGCTCCGCCTTTACTTTTTCCGGCGCTTTCGACTTGGCGGCTTTCTTAGCAGGCTTTGCCGCCTTCTTTTCCGAAGAAGCTTCTTCGGATGCCTTGGCAGAAGTCTTTTTCGATGCGGCCTTTTTTGCCGGTGCTTCTTTCTTTTCCGGGGAAGCAGTCTTCTGCTGTTCGCGGTCGAGCAATTCAGCAAGTTCCTGCTGTGTCATGGCCGAAGCCTGTTCCGGTGTTACCAGCTGAAAAGTAACGGCGATCGTTTCGAGCGCGTCTTTACTCTTCGAAGAAAAATCATCTTTTGACACAAAAATACCTCTTTTTACATAGTTTTAGGAATGGGTTTTGTTTTCAGATAAGCACAGAATATTCCTTGCATCCTGTGTAACATACAAATATTCGATTACAAACTGCGAAAATAATAATACCTCATCTGTAACGTCTCTCCGCTATTGTCGAGCGGCCGGTTACATTTCTAAATCGTTGTCATTATATGACTTTAAGCGGAAAATTGTCAACCTGACAGATTCTAGCAAATAAAAGACCCGGAAAGCAGCTTTGCTTCCGGGTCCGGATGATCTTGTTTGAAAGATGGGATCAGGTATCGCCGAGAGCCGCGAACTTGTCCATCATGCCGAGTGCCTTACCGGTACCGATCGCAACACAGCTGACTGTGTCTTCCGCAACGACAACATCGATACCGATCTTGGTTGCGAGCATACGGTCGAGACCATAAAGAAGTGCACCACCACCGGTCATAACGATACCGCGCTGGGAGATATCGGCCATCAGCTCCGGCGGAGTTCTCTCGAGTACGGAGTGTACCGCATCGAAGATCGCCGCTACCGGCTCTTCAAGTGCTTCGAGCATTTCCGTAGAAGAAACGGTAACCGTTGCCGGAAGACCGGTAATGAGGTTACGTCCACGAACATCCATGGTCATTTCTTCTTCTCTCGGATATGCGCATCCGATATTGATCTTCAGTTCTTCCGCGGTCTTTTCACCGATGAGAACGTTGTGCTTACGACGAACGTGTTTTACGATCGCTTCGTCGAACTTGTCGCCGGCAACCTTCAACGAGAAGTCAACTACAGGTTCGCAAAGAGAGATGACCGCGATATCTGTCGTACCACCACCGATATCTACGATCATGGAACCACACGCCTTGGTAATATCGATACCGGCACCGATAGCCGCAGCGATCGGCTCGCGGATCAGGAATACATCTTTTGCACCGGCATGACGGCAGGCATCTTCAACGGCCTTCTGCTCAACCGGAGTAATAACCGACGGAACGCATACAACGATGGTCGGACGGAAATAGGTAGCACGGATACCCTGACATACACGGCCGATGAAAGCCTTGAGCATAACCTCGGTAACCTTAAAGTCGGAAATAACACCATCACGAAGAGGACGGATCGCCTCAACGACACCCGGAGTTCTACCGAGCATGAGGCTTGCGCTCTCACCTACTGCCAGAACGGTTCCGGTTTTTGTATTTACAGCTACTACGGAAGGCTCCTTAAGAACGACACCTTTACCGCGAACGTATATAAGGACACTACTCGTGCCCAAGTCAATACCAATATCTAATCCTAAGCCCATGATCAACACCTCATATATAGAAAAATACGCTCATGCGTATTGTTATGCACAATTAAGCACGTTAATGATACAATAAAAGTGCTTATCTTTCAACGCTGTACGATTGCATTCATTTTACAAATCGGGGTGAAATTGTGAAGAATTCATTGGCATATCTGTTCACTTTATGTGCCGTTGCCGCCTTTTTCTTCGACGGTTTTCTTCCCTCTTGTGTCATTTTCGCACTCACGATCATCGGATATTCGGCGATGCCCTTTTTCGCGCAGTTTCTGGTAGACGGTTTCTTTTTGACACGAAACACGTACAAATACTCCCTGAGACTTGCTTTTTGCGCGTATTTTTCTCAGGCCGTCTATCTTCTGGTATTTCTGCTTTGGCCCGGATCTCCTCACCCGACACGCCTGAATATCGGATTTACCTGGCTGATCGCAATGGGTGTTCTGGTTGCTGTCGAGTTCCTGGTATCACTGCCTCGGGACCGTATCGCTTCCATGAATCTTCTTGATGCGAACCGTACAACGAACTCCACCCGTTTTGACGTTGTTTTATCGAGTGAAGACGCAAACAATCTTCCTCGCGGACTGAAGGTTCCGCGCTGGCCGAAAACCACGTTTCACGCGCTGGCCATCTTTATCATCGCGCTTTGCATGCTGCTCATCACTTTCCTTCCGCTGACGATGTCGTTGATGTCGATCATGTGCGTTCTGGTGTTCTATTTTCTGCACCGGTGGAAGATCGATTCCCGAATCCTTGTCGCAACGATCGTCTATAGTGCATTTGCCGCATGCTACGCATATGCATACTACCGCATGACCGGCACTTTCTCGTGGCAATGGACTTCACTTGTAGGTTTCATCCTTTGCTTACTGATCCCGAACCGAAGACGAAGAAAAAACACGAAGCTTTACCGCCTGCGCTATCTGATCCTTCCGGCCGGCGTCGGCATCATCGCTTTTATCGCATATCTGATCAGCTGATAAAGAAACAGCCCCGGCTGGAAAAACACCAACCGAGGCAGTTTTTGCGTTGCATTTTTCCGCGGAATCAAAGATTCGCCAGAGTCAGGTGATCCGCCATGTTTTCAAGGTCTTCTTTACTCATCTCAATATCACCCATATTCAAAAGCACATTTACTGATACAAACGCATCATCCAGATCGGCAATGATCAGGGCTTTATACTCACTTATTGCAAGAAGCACCGTGAAACCTTCGGACGTCTCATATTCCCACTCTTCATAGTCCTCTATATTTCCGATATTCAGCGCGATCGGATCAAACACGCCTTTCATGCTTCGATGGATCTGGAAACCATATTCGCCGAGATCACCATCGAGGGAGAAAGTTCCATCCGGGTAGTAGTATCCCACATATGTTGCATCCTTCATGACCGGACCATATTTCGAGTTGACCTCTTCCGTTTCAAATACTTCCAACGGTCCCGGATGAAGAGTCAGATCATATTTCGCGATGATCTCTTCGATCTTATCCGCCATCTCCTGAGAATAGCACATATATCCGCAATTACAGTACTTTTCATCCCACTGCGTCGGACCATTTCCAACAGAATAAAGAATCTCTTTATCCGGATCGTAAGTTTCCAAAAACTCTTCCCATTCCATAGTCGCCAGTCGCTCCGGGCTGTCATCAAAGCCCTGAAGGGAGATCGTCTGGACCTGGAAAGTCTCAACATACGATGTCTCTCCCGGATTAAGTGCCGGGAAAACATGCGTCTCTGTCGTGGCGGTGCTCTGCAGTGCAAGAGATTTCAGATTATGCTCATGAATGACATAAATCGTACAGCCCAGACCGGAGAGCAGAAGCACTGCGATAACGGCCACCAGGATCGTTCGCATTCTTCTCTTTTGGGATCGGGAAGAATCCAGATTCAGTTTCATCTTCGTCAGTTCCTTGATTCGATCGGCAGAGACGACTTGCGTTTCATGCATCGGAACAGAGCTGTCCTGGATCTTATCCATCAGATCACGAATGTTGATTACATTCATTTGTGTCGCCTCCTTTCACTTTCATGTTTTCAGTATCGATGTGTATGAATTCGAGATGCTGTCGAAGTGTTTCCCGGCCTCGCCGCAACTTGGTCTTGATCGTGTTCGCGTTCATCTGCATGTGAACGGATATCTCGTTCACGCTTTGATTGTAGTAGTAAAACCTCAGGAATATCTCTCTTTCGGGCTGCGGCATCGCAAGTACCGCCTGCCGCACGATCTGGTTTTGTTCCTCCTGAGCCAACCCGTCAAATGCCGACTGGTCATCAATGATAAGAATGTCCTCGTCCAAAGGCAGCTCCTGCACCTGTTCCCGGAGTTTTTGCATGGACAGGCTTCGAGAAACACGGCTCAAGTACCCTTTCAGGTTCAAAGGATAGAGTCGATCCGCGCTCTTCCATAATGTGACGAACACATCCGCAGTGACTTCTTCGATGTCCGAATAGGTCATACTTCCCTTGAGAAAGTTGCTTACGATCGTTCCAACATATGCACTGTAGCGGTCGATAAACCATTCCAGCGCTTCCTCGTCGCCTGCTTTCAGTTTTGCCAAAGCCTTTATCTCGTTCACTTTTTCACCTCAAAATCCAAACGGCCGTTCACCTATTAATAGTCCGGTTTGGAAGCAGATGGTTTCACATTTTACGAAAAAAGTTAAAAAACACCCAGAAATTTTGTCTTTCGCTCTATTATAAAATAAATAAGATACGACAGTCACTACAAAATCTGTTATAATGACAGACTGTAAGTTTCTATATGAAAAGAGGTATGCACGATGGCCTATTCGACCGATATTGACCGTAAGTGGCAAAAGAAATGGGAAGAAACCAAATTATATAAGTTCGATCCGGACAAGAAGGGCGAAAAACTATACGTCCTGGAAATGTTCTCTTATCCGAGTGCTGCAAACCTGCACCTCGGTCACTGGTATAACTACTCTCTGACAGACTCCTGGTCCCGTATGAAGCGCATGCAGGGCTATAACGTATTCCATCCGATGGGATTCGACTCCTTTGGTCTGCCGGCAGAAAACTACGCGATCAAGACAGGTATCCACCCGAAGGATTCCACACTTCATAACATCGAGATCATGGAGCAGCAGCTCAAGAACATGGGCGCGACCTATGACTGGGATTATGAGATCGCAACATGCAAACCTGAATACTACAAATGGAATCAGTGGATCTTCCTCCGTCTCCTGGAGAAAGGTCTGGCATATAGAAAGAATGCGCCGGTAAACTGGTGCCCGCAGTGTAATACAGTACTTGCGAATGAGCAGGTCATCGACGGCGCATGTGAGCGCTGCCACACTGAGGTCGAGCACAAGAACATGACGCAGTGGTTCTTTAAGATCACGGCTTACGCCCAGGAACTTCTGGACTGCCTGCCGCAGCTTGACTGGCCGGAAAAGACCAAGAAGATCCAGACCAACTGGATCGGTCGTTCTGAAGGTACTCAGATCTCCTTCCTCTGCGAGAAGAACGGAGAGCGCTTAAAGGATGAGGATGGCTCCGACCTGAAGCTTTCCGTATTCACAACACGTGCGGATACCCTGATGGGTGTTTCCTATGTCGTTGTTGCTCCGGAGTCTCCGCTTTGCACACTTCTGACTACAGATGAGTGCCGTGAGAAAGTAGAAGAGTATCAGGCTTTCACAAAGAAGGCTTCCGATATCGACAGAATGTCCACCACTCGTGAAAAGACCGGTGTCTTCACAGGATCTTACGCGATCCACCCGATCACCGGAAAGAAAGTTCCGATCTGGGCTTCCGATTACGTTATCGCAACATATGGTACCGGTGTGGTTATGGCTGTTCCGGCACACGATGAAAGAGACTATGAATTCGCGAAGAAATTCGATCTGCCGATCCAGAGAGTCATTGCTTCCAGTGCTGATGCTGAGGATGAACTTCCGTTCATTGAAAAAGGCGTACTGGTAAACAGCGGTGAATTCGACGGCTTGAACTTCAAGACAGCGATCGACGCGATCATCGAAAAACTCGCTCCGCAGGGCATGGCGGAAAGAAAGATCAACTACAGACTTCGTGACTGGCTGATCTCCCGTCCGCGTTACTGGGGCACACCGATTCCGGTCGTTCACTGCGAAAAGTGCGGCGTCGTTCCGGTACCGGACGATCAGCTCCCGGTTCTCCTGCCCTACGATGTAGAATTCCGTCCGGACGGAGAGTCTCCGCTTGCTAAGTGCGCAGAGTTCATGAACACCACATGTCCGAAGTGCGGTGCTCCTGCAAAGCGTGATCCGGACACCATGGATACATTCGTTGACTCTTCCTGGTATCAGCTCCGTTACCCGGATAACAAGAACGATAAAGAACCGTTCAATAGAGAACTCATCGATAAGATGTGCCCGGTCGACAAGTACGTTGGCGGCCCGGAGCATGCGGCGATGCATCTTCTCTACACACGTTTCTTCTGTAAGGCACTCCGTGATATGGGTTACCTCGATTTTGACGAGCCTTTCACTTCCCTCGTTCACCAGGGAATCATCCTGGGACCTGACGGTAACAGAATGAGTAAGTCCAGAGGCAACACCGTCGCACCGGATCCGTACATCCAGAAGTATGGTTCTGACGTATTCAGAACGTACCTCGCATTCGGCTTTGCTTATACCGATGGCGGTCCGTGGAGTGAAAGCGGTCTGCAGGCAATCGTCAAGTTCACCGGCCGTATCGACCGTCTCGTTGAAGATGTCTGCTCGATCGCAAAGGGTCAGGCTCTTCCGGCCGATCTTTCCGAAGAAGATAAGGCTCTGCTTTACAGCCTGAACTACACGATCAAGGCCGTAACCACAGATACTGAAAAGTTCCAGTTCAACACTTCCATCGCACGTCTGATGGAGCTTCTGAACGCGATCGGAAAGTATCAGACATCCGGTAAGCAGAACGATGCTCTCCTGAGATCAACTGTCGAGACATTCCTGCTTCTCTACGCGCCGTACGCTCCGCACTTCACCGAAGAGCTCTGGGAGAGAATGGGCAATGAATACTCCATCTTCAACCAGGCATGGCCGGTATGCGATGAGAGCAAGCTCGTTAAGGATACGATCGAGATCGCCGTTCAGATCAACGGTCAAGTGAAGTTCCGTGTAAACATCTCTCCGGATGCTTCCCAGGACGATGTCGAAAAGATCGTTAAGGAAGACAGCCACCTCGAGGGTGCACTCGCCGGAAGAAATATCGTGAAGTTCATCTACGTTAAGGGCAGACTGGCAAACATCGTTGCTAAGTAATCTGCTTCTGTTTTATGACGAAAACAAAGCGCCTGTTTCACCAAAGTGAGACAGGCGCTTTTCTTTTTTTCTGTATCGGTTCACTCTGCAACCAGCATCTTATACGGTTCCACTTTCTTGATTCTTCTCGATTCAAATACCGCGAAGAGGAAAGACAGAATGATCATGGAAGCACCGATGATGATGACACCCGGGATTGGGATGCTGAAAGTGCATTTCATAAGGCCGAAGTTGATCATGATGAGTTCCATGTACGGGTTCGCCATGACGTAGGAGACGACCGAGAAGACGATGACCGACAGGATGATCGCCGGCATGAAGCTGCCTGCAGTCTGGAAGATCAGGGACCGGGATGTGTAGCCGATTGCCTTGTAGATGCCATAGTCCTTGCGCTTGCTGAAGATCAGGGAGCGGATCAGGAGGAACAGTACCAGCAGGATCACCAGACCGGAAATCGTTGCTACCATAACCAGCATCAATGTCGAAATGCCACGGAAAGTAGCCATGTTCGCTTCGATCACATCGCGGAAGTTCGCGGTAGAGATCACGCCCTCACCGAATTTCTCCTTGCAGGCGTCCAGCGCAGGATTAACCTGTTCTTCTTTATCGGTATCGAAGTAGTAGTAGGCAATCTTGGAAGACAGATCCGTCAAGTGAGCATATCCGGCTTCGCTCAGAACGCACTCCCCGCCACCGTTATTTGTGGTCTGGATAAAGCCCGTGATGAGGTAAGTATAGGACTTGTCTCCCAACGTGATCTCGATCTCGTCACCGATCTCATATCCTTCGTTCTTGCAGAAAAGACCACTGATATTGATCTCGTTGTCGTGCTGCGGAAGTCTGCCCTTATAGCAGATATCGGGATTATTCTTACGCATCGGATCATCGTAGGCTTCAAGCCAAAGCGAATTCTCGTCTCCGACATAGAGTGTGTCGTTGTAGCATCTTCTGATATTATGGACGCCTTCTTGACTTGCGAGGAATACCTCGCCCTCTTCTTTTGTATCCTTATCAAAGGAAAGCATGCCATCACAGGTCTCATTTGCAAGGAGTTTCAGATTCGGTTTTCTGTTAAAGTTCTCGAACATCAAAAGTGCGATCACGCAAAGGAAGATCAAAAATCCGGTTACGAAGAAAGTGATGATGTTCTGTCTCTTGTTATGGAGCATCGTCTTCATCGAAAGACTCGAATTCAGGCCCAGGAAAGACTTGTCGAGCTTGATGGGATTGCTCTTGAAATTATGGCTCTCTGCGCCTTCTCGAAGAGCAACGATGGGCTGGATCTTATTGATTTTCCGAAGCGAGAGCAGTGTGAAAACGGCCGTGCTCAGAACTACCGTAGAGAAAGCAACGATCGTGCCGATCACGCTGAAGGAAACCGTGTATGGTACACCCATCTGGGCAATTACGAAACTTGCGATCGGACCGGCGAACAAGTAGGATGCGCCAATACCAAGTACCGATGCGATCAGTGCAAGGGAGAGGAACATCAGAAGCAGTGATAGCTTGATGTTATTTCCTGTGTAGCCGATGGCTTTCAGGACGCCGATGGTCTTCATGTTTTCCTTGATGTAATTACTGATGCTGTTGACGATCATCAGCACGATAACGAGCATGACGATCAGGGTCACGGCGAGAAATGAACCGGCGATGATCAGGGACATGAATGTTCTTCCGCTCATTACCTGATCGATGGGTTCGAGTTTTACTTCGGCCCAAGGATCGAGACTCTTGAGTGTATTGGAAGTACGGATGCGGAAAACACTCGGCTTCACGTCGTCCTTCAACTTATACGTAATGATCCTGGATTCTCCATACTCTCCGCACTGCGCCAGAATCTTCTCATAGGTTTCCGGAGAAACGACCATCTCAAAAACGCCACCGTTATTGCAGCCGCCATATACAGTATTGAGAAAACCTCTGATCTTAAAATGGTACTTCACGCCCAGGATGGTCAGTGCGTAGTCATCACCGACAGCAAAGCTGCCTGTTGTCTTAAACTGATACGGAACATAAATATAGTCCGATGTGATGGACGTGTCCTCTTCGAGGATCTCGGTTCTGGCCATCTTTTTCTTGGAAATCGTGTCGAGGGTCTCGATCTGCATTCGGACCATGACTTCACCGCTGGTGAAAGGGACCATAGTATTTCGAATGTCCAGTGCATTTACCACATCATAGCGGGCTGTATTAGCGCGCAGCAGTTCCTGAAGATCCGGATCCGTTTCGTCGATCAGCGCACTTGTCAAAGTGATCTGGCCGTCGCCGGCATCAAGACGCTTGGCTTCGTTGGTTGCTGTCGGATACGTGTCGGTAAAGAGGATCATGGCCAGAGAAAGAAGGGCCGATGCAAGGAGCATCAAAAGGAAGATACCGATCGAGCTTCCCTTATTCTTACGGAAGTGCGATCCTGCCAGAAGTTTTTCTTTTGTCATGATTACCACCCCATTCCGCCTAAGAAATCACGAAGTTTCAGATGACGTTCCTTGTCGCCGGAAACATACTTTCCGAGCTGGCATTCGCCTGCGATCTCGCCGTCCTTAACATAAAGGATACGGTTGCCGCGTCTGGCACTTGTGATATCGTGGGTAACCATAACGATAGACTGACCATTGTCATTTGCTTTGGAAAGAACATCGAGGACGTCCTTACCTGTTGTAGAGTTCAGCGCGCCTGTCGGCTCGTCCGCGAAGACCAGTTTCGGCTCGTTGATGAGCGCTCTTGCGATGCCGACTCTCTGCGCTTCACCGCCGGAAAGCTGCGTCGGGAACTTATTCCAGATGTTCTCCTCGATGTCGACGGACTTTAAGACTTCCTTGGCCTTGGCCGCTGCTTTTTTCTTATTCTTTTCAATCAGAAGTGCGGCTGCCAGAACATTGTCCAGAACACTCATTGAATCGACCAGATAGGTCTGCTGGAAAACAAATCCGCAGTTCTTTCTTCTGAAGATGGCCAGTTCATCCGGCGTGCTCTTCGTGATATTTGTTCCGGCGAAAATGACCTCGCCGAGTGAGGGTTTGTCCATGCCGGACAGTGCATAAAGCAGTGTGGATTTACCGGCGCCCGATGCGCCCATGATTACAGTGAAATCACCTTCGTAGATAGAAAGATCGATATTACGGAGCACGTGCTGCTGCACACCGCCGTTAGAAAAAGTCTTGCAAAGTTTCTGTGTTTTAATAATTTCGTTCATAGCTTTCCGCCTCCTTATGGCACTATCTTACTTTTTCAAGTCTTAAGTGCCTTTAAGGAACTCTTAAATCTTTCTTAAATCCAAAAACGCCCGACTATTCCTTTATCGTACGGATCAGGAACAGTACCTGAAGACCCGGATTCTCGTTGGTGATCAGGATCTCCCCGTCCATTTCCTTAAGGAAATACGAAGTCAGATATAGGCCGATTCCGGCACCTTCTTTGCCTTCACTGTTCGCGCCTCGTCTGTACTTTTGTTTCAGCACGGCAACTTCTTCATCCGTAACACCCGGACCGAAATCGCGTACCGCCACCTTCAGGTAATCCCCTTCCAGTTTTGCTTCCACAGTGATCTTTGTATCCGCATACTTATAGGAATTAATAAAGACATTATCGAAAGCCTGCTGCAGGCGAAGCTTATCCGTAAAGACTTTGCAGGAAGGGATAGTAAAATCCTCGACGCGGTTTTGGAAATCTGCGTGGCGGATCGCTTCACGGACAGTAGACGAGTCATTTTCACGAGGACTGACCTTGATCTCCGAGGCATCTTTTACGGAATCGAGGAAAAGATTATCGACCAGGACCGTCAGTTCATCCGCCTTGAAATTGATCAGGTTGAACCGTTCCTTTACCTTCTCGTCCTTGGCCAGTTCATAGCCGAATTCCGATGCAGACTTGATCGAGGCAACCGGTGTTTTTATATCGTGGGAAAGCTGCGCCACCATTTCTTTTTTTGCATCGTAGGCGGCTTTTTCCGCGGCGCGGGATTTACGAAGTTCCGTGCGCATAAGATCAAATGCCTCAGTAAAGCTTCCGAAGACATGTCTTTTATCCATATTCAGCGGCACTTCCAGATCGCCTCCGGCCACACGCTCTGCAAAATTCGAAAGTTCCTGAAATGGTTTTTCGATCGTACGGTGCAGATAGTATACATAGCAGATGACCAGGACAGCCTGTGAGATCGAGCAGATCAGGATGGTAAGTGCAATCGATTTCTGCCACTCCTTGATCCGTTCCTGCAGATCATTTTTGAAAAGGACTTTCGCCGCGACTTGCCCGTCCTGATATACATCCAGGATCGTGTCGCCTCGTTTTACGGCTTCATTTACAGAAGTCACGGCATCGTCATCGGTCTTATAAAGCAACGTCCCGTCTGTTCCGAGTACGGAATAAGTATGTGAAGTGGGATACGCATTCGTGTTTCCGAAGTTTTCTTCGATGGTTTTCAGGCAGCCGTTGATGGCGACCGTATCCTGTTCTACCGTTCTGGTTTTACGTATGAAATACAGCGACACAGAAGCCTCGATCAGGAAGGTCAGCACGATCAGGACGATGAAGGCCTTCTTTCTCATTTTTCAGCACCTGTGACATACTTATATCCCTCTTTCCATACGGTCACGATATGAACGGGATTCTTCGGATCCTCTTCGATGGCCTCGCGGAGTTTTCGGATATGAACATTCAGTGTTCCGTCTGAAGTAAACTTATCTTTCCAGACATTATCGAAAAGCTCGGCTTTGGTGATCAGACGGTTCGGGTTTTCTACAAGATAGCCAAGAAGCGCGAATTCCATACTCGTCAGGCGCTTCTCTTCCCCCGCGATCGTCACGGTTTTATTGCGCTTATCTACACGGATCTTTCCATCTTCGAAGATATCGGACTGTACCTTTTCTTCGACCGAACCGAAACGACGCAGCATGACCTTTACTTTCGCAAGGATCACGCCCAGTGAATAGGGTTTTTCGATATAGTCGTCACCGCCGATATTCAGCGCGATGATCTTGTCGTCGTCCGTATTTCTCGCTGAGATAAAAAGGATCGGGATACTTAGTTCTTTTCGGATATGCTTGCAAAGCTCAAATCCGCTTCCGTCTCCGAGATTGATATCCAGAAGGATCAGCGATACTTCGTTTTCGCTCAGAAAAGAAAGTGCTTCCGCCATGCTGTACCGCGCTTCGGTACGCACGTCAAACATATTGAAATACTCTTTGGTGTTATCTGCGATCGCTTTTTCGTCGTCTACTATGAGACAATCATACTTCATGCTGTCCTCTCCGATCCGTAACGGTTATTCTCCCCGCTTCGTTCTTTCACGCTGTGCCTGATAGGCCGGACGGAATTTCACGCCGGAGAAGTACTTTCTTTCAAAATCTTCCGGTGACAGCGGTCTTGCGAAATAGTATCCCTGGAAAATATCTACGCCCAGCGCACGGATACGGCTTGCTTTCTGAGCAGTTTCGATACCCTCGACGCAAACGGTCATGCCGATGGTTCGGGTAAGCAGAACGATAGCGGAGATAAATGACGTATTGAAACGGTCATCCTGATCAACAAATGCACGGTCGATCTTGATCTCATCTACCGGGAATTCACGTAAGTAGTTAAAGGAAGAATAGCCGGTTCCGAAGTCGTCGAGCGCAATACGGATACCGCCGTTACGAAGCTTGGTCATGTTCTGACGGCAGATGGCCAGATTCTTCATCAAGGTCGTCTCGGTGATCTCCAGAAGGATATTCTTCGGCTGAAGACCATACTCACCCAGAAGCTGGATGACATAGTCGGCAAAGTCGATGCGCGCCATATCTTCAGCGGTAACGTTGATATGCACATAGAAGTCTTCCGATACACCGGAATCGATCCAGTCACGGCACTGTTTCATGGCAGTACGCAGGATCCAGTCACCTACAATATTCATCTGACCGGTCGCATCGACGGCGGCGATAACTTTTTCAGGGCTGACGAGTGTTCCGGACGGAGACATCCATCTCAGAAGTGCTTCGCATCCGACAAGTCTTTCGGAACGGGCGTCGACCAGTGGCTGGAAGTACAAAAGGAAATTCTTGTTGCCTTCACGGATCGACTTGGAGACCTGGAATTCAAAGTCCAGACGCTCTTTGAGTTCCACTTTATACTGCGGAGTATAGATCGAGTAAGAAAGACGCGGATCCTGCTTTACTTTATGCAGGGCGATCTCAGCATTTACGAGAAGCTCTTCTGCGACATTTCCGCTCGACGGGAAGATCGCGGCACTCATGGAATACGAAACATAGATCAAGCTTCTGTTTACTGCCATCGGTTCATTGGTCTCTTCCTTGATGGCCTTCATGTGGTTTTCGACCTGAACGCGGGTCGCGTGCGGCCACAGGATACAGAATGTATCAACACTGATGTGGTAGAGCTCTCCGTCTTTCGGAAGGCTCTCACGAAGTTTTTTGGAGACCGCAACCAGAAGCTGGTTTCCGGAATCACGGCCGTAACGGTCGTTAAATACGTGGAAGTCCTTGATATCTACCAGGATCAAGGCAACCGAAAGGACGTTGCGGTTATGGATCATGGAATCGGTATCGGAAAGCAGACGGCCACGCGAAAGCAGACCGGTCAGTTCATTTCGAGAAGAATTCTTCTCTACGTTCTCACGCACTTCGTTCATGCCCGTCAGGTCGAAGATCGTACCGATGAGCACAAGTGCCTGCTTGCTGCTGTCATAGACTGCCTTACCGCGGCTGGCCAGCCAGCGGATCTGATCGTCCGGGCCCCATACGCGGAACTCGATGGAGAAGGTGTCTCTTCCCTCGTCGACCAGATAGGTAAACGTCTGGATAAAGCGGCGGCGGTCGTCCTCGATGACCTCGTCCGCCATGCGGTTGATGATATCGCCGGAATAAGTCAGTTCCATATCCGGGAAGAAATCCTTGAAGTTCTTGGAGAACTCCAGGATGCCGCGTTTCATGTCTGCGGTAAATGTGATCGCTTCCGATCCGTCGATGATCAGACGCTGCAGCGAGTTGGCATTCGTCTTATCGGTGATATCCGCGAAGATGCCGATCATGTACTGCTTCTGATCCGGGGAAGTAAACTGGAAGACGCCGCAGGAGTGTACCCATACTTCGCCTTTTACCGGTGACAGGATACGGAAATCCCAGTTGTGGACGTCTTTCTTACGGGCATCGTTCTGAAGTACCGAAAGGAAAGTCGGATAGTCTTCCGGATGGACGAAATTACCTACTTCTTTGGAAGCGTGCAGGAGTTCGTGGTTCGGAAGATCGATCAGCTCTGCCAGGGAAGCATTAAAACGGCAGAGGTCTTCATTCATGTTATAGCAGAACACATATCCTTCGATGGAGTCACTCAGAAGCTTCTCATAGACGATCTCGCCGAAGCTCGACGTGCAGTCTTCGATCATGCCGAAGATCACGACGTGATTGTCCTTTTTCACCTTCTGCATATTCACGCGAAGATGGTAGGTGTGTCCTGTGTGGGAGATGATATTGTGTTCGATGGTAACGACTTTATGGTTATCCGCGATCAGATCGTAAAATGCTTCTTCATAGCGGACGGTCAGTGTACGTCTTTCGTCCGGATCAGTAAACTGAAGATAGGCGTCCATGAGCATGTCCTGAGATGCGACCGGACCTAAAACTTTCACCATGCCGGGCGAAAAGAAAAAACGCTTTTCTTTAGGGAAGAACACAAACGTGCAAAGCGCAACTTTCTCCATCAGACCGTCTGCCTGAGCCAAAAGCTGCGGATCCAGACAGATCGACGAGTCAAAAAGTTCCGCCATAAATCCGGAATCATCGGCTACCATAAACAATTCTCCCCCAACACTGTTTCTACTATTTTAACATCTCAAGCACTTCAGCGTATAGTGTTTTTTTGCTTTCCCCCCACTCCAGAGCCAATGTTTTTGCGATTTCTTTAGTTGAATACCCCTCTTTATCTAAAGCAATTATGCGATTTCGCCGTTCTTCCTGCGAAAGTACCGGTTTTTCTTTTTCCTCATCGACCCCCTCGAGGATCAGGACAAACTCGCCTTTCGGCGGAGTCTGCTCGAAATGCTCCAGAAGGGTTTCGATCGTGCCCCGGACCACCTCTTCGTATTTCTTCGTCAATTCCCGGCAGGCCGCGGCCTTTCTTTCACCGTTGCCGCTGTCCTTGAGGTCCTGAAGTGTCCGAAGAAGCCTGTGCGGCGCCTCATAGAGGATCGTGGTAGAAGGCATTTTCGACACGACAGAAAGACGTTCTTTTCTCTCCTTTGTTTCAACCGGAAGGAATCCTTCGAAATAGTAATGTCTCGTATCCAGTCCCGAAAGCACCAGCGCCGTGATTCCGGCCACCGGTCCAGGAACCGCCGTCACTTCGATTCTCTCTTCGATACAGAGCTTTACCAGATCTTCGCCCGGGTCTGAGATACTTGGCATGCCGGCATCAGAGACCAGTGCGATCTCGGCACCGTTTTTCAGTTTTTCGATCAGTTTGCTGCCTGCTGCGGCTTTGTTATGTTCGTGGTAACTCATGAGTTTGGCTGAAATACCGAACTGCGAAAGCAGAAGTCCCGTGCGTCTTGTATCCTCACAGGCCACCAGTTCCACAGAAGACAGTACTTCTTTGGCACGTGGAGACAGGTCGCTTATATTTCCGATAGGCGTTCCGACTAAGTAAAGCATGTTATTCTTCCTCAAAATAGATTTTTCTTAATTCGGGCGTATATTCCCGATCCTGACCGCGAAGGATCAGAGGCGGCGTGATGACCGTTCCGGCCTTTTTGCCGCCTTTTTTGCACATCAGGAGAAACAGTGTTGCCTCCCGATCGATATAGGGATGAACGAATGTGATTCTCTTCGGAACCAGCGAAAGACGAAGGCAGTGATCCATCACGGACGAGAATGTCTCCGCGCGGTCCACCAGAAAGATATCTCCCTGCGAAGAGAGCATCTTGGCCGCACAGGACAGGAAATCCCCTACGTCTCCGTGCACTGCAAAGCGTGCTTCTTTCAACGCCTGGCTATGGATCTCCTCCGACGTGACCGGTCCGGAAGAAAGGCTTCGGAAAGGCGGATTCATGAAAACCGCGTCGTAGGAGTTATACTTGACGTCCTCCGAAGGAAGATCCCGAAGATCCAAACAGAAACCCCTTACACGGTCCGAAAGAGAATTCAGTTTTATGTTTCGTTCAAAGACCGCCTGGGCCTCTTTCTGGCGTTCTACGCCATCGATACGGACATCCTTTCTTCTTCCCGCAAGAAGAACAGACGCAGCGCCGCAGTTCGTGCCCAGTTCGAGGACCCGCATCGGATCTTTTTTCCGAAAGCGGAGATTCTCTGCTACAAACCACGAAAGCAAGACGGTATCTTCGCCGAAACGAAATCCGTCTTTTCGCTGTATTAACTTAAGACCGGATCTTCCCAGATCCTCGAGAGTCTCTTCCTCTCGGTCAAACACGTCCACTTCGTTCTCCTTTTCAGATAAAAAAGAGATCTGTCACCCTTTCGGGCATCAGATCTCTCTTCTTTCACATCACAATTACACTATTAGCCTTGAGAAATTGCACCAGCCGGGCAAGCAGCTTCACAAGAACCGCACTCAAGACAAAGGTCCGGATTGATTTCATACTTGCCGTCACCCTGAGCGATCGCACCTACCGGGCACTCACCCTCGCAGCTACCGCAAGAAAGACATGCGTCAGAAATTACATATGCCATGGAATTGTCCTCCTTTTTCTGGTCTTAACCTCATTAAACACTATTTTGATAATTTTGTAAATATTTATTCTTTCTTGTTTTCAGGGGCGTTTTTCTTCTTCGGACAATCCTGTTTACACTGGGGTTGCGGGGGATTTACGAGCGAGACATCCGCGGCGTCAAAGACCTCCATTTCGGTCTCTTCGTCCTTTTCAAAACGCACGGTGACCTTTTCCTTCAAAAGGTCAGAATAAATAACGACACCCACACCGCTCGGAGTCTTGACCTTCTTACCGACCTTCGGGACTCGGCGGTTGGCATCTTCGTAAGCCGCCTGCTCATACGAAAGGCAGCACATCAGACGTCCGCATGTTCCCGTAAGCTTTGTCGGGTTCATCGAAAGGCCCTGATCCTTGGCCATACGGATCGTAACCGGCAGGAACTGGTCCAGATAAGAACAGCAGCACAGCTCTCTTCCGCAGATACCCAGTCCGCCGACCATCTTGGCCTGTTCACGGGAACCGATCTGGCGAAGCTCGATACGTGTTCTGAAGCAGGATGTCAGATCCTTGACCAGCTCACGGAAATCGACTCGCTTATCCGCGGTAAAGTAGAAAGTCAGCTTCTTTCCGTCAAAAGAATAGACCGCCTCGACCAGTGTCATCGGCAGATCGCGCTTTTCGATAAATGCGAGGCACTTATGGAACGCATCGTCTTCTCTGACCTTTTTCTCCTGGTAATGCGCCATCTCCGTTTCGTTCGCCATGCGAAGCACCGGAAGGACGGTATCGTCGATCTTTTCATCCGGAAGTTCAAAAGGTTCATCTACTACAAATGCGATATCCTGGCCCAGTGCGGTGTTGACCATCACGGCATCGCCGACTTTCAGCTTCATGTCTCCGGCCAGGAAACGATAGGGTTTACCTGCGTCATGAAAGCGCAGATTTACAACTTTAGCCATTCATACTCTCCTTTTTGAGCGCCAGAAGCATCCGGCACACAAGTATTTCGAAATTCCCGTTGGCCTTATGGGCTTTCGCCGCCGTGGTCAGTACCATACTGCACTTCCCGATTTTGCCAACGGTCATTTTATTGCGTTTCATCATGCTAATCATCTTATCTTTTTTGGTCTCGCCATGCAAGTTTTCCGAAGTCGGATCCGCAAGCAAAACCGCCATCTCATCGAAGATCATGTTCATCAGTGCAAGAAGCTCCGGGAAATGGTCACTCTCTTCGTAGAAGTAATTATACCGCGTACTGAGAAGCTCGGCCCGTGAGATCGTCGGAAGCTGAAGGATCATATCCATCAGGGTGTCCCACGCATCTGTAAGCCACGTCGTTTCCATAAGCTTTTCGGCATAGCCGATGATGCCTCCGGAGAATCTAGCATACAGAGATGCCTCTTCTTCAAGCATATCCGGGTTCTTCGTAAGAAGATGCTTCTTGACTTCTTCTTCCGTGTTCGGGACCAGACGTACCGAAACCGTACGCGACAATATCGTCGGCAGAAGTTTCGATTCATCGGATACCGTCAGGATAAAGACCACGTGTTTCGGCGGCTCTTCCAGCGTCTTCAGAAGAGCATTCTGACCTTCTTCTGCAAGACCGTCCGCATCGATCAGATAGACTTTTCTTTCTGCGATCTGGGACAGGATGCCTACGTCTGAAAGGATCCGCGAACGTACATCCGCGACCTTGATGTTCTTCTCTCCCGCGGGAAGAAGAAGTTCGCGATAGTCCGGATGGGTCTTTTCACGCATATAGATGCAGTTGCTGCAGGTTCCGCATCCGCCCTCTTTTGTCGGATGACTGCATAAAAGCCCCTTGGCAAATTCTCTTCCGAGGGTCTTTTTGCCGATACCGGAAGGTCCGCTGAGCAGAAAAGCATGCCCCGGCTCGCCGACCAGCGGCACACCGAGGCGTTCTTTTGCATAAGATTGTCCGATCAGTTCAGAAAATGCCATATATCACATCTTCTCGAACTGTTCTACATTGACCACGAAGACCGTGGCACCGCCGACAGTCACATCCACCGGATAGGGAACGTAAGAACCACCCATCGCCGACGGGGTAACATTCGTATTGATAGCCGACTGACGGCTGCTGGAATATTTGCGGATAAGATCCATAACTTCCTGAAGCTTTTCTGTATCTACTACGATCATCAGCGTAGTATTGCCCGAACGCAGGAATCCGCCGGAAGAATTGAGCTTCGTTACACGGAAACCGGCTTTATTCAATTCAGCCATCAGGCGGGGCGTATCCTCATCATGTACAATTGCAAATACAAGTTTCATCGTCCTAATACCTCCCAGACAGCATTTCTGATCTTTTCGTATATCACATCAGGCGTATCGAGCGCACTGACGACCTTGATTCTCTTCTCTTCTTTACTCAGAGCCAGATAGCCGTCACGAACCTTCTTCATGAAAGAAAGTCCTTCTGCTTCCAGTCTGTCCTCTTCCCCATCGCGGCCGTGACGTCTTCTGTACGCCGTCTCTTCGTCCAGATCGAAGAGGAATGTGATATCCGGAGCCAGGTTTGCTGTGCTCCAGTTGTTGAGATACCGGATCGCATCCAGATCCAGGCCTCTCGCGTAGCCCTGATATGCTACAGTGGAATCGAAAAAGCGGTCACAGATGACGACCTTTCCCGCTTCCAGTTCCGGACGGATACGCTCTTCCACGATCTGTGCACGGGCCGCTTCATAAAGAAGAAGCTCGGTGCGCGCATGCATCCGGTCATTTGCCTTATCCAGAAGGATCGTACGGATCTTCTCACCGATCGCCGTACCACCCGGTTCCCGGATCAGGACATAGGAGATACCTGCATTTTGGAGGTCACAAGACAGCTTTTCGATCTGCGTAGACTTTCCGGAACCATCGATTCCTTCAAAGGTAATAAACAAACCTTTCATCTGTTCCGGATCCTCCTTGCCGTTCTCCTTATCATTATATCGCATAATCAATCCAACTTCACGGAATGGATGCTGGCAATTTCAAGCCAGATGTCCTTCTCGATCCGTTCGTTATCCTTGCGGATGTCCTCGAGCGTCTCTTCTGCCGAACGACGCTTGTTCCAGTTCTTCTTTTCACGGTCCGAACGATGCTCCGAATTGCCGCGCTCATAGTTTCTCGAGTTGTTTCTATACTCGCGTCTTTCCTGATTATTGCCGCGGTTTTCCTTGTTTTCCGGGCGTCTCTCATCGCGCTCCTTCGGAGAAGCGTTCTCATTACGGTTGCCGCCGCGGTTATAGGAATTTCTGTCACGGTTGCCGCCATTATGGCCTCCGGAACGCTTTCTTCTGTTGCGGTTGTTATTATTTCTCGGAGCCTGGTTTCCGTTTGTGGAACCCTGTGCTGCGTTATTCGGTCGGTTGTTTTCCTGTTCGCTCATCTAATACCTCCGTGTAAACAGAACTAAACATCTCTATTATATCGGTTTTCCCGCTTCATTCAACCTTGTACTTCGGAAGCTCCCCAAAGTACCGGACATCGTCTTTCCACTTTTCCGGGATCTCTTTTTCACCGGAAAGGAAAAGAAGCGGAACCTGTACGAAACCGCGTTCCTGCATTCTCGGATGCGGGATGATCAGATGCGGTGTATTCATCGTCTCCTCACCATAAGTCAGGATATCTACGTCGATCGTTCTCGGCCCCCAGCGGATCTCGCGCTTTCTTTGAAGCGTCTGCTCGATCTTCTGGCATACATTCAAAAGCGCCAGCGGCGGAAGCTCTGTATTGATCTTTACGCAGATATTCAGAAAATCATCCTGATCCTTATAGCCGACAGGCGTGGTCTCAAAAACCGGTGAAACGGCAGCGACCTCGATGCCGTCAGCCGGGTGATCCAAAAGTGCGACGGCACGCATAAGATTGTCCAGGCGGTCGCCCATATTGCTTCCCAAAGAAAGAAAAGCCTCTGTCATAACTCTTCCTCCAGCTGTTTTCTCGTTCTCGTGATCACGACATTCATCGACTCAAAAACACCATCGATCGGCGCGGTCGGCTTTTTGATCTCACACTTGATGATCTCGATCGAAGAAAAAGAGCGCATCAGCATGACGATGATGCCATGCGCCATATACTCGATCAGGTCACAAGAGAGGTTTTCGACATAGTCTTTGACCATAGAAAAAACGCGGCTGTAGTCAACCGTATCTCTGACATCATCCGTCTTGCAGCCCTTGATGCGCGGAATCGAAAGCGTCAGTGAGATGACGAAATTCTGTCCCTGTTCCTTCTCGCTTTCCAAAACGCCGCTGTGGCTGACAAATTGCATATTCTGCAGGATGATCTTATCCACGGTTTTCTCCTTTCAATGCCGTATACATCGTAAGTGCCGATGCGGTCTCCCAGACATTATGGACACGAACGGCGGCCGCTTTGTTCTTTGCGCAGAAAAGAGAGACCGAAGCGGTTGCCGCATCTCTTCTTTCCGCCGGTACTCCACCTAGCGTTTCTCCGATAAAGCGCTTTCTGGATGCACCGATCAGGATCGGATAACCCTTCGCCTGGAAAAACGGAATCGCACGGATCAAGGCCAGGGATTCCTTCGTATCGGTTCCGAATCCGATACCCGGATCGTAAAGGATATTCGAATCAGGAATGCCTGCTTCTTTTGCGATCCGACGGCTCTTTTCAAAGAACGAGAGGCAGTCGTTGATGATGCTGCTCTTTCGCTCGAAGATCGCTTTGTCCGTATAGTTTGCCATGATCACGACACCGGCGTTATATTCTTTTGCAACCTTCGCCATGTTCGGATCATACTGCAGTCCCCACACATCGTTGATGATGGACGCGCCGAACTTGAGAGCTTCGGCCGCCGTCTTGCTCTTGTATGTATCGATGGAGATCGGGAGCTTCACCTTTTCCGCGATGATCTTCAGCGCCGGGATCAATCGGGTCAGTTCTTCGTCTGCCGTGATCGGCGTACTTCCCGGGCGGGTCGACTCCGCTCCGATATCAAGGATGTCCGCACCCTCTTTTTCGAGTTCCATCGCCTGCACGAGTGCCTGCTCCGGAGTATAGAAGAAGCCGCCGTCCGAGAAGGAATCCGGCGTGACATTTAAGATGCCCATCACCAGGGTTTTGTCTTCATAGGAAAGCGACCTGTCGCGAAAAGTCCATGTAAAAGAATTAGTCGGAACTGTTTCAAATTCACTCATGTCTTTCACCTGCTATATCAGATTATGTTTCTCGGTCGGTTGATCAGAGCGAGTGCCTCGGCTCTGGTTCTCGCATCGGATCGGCATCCGCCGCGCATCGCCGATGTAACCGTCTTGGAACCCGGCTTTCTGACACCGCGCATCGTCATACACAGATGCTCGGCTTCCAGTACAACGCAAACGGACATCGCATCGACCGCCTGCTGGATCGTATCGGCGATCTCGGAAGTCAGACGCTCCTGCAACTGTGGCTTGCGGGAAAGTGTATCCACGATACGGGCCACTTTGGAAAGACCCAGGATCTTCCCGTTTCTGGGAACATATACCACATGTGCTTTTCCGTGAAACGGAAGAAGATGATGCTCACACATGGAGTAGAACGGGATATCACCGATCAGGATCATCTCATCGTTATCCGATGTAAATGTCTTGATGTCCTTGTTGATATCTCTGTGAAGTCCGGAAAAGACTTCTCCGTACATTCTGGCCACACGGTTCGGTGTTTCGACAAGCCCTTCCCTGTCCGGATCTTCTCCCACCGCGATCAGGATCTCACGAACCGCTCTTTCGATTCGCTCCAGGTCCATCCCCTTACGGCTTTCTTCCGGTACACGGAAATCCTCATCATATATACTCATAGCTTCATCTCCTCATTTTGCATACTTATGTCGGTACTCCATCGGAGTCATACCTTTTTGCTTTCTAAATGCCACGTTGAAACGCTGCGGACTGGAGAATCCGACCTGTGTCGCGATTCCGCTGACCTTGATCTCTTTTTGTGTCAGAAGGCGGCATGCCGCTTCGATACGGATCTGCATCAGGTAATTCATCGGGCTGATGCCGAATTCATCTCGAAATGCTCTGGTGAAATAACCCTGGCTTAGGAATACATACGCAGCCGTCTCCGCAACCGTTACGCCTCTTTCATAGTTTTCATCGAGGAAATCACGCGCGATCAGCACGAGCTCTCTGGCTTTGCCGTTCTTTACACGCAGGCTCTCCTCCCACTCTTCCCGAAGTGCACGGGAAAGGGTGATCAGAAGTTCCATCGTCAGAAACTGCATCATCATATCCTTGGCATAGGCATCCTGACGGCTCTCGTTCATGATGCGCTCCGCAAGATTTCCGATCGCCTGGCGGCTCTTTCCGGAAATGATCAGATACGACGAAGTATCATCCACAGAAGCATCACCCTGGGCAAAATCCAGGAAGTCTTCCAGCGGCAGCGAAGATACATTTTCCTGCAGGAAAGGCACTGTCGGTCCGCCGCGAAGACGGCCGTTTGCCATCGGCTGCTTTTCCTCAGGTTTGGAAAGCAGTGCCTGCTGGGCTTTGGCGATATCCAGAGAAAAACCGAAGTACAGTACGACCATATCCGCCGGTCCCTCAAGTACTTTTACCGAGTGGGTGACCTGCGGACGGATGATCAATGTGGATCCCTTCGTGACCAGGACCTTCTTTCCGTTGATGGTGAACTCACACTTTCCTCTGCGAAGATAAAGAAGTTCGTGGGAAGTGTGGCGGCTGGCTGTCGGGAACGGCGTAGATGTCTCGTAACAATGTTCCACGCCTTCAAAGACTACAGGGATCGACCCTGAAGACTCCAGCAGACTTTTTTCAAAAGCCGGTAATAAATCTTCTACCATGTACTTCCCTCCTTCTCCAATGCTTACGGTAAGAACCGGATATTGTCGATATAGATCGCGCCGGAACGCTGACGGTCAAAGATCGTAAAGAGGAGATTGCTGATCTCCATCTCATCGAAGGACGACCAGTTCAGGCTGATCGTCTGCCAGCGAAGGCCGATCTCGATGGTCGCTTCTCCACGGAAACCGGAGATCTGCATGGTCTTTTCCACCTGATCCGGATTAAATACATCCAGACAGATCCTTCTGGCTTTCGAGAAACGAAGCGGTGCCATAACCGATGCGTATGAGAGCACCGGTCCAAAGGACAGAAGGCTGTTCTCCGGCTCATATTCGATACGCAGTGAAGCCGCGCCCTGTGTCTTGTTCATGACTTCACGGAAGATATTGGCCTTACCTTTTGTAACCTGATAGGTTGGCAGCTTCTCAAAATCGCTGTCCCAGGTCTTCTTACCGATGAAGGAAAGATTCTCACAGGAAGCAAATGTCAGATCCGGGCAGTACTCCGAAGGGATCTGGTCAAAGCGGAAAGGAAGTACCGGGATATCGATACGGTTACGGAATGTCGCCTGATGCGGGATCGGGTTATAACCGTAAGTGACACCGACAGGATTCTCAATATCGTCGTTCCAGACCATAACACGTACACCGTGCAGGATACGGGCCGAAGCCGGCACATATACACGGCTTTCGTCACAGACCGCGAATCCCTGAAGGATCGCTTCATTTTCAGAAAGGCGAAGACCGTCGGCCGTGTTATCGAACGAAAGCATGACCTTGTTTCCGATGACTTCGACACCGACGCATTCCGGTGAAGACGAAGGCATCTTCGGTGTAAAGTGCAAGCCGAGTGCAAGGCAGGAAAGTCTTCTTCCGAGTGCGAAAGAAACCGCTTTGTTCGGAAGGAGCATATCATGCTGGCTCAAGATACCGATCGGCATCGGGAATTTTCTTCTGATCGCACTGAGGCGCTCGTTGAACTCCACATGCTGGTACGGCTTTTCCGGATCCAATGCACCCGGATGCAGCTGCAGCATGATGAAAGACGGTACCTGATGCTTGTCTTCGATGGCACGGGGTCCGAAGATACCGGCCAGATCCATCAGGAGCTGACGGACCATCGGTGTATAGACTTTTCCGATCTGGGCATCGGACGCATCCGGCGCGAAGACCAGACCACGGATACTGGTATCGCAAAGTGGCGCAAGCTTGTGGTTATAAAATACGGACATCATATCCTGCGGACCGACCAGCGGCTTATGCGAAGCCTCGGAGACCAGTGTTTCCGTCATGACTTCTTCCGCAGATGGCAGGAGTGAATTGATCAGGTTGTGGTTATTCTTCTTCTCGAAATGCGCCAGTTCCTCGGTCGGGAAAGAAAGCGGAACGGAATCATCCTCCTCTTTCTTCTCCTCCGTCTCTTCTTTTTCAGAGGCTTCGGTCTTTTCCTCGTCCTTCACTTCGCTCTTTTCTTCGTCGTTTTCTTTCTCTTTTTCTTCGTCCTCATCTTCGGACTTCTGGATGCCGCCCTTATTGTCCTCGAAAGCAAGCGCGCCTTCCGGATCGATCGGCACATCACACTTCTCTTCGTCTCCGAATACGAAAGACTCTTCCGACGTCGGGTTCTCACCGGATTCATCATCTTCATCCTTGATAATGCTTCCGTCGAGGATCGCACTCTTCTTCTCGGTCAGACGGGCGACATTGGCACGCCAGCCCTCGTCGTCGAAGTAGAGATTTCTCTCTTCGAGATATTCGCGGATCGTTGTGTTGGCATCGATACCTTCGTGAGACAGCCATCTGTAGATCGGCGCATAATCCTCTGCCAGATCGAGAATACCGACCGGATAGTGGAGCTGTTCACCGAGGTGATATGCATAGGAAAATGCAACGGAAGAAACCGCGGACAGTGCCTTTGTATCACGGATACGGATCCATGTACTTTCTGACTCGGTCAGGATCGGTTCATACGAAAACTTCTCTACATGGTCCAGTGCATTCTTCTTAGGCGAATAAAAACGCAGAAGCGGCATGACATCTTTCTTCAGAGGCGTACGGGGCGCCGCTGTCTCGGAGATCGCCGCAGCAAGAGGATTACCGCCGAACATGACCCATACGTCACCGCATCGGCAGTCCTCGATCGTCAGTGTCTGGGTAAGTGAGTGGAAAACAAGTGTGTACGCGTCGGTAGAAGGCCGGTAAGCCGGCAGTTCGAAATGGAAGCTGCCATCCTCATCCGAGACCGTTTCCAGGCTCAGGATGACACCGTAATCCGTATCGAGTTTCGATACTTTACGGCCATCGGTAGGATCTTTCATAACCTCCAGTGTAACGGGAGTTTTCGGGGATCCGACTACACCTCGAAGATGGACAGGTACCCCCTGCTGAAATACCATTCCCGGAGAGATCCAGGATGGAAGACGTATATCATTCGTTTGCGTCATAGTATTCGACACCTTTCCACACTAACTCATTCTGTTTTATTATACGACAATTTTGGGTTTTTTCGTATAAGCATAATATATGAATCAAATGTATATTTTCTATGCTTTGTTCGGTTATCAAATGGAAAATTACGATTATTTTTCAGATTTCTCTTTATTTTGCTACTGCACATTTTAATATATCAGTATGCGATATATTCGATTTAGTTTTTGAGAAAGGAGGTGAAAAGGTGGGATACGCCAAGTACATGGGAAGAGTAATCAAGTCACTCCGTCTTTCAAAGGAGTTGTCACAGATTGAAGTCGCAGCCAAAGCAGACGTGAACCTTTCGTATTATTGCAAGATCGAACGTGGAGAAGGCAATCCGTCTGTAAAGAAGCTTATGGCCATTCTGTCGACATTGGGGATATCTCCAGCTAAGTTCTGGGAGTTGGTTGATCTCGAACAGCAATATATCTATACCTTTCCAGGTGCGAGCCAAAATTCCATCACATGAATAGAAATTTAATTATTTTGTCTTTCTCTCTTTTATTCATTTCGCCTACATGGTATTCTTATGTAGTATTCTAAATGATTTAAATATTTAAATATTGCGGGGGCAGGAATACAGAAATGCGTTTTGAGAGCAGAAACAACGCAGAGCATGCTGCGTACGAAGATCTTCATCGGGCACATCTGCAAGATGCGATTGCCAGCTGTCTGCATTTTCTGGAAGATGGAAACAACTGCCGCGAAATACCGCCTCATTATCACGATTTTATCGAGATCATCTACGGTGTTCGCGGCACTTTTTCGGCCTCTTTGAGCAACCGTGATTTTGAAGTACACGAAGGCGATATGCTTCTGATCAACGTAAATGAAGTCCATGCGTTCCATCATTTCGAGCCATGCGAATACTACTGCCTGCAGTTTGATCCGGCTATCTTCTTTTCTTCATCCACTTACTCCACCGGAGCAAAATACATCCTGCCGTTTCTGATGTCCAATTTCCGCGCCCCGGATAACGAGACCTCTTATTCTATTTTTGCCAGCCGCGAGGAGCTTTCCGAGACAAGGATCCCTGAATATATCCTGGATTACCATAACGAATTCTCTAAGCAGGATCCGGGATATGAACTGGCTGTCCGTGCGGATATCTACCGCGTATTCCTCTGGTATCTGCGCCGCATGGAAGAAAAAGGCATCTCTCTGTCAGCAACCGCTTCGATCCGTACAGAAGATATGGACCGTCTGAAAAAAGTCCTCGATTATATCCACGAGAATTACATGCATCCGATCCATGCCGAAGACATGGCCAAGATGTGCAACATGAGCTACAGTTATTTTTCCCGTTTCTTCCGTCATTCTTTGGGACAGACCTTCTCGGACTATCTGCTCTATGTGCGTCTTTCCGAAGCGGAAAAACTCCTGATGACATCCACAAGAAGTATCAGCCAGATCGCGCTCGACTGTGGCTTTAGTACTTCCAGTTATTTCATCACGCAGTTTAAAAAGCACCGTCACACCACGCCGAAGCAGTTAAAACAAAAGATCATGTCCTCTGACTCAGAGAGAACATGACCTTCTCGCATTTCTTTTTGCTTATCTCTTACTGAACGTTTGCGATCACAAGTTCGATACCGAAGTCGCGGATCTCCTGCGCCTGTGCGGCTGAGATTCCGGAATCCGTGATCAGTACGTCGATCTGATCTGCCGGGATAAAAGACGATGTCGAGTCCGCATTCATCTTCGAGGAATCCACCAGCGCGATGCGGCGCTTGCACTTTTCGGCAAATCTCTTTTTCAGTTCCAGTTCATAGAAGTTATGGCCGGTCAGACCGGATGTGATCGAAAAACCGTTTCCGGAAACAAAATAACTGTCTCCGCTGATGCGACGGAGCATCTCTTCACAGAGCAGACCTTCGATCGCACCGGAATGCGGACGGAGCACACCGCCGACAAGAACGGTTCTGAAATTGCTGTATCTCTGGATCTCCATCGCGGTATGGATACCGTTGGTAACGATGGTAAGGTTTTCCAGTTTGCTGATATAAGGGATCATATGAAAAGTCGTGGAGCTGGCATCGATAAAGATCGTCTCTCCTTCATGGACAAACTTACCGGCTTCGCGTCCGATCGCGGTCTTCTCCGCAACACACATAACGCTTCTTCTCATATAGTTTTCCGGTGTAGAAGACTGTCTTACCGAATCAGACAAAGAGGCACCACCGTGAAAACGAACGATCGCGCCTTCTCTTTCCAGATCACGCAGATCGCTTCTTACGGTCGCGCCGGTCACGCCCAGACGAGATTCCAGATCTGTCGTGGAGATACGGCTTTCTTTTTCAAGGATTTCCAGAATTCTTTTTCTTCTATCGATATTGATCATATCATCATCCGACCCATCTCATATTTTTGGTGAACGAATCATATGATAAACGCCATCTTATCGTTTGTCAACGCTTCTTTTTCATTTGCTTTCATTTGATTTTTTAAAGGCATGCCCCAGACAAAAGAAAAAGGCTGTCTCTTCGTAATGAAGAAACAGCCTTGTGGCTGCCGAACTAGGATTCGAACCCAGACAGACGGTGCCAGAAACCGGAGTGCTACCCTTACACAATTCGGCAATGTTGTTAATCAACGTTTGAAAGTATACCAAAAGAAACTCGGAAGTGCAATAGTTTTTGCAGGAAAGAAGAACAAATTGTCCTTAGGCCTTGTCCTGCTTGGACGAGGGACGCTCCGTCGGCATATCCGGAACCGAAGGAAGCGGTGCCATCAGGCCCAGTTCTTCTGCTTTCTTTCGGACGATCGCCACATCCTGCCACAGCTTGATACGCTCGGAGTTATTTCTGAGGATATATGCCGGATGAAATGTCGGCAGGATATAGTATCCGTTCTTCTCGATAAAGTTTCCGCGGATCTCTGTCATCTTCGCCGACTTATCGCCGGTAAAAAGTGTATACGCGGTCTTTCCCAAAAGGACGATGATCTTCGGCTTGCAGATCAGGATCTGTTTTCCGAGAAGCGTCTTACAGGCCTTCGCCTCTTCATCCGTCGGAACACGGTTCTCCGGCGGACGGCACTTGACGACATTGGCGATATGGTAATCATTCATGGAAAAACCCTGTGCATCCAAAAGCAGCTGCAAAAGGCGTCCTGCCTGTCCCACAAAAGGAAGTCCCTGCTCATCCTCTGTCGCACCCGGGCCCTCACCGACAAACATGACCGGTGCAACCACGTTGCCACGATAGATCACGACATTCTTACGCGTCGCCGCCAAAGGACATGCCTGGCAGTTTCTGCATTCTTCTACAAAATCATTCCAAGAGATCTTCATAAACGGAAGTTTCCTTTTCAAGAAAAAAAGGTCAACGGAGCAGGACAACGGTAATACCGTCGTTAGACTTGGCCCAATCCGGATCGTTACGGAAAGCAGGGCACTGCTCCACGATCGTTCTGCCAAGAGTTTCAAAAGGTCCAAACTGCTCGCCGGGGCAGAAAGTGCGAACCTTTCCGTCCGTCTGCATGGTACGCAGTACTTCATGCGCCGCGGTCTTGATCACTCCACCTTTTCCGGTCGAACCATAACCGTGGATGATCTTCACCTGGCGCACACCAACACGACGCAAAGTATTCAGTTCCAGACGCAGTTTGCGTACGGCAACATCTACTTTGGGCATACCTTCTTTGATGTTGATGATACTCGCAGCCATAATTACCTCTTTTTAAAACTTACATATTCATTATAACACAGATTTCGCGATATTCATGCGCTGAAATGTCGTCATTTTGCTATAATACCAAATATGAGAATCGACAAAATTTTGGCAAATTCAGGTTATGGGACGAGAACCGAAGTAAAGGAACTTCTTCGGAAGGGACGAGTGTGTCTGAACGGGCAAATCATCAAGGATCCGGGCTATTCTGTAACCGAAGACGACTTTTCGCTTCTTACTTTAGACGGACAGCCGATCGGACTTTCGGAGCATCTTTATTTCTGCCTGAATAAGCCGGACGGATATCTTACCGCCATGACCGATGATCGTCTTCCTTGTGTAGGCGATCTTCTTCCTGCTAACTTGAAGACGAAAAAGATATCGCCTGTCGGAAGACTGGATTACCACACCACAGGCGTGCTTCTTCTTACCAACGACGGTGATCTTTCACATAAGCTCACCAGTCCCAGATGGCACAAAGAAAAGGCTTATCTGGTCACCTATACGGGCGATCCGCTCACAGAAAAAGAGCAGGCGCTATTTGCTAAAGGCATGACACTTACCGAAGACGGACACAAACCTGAGAAACTGAAACCGGCCAAACTTGAACTGCTGCCTGATCAGCAGTGCCGTCTCATCCTGACCGAAGGAAAGACACATCAGGTCAAGCGTATGCTGGCCGCAACAAACCGTCAGGTCATCGGACTGCATCGGGAAAGTATGGGATCACTTCGTCTTCACGACGGACAGGAACCCGGGGAGATGTATGCATTAAGCCCCGAAGAAATCGCTGCATTAAAAGAGGAATAACTGTATCCGTCAGTCTTCTGCTTCCACATACGGATGGCTTTCGATATACGCAGCACGTAACGTCGGAATATCTTTCAGAAGCTGATCCGCGAGTTTTTTGGCAGCATCGAGCTGCCCGCTTCCGACATTGACACCGACGATGATCGAAGCATCGCCCTCCCACTGAACCGTATAGCCTAAAGACAGACAATCCACACGATCACGGATAATAAACCCATACACATGCTCTTCGTAATCCTTATCTGTCAGTGGCTCCAGCTCGTCCTCATAGAGCTCGTAGAGCATCTCACTGTAGTCTTCGTAGAACTGGGCACGGGAATAGATGAATGGCTCGATATGAGACAGTTCTTCTTCGGACCATGTCGCCTTCATCGTCTCATAAAGATCATCAAGCTCCGCAAGGTTTTCACTGTTGACATACACCGGTGCCGTCAAGGCATCATATACCAGAAGATCCGGCTTGACTGCCATAAGTGAAACAGCCAGCTGTGTTGCGTAAGGATCGACTTCCTCTCCTTCTTCATTGTCCGAAACGACGTTCGCCGATCCGATGTCCGGATTTTTGAATTTCGTATTGGACTTGAGATAGTCGGAAAGGATCTCCGTATCCTGCGAGAAATGCCCTATCGAAGCAACACGCAGATCGACCTTCGGAGACATGAAGTACACCTTGATGACAGCTACGATAAATACCACAGCCGCGATCGCGATGAGAAACTTCCACCACTCATAATGCCAGAATTCCTTCCACTGCTTGGACGTTTTTCCGAGAATATGACGGGAGGTCTCTTCTTCTTTTTTCTCCGCGAGCTTTCGGTCACGTGTACCATTTGCGATATTATACGCCGCCGCAAGATCCGCGAGTTTCTGTTCGTCTTTTTGCGCCTTATAGATCTTACCGAGTTTCCAGAACTGTTTGTCCAGATCTTCGGGCTTCGCCCAGACCGGCAGATCAAAATAGGCCATCGCCTCTTCACGGGTCATGGCTTCGATGGACGGGTCCGGAAGGATCGCATCCTTTTTCGGTTCGGATACATTTTCAGAAGACGCATCGCGTTTAGGTTCTTTTTTACTCATCTGTTGTCCTGAAGACTCCTTCTTTTCGATTTCGCCATCTTGCCTCAGGATGCCTTCATCTGCTTTCTGAAAGCACGGAAATCCGCAAGCGCTGCCCATCCGATCTTGATGATCTTCTTGATGTTGATGGAGTTCTTACCACCCTGACGCGGCTTAAATGTGATCTCACGCAGTGTGTAGTTTTCCTTATAGTAAGCAAAGAAAGTCGTCAGCATAACGTTCGGGAGGTTATAGTCCTCACGGAATCTGCCGACATACTTATTGACCAAAGACGCCTTCATCAGGCGGAAGGGTGCGTTTGAATCTTTTACCTTTACACCGAAATGCAGACGAAGCAGGAAGCAAAGGAAGTTCTCGACGAACTTTCTGGATTTACCATCGCCACGTACGACACGATTACCGAGGATGGCATCATGTGTATTACGCAGATCCCAGAAAGCAGCGAACTCTGCCGGGTTGGTCTGTCCGTCCGAGTCGGTCTGGAAGATATAATCTGCACCGCTTGCGATCGCATACTTATAAAGTGCGATCAGCTTCGGCCCGTGCTGCTTCAATGTATCCGGAAGCACCTCAAGCTGAGGATATTCTTCTTTCATTTTCAGAAGGATGGCGTGTGTCGAATCCACACTGCCGCTGTCCGCGACGACCAGACGGGAACCCTCGCCCTTTCCTTCCAGAACAGGATACCAAGCCTTTACTACAGACTCGATGTTTGCCTCTTCGTTATATGCCGGCATTACAATATACAGATTATCCATTCTTCTTACCCCTGCTTCCCTCTTACTGATATTACTTTCACTTTATCACTTCAATTCCTGTTTTGCCATAGAAAGAGCAGATGCAACGACCGCATCCATGTCATAATACTTGTACTCACCCAGGCGTCCGCCGAAAATGATCTGCTGTTCTTTATCGGCCAGTTCGCGATACTTCGCATACAGACTGCCGTTTGTCTCATCGTTGACCGGATAGTACGGTTCGTCGCCCGGTTTCCATTCGGAACTGTATTCACGGCTGATGACGGTCTTAGGAAGATCGTTGCCGTTTTCATCCTTACCGAATGTAAACCACTTGTGTTCGATGATTCTCGTCCACGGGGTCTCTCTGTCAGTATAGTTGACCGCGGCATTTCCCTGGAAATTCGGCTTGTCGAGAAGCTCGTTTTCAAAGCGTACGGAACGGTACTGCAGATAACCCAGAGAGAAATCATAATATGCATCGATCGGGCCTGTGTATACGACCTTTTCCGCAAGAGAATTCCACTTCTCTTTATCGGCCAGATAGTCCGTGTTCAGTTTTACTTCGATGCCGGACAGCATGTTCTCGACCATCTTCGAATAGCCTGCTGTCGGGATGCCCTGATACAGTGCATTGAAATAATTGTTATCGAAAGTCAGACGGACCGGCAGACGCTTGATGATGAAAGCCGGAAGATCTTTACAGTCTCTCCCCCACTGCTTCTCGGTATAGCCCTTAACGAGTTTTTCAAAGATATCGCGGCCGATGAGGGAGATCGCCTGCTCTTCGAGATTCGACGGTTCTTTTCCGGCCATCTCGGCTTTCTGCTCTTCGATCTTGGCCATGGCCTCTTCCGGAGTCACCACGCCCCACATCTTGTTGAACGTATACATGTTGAAAGGAAGCGAATAAAGCTCGCCCTTATAGTTCGCAACAGGACTGTTGGTAAAGCGGTTAAAGGTAGTGAACTGGTTAAGGTATTCCCATACTTCGGTATTGTTCGTGTGGAAAATATGCGCACCATACTTATGGACCTTGATGCCTTCCACGTCTTCGCAGTATACATTACCTGCGATATGCGAACGCTTCTCGATCACCAGGACACGCTTTCCAAGTTTCGTGGCTTCATGTGCAAATACTGCACCATAAAGACCGGCACCAACAACAAGATAATCATACTCTTTACTCATGAAAGCTTCCCTGCCTTTCGCTTCTCTTTACGCATGTTTTTGATCTTCTTTTTGATCTTGAATGTATCCTGAAAAACCTTCCAGATATCTGAAATCTTGATTCGCGAGAATCCTCCTGAACGGGTAAATACCAGACGGATCGGTCGCTCGATGATCTTTGCTCCCAGTTCATTTGCCACGGCAAGGATCTCGATATCGTATGCAAAACCCTTGGTGATGATGTCCGGTACGATCTTCTTTAAAAGGTCTGCCCGAAACAGTTTGATACCGGTCTGGGTATCGTGTACTTTCAGGCGAAAAAGGATCCGCAGCATCACATAGTAGCCGAAGCTGATAAACCTGCGAAGCGGCGGATAATCAAGTTTGGATTCTTTGTGCATCTTGGAACCGATAACGACATCGGCATTTTCAGACGCCATATGAGAAAGGAAATCTTCGAAATGATCCGGAGACAGATCCAGATCCGAATCGAGAAATGCGATATGGTCACCGACAGATGCTTCCACACCCTTTTTGATCGCATGGCCTTTTCCGCCGTTCGGCATATAGGAAACCATGCGGATACGCGGACATTCTGCAGCAGCTCTCTTTATTTCTTCTTCTGTATTGTCCTTGCTTCCGTCGTTAACACAGACAATTTCATACGACTGGCAAAAACCCGACAGGATCCGGTCGGTTTCCAGAAGGTTTTTATAGAGATGATCACCCTCGTTATATGCGGGCATGACCACGGAAAGATCCATGTATCGTTCCTCGGATTTCTCAAGAATCAGCCATTACGGCTAAAGGTTATTTTACCATTATTTACCTGCTTCTTGCAATTTCCGAGTCAAAAGCTGTGGTGGGCATTGAGGAGATCGAAAAAAAAGATCGCTTCTCTTTTGATCGAGAAGCGATCCCATTTTTTGTTGAGTCTTTAAACCCGATTAAGATCAGGTGTTCTTTGCTACGAACTTACCGCCGCGCTTACTTACTACGTCGAAGATAACCGCTGCGAGAAGAACGAGGCCCTTAACTACCTTCTGCATGTTCTGGTCAACGCCCATGGAGAACATACCCAGGTTGATAACACCCATCAGAAGAGCACCGATGATAACGCCCGGAACCGTACCGATTCCACCATAAGCAGAAGCACCACCGATGAAGCAGGATGCGATCGCGTCCATCTCATAGTTCTGACCATAAGTCGGCTGAGCCGATGTCATACGGGCGATGGTGATCATACCGGCCAGAGCAGCCAGGAAACCCATGTTGGTGTAAGCCAGGAAGTAAACCTTATTGGTGTTGATACCGGAAAGCTTTGTAGCCTTTTCGTTACCACCTACTGCGTAGAAATAACGACCTGTTGTGGTGTTCGATGTAATGTAGGAATAGATCACGATAACACCGACAACGATCAGAAGTACGTTCGGGATACCTTTATACTGAGCAAGACGTACACCGAATACAGCGATTGCTGCAGAGATGACGACCATCTTGGCACACCAAGGTCCGAACTTTTCTACTTCGTACTGCTTCTTCTTACGCTTCAAGCGATTGGATACCATAACAAATACATAGATCGCAATCGCCAGGCATGCTGCGATGATACATGTCACATTGATTCCACCGGGGTTGCCGAAGAAATCCGGGACGTAGCAGTTCGCACCACCACCGAAGACCTTTACGAATCCGGTGCAATCCTGGATCGAAACGGTCATACCATCGAGTACAACGTTACTCAAACCTCTGAAGATCAACATACCGGAAAGGGTTACGATGAAAGGTGGGATACGTACATAAGCGATCCAGAAAGCCTGCCATGCACCGATCAAGGTACCGAGCACAAACATAATGATAACGGCCACCGGAGCCGAGATTTTATTCGTGACCATCAAAGTGGCACCGACTGAACCAACAAAGCATACGACTGAACCGACAGAAAGGTCGATATTACCACCGGTAAGGATACAAAGAAGCATACCGGTTGCCAATACGAATACATACGCGTTCTGAGAAATCAGGTTACTGACATTACTCGGATAAAGGATCGCGCCGCCTGTCTGAACACTAAAGAAAATGATGACCAGGACCAATGCGATGACCATGGTGTACTTATTTACAAAATCAAGGACTTTGTTTTTACTATTCATCACTTTACTCCTCCCTTATGAAGCTGAATTTGCCACGGTATTGTCGGCACCACGGATGATCATTTCCATGATCTTCTCCTGCGTTGCCTCCTCACCGGAGAGCTCACCTACGAATTTACCTTCACTCATGACATAGATACGGTCGCACATACCAAGAAGTTCAGGCATCTCCGAAGAAATCATGATGACTGACTTGCCTTCACTTACCAGCTGGTTAATGATACAGTAGATCTCATATTTCGCACCTACGTCAATACCTCTGGTCGGTTCGTCAAGGATCAGGATATCCGGATCCGCGAACATCCACTTAGCCAGAAGGACCTTCTGCTGATTACCACCGCTGAGGTTACCGACTAACTGTTCGACGGAAGGTGTCTTCGTGCGGAGTTTCTCTTTGTAATCCACCGCAACCTTATACTCTTTATCGCGGTCGATTACACCGTGATTGCTGACGCCCTTGAGGTTTGCCAGAGTCGTATTGATCTTGATCGGATTACTTAAGATCAGACCATTTCCTTTACGGTCTTCCGTAACGTATGCGATCCTGTTTCTGATAGCATCTTCAACCGAATTAAGGTGAATCTCTTTGCCGTCTTTGATGATCGTTCCGTGGATCGCTTCACCATAAGACTTTCCGAAAATACTCATCGCAAGCTCGGTTCGTCCTGCGCCCATGAGACCGGAGATGCCAAGTACCTCGCCTTTCTTCACGTTGAAACTTACATCATTAACGATCTTTCTTTCAGTATAAAGCGGATGGTTAACGTTCCAGTTACGGACTTCCAGACACACTTCGCCGATGTTGCTTTGACGCTTCGGGAATCGGTCAGAAAGTTCACGACCAACCATGCCCTTGATGATTCTGGCTTCAGAGCAGTCATCTACGCCCTTCGTTAATGTTTCAATCGTAGATCCATCACGAATAACAGTGATCTTATCCGCTACATAAGAAACCTCGTTCAATTTGTGGGATATGATGATGGATGTCATGCCTTCTTCTTTAAACTTCAGCATCAGATCCAGAAGATGCTTGGACTCTGATTCGTTCAAAGAAGAAGTCGGCTCATCGAGGATAAGCAGTTTTGCATGTTTTGCAAGTGCTTTTGCGATTTCAACAAGCTGCTGCTTACCTACGCCGATATCTTTAATTAAGGTACGGGAGGATTCTGAAAGACCTACGATGCGCAGGTATTCATTTCCCTTACCGAATGTTTCATTCCAATTGATTTTAAATGAGGAACCCTGTTCGTTGCCGAGGAACATGTTCTCTCCGATTGTCATGTAAGGAACAAGTGCAAGTTCCTGATGAATGATGACAATACCTTTGCGCTCACTGTCCTTTGTATTGGTAAAGTGGCATTCCTCTCCATCATAGAAGATCTGGCCTTCATAGGAGCCATAAGGATGGATGCCGCTGAGGACCTTCATCAGAGTCGACTTTCCTGCGCCGTTCTCTCCGACGAGAGCGTGAATCTCCCCTTCTTCCACCTGCAGATTGACATTGTCAAGTGCTTTTACACCCGGGAAGGTTTTGGTTATATTTCTCATTTCAAGCAAGATTTTTGCCAATTTGATCCCTCCTCGTTATTCAATATGGCACTTTTACATGGAGCGTCCCCTTCCATCCCTTGCCAAGATGAAAGGGGACCTCATGTGATTCAAACAAATTGTGTGTTTTAAATCTTATGCAAGATCAGCCTCAGAATAGTAACCGGAGTCGATCAGGAGCTCTTTGTAGTTGCCGGCATCTGCGAATACAGGTGTGCAGAGGTAGGACGGAACTACTTTCTTACCGTTGTTGTATGTTTCCTTATCATTTACCGGAGCTTCTTTTCCGTCCATGATAGCCTTAACCATCTCAACAACCTTATCAGCCAGAGTACGTGTATCCTTGAATACGGACATGGACTGCTTGCCATTGATCATGTTCTTAACGTTCGGCTTATCACAATCCTGACCGGTGATAATCGGATAATCGCCTGTGTAACCAGCTTCGAGAGCGTTTGCAACACCAAGAGCTGTAGAGTCGTTGGAGCAAAGAACTGCGTCGAGCTTTGTGCCGTCAGCGTAGTTACCGGAGATGATAGCATCCATTCTGGACTGAGCGTTCTCTGTCTTCCAGCCTGCTGTAGCAACAGTTTCGAAATCCTTCTGACCGGACTTAACGACGAGTTTGCCAGCGTCGATGTACGGATTCAGAACGTCCATAGCACCGTTGTAGAAGAAACGAGCATTGTTGTCACCCGGGTCACCAGTGAAGATCTCGATGTTGTAAGGTCCATCAGTACCGTCGAGATTCAGCTGATCGCGAATATATTCGCCCTGGATCGTACCAACTTTGTAGTTATCAAAAGTAGCATAGTAGGAAACTGCATCAGAATCCATGATAAGACGGTCATAAGCAATAACCGGGATCTTCTTCTCCTGAGCTGTAGCAAGAACAGTACCCAGAGAACCACCATCGATAGATGCGATAACGAGGACCTTGCATCCGCCGTTGATCATGTTCTCGATCTGTGTAACCTGTGTAGCGATGTCGTCATCAGCGTACTGCAGATCTACAACAAATCCTGCTTCTTCCAGTTTCTTCTTCATGTTGTCGCCATCCTGGTTCCATCTCTGAAGAGACTTTGTAGGCATTGCAACACCAATCTTCTTGCTGTCTTCTTTCTTAGCACAGCCAGCAAGACCGATGGACAGAAGCATACCAGCTGCCAAAAGCATACTTAAAAACTTCTTCATTTTTCTACCTCCATAAATTAGCTTGCGCTATTCATTCGTAACTACAGATTAACACACTATTTCTTTTCTGTCACAAAGAATTTCGTGTTTTTTCGTAGTTTTTGTGTTGTTTTCACAAACGACCCTTAAAGGATCTTGATTTTTGGAGGTCGAAATCGGTCAATGGATCTGCAGTTCTTCCTGGCTGTCCAGTTTCTGTTTTCCACGCAGATCCAGCTTATGGTAATTGCCATCTGCTGACAGGAAATGGCTTCTTACCGTGTCTTCCAGTTCAATATTCAAAACTTCCATAACACGTGCTTTGCAGTCCGGATCCTCGACAGGGAAAAGAAGCTCGACTCGGCGGATCAGGTTTCTCGGCATCCAGTCCGCAGAAGAAAGATAAATATCCTCCTGCCCGTCATTATAGAAATAATAGATACGGGAATGCTCGAGGAATCTTCCGGTGATCGAACGCACGGTGATATTTTCCGAAAGGCCCGGAACACCTGGGCGCAGACAGCAGATACCACGGACGATCAGGTCGATCTTTACGCCGGCACAGGATGCCTCGTAAAGCGCGTCGATGATCGATGCGTCTACCAGAGAATTCATCTTTGCGATGATGCTGCTGTTCTTTCCTGCTTTTGCATTCTTAGCTTCCGCGCGAATCTTTTCGAGGAAATATTTCTTCATGCGGGTCGGTGCCGGGATCAGGCGTCTCCACTCCGGCGGTTCGGAAAAACCGGAAAGCGTGTTGAAGAATTCCGATGCATCTACGCCAAATGTTTCCGACGCGGTAAACAGTCCGATATCCGTATAGATCTTCGCGGTAATATCGTTATAGTTACCTGTCGCCAGATGGAGATATCTGCGGATTCCATCATCTTCATCACGCACTACGAGAGTGATCTTACTGTGAGTCTTCAGACCAACCAGTCCGTAGATAACATGGCATCCGGCTTTCTCAAGCATCTTCGCCCAGTTGATGTTATTCTCTTCATCAAATCTCGCCTTCAGCTCAACAAGTACCATGACCTGTTTTCCGTTTTGTGCCGCTTCCGCAAGAGAGCGGATGATCGGAGAACTGCTGCTGACACGGTAAAGTGTCTGCTTGATGGCAAGCACCTTCGGATCCACTGCCGCCTGGCGGACAAACTCCACGACCGGGTCAAAAGATTCGTACGGATGGTGAACGAGGCGGTCCTTCTGACGGATCGCATCAAAAATATTCATGCCTTCCGGGAACATCTTCGGCTTGGCTGGAGTAAAGTTGTGATAGCAAAGCTGCGGAAATTCATCACTGATCTTCGAGTAGACCTTCATGAGGAAAGTCAGGTCGATCGGACCGCTGACGGAGAATACGTCCTTTTTCGAAATCTTCAGAGACGAGGTCAGAAGCTTAAAAAGACGGATATCCATATCGTCGTTGATCTCCATACGGATGATCTCACCGAAGCGGCGTTTTCTTACCTGCTCTTCGATCTCTTTGAGAAGATCTTCCGCCTCATCCTCGTCGATGTCGAGGTCGGCATTTCGCATGACACGGTAAAAACCGCTCGCAAGTACATTGGCACCGATAAAGAGTGAAGAAAGATTCGCACGGATGATCTGTTCGATCGGAACGAAGCATACGCCTGTAGAAAGACGAAGTTCAAACAGTCTCGGAACGACGGTCGGAACCTGCAGTGTCGCAAAACGGTAGTACGGATCGTATACTTTACCTTTCTTCTCCTGTTTCGCAAGACGAAGCTCACGATCCTCTTCTCTTTCGTCGATCAGCACACAAAGATTCAGCTGACGGTTATAGATCAGCGGGAACGGACGTGAGGAGTCGACCGCCATCGGTGTCAGGATCGGATACAGTGTCGACTGAAAATATTCGTCACAGACTTCCTTGGCATGGTCATCGAGATCATCGTAATCACTGATATAGATCTGATGATTTTTCAAAGACGGAAGAAGCGAGCGTGTGTATGTGGAATACATCAGGCTCATCGAATTTCTGGCTTTCTCATCGATCTGCTCAAGCTGCTGCTTGACGGTTCTTCCCGAGATATCCAGCTCGTCGTAATTGACACTCATCAGGTCACGAAGAGACGCGACACGAACGATATAGAATTCATCCATATTGGACGCGGTGATCGAAAGAAATTTCAATCTCTCCAGAAGGGGATTCTTCGTATCTCTGGATTCGAACAGGATGCGGTTATTAAACTCCAGCCAGCTCAGCTCACGGTTGAAATAGCGATCGGAATCTGCCTCGATCTCCGCATTGTCCATCGCGGAATGCGCCACTTCTGTGCTGACGCCCTTAAGTTTTTTCTCTTTTTTCTCTTTCTTAGTACTCATCGAATCTGCCTCCGGACACGTAAGATCGCCTTCACTGAGAAGAATTGTGTAAATAGATCTGTATGGCTCTCGAAGAACCACTTATCGTAAGTCATGTCATACATAGTGTCACCGGAAATGACCAGGCCTTCCGAATTGTACGCTACATTGATCTGACGAAGTTTCTGTTTATGGGACGCATCCAGCGCATCGGCCAGACGCAATATCGCGGTGAGTTTGGAAACCAGTACCTGATCCTTTGTCGGAAGCTCGGCATAGCGCGGATCCTGATAGAAGATCGGGTCCACATAGAAACGGCCCACCATCGCGACGATTTTTCTTTCCTGATCCGAAAGACCGATCAGCTCGGTTCTGTCGATGATGCTGTAGGTAGACGGACTGGGGTTCGAGATGTTGATGAATTTACCCAGTTCGTGGCAAAGTGCCGCGATACGTAAAAGCGTACGTGCACGTGCATTCATGCCATGCAGTTTTTTCGTCGCGTCAAAGACGGCCATCGCCGCTTCTTCTACAAATACGATATGCTTCTTTTCTGACTTATAACGCTTAGCCACATGTCGTGCCGCCGAGATCAGATCACGCTCCGGATCCAGCACCAGATCGTAGTGTTTATGCGACCACGCATAGTCGTACATGACGCCCTCGGTCAAAGACGCATCCGGCATATGCACGCCATCGATTCCGGTATAGTCTAGCATCTTTTTTACCATCAGGGCCGTCGGCAAAAGCAGTGGCGCAGTTGCCGGAGTGATATCGAGTTTTCTCGCCAGATCCTCCGGACGGATACGCAACAGTGCATTTACCACATCATCGAATTTCTCTTTTGAAAGATAGCAGTATTCTCTGGGAGACTCGCCGGCCAGCGCCTTGATAAAGCCGATATCACTTCCGAAGACGATGAGGTTTTTATACTGGATATTTTTCGGCTCGATCGCGTGATACTCAGCTAAGTCCTGAGAGATATATTCCTCCAGAACTTCGGTATAGTGCGTCGTCTGTTTCGCAAGGTCGGAAAGCAGTTCACTGATACGAAGCGAACCGAGTCTCGTATTCTGACTGAAGACCAGGTCGGACTTGTCATAGAGCGTCGCCTGCATACTTCCGGATCCGATATCCAGAACCATCGTACCTGCCTGTACCAGTTCGGCAAATCCGGGCTGGCTTTCCTTAACGGCCAGGTTATGGAAATACCGCTCCATGGCATTGTCGAGCACCGTCACCTGAAGGCCCGTCTGCACACGGATCTGCTCGATGACCATCGCCCTGTTGCTTGCCTCTCGAAATGCACTGGTGGCGACACAGATCACATCCTTGATACGGTATTCGCGGATCTTCTGCGCAAATCCGCCAAGCACCGAAAGAAGCTCGCCGGCCTGCGACTGGGAGATGACGCCCTCAGTATATGTATTGGAAACTAAAGAAAGATATTTACGAACCGACTCGATCTCCTTCGGGACATTCTTATCGCCGAGTTCGAATATCTTCAACCGCAAAGACAGAGACCCCAGATCGATCACTGCCAGTAAATTCTTTTTGCTCATAGCGGATAACTCCTGAAAAGTGAATCTTCTTCTATTATAAACAGAAAAAATGGATAATCCGTTAACAAAATGTCATGCGAGTGCGCGATACGCCTCGATCACTTTTTCAGTCATTTGCGTTGTCGTCAGGATCTGCGCCTTCTCATCTTCGGCAATATCCGCCGTACGATATCCCTGCGCCAGAACATCCTGCACGGCCTGCTCGATACGATCCGCTTCTGCTGCGAGATCCAAAGAAGAACGCAGCATCATGGCGCAGGAAAGAATCGTTGCCAGAGGATTCGCTTTGCCTGTTCCCGCGATATCCGGTGCCGAACCGTGAACCGGCTCATACATACCCGGCTTACCCGGATCACCTAAAGACGCAGAAGGCAGCATGCCGATGGAACCGGTGATCATGCCGGCCTCGTCCGAAAGGATATCACCGAACATATTGCTGGTGACGATCACATCCATCGAAGACGGACGGCGCAGGAGCTGCATGGAAGCATTGTCCACATACATAAACTCCACTTCGACCTCGGGGTAGTCCTTACGGACTTCCTCGGTCACCTTCCGCCACAGACGCGACGTCTCGAGAATATTCGCCTTATCCACGACGATGAGTTTCTTTTTTCTCTGCATCGCCAGAACAAATCCCACTTTCAGGATACGCCTGATCTCACCTTCACTATAGGTCTCCACATCGAACGCTTCCATCCCCTTCGGACTTCCGTCTTCCAACGTTTCTGAAGATGCTTCGATGCCTCTTTTTCCGAAGTAGATACCTCCGGTCAGTTCGCGCACGATCATGATATTGATGCCGTTTCCGATGATCTCATCCTTCAGCGGACTTGCGCTGCGAAGCTGCGGAAACAATATCGCCAGACGCAGATTGGCATAAAGACCCAGTCCCTTTCGAAGACCCAGAAGCGCGGCCTCCGGACGCTGCTTTCCGGGAAGCGCATCCCACTTCGGACCGCCTACCGCGCCAAGCAGGACCGCATCGCTTTCTTTTGCGATCTGAAGTGTCTTTTCCGGAAGAGGATCTCCCGTGGCATCGATCGCGGCACCACCGGCGAGCACCTCGGTAAAGGCGAAAGAATTTCCCGTGCGCTTCGCAACTTCTTCGAGCACGGCACATGCACTTTTAGTTACTTCCGCTCCGATTCCGTCACCCGGAATCACTGCGATCTTATACTCTGCCATATTCTTCTCACCTCGACTGCTGTAGTTTTTTCTTGGTATATCCTACGAGACCGTCCGCGTTGATGATCTCCGATATGAATTCGGGAAATGCACTGCCCTTGAATTCTTCGCCGGAATCCAGATCTTTGATGATGCCGGTTTCAAAATCCACCTCGATCTTATCGCCGTCCTTGATCTTCTCGTATGCCTCGGCACACTCAAGGATCGCAAGACCGGTGTTGATGCTGTTTCTATAGAAAATGCGCGCGAAAGAAGGCGCGATCACACACGCGATCCCGCTTGCCTTGATGGCAACAGGGGCATGCTCACGGGAAGAACCGCAACCGAAATTCGGTCCTGCCACGATGATATCTCCGGCCTGGACTTTCTTGACGAAATCCGGATCGAGATCCTCCATGCAATGCGCGGCCAGTTCCTCTTTAACTGACGTATTCAGATAACGTGCCGGGATGATCACATCCGTATCTACATTCGCACCATATTTAATGACTCTGCCTTCTATGGTCATGGTCCTGTTCCTCCCGATTATCGTCCGATCTCATCCGGTCCGCCGATATAGCCCAGCACGGCAGATGCCGCGGCGACTTCTACGCCGGCCAGATAGACTTCTGAATTCTTATGTCCCATACGGCCTACGAAATTACGGTTCGTAGTCGAAACACATCTTTCCCCTTCTGCGAGAACACCCATGTGTCCGCCCAGACACGGTCCGCACGTCGGTGCCGATACGACACATCCGGCATCCACGAAGATGGAAAGAAGTCCCTGTTCCAGACACTGCTTATACACGCGCTGGGATCCGGGGAGAATGATCGCACGGATGCCGTCCGCCACTTTTCTTCCTTTCAGGACCGCCGCCGCTTTCTGCATATCTTCAAGTCTTCCGTTCGTGCAGGATCCGATCACGACCTGATCGATGCGGATCGTATCGAAAGATCCGAGCTCATGCACATTGGAAGGAAGATGCGGAAATGCCACCATCGGAGAAAGCGTAGAAAGATCGATCGTAATCGTCTGCTCATAGGAAGCATCTTCATCCGGGGTCAGCCAGGATGTATCTTCGTCGTATCCCGGGATACGTGCTTTTAAGTACTCGACTGTCGTTTCATCGACCGGGAAGATGCCGTTCTTCGCACCGCACTCGATCGCCATATTGCAGATCGTAAGACGGTCTGCCATCGAAAGACAGCGGATCCCGCTTCCGCAGAATTCCAACGAGCGGTACAGCGCTCCGTCCACACCGATTCTCCCGATCAGGTGAAGGATCACATCTTTTCCGGAAACATAGGGTCTGATCTCGCCTTTTAATTCCACGCGGATCGCACCCGGCACACGAAACCATGTCTGGCCGGAAGCCATCGCACATGCCAGATCCGTCGATCCGACGCCGGTGGAAAATGCACCGAGGGCACCATATGTACAGGTATGGGAATCCGCACCGATAATGCAGTCACCCGGACGTACCAGACCATTGTCCGGCAGGATCACGTGTTCCACACCCATGGCTTCCTGTCCCTGTTCGTAATAGTGCGTGATGTTCTGTTTCTTGGCGAATTCGCGAACTCTTTTGCACTGTTGTGCAGACTTGATATCTTTATTCGGAGCGAAATGATCCGGAACCAGCACGATGCGGTCCTGATCGAAAACTTTCTCCCATCCGTTTGCTTCAAAAACATCGATGGCCGGCGGAGTCGTGATATCGTTTCCGAGGAGCAGATCGAGAGATGCCTCGATCAGTCCGCCTTCTTCACAGACGTTTAGGCCTGCATGCCTTGCCAGGATCTTCTGTGTCATCGTCATTCCCATAAAGACCGCCATCCTTACCTATTCATTTCGCGCCGCTTTCTCAAAGGAGACGGCTCAGTTTTATGTTACTTTGAAAAAGAACAACAAGCAAGAATATTAGTAGGAGTTTCCTGATAATGTGATATAATATAAACGATTTTTATTCATTAAGGAGATTCATCATGGCACGCGGATTATGGGGAACAAATTCATTCTTTGAAAACAACCGAACAAGCTCCAATACATCTACGACGGACATCCGGGAATACGGCGAAGAGATCGCTCGTCTGAAAGGACAGGTAGAACGTCTGAACCTGCTGACCGAAGCGCTGTGGTGCATCCTGAAAAAGGAAGGATATACGGACGACGATCTGCACCAGACTCTGTCCGAACTCGATACCAATAAGAAACGCCTGAAGAAAGCCCGCGAAAACGGAGAGCCGGAGGAAGAAGATGCACCGCGTCTTTGCCCGAACTGCCACGTTCCGCTTCAGAATACCGATTCGATGTTCGACCGTTGCATCTACTGCGGCCACGAGATCATCGCAGATCCTTTCAAATAATCGTAAAGGACTTTTTTGACACATGCCACTTATTTCCGTAAATAAGGTTTCCAAGTCTTATCACTCAAGACTTTTACTTGATCATGTCTCTTTTTCGATCGAACGAGGAGACAAGATCGCACTGATCGGAAACAACGGAACGGGAAAATCCACATTATTCCGCATGATCCAGGGTAAGGTCGAACCGGACGAAGGCGAGGTCCTTCATCACGGAACGGCGATTGCCGGATATCTTTCCCAGAACCTCGACGAACTGGAATCCGGCGGAAGTCTTCTCATCAGCGACGAACTGCAGAAGATCGAAGACCGCATGCGCGAGACCGAATATCGTCTGAGCACCTGTGATGCTTCCGAGTCCCAGTCTCTGCTTCGCACTTACGAACAGCTCACTTCCCGCTTTGAGTCTCTCGGCGGATATGACTACGAGCCACGCATGAAGGCGGCCCTTGCCGGACTTGGTCTTACAGGCATCGACTGGACACGTGACATCAGCAGTTTTTCCGGTGGTGAAAAGATGCGCATCTGCCTTGCGCGGCTTATCGTATCCCGTCCGGACATTCTTCTTCTCGACGAGCCCACGAACCATCTCGATACCGATGCGATGGAGTGGCTGGAAAGCTTTATCCGTTCCTACGGCGGCGCTGTCCTTTTGATCTCGCATGACCGATACTTTATCGACCAGACCGTCACGAAGGTTTTCGAACTGGAGAATTCCCACATCACGGCATATCGTGGAAACTATACCGACTATAAAGAGCAGAAACAGCGTTTTCTGGAAGACCAGCGCCAGCTGATCGCCAATCTCGAACGCGAGCTGGAGCGCCAGGAAGGCGTGACCCAGACGATGCTCTCCCATAGAAATATCTCCGGATATCACGCACGTGAAAAGGTCGTTGAAAAACTCTCCGACCGTCTTGCTTCCGAACGCGCGAAGATCTCCGGCGGACCTCTTCGCATGAGCTTCAAGCTGATGCCGGAAGAGCGTTCCGGTGATCCGGACAAGATCCTTCTTCAGGCAAGAAAGATCGGAAAGACATTCCCGGACGGAAAGATGCTTTTCCAGGATGCCTCCTTTGAGATCAAAGCATCCGACAAAGTCTTTCTGGTCGGACCAAACGGCTGTGGCAAGACAACGCTTCTGTCCCTGCTTCTCGGCAAGGTCAGTGAATTCGACGGAGATGTCCTGGTCAGCGGATCCTCCCAGATCGGTTATATGGGGCAGTTCGTGCCATTTGAAGACGAGACTCGTACGCTTCTGGAAGAACTGATGACACGAAGTGAACTGGGCGAGACTGCCGCTAGAAATCTTCTGGCGCGTTTCGGGTTCCGTGACATCGACGTATATAAGCAGATCAGCGTGCTTTCAGGCGGCGAAAGATCACGTCTTTATCTTTGCTGCCTTTTGGAAGAAAAGCCGGAGCTTCTCTTCCTCGACGAGCCTACGAACCATCTGGATATCGAGTCCAGAGAAGTTCTCGAGGATGCGCTGTCCGAGTACCACGGCGCGATCCTGGCTGTCAGCCACGACCGTTATTTTATCGAAAAATGCCAAAGTCACATCCTCGGATTCTTCGGTACGCGGATCGACTATATGGACAGCTATGATCTCTATAGAAAGAAGTACCGTTCTTTTGTAGCCGCACAGGAAGAAGAAAAAGCCGCCCTCGCCTCCCAGCAGCGCCAGGCAGAAAAAGAGCGCCGCGCCGAGGAGAACAAGTCTTCCTCCAAAGCACCGGTCGTCAATCGTGCGCAGGAAAGAAAAGAGATCGCCAAGCGCAAAGAGCGTATCCGTTATCTGGAAAAGACGATCGCCGAACTCGAGGAAGAACAAAAGACCCTCGAAGCAGGTTTCGGCAAAGATACTTCCGCCGAGGATTATAAGAAGTACGCAGATAACGCAGAAAAACTCGACTCCATGTATAACGAATACATGGAGCTCGAAAACAGCTGATTTATTCCTTTGTGAAATGCACTTAAACGGTTACATTCTGCGACGCATAACGTACGCCGTACTGACCGCCGTCTTCTCTGGCCTGCAGCAGTTCGGAAACCGTTACAAAGATGAATCCCTCATCCTTTAAGCCCTGAAGCATCTTCGGCAAAGACTGCATCGTCGTCTGATGGACATCGTGAAGAAGTACGATATCTCCATCGACTGCATGCTCGATTACATAAGTAGCGATATAATCCGGATCCTTATTCTTCTCGAGCCAGTCCTCCGGACAGCAGCTCCAGTTTACGATATATTCGTTGTTGGCGATACCATAGTCAAAAAGTGCCTTCTGGTTCTGACCCGCACCCGTCGGCGGACGGATGGACGTGGCCTTCTGGCCGACCTTGTTCATGATCTGCTCGTCGCATCTTTCAAGCTGAGAATATGCGTCCTCATATCCGACGTCCGTCAGGACCTGGTGACTGTAGGTATGGTTACCGAGCTCACATCCCTGCTCGAGCATACGGTTCAAAAGTGCCGGATCTGCATCTACGACACACTGTCCGACCATATAGAAAGTTGCCTTGGCATCGTATTCTTTAAGATAATCCAAAACCTGTTCCGTATAGGCACCCGGGCCATCGTCGAAAGTCAGCGCGATCAGCTTGGCACCTTCCGGGTAAGTTGTTTTTACCACTTCGGCTGTCGCCTCGGTAGTTTCTTCAGAAGAAGCATCAGGTGTGATCTGTGCGTTCGCATCCGAACCGGAAGCTACATTTGAAGTCGAAGGAGCAGTCGTGTCCTTGCTCTCTTGCTCATCGGAAGATTTGCCCTTCATGGATGTGATCATCCACACAAAAGCCACCAGAAGGATCATGAATACAGCAAACAGCGCCGCAGCAGTATTGCGCAAAGCGTTTAACTGAGTCGTCAGTGTTCTTTTCGGGGCTGCCGGCATCGGGCTCATATCACGAATTCTCCTTCCGGAATGCAAGAAATATTATCCACCGACGATTATAACACACTTTTAATAGGCTTCGTCCAGTAGTTTCTGAATCTCCTCGTCGATATGGAAGAGCGCATCATCCAAAGACTCCTCGCCGTCAAAATATTTCTGCATCTCCTTGAGCACGATGATATAGTGGCTGTCGTTATAACGCAGATTCGTATCCGTATCCTCGATACTCTGGATGAAAACCGCATATTCAGTCAGTGTCAGCGGGTCAAAATCGTATGCGACCTGCGGCGGACTGCTGCTTAAGATCGCGGCCAGGATGTCATCGTCCTTGATCCTGCCTTCTGAATATTCCAAAAGCACCATACGGTTAACAGGCAGAGCCTGTTCGATCACGCCGTCGCCGACAAATGCAGACTGCACTTCTGCGGACAGTGCCGTACGGATAAAGATCCACGAGGCTTCCGGATTAAGAGCCGAAACCGGAACGGAACCGCTGACCAGAACTCTTGCCGCAGGACCGCTTCCGTTACTTGCAAGTCCGTAGACCGTCGTGTCATTCATATACTTGGTATCGGAAAAATGATTCATCACGATCCTTGCCGGTGCATTTAGATCAGAAAGTGCGGGAATCAGTGTCAGTTTTTCCTTTGACTGCGCTCCCGAATACTTCACCGGGATCTCCTGAGGCATCACACCTTCGGCCGGGAAGTTATCCTTACAGAACTGTGCCAGTTCGCGCAGTTCTTCACAGTCAAAATTCGCGACATTCTGCGTGCGGTCGATCATGCTGTTTTCGATATAGGAGAACAGTTCCCCGAAAACGACCAGACGGCTTCTGCCCGTACTGAAAAAACTCGTATCCGAGCCGTCGCTCCAGGTCTTCTCCTCAAACTCTTCAATCGTATACCCTCTTTGGTTCTGCGGCTGATCTGCTTCCGTCGCTCGGATGCCGCACAGTTCGTATGCCATCGGGATCTGGTACTGCTTATCGCCCTGCTTGTTGTTCTTTACGATATTCATAAAGATCGTGCCCGGTTCAAACTCCGGCGCGCGGCTGAGGTAGGGCGTCAGATCCAAAAGCAGATTGGACATGTCGAGTTCTTCATTCGTTCCCAGGTTCCAGATCACATCCGGAGCCACTCCGTCTCGGATCTCCTGCATGATCTGATCCGAGAACGCCTTACGTGTCTCGACCAGGCGGATCAGTTCCTCATCCGTGGAAGGGCTGAAATCCAGATCGTAATCGTAAAAACGAAGCACGGCGAAAAATGGTTTCTGTGTACTGTTAAACTCGCAAAGGGTTCTGGAAAGCACGGCATCGATGCGCTGTCCGGGAACACCGACCTCAATGATCGTTTTTCCTGCATTCGGCGTTGTTGCCGCCTTAGTAATGCGGATCACGTCGTAGTGGTTCATGTCGCTTTTACCACGCTGATATCTTCCCGCAAGGACGATTTCTCCCGGCTGGGTAGACAGAAGCGTCATGCCGGTCGCCGCGACGCGGTCGATATTGCAGTTGTCAAAAGAGAAGTATCTGGAAGTATCTCCTCCAGAAGCTGTATCACATGCATCGATTCCAAATGCACTGACCGAGTACATCTTGCCGTTATAGAACGAACAGCGGCCTACATCGGTTCTTGTCTTCGGGCTGGTACCAAGAGGCGTCACGGAATTGGAAGCCGGATCAAAACGAGCAGTTGATGTCCATGTCATCATAACGCCGTCTATCACTTCCTCCTGGGTCTGAAACAGCCAGATGTTTCCATCCCAGTCTGTATCCAGCTCCGAGCAGTCATCCAGCGCCAGGGAAGTAACTATTTTCCCTTCGTTTCGAAGCACAACATATGTGTCGCCGGATCCGGAACGAGAAGGCTCCTCCGCCAGAGAAACCACACGTCCATCCGGAAGTGTCTTCATGTCACGTTCAAAATAGGTTTTGCCGTTTTTCGTAAAAGGCTCTACATCCCAGGGATTCGTCTCAACGATACGAAGATAAGCCAGATCTACCGTCACCACGTTACACAAAAGCGTGCTCGGACTGTTCAGATATACATACAGAAAGGATTCACGCTTCTCATAAGAAACCATCTCGTAGTCCGCACCCGTATCGATTTCCTGTCTGGCACGGGAAACACCGCTCATATCGAAGACAACAAGTTCACGAAAGACCGGACCGGGTTCTGTTTCGTAAGGCGCCGACCAGCGATCGAATCCTTCATGTCCGGTAATGAGTGCGACGCTTCCGTCCATCTCCACGTCCAGAACCTGAAAATCCAGATCCTGAATCTGTTCATAATGGGTTTCCAACGTAGCATGTTCTACGTTATACCACTCCTGCTCATCCGAGACTGTCTGAGCCACTTTCGGAACTTCCTTTTTCTTCTTGCATCCCGTCAACGAAAATAGCATGGTTCCCGCAAGAAGAAGCGCTGTCAACCTGGTGTCTTTTCTCATAGTTTCCTTCTCCACAATCACTTACGTCATTGATTTCCCCCATTCATTTTAATGAGATTCGCGCGCTTCGTAAAGATAAAAGTTTTATGTCATTCGTCTCGAAAACAAAAAAAGGCTGCCTCCTTTTGGAGACAGCCTTGTAATCTCAATTTGAAAGGAAAGATTAAGCCTTACCGTCAGAACCGAGAACGTTCTTGATCTTATGAGCAACCATATCCTTAACAGCCTGGCGAGCCGGCTTGAGGTATTGACGAGGATCGAAGTGATCCGGATGCTCAGCAAAGTACTTACGGATGTTACCTGTCATAGCAAGACGGATATCGGAGTCGATGTTGATCTTGCAGACTGCGAGAGTAGCTGCCTTACGGAGCTGCTCCTCCGGAATACCAACTGCATCCGGCATGTTACCGCCATACTGGTTAACCATCTTTACGAACTCCTGCGGTACGGAAGAAGAACCGTGCAGTACGATCGGGAAGCCCGGGAGCTTCTTCATGCACTCTTCGAGAACGTCGAAGCGGAGCGGCGGCGGAACGAGGATACCCTCTTCGTTTCTTGTGCACTGATCAGCAGTGAACTTGTAAGCGCCGTGGGAAGTACCGATAGCGATAGCCAGAGAGTCACAACCTGTTCTGGATACGAACTCTTCAACTTCTTCCGGACGTGTGTAAGACTCATGACCAGCCTCTACAACTACTTCATCCTCGATACCGGCGAGAGTACCAAGCTCAGCCTCAACAACAACGCCGTGAGCGTGAGCATACTCAACAACCTGCTTTGTAAGAGCGATGTTATCCTCGAAAGACTTGGAGGAAGCATCGATCATAACGGAAGTAAAACCACCGTCGATGCAGGACTTGCAGAGCTCGAAGGAATCACCGTGGTCCAGGTGCAGAGCGATCGGGATATCCGGATTCTCAGCTACAGCAGCCTCAACCAGCTTTACGAGGTATGTGTGGTTCGCATAAGCGCGAGCACCCTTACTAACCTGGAGAATAACCGGGCTCTTCAGTTCGCCTGCAGCCTCTGTGATACCCTGAACGATCTCCATGTTGTTTACGTTAAAAGCACCAACAGCATAACCGCCGTCATATGCCTTCTTAAACATTTCAGTAGTTGTTACTAATGACATATTCAATCTCTCCTTTATATATATTGTTTTGCCATGCAAATTATTTATTTACACCATAGGTTATTGTAAAGTGAACAGGGTATTTCGTCAATGAAAAATCGAAAACCCTATTAATATCACTTAATCTTGAGAGTCCTTGGATTCCTCCACAGCCTCTTTGACCTCAGAAACCGCATCTTCTACAGCTTCTTTCGCTTCTTCAAGCTCAGCTTTGGCCTCTTCTTTTACAGCTGCCTCTGCCTCTTCTTTTGCGGTCTTTTCCTCAGCCATAACATCGTTGACCAGTGCGGAAATATCGTCTTCAGCCTTGCTTTCCGGCTTTGCGGTATCATCGTCGTCAGTCTTCAGAGCATCATACTTTTCCTTTGCCTTATAGACCGATGCGACCTGCTTGGCTTCCTTGCAGAGAAGATCGAAGTCTTCCTGAGTTGCCAGATCCTTGGAAGATGTCTGGTAGCAAACTTCTTCATAAACATTATCCAGGATCAGGTAGCCGACCTTGGCCATGTTGGCACCGAGCGAAGAGTTCTTGATGATTGCTGTTGCGCGATCCGGCTCACCGTCTCTTGCGTCAAAAGAATCGAACGGGATCGTGATCTTGCTGAACATATAGCGGAGAACGACCTCATTCTTCTGATAATCCATCGCAACACGATACTTGGCAATAACAAATGTGTGGATAAAAACAACCGCGCATACGACAACAATCGCGCTGGATACCAACCAGAGCAGGATGCCCGGATCTGTTTTACCGCTCAAAAGGTAACCCATCGCCGCACCAACGAGTGCGATGATAACCAGAGTAATGATTCTTCTTCTTAAGATCTGTGTCTTCGATGCCGGGAAACAGTGAACTGTATCCTTCGGAAGTTTAGCAAGATCTTCTGCGGAAACTTCTGCGGCGATCACTTTTTCTTTCGTTTCGCTCATTTACATAACCCTCCGTGAAATTTTTACTTTTTCTGAAGTGACTGGATTCTGGTAGTAACATTGTCCAGCATCTCCTGATACTTGACCTGCTTTTCACGTTCAGCGGCAATAACTTTCTCCGGAGCTTTTCTGACAAACTCTTCGTTGGCGAGCTTACCGTTAACACGCTTCATCTCACCTTCCAGACGCTCCTTCTCTTTGCCGAGACGTTCCAGTTCCTTGTCAATATCGATCAGATCCTCAAGCGGGATGTAGATCTCACCAGCTGCAAACACGCAAGCCACTGCCGTATCCGGAATGCCCTGCTTGTCTTCCTGAGTCTGTACATCAGATACGTTGGCCAGACGCTCGAGGAACGCCTTGCCGTCCACGAACATATCGCGGATCTTCGCGTCGGAAGAAACGAGGATGATACCGACCTTGCGGGACGGAACAACGCCCATATCCGTTCTTACGTTACGGATGGAGCGGATGGCATCCATAAGGATCTCCATCTTCTTTTCTTCTTCCGGGAATACCTCGTTGTCACGGTACTGCGGCCAGTCAGAGATCATGATGGAATCACTCTTTTCGGTCAGTACCAGGTATCTGTAGACTTCTTCAGTCAGGAAAGGCATGAACGGGTGCAGGAGCTTCATGGATCTGCCGAGGACATCGTTTAAGATGTACTGGGCTTCTTTTCTCGAAGCGCACTCCTTATCGAAGAGACGGGACTTGGCGATCTCGATATACCAGTCGCAGTACTCTTCCCAGATGAAGGAATTGATCTTGGAAAGCGCAACACCGAACTCGTAGTTGTTGAAGTTATCGGTAACTTCCTTGATGACCTGATTCATACGGGACAGGATCCACTTATCTTCCAGTGTGTACTTGGAAGGATCCACATCGTCAAAGGAAAGATCCTCTTCACAGTTCATCAGTACGAAACGCATCGCGTTCCAGATCTTGTTGCCGAAGTTTCTGCCGGCTTCGATCTTATCCTGCTGGAAACGCTGGTCATTACCCGGAGCATTACCGGTAACCAGTGCATAACGGAGTGCATCGGCACCGAACTGGTCGATGATCTCGAGCGGATCGATACCGTTACCCAGAGACTTACTCATCTTTCTGCCCTGGGAGTCACGAACCAGACCGTGGATCAGAACCGTATCGAAAGGTGTCTGCTTCATGTGTGCGCAGCCGGCAACGATCATACGGGAAACCCAGAATGTGATGATGTCGTAACCGGTAACGAGTGTATTTGTCGGATAGTAGCGCTTCAGGTCAGCTGTTTCTTCCGGCCAGCCCAGAGTAGAGAACGGCCACAGTGCCGAAGAGAACCAGGTATCGAGAGTATCCGGATCCTGACGCATCGGCTTTCCGCACTTCGGGCAGACTGCACTGTCTTCTTTGGTTACTACCAGCTCACCGCAGTCATCGCAGTAGAATGCCGGGATTCTGTGACCCCACCACAGCTGACGGGAGATACACCAGTCACGGATATCCTCCATCCAGTTGAAGTAGTTCTTCTCGAATCTTTCCGGAACGAACTTGGTCTTACCGGAACGAACCGCTTCGATCGCCGGCTCAGCCAGAGTCTTCATCTTAACGAACCACTGCAGGGATACACGCGGCTCAACTGTTGTACCGCAGCGATAGCAGGTACCAACGTTATGGGCATGAGGCTCAACCTTGATCAGGTAACCGCCCTCTTCGAGATCCTTAACGATCTCTTTTCTTGCTTCATAACGATCCATGCCGGCATACTTCGGATAATCCTCCGTGATCTTGGCATCCTCAGTGAGGACAGTGATCACTTCAAGGTTATGACGAAGTCCGACTTCGAAGTCGTTCGGGTCATGAGCCGGTGTGATCTTAACAACACCGGTACCGAACTCGATATCAACATAGCTGTCGGCAACGACCGGGATCTTTCTGCCAACGAGCGGCAGTACCAGCATCTTACCGACAACGTCCTTATAACGCTCATCTTTCGGGTTTACGGCAACAGCGGTATCGCCAAGGAGAGTTTCCGGACGTGTGGTTGCCAGTTCGAGGTAACCGCTGCCATCCTCGAAAGGATAACGCAGATGCCAGAAGGAACCCTGCTGGTCTTCGTAGTTAACTTCCGCGTTGGAAATGGACGTCAGGCAGTGCGGGCACCAGTTGATGATGCGCTCACCACGATAGATCAGTCCTTCGTTATAGTACTTGATGAATACTTCTTTTACGGCTTCCGAGCAGCCTTCATCCATGGTGAAACGCTCGTGGGACCAGTCACAGGAAGAACCCATCTTCTTAAGCTGTTCTACGATTCTTCCGCCATACTGGTTCTTCCACTCCCAGGCACGCTCGAGGAACTTGTCACGACCGAGATCGTCCTTGGTCAGACCCTCTTCTCTCATCGTCGCAACGATTCTTGCCTCTGTTGCGATAGACGCATGGTCGGTGCCCGGAACCCAAAGAGTCTCAAAACCCTGCATTCTCTTATAACGAACCAGGATATCCTGAAGTGTATTGTCCAGGGCATGACCCATGTGGAGCTGTCCCGTGATGTTCGGCGGCGGCATTACAATACAAAAAGATTCTTTCGAAGGATTGACGACAGGCTTGAAGTATCCTTTCTCTACCCATTCAGAATAGAGTCTGCTTTCTGCTTCTTTTGGATCAAAAGCCTTATTGATATTGTCTGTACGTCCCATCTTATCCCTCCGATATTCAAATAAAAAACGCTTCCGGCCTGCCATCTAAGCGGGAAAGCAAGAAGCGTTTCCTAAACGTATATTATAATACAAATCCTTATTTCTGGCTATCTCTTTTTCTAATATCCGCACGCTTGATCTTGCCGCTTGTTGTCTTAGGAAGTTCATCGACGTATTCGACGACACGCGGGTATTTATATGGTGCAGTAGTCTTCTTTACGTGGTTCTGCAGAGTCTTTGTCAGTTCTTCCGACGGAGTATAGCCCTTCGCCAGAACGATCGTAGCCTTAACGGCAAAGCCTCTTACCGGATCCGGCACGCCTGTGACAGCGCACTCGAGTACGGAAGGATGCTCCATCAGGGCACTTTCAACCTCGAAAGGTCCGATACGGTAACCGGAACTCTTGATAACATCGTCCACACGGCCGACATACCACAGGAAGCCGAGCTCGTCTCTATAAGCCGTATCACCGGTATGGTAGAGACCGTCATGCCATGCCTTTTCCATCGCTTCCGGGTTATCGTCGTAGCGAAGGAGAAGTCCGACCGGACGTCCGCCGTACTCTTCAGAAGTTCTGATGCAGATCTCACCTGTGACACCGGTCGGGCATTCATTTCCGTCCGGATCCACAACCGCAACGTGGAAACCCGGTACCGGATAACCCATGGAACCGGTTCTCGGGAGAACCCACGGGAAATATGTACCGCAGACAACGGATGTCTCGGACTGGCCGAAACCTTCGTAGATCTTGCAGCCTGTATTCTTGAGCCACTGGTTGTACACTTCAGGGTTCAAAGCTTCACCTGCCGTACAGCAGTGCTTGAGGTGAGAAAAATCGTAGCCCTCGAAGCTTTCCTTGATCATGAAGCGGTACATGGTCGGCGGAGCGCAGAACGTCGTGATCTTGTAGTCACAGATCTTCTGCAGGATATCCGCGCCGTTAAACTTGTCGAAATCGTAGATAAAGAGGGTGGCTTCACCGAACCACTGTCCGTAGAACTTACCCCACATACACTTCATCCAGCCTGTATCGGAAATGGTGAAATGCAGCTTGCCGTCTTCTACGCGGTGCCAGAAAACACCTGTGAAAAGGTGACCCAGCGGGAGAGTATGGTCGTGAAGAACCATCTTCGGATAACCGGTCGTACCGGAGCTGAAGCACATAAGCATCGGGTCGGTAACGATCGTTCCTTCCTCACCGGTCGGACGTGTCCACTCATCGCTCTGCTTGGCGACCTCGGCATCAAAATCGATCCAGCCTTCCTTCTGCTTGCCCCATGTGACGCAGCGGATGACCTCGTGATCATACTGGTCCATATCTTCGTCAAAACGCTCAGTGCAGTCGTCATCACCTGTGATAACGGCCATCTTGATGTGTGCGCTGTTGACACGGTATACGTAATCTTTTGCCATCAACTGGTTTGTAGCCATAACAGTAACGGCACCGATCTTGTGAAGTGCCAGAACGGAGAACCAGAACTGGTATCCGCGCTTGAGTACCAGAAGAACGCGGTCGCCCTTCTTGATGCCCTGGCTCTTGAAAAAGTTCGCCGTCATGTTGGAATATTTCTTCACATCACCGAATGTGAAGCGCTTTTCTTCGTTGTGCTTGCTGACCCAGAGGATCGCCGGCTTGTCCGGTGTTCTGTCAGCAATGACATCCATTACATCGTATGCAAAATTAAAAGTCTTCGGATAGGTTACCTTGTAGTTTTTCTGAAGATCATCCAGGGTAACGAAATCATCCCTGTTTCTTCCTACAAATTCTTCATAGATCGCCATCGATCAAATGTCCCCCTTCATAACTATCGCCAGAAATTTACATGGTTTATTATTTGTTGCCTTCATGGCATGCGGAATATCGGAATTGAAGTACACACTGTCGCCTTCGTTTAATTCATAGACGATGTCGCCGATGAAGAATGTCATAGATCCTTCCAGTACATAGTCAAATTCCTGACCCTCATGAGCATGCTGGACAGGCTTTTCGATATCGTTCGGCTCTACCGTTACATAAAACGGCTCCGCGATCTTCTTTCTGAAAGTAAAAGCCAGGTGTTTGTAGTTATAAGCAGCACGACGGTCGATCTCGAAACCTTCGCCCTTTCTTACAACACATGCAATAGACAGTTTTGGCGAATCGCCGACCATGATGTCGACCATATCGACACCCAGGATCACCGCGACGTTGTTGAGAAAAGAGACGGAAAAGTCCTTTTTTCCTTCCTCATAAAGAATGTAATCTTCTTCGGACATTTCGAGCCTTGCCGCCATGGTCTTCACATCGATCTCTTCAATCTCGCGAAGCGCAGCGATACGCTCACCGATCTGACGCAGTTGATCTGTCATACACACCCCTCCTTGGATAATTAGTCACTTTATAATAGATTTCAAGAAAAAAAGTGTCAACTGACAAAAACAACAAATGTGATGTATAATGAGAAAACAACAATAAATACGTCGTTTTTCGGAGGTTTTTATGGACAGCACAGCACGCGGCGACGCACAGAATATTGCAACCCGAATCGTGGAGAATGTCAACAAAGTCATCGTTGGCAAGGACAAACAGATCGAGCTCCTCATGGTCGCACTTTTAGTAGGTGGACACGTTCTTTTGGAAGATGTTCCGGGAACCGGAAAAACGAAGACAGCCAGAGCCCTGGCGCAGTCCCTGAATCTGGACTTTAAGCGTGTCCAGTTTACGATCGACCTTCTCCCGTCTGACCTGACCGGTATCCACTACTTTGACAGAAGTGCCAACCAGTTCGTATTCCGTCCGGGTCCGATCTTTACTAATATTCTTCTTGCAGATGAGATCAACCGTGCTACCGCAAGAACCCAGTCCAGCCTTCTGGAATGTATGGAAGAAAAGCAGGTCACCGTCGATGGTGAGACCCGTGTTCTTCCGCCGCCGTTCCTTGTAATCGCTACACAGAACCCGATCGAATCCCAGGGTACTTTCCCGCTTCCGGAAGCCCAGCTGGACCGTTTCCTCCTGATGCTTTCGATGGAATACCCGACACACGAAGAAAGTATCGCGATCTTAAAGCGCTTTGCGACCGACGATCCACTTCTTTCTCTGCAGTCCGTTGCCGAGCCGTCCGAACTGATGGCGATGCAACAGGAAGCTAAGAATATCCGCGTTTCGGATCTTCTTTATGACTATGCTGCCAAGATCGTCGAGGCGACCCGTGAATCTTCCGAGATCCGCGTGGGTGCAAGCCCGCGTGCGCTTCTTGCTTATGTTGCTTCGGCAAAGGCACTGGCGCTTCTTCGCGGCCGTTCCTACTGCACACCGGATGACTTCAAGGAACTGGCTGTTCCTGTACTGGCCCATCGTCTTTCGATGCATGCTTCCGGTGCGATGAATAAAGATGGTTCTTTCCTGAGCCTGCACGACTACGCCGCCGTTGCCCTGAATAAGATCCTGGAGACGGTTCCCTGTCCTACGGAGGATTTCAGCCGTTAATGCAACTACTCGTATTTCTAGTCATCATCGCGATCCTCGCCGGTATTGAACTGATTTTCTACCGCCGCCATGCTCTGGATCAAATCTCCCTGGATGTACACTTCTCCCAGCCAGTCGCGTCATACGGAGAAGTCATCGAGGTGATTGAGATTGCCCAGAACAGTAAAAAGCTCCCTCTTCCGTTTCTTCTTTTGAAGTTCGAGTCTCCGGTAGCGCTGGAATTCCTGGATATGACCAACACGTCTTTGTCCGACCTTCTGTACCGTGAAGATATGTTGACCATGAAGCCATACTCACGTCACACCAGAAAGATCAAGGCTCGCTGCATCCGCCGCGGCTACTACTCTTTCTTCCGTGTCAACGTTTCCACCACCGATCTTCTTCTCATCGACAAGATCACGAAAGATTACGAAAATGAAGCCATTATCACGATCCTTCCGGAGAGAGTGGAGATCGGCGAGATCAAGACTCTGCTTTCCATCACATTCAGTGATGTCCTGCAGCGCCGTTCGCTTCTTACCGACCCGTTTGCCTTTGCCGGTATCCGTGAATATCAGCCGTGGGATCCGATGCGTTCCATCAACTGGACAGCGAGTGCCAAGGCCGGTGACCTGATGGTCAATCAGAATGCATCTACATCCACACGTCAGGTTTCGATCTTCGTCAATCTGGAATTTTATAACACGAAATCTTCTACTTCTCTTCTAGAGAAGGCCATCGCGCTGGCATATTCCTATATGTTTGAACTCTGTCAGGCCGGCATTTCTTCTTCGCTTTATACCAACGGTCTGGACATCCTTGCAAATACTCCGGTCACTTCCGATATGTCCTGCAGTATGACCGATATGTCTCAAAGAGGCATCGAACTGGCACGTATCGACCTGAGTAAAGGCGTGATTCCGTTTCAAGAACTGGTAGAAGAAAACATTGCCAAGACCAACGATGATGACTTTATCGTCGTGATTTCTCCGAGATCCGATGCCAACTTCCAGACTATACTGGATCATTTCCGCACGCGCCGTAAGTCGGTACTGTGGGTCATGCCCTGCTATCGCACTACCGCGCGCATCACGCCGACGCATTCCGCGCCGTCTGAATATCTGAGATGGGAGACGTTGGGACATGACTGAGATAAAACCGGAAAACAAATCCAACAAATTCTTCGTCACCACGAATCTCGGCGTGGATATCCTGATGTCGCTGGTATTCTTCCTGTCGACGATGTCCGTCCAGCTTTTGTCACTCGTTTATATCCAGATCGTTACCGCCGGATATGTTACGATGCTGACCGAAGCATTTGTCGTAGTGGCTTTTGTCTTCATCCGAAGAATGCGACTGCCTTTCTTCAGCATGGTGGGTGTCCACGTAGTTGCCGCCGGAATCTACCTTTTTATCTTAGATATGGTTTGGACCAGTTTCCCGGAAAAGAATGCGAATCTGGTCTTTATCGGCGCTTTCGTCATCTTTTTGATCATCCATTCGATGGCGCAGCGTATCAGCAAGCAGTCCGGACGCGTTTCTTTCGACTCGTTCATGCTGGCGATGGCGACGCAAGTCGTGTTGTTCTTCATCTTTGTCGCCATGCATGCCAGCAAGTTCTACACCTGTCTGACATTTAACGCCGTACTGACTCTGACGATCTTTTTTATCGCCCGCCAGTTCAGTGTCTTTGACGACAAGTACTATCACAACATCCATTCCGCGACACAGAACGTGTCTTCGGTCAAAAAGCAGAATATCACGACCATCGTGATCGTCGTCGGCGGCATCGTCTTCGCCGTACTTCTCCTTCTGATCGTGCCGATCGATGTTGTTACCTCGATTGCCGTAAGTGTCATCGGATTCTTCGGATCGATCCTGGGTAAAATCCTTGCCCTTATTTGGGGCGACGTGCCAGACGAAACCTCCGGAGAGTTGGGAGAGATACCGGAAAATGCAGGAGTAGCCGAACCGTCACCTACACCCACATGGCTGCTTATTCTCTCCACCATCGTGTTTATTCTCATTTTGATCGCAGTCTTCTACATACTGGTTTCCTTTATCCGCACACTGATCAAGAACTTCAGCAATGCCAAGCAGACGGATTCCGTTGAAAATGACGCAGTCATCGACATCATCGAGAACGTCAACCGCAAAGAAAAGAGGAAGGTTTCCCGCGCGATGGACTTCGGTTCCGGACAGGAAAAAGAAATACGAAAGAAGTATTATAACGTAGTTTCCAAAGCTATCAGCAAAGGACTTCCGATCAGCAACGCCTCTTCGCCTCGCCAGATCGAAAACGTCCTGAAAAAACAGGGAGATCCGTCCATCTCTGAACTGACCTCCCAGTATGAATCCGTACGTTATAACAAGACCGAGGATTAACTCTTTTTCTTCAGCATATCATCGATCATCGCGAGTGCACCATAGAGGATGGAATCATCTCCGAGTGCAGCTGCCTTGATCGCTACGGTGTCGCGGATCGAAGGCATGCAGTAGCGGTCTACATCCTTAAGCACTTTTTCAAGGAAAACATCGCCCATGGCTTCCATTACGCCACCACCGAGAACGACCATCTCCGGGCTGAATGTATTGATCAGATTGCCGCATCCGATCGCCAGATAATGGCATGCACGGTCGATCGCTTCGAGAGTGACCGGATCGCCCTCATCGTAAGCCGCTTTCAGTGCCTTGCTCTTGAACATACCCTTTTCCACGGCCTTGGCCATAGAACTGGAACGTCCGCGCGCAACCTGCGTTCTGATATAGTCGGCAATACCCTGCTTACTCGAGAATGCCTCCAGACATCCTCTCTGTCCGCAGTTACATTTCGGTCCTTCCGGATCAAGTACCATATGACCACACTCGGCACCTTTATCCAGATGACCGGTAAAGAGCTTTCCGTCCACGATCAATCCGGCGCCCATACCGGTTCCGACAAACAGGCCTACGACCTGTGTCAGGCCTTTTGCCGCGCCGTATTTCCATTCACCGTATACTCCGACATTTACGTCGTTACCGATGAAGAAAGGCACTTTAAACTTGGACTCGATCGCCTTTTTGATCTCGTAGTTTCTCCAGGGAAGATTCGGGGAGAAAAGCACGATGCCCTTCTCGATATTGATAACACCCGGCGCACCGGCTGCGATCGCTGCTACATCACTCATGGAGATATCGAATTCCGAAACCAGTTCTTCGACCAGTTTGATGATCGTATTTTCGATATTCTGGGAATCGTCTCCGCCTGCCTTGGTCTTTTTCTTTACACGATGCACGATCTGACGCTTCGAGTCAAAGATCGCACCGAGGACTTTTGTTCCTCCGATATCCAGGCAGATATAATATTTCTTGGCCATTGGGATCACTCCTTTCGCTTTACCATCTCATCAATTAAATCATATAATCTCTGGACGCCATTTTCCAGATGAAAATAGTGAACAATGTATGGAATAAGTAAAACAACGATCAATCCCAGAAGCGGAAGCAGGTAAAATGCACCGCTTAAGATGAAAATGCCGAAGACCATGATCATGGCGAGGGCAAATAACACTGTTACAATCAAGTGAATCAGGCGTTCGTGCTGGAAATACAGGAGCCATCTCTGCATATAACAAAGCAGGCGGTCAAGTTCGCGCTGCGCGCGGACCGGATCGCCTGTTTTCATCGCGTCATACTCAGAAAGAAACTTCTCTGCATCCAATAAGAGTTTTTTCAGTTTCTTTGCCATCGTTTACGACCTCATTCTTATGCACCTTTTTCTTCCGTCTTCTCGCGGGTTCTCTGCTTCTTCGGCTTCGCACCCTTGATCAGTTCCGGACTCTTGCCCTCCGTGACACTCTCCTTATGGACGATGCACTTAACGGCATCCTGCTGGGACGGCACGTCGTACATGATATCCATCATCAGATCCTCGAGGATCGCACGAAGTCCACGTGCACCGGTCTTTCTTTCGATGGCTTTCTTTGCGATCTCTTCAACCGCATCGTCGTCGAACTCGAGCTCGACACCATCCATCTTCAGCATCTTCCAGTACTGCTTCAACAGTGCATTCTTCGGCTCACGGAGAATCCGTACCAACGCTTCTTCGGTCAGACCGTCAAGGGTTACGTTGATCGGCACACGTCCGATAAACTCAGGGATCAGACCAAACTTCATCAGGTCCTGCGGAACCAGCTGGGACAGCCACTCGCCGGCCTGCTTTTCCTGCTTGGATACGATCTCGGCACCAAAGCCGAAATTCTTCTTACCTACGCGCTGCTCGATGATCTTTTCCAATCCGTCAAATGCACCGCCGCAGATAAAGAGGATATTCGTTGTATCGATCTGGATAAACTCCTGATGCGGATGCTTTCTGCCGCCTTGCGGAGGTACATTTGCAACAGTACTTTCCAGGATCTTCAGAAGTGCCTGCTGTACGCCTTCACCACTGACATCTCTCGTGATCGAAGGATTCTCGGACTTCTTGGTGATCTTATCGATCTCATCGATATAGATGATACCGCGCTGCGCGGATTCCACATCGTAATCAGCTGCCTGAAGAAGCTTCAGAAGGATGTTCTCAACATCTTCACCTACGTAGCCGGCTTCGGTCAATGTCGTTGCGTCTGCGATGGCGAACGGAACGTTGAGCGCACGTGCCAGTGTCTGGGCAAGAAGTGTCTTACCGCAGCCCGTAGGTCCGATCAGGAGAATATTACTCTTGGTCAGTTCGATATCATCCGAAGTAGAGAACTTCGAGAATACACGCTTATAGTGATTGTATACGGCAACAGACAGCGCTTTCTTCGCCTGATCCTGACCGATGACATACTCGTCCAGGGCTGCCTTCAGCTCAGCCGGAGTCGGAAGATGATCCTTCTTTCCAGACTTGCTGTATTTCGGATTCTGGAATCCGACTTCATCCTCAGCAAGGATCGATTCGCAGATCATCACGCACTCATTGCAGATATAAATGCCGGGCGGACCGGCCAGCATACGGGATACCTCCTGCTCACTCTTTCCGCAGAAAGAACAGTGGATAATTCCATCAAAATCCAATATATCGTCCTTACCCATAAATACTCCTTAAACAGGCGGCAGAATCGAGCCCGCCACCCTTTGTCTCTTATATCATGTTACCCGAACTGTGTTTTTGTTTCAACGGAGGAAGCCCGCATTTATGTTACTAATTCTTTTCATTTTCGAAAGAATGCAGAAACCATTTTCCGAGGAAAAAGATCCGGTCCCGACAGGGTATGTCAGAACCGGATAGATGAACCTTTTATAGAATATCGGATCGAAGTGAAAGGATTACTCTTCTGTCTTCTCAGAAGCTTCTTCCTTATCCTCTTCCTTTTCTTTCTTAGTTGTCTTCTTTGCTGTAGTTGTCTTCGCAGCGGTTGTCTTCTTTGCAGCAGTCTTCTTAGCCGGCTTCTCTTCTTTCTCTTCGTCAGCCTTCGGCTCGTCCTTTGCATCAACCTTAACAGCCTTCTCAGCCAGAGCCTCAACAGTCTTTCTGCCTACGATGCTCTCACGGATGAACTTGTCGTTACCGGAAAGGCGCTTCATCAGATCGTCCTTAGCCATGCCGTACTGAGCAGCGAGCTTTTCCGCTTCTTCTTCAACATCTGCATCTGTAGCTTCGATGTTCATAGCCTTACCGCAAGCTTCCAGAACCAGTGTGCTCTTGACTCTGGACTCAGCCATCGTCTTCAGGCCGGAACGGTACTCTTCCATGGTCTGACCCATGTACTTGAGGTATGTCTCGAGCTCGATGCCCTGATACTTCATACGGTAGGACTGCTCTTCGATCATGCTGTCGATCTCGTTCTCGATCATGCACTCCGGAATATCAACCTTTGCATTCTCGGAAACAACCTTTACAACCTCGTTCTCGAAGCTGTCCTTAGCAGCCTTCTCAGCCTGCTCGGTCTGGTTCTTGAGGATGTCAGCCTTATACTCATCAAGAGTATCGAACTCACTTACGTCTTTTGCGAAATCATCATCGAGTTCCGGCAGTTCCTTCACCTTGATCGCGTGGAGCTTGATCTGGAATGTAGCTTCCTTACCCTTAAGTTCTTCAGCGTGATACTCTTCCGGGAAAGTTACTGTGATCGGGAACTCTTCGTCGATGTTGTGACCGATGAGCTGCTCTTCAAAGCCCGGGATAAAGGAGTTGGATCCGATCTTCAGATCGTGACCTTCAGCCTTGCCGCCTTCAAATGCAACACCGTCTACGAAACCTTCGTAGTCGATCGTAACTGTATCACCATCTTCAACGGCACGACCCTCAACCGGAACCATACGGCCGTTTCTGTCCTGCTGACGCTTCAGTTCAGCTTCAACTGTCTCATCTGTCGGAGCGATGTAGCGGTAAGCCGCCTCTACGCCCTCGTACTTGCCGAGTTCAACTTCCGGCTTAACGGTAACCGCGATCGTGAACTTCATGCCCTTATCTTCGCCGATCTCCTGGATGTCGAGTTCCGGACGGGAAACGACCTGAAGATCATGCTCCTTGATAGCTTCGGAATACTTCGGATTTGCAACGAAATCGATGGCATCATCATAAAAAACGCCTTCTCCGTAGTACTGCTTTACCAGCTGATAGGGAACCTTGCCCTTACGGAAACCAGGAATCTGGAAACGGTTCTTATTCTTATTATAGGACTTCATCATCGCGTCCTTAAACTCTTCTTTAGTTGCCTCTAAGGAAATAACAACGATATTGTTATCTTTCTTTTCAATAGATGCCATAGGTATCTCCTCCATCTTTTACATGCTAATTACACGGACAGTAATTTTATCACAGTCCCTGCAAGTTTTCAATCATAATTTCTTGTTGTGCGGCATATCCGCTGTCCGGCGGCAAAAAAGAAACTGTCCCGACTGAAAATCCTTCGGAACAGTTTCATCTGGCGCGCCCGGCAGAGATCGAATCCACAACCTTCTGATCCGTAGTCAGACACTCTATCCAGTTGAGCTACGGGCGCAAATATGCGACTGTGCTTCACACAGCATGATGTATTTTAGACCTCAAAAACTTAATTGTCAATGGTCTATCGCATTATTGTGCGATTTTTTTCTAAGACAGTGAAAGCGGCCTGTCAGCTTTCGCTCTTGCCCTTCTCTCTTCTATCTTTATATAGAGGAATAGTAAACTCGATCTTAAACAGTTCCCCCTCCACGGCCGCCGAGATCTCACCGTGCATACGCTCGACCAACCCCTGCGCGATCGCAAGTCCCAGACCGGTAGATGTGGAGGTTCTTGCCTTATCTCCCTTGTAGAAACGGGTAAAGATCTTGTCGACCTCGATGATCTCCGTCTCCTTCTTATCGTTAAAGCAGACGAAATGCAGATTGTCACCCTTCTTATCCAAAGTCAATCCCAGACGCTTCGTGCCGTGCTCCAGTGCATTTTTAACAAGATTCTGGACGATACGGCGAAGCGCGACTTCGTTGCCGACGATCATCAGTTTCTCTTCACTGAAAGATACCTCCGGCTCAAGACCTCTTGTTTCAAAGTCTTCATAGAAAGAAAGGACCGTCTCACAGACACACTGACCGCCATCCATCGGCACGCAGTTGAGTTCATAATGCGAATCCTGCATCTTCGTATAGGTAAACAGTTCCTCCAGAAGCTCCTTCAGGCTCGAAATACGGTTCTGGATAATCTGCATATAGTGATCCTTCTCTTCCTGGGAATCAGACATGACCAGGAGCTGGACATATCCATCCAAAGAAGTAAGCGGCGTACGGATATCGTGAGAAAGATTGGCGATGGCTTCCTTGAGGTTATTCTCGTTGCGTTCCATCTCGATACCTTCTTCCTGATAGCGGTTACAGATATCGTTGACGCGCATGACCAGTTCATTTACTTCCTTATATGGCACCTCAGAACTCAGGCGCTGGTTGGAAGAGTGCTTCTGCATGACACGCAGCTGCCTGCAGTTCTTCTTGATCTGCTTACGATATTGGATGAAAGCGATCAGGATCGCCAGAAAAGCTACGGTAGCACCAATTGCCCAATAAAGCATATCTTTCTCCTTACTTCAAATCTCTCTTCTGTACTACGAAAGCCGAGACCAGAACAGATACTATTATAACAGGTATTAACCATATCGAAAGATTGAAACAATCTTTCCATGTACGCACCTCAGCCAGTTTGTGAACAATATCGATCAGATCCAGTTTTGTAATATAACCCAGTACCGGAACGTCCGCCGTAGCCGGGTGGAAAAGCGAGATCGTGGAAAAGAAGACATATATACCGACCGGGAGAACGGAAGAGTGGCTCAACATATAGACCGAATAGGTAAGGGAAGCAAAAAATGCCGCGACGACAAACACCGAGAAATAATACGGGAAAAGGACTGAAACATCCCCGACCGTCTTTTCGGGAGCGGATATTTTCGAAGCGATCGCCAGCATGCATTGATTGATCAGAAGAAACGGAATCACCGTCAACACCAGCCAAAGAAGATTGGCGAAGAATACTTCCGTACGATCTCTCCTGATCGCGCAAAGGTTTTCGAACAACCGGCTTTTTCTCTCTCTTCCGCAAAACACAAAGGAATAGGACGCAAAGAAACTAAGCGTAGGAAGGGTGAATCCCCGTCTCAGAACATCATCGATCAACGTAGGATTCGTCGCCACTTTTCTTTTGAAGAATTCGAGATATCTGTTGTATTTCGGATCCGCACCGGTATATACAAAGACATCGAAAGCGGCTCGGGGCACATATACCCACAGTTCGATAAGAAGGCAGATTCCGATCAGGATCCAGAATGTTCTGTCGCGAAGTGTCTTATATGCATTCATCTTCGTAAGCTGATACATGCGAATCGTCCTCCTTTCACACAACATCTCGTCTTGTCGCGATAAACAGCGTGCCAAGAGAAAAAAGCAGGATCAATACAGTCAATACCACTATCGATATATGTGGATCCAGACGATCAAAAAAGATTGTTTTTCCGTTTTGCAAAAACAACGAATCATGTATCATATACGAGCTATACGATGTAATGGGCAAAGAGGAAGAATGAATACCAAAGAGATTGAGTACTTCCACTTCCCAGTCAATAAGGAAAAACTGCAGGATCGGGCAAGAAGAAAGAAGTGCAAGTAAAACGCCGACTATGCGAGTTCTGACAACTTCAATACAAAGACATGACCATGCTGTCCTTGAAAGGGAGATCATGCATAAGATGAGGATCGTCTCGGCCATGCAGGATGCACTTGAGGAAGTCAGGCGATCTCCCATACCCAGGATGATGATAACAGAACAAATGCTTAATCCCAACATAAAAAACGCGTTCGTGATCATCGATACGGCAAAACTGCTGAAAAGACTCTTCATGTCATGCTGCTGACAGGGAACATTATTCTGAAAACCGGTGCTGCGGAAAAGAATATGCCAGCTTCCGACAGCAATGGGCAGAAGTGTCAGATACAACTGGGTCATCTGTACGAATATATAAGCCGTATCCATTTCTACGGTTGGTTTTTCGTGTAAAAATCCAAAGATAGAAAGAAGCGTCCATAATACCATTAGCGAAAGGAATACTTTGAAGAACGTAGTTCGGACGATTGCGTATAAACGTGCGTGAATCTGATTGACCATTTTCTATGCCCTCCTTAATCCAGATCTCGATGACGAACTACCGTTGTCGTTAATACCACAACGATAATCGTCACAGGCAGAAGATACAAAGCGAGATTGAGACAATCTCCCCAGCTGCGTATTGAATTCAGTTTGCTTAGAATCCGGCTTATGTTGCACTGCGTAATCTGCTGTAGGACCGGAACGCCTTTCGCATCTGACTTAAACAGTGAATTAATGGAGAACGAAAGAAAAACAACAACCGGCACGAGAACGCGATGTGTCAGCATATAAAGCGAATAAGAAAGTGAGATCAAAAATGAGACATAGATCACAAGCCCCACAAGGTAGGGAAGCAAAATACGTGCATCACCTATCGCCATATGTGGGTCAGTGTAAAGTGACCAAATAACAAGGTTCAGGCTGTTGAGCAGGAAAAACGGAATAACCATAGCCATCTGCGCGAGGATATTACTGAAGAATACCTCCGTCCGATTACTGTGGATGGCACATATGTTTTCAAACACATGGCTCTTCTTTTCCCGGTTGCAGTATACAAAAGAATAGGACATGAAAAATGCGGTAATCACCAAAGTAATGGCTCGTCTTATGACATTTTCCAGCAAAGTTGGTTCTGTAACAACACTTGCGCCGACTTTATTTACATACTCCGTAAAAGCAGGATTCGGACCGGTATAAACAAAAGTTCCGTACGAGGGTCTCGGAGAAAAAGCCCATAACTGAAAAAGAAAGCAGACTCCCAGAAGGATCCAGAACAGTTTGTCATGGACCAGCTTATATACATGCGTTTTAATTAGTGTATACATAAGAATCTACCTCCTTTCACGCTACATCTCTCTTCCGCACCAGAAGAACCGTACCCAAAGAAAACACAGCTATGAATCCAATCAGAACCAGTACTGCCGCATATGGATTTATATGATTAAAGAGCACAACTTTACCGTTTCCTTTAAACAAAGCCTCGTGAATACAGTACGTGGTGTAAGAGGTAACCGGCAAAGACGAAGCCTTGATTCCCAGCAAACCACAAACCTTGATTTCCCCATCAAGAAGGAATGTCTGCAAAATCGCAGTACTTGAGATCAATCCCAGCACCGTTCCCACGACATGATCGCGAACCATTTCCGTACAAAGGCAAGTCCACGCTGTTCTGGAAACCGAGATCAAGAAAAGAACTGCTATTGTTCCGGCAAGGTTCAAAAAACTCGAGGCTATAATGCGGTCACCCATGATCAGGACCACAATGATCGCACATACGAAGTGACCTAGCATGAAAATATTACTCATGCACATTGACGCACAAAAGTTTCCGAAAAGGCTCTTCATCTCGTACTGCTGACAAGGAATCTGGTTCTGGTACCTGCTTTTGCGGTAGCAAATATACCAGCCGGCAGCGCCAATGGGAACGTTTTCTATATACAGGCGGGTAATTTGAACGAAAACATAAGATGTATTGATCGGTTCCGAAGAATCTCCTGTTAATAAGCCGATGGTGGCAAAAAGCACCCAAAAAACGCAGACAATAAGAACCAAAAGAAATGTCTTGCTTCGGACGATAGCATAAAAACGTGCTCGAATCTGATCAACCATCTTTTCCTCGCTCCTAGTTCAAATCTCTGGCGTGGATCACGACAAGAGTGATCGTCATACATAGAAGCGTGGCCGGGACAAAAATCATCATCCCTCGCGCACATGCTGACCAGCTGGTCGTTGCAATGACTCTATCCATAATCCCGAGAATAGACGTATCAGCAATCACCTGTTTTACCGTTTCCGGAAAAACAGAAAAAGTTGTTACGAGCACGCTCATATCCCAAACAGCAAATATCACAACCGGAACAAGTATTCGCTGTGTAATCAGATATGCTCCATAAAACAGCACAACCAGGAACAATACCACCATCAACTGCATACAGACGAAAGGAAAAAGTTCACCTAACCCCTGCAGACTTCTATGCTTTCCTGAGTAAAGAATCGTGATCGTCAGACTCAAAAGCTCTACGAAAGAACACAACTCGCACACCATAGTCAGTGAAGCGACATTTGCAAAGTATACAGAAAAACGATCCCTGGTCACCGCACAAGTATTCTCAAAAGACTTCGAACTCTTTTCTCTATTAAAGAAAACGAAACAAAAAGCGATGCCGACCACCAAGGCTCGGTTCGAAGCAAATCGATCTCGGATATAGTACGAAAGCGTTTCCACCCTCTCGTATTTTGCATCCTCCTTAGCCATAACGCGAATGAGTTCAGTATTGGTTCCTACATACTTCACGCGATGATACGGATCCACCGGCGACGTCATCCACACAAGGATCAAGAGAAAAATGGTAACAGCAATCCAGAAGGTGCGATCTTGACGTAACTGGAACAAGTTTTTTTTGAAAATGTTATACATGCCGCGCCCCCTTTACTCTACATCTCGCTTTTGGATCAGATACTGTGTGAGTCCCAGAAAAAGCATGCCGACCAGAAGCAAATAGAGACATGTACCGAGCATCGGAGTCGACTCAAATGTAATGTGTCTATCATCCATCGCCAAAAGTGTGGAATAAATGAAATACGTCGTGTGCGTAGTAACAGGCAACGTCGTCTCTGTAATCCCCAGAAAATCGTAAATACGAACCTCAAGATCCAAGCTGAAAACCTGGACCGCACCGCAGACAAATACAATTCCGAATAGTGCTCCGCCCAAACGGCTTTTGGTGAGTTCAGTAAAGAAGATCACAAAGCCTGTCCGGAAAAAGCAAATCAGAAAAATGACAAGGATCACTTTCAGCGTTGTCGCCGCAGAGGAATGCTCCATCTTACATGTCGGCAGATGCTCGGCCACAAAAGCGAGGATCATCAAGACAAGAAAACCGGCTGTTTCAAGAACATATGTTGTCAGGATTCCCACCCATTTGACGTGCTTATCATCAACCTGAAAAGGAACATTAAACGAGACATGGTGGGGCATAAAGCATCCATACCAAGTACTGGCACCAACCGGCAGAATGATACCGAACAAATTGATCATATTCCAGTATATATAGGCCGTCTCTGCATTGGAAATCGTAGAAGAAACCTGTGCATCAATTATGTTCCACAAGGCCCAGATGGTCATGGTAACAAGAAAAATCGCAAAGCTTTTGGATTTAACCACTGAATAGAGTCTGGCCCGAATCAGGGCAATCATGCTTTGGCGCCTCCGGTTATGGACAAATAGTAATCTTCAAGGGCTTCGTTCTTGACGGCAACACTTAACGTCTTGATGTTATTCTTTGCCAGTTCCAAAACAATATCACCACTGTCATCCAGTCGCTCAAAAATCTGGATGATACTATTGTCAATAACCTTAAATTCAGTTATACCCATACCTTCGATGACCGTTACCGCGCGGGTCGGATCAGAAGGACGGATCTCAATACGCTCACTGCATCGTTTCAACAGTTCCTGATGTGTAAACTCATCGATCAGCTGACCGTTGTGGATGATACCGTAACGAGTCGCGATCTTCGAAAGTTCTTCAAGAATATGGCTGGAGATCAGGATCGTGATATTTCTCTCTTTGCTGAGTCTCTCGATCAATTCACGGACTTCTACGATACCCTGCGGATCGAGGCCGTTGATCGGTTCGTCAAGAAGCAGCAGGTCCGGATGTCCTACAAGAGACATAGCAATTCCGAGACGCTGCTTCATACCCATGGAAAAACGCTTTACTTTTCTCTTCTCAACATCAGATAAGCCAACGTCATTTAAGAGTTCACGGAGAAATGCATCATCGTTCATACCGAGGGTCAGCGCTTTTATCTTCATATTATCAAAAGCGGAAAGATTCGGGAAAAGACCGGGGCTCTCGATAAGAACACCGATACGGTCACGAAGTTTAGCTGTATTCTTCTGGGATTCACCAAAGATGGTATAGGTACCTTCTGTCGGCTTAGCAAGACCTGCCAGCATCTTCAGAAGTGTAGTCTTACCAGCACCATTACGACCAATCAGACCATAGATCTCACCACGCTGTAATTTGATGGTGACATGATCGACTGCGGTAAGATTTCCGTACTTTTTCGTAATATTATCGGTTTCAAGTAAATATTCCATGGCGCCCTCCGGTTGATTCGTACATTGATGTCTGTTCCCACATCCTCAATATTATATTCATTCAAGCCATTTCGTCAAATTCTTTTCATTTTTCACTTAAAGAAAACAGAACTCTTCTCATTTCCAGAGAAGAAGTTCTGTTTTCAAGGTTAGAGGGTATTATATTAAGAAAGATCAGGCGTTGATTATTTTACATCTCTCTTCTGCTGAAGCAGTGCGCTTCCGCCGACACTGAGCACGATGTATGCCAGTGAGATACCGGCCATGATCAGGCAGGCTTTGGTTGTCGCGCTCGTTGCATCGAAGTTGATGTATGCGCTGTCGAACAGGAGGTCCGTCGGAAGAATCTTCGGGCTTGTAAAGATCTTCTTTACTGCGAAATCAAGGAGCTTTTCGAGGAGGGAAAGAACACCCAGGCTCATTACGAGGGAAGCTACGATTCCACCAACAGAGCTTCTGAAGAGAGTGGTGAAGAAGAAGAAGATCGCCGAGAATGCTACCAGACCGAAGTATACGGTTGCAAGGACCTTAAGATAAGCGGCTACGCTGCCCATCGCGAAAGAGTTCATGAACAGAGCGCTCAGGCCGAAGTACAGGCCGTAAGAAACTGCAACGATTGCTGTCAGACCGATCACACAGGAGAGCCATCTGGCGACTGTGTGCTTCCACTTCATCTTCGTGATACCGATGATGTTCTTGTCAAAACCGTTCTTCTGCTCCGCATTCGCGAAGATAACTACAAAGATCGAAAGTACGATAAGAATATCAGAGCTGATAAGGAATCCGGCGATTGTCGTACGACCGGTAATGGTGGTAGTTCCCAACATCTGAGAAGAGGCTGATCCGAACAGTTTGAACGGATCGTCTACCATGATCTTCATGATTCCAAAATCCAGGAAGGCAAGAAATACGGCTACAATAGCCAATACCCATGTAGATACCGCATGTACCATGCGATACAGATTCATCTTAATCAAATTAAACATTTTCTTTTCCTCCTGTCAGCTGGAAGTAATAATCTTCAAGCGCTTCACTCTTTACACCGATTTCGTTTGTCTGGATATTTTCCTTGGCCAGTGCGACTGTGATGACACCGCCTTCGTTGATACGTTCGTAGATATTGATCGTATCGTCTTTTACTTCAAAATTCTGGAAGCCCATCGTCTGAAGGATGGAGAGTGTTCTCTCAAGATCAGAGGTCTTCAGTTCAAGACGCTCGCTGCACTTATTGAAAAGCTCTTCTTTGCTGTCTTCTTCGAGAAGCTTACCTTCGTGGATGATACCGTATCTGGTTGCTACCTTGGAAAGCTCATCCAGGATGTGGCTGCTGATGATGATCGTGATTCCTCTGTCATTGCAAAGGTGGGTAAGGATCTGTCTCATTTCTGCGATACCCTGAGGATCCAGACCGTTGATCGGCTCATCGAGGATCATAAGTTCCGGCTGATTGACCAGTGCCAGTGCGATTCCCAGTCTCTGCTTCATACCAAGCGAGAACTGCTTTGCTTTCTTCTTGCCGGTGTTGTCCAGTCCGACTTCTTTGAGAAGGCCCTGTAAATAATTGTCATCTTTAATACCCAGAGCCAGTGCCTTTGTCTTAAGGTTCTGCATCGCTGTCATGTTGGGGTAAAGACCCGGATTCTCGATCAGGATACCGACCTTCGGCATCATCTTCTCTGTATTCTCACCATTCTTACCGCGGATCTCAAAAGAACCGGATGTGGGATGGGAAAGTCCGCCGAGCATCTTCATCAGGGTTGTTTTACCGGCACCGTTTCTGCCGATCAGTCCGTAGATATCTCCACGATTTACATGGATCGAGATCTCGTTGGACGCTTTGTACTTACCAAAGGTTTTTGTCAATGCGTTAGTTGTTAAAATGTAATCCATTGTTGTCTCCTCCTTGTGCTTACAAACTCATTCTAAAGAACAAATCCTAATCAATCGCCAAGGAGAAGTTTAAAAAACCAAAAGAAAAAGTTAAGAAAAGATTAAGCGGTCAGCAGCGTACGTCTCTCTTCTCGGAAAGGAGCATCGAAAGGCCCAGGAACAGCGCCATATGAACCAGCGCGACTGCAACTGTGCGGATCGTATCGGATGTTCCCATAGAAGCAGTATAAGAAAGATATACATTGTCCAGACAGTAATCCGAGATACGGAAGAATGTCTTTTCACCTATACCTGCAAAAGCTGCAACTGTTTCATTCATATCTGCACCGGAAAGCTTTGCGATAAGAAGATCCAGAATCATTTCACCGGTCTGAAGAATACCTGTTGCAATGATCAGGCCGATAACCATACCGCCGGCCGGGCTCTTAAAGAGATTCGTGATAAAGAATACCATCGTCATCATCGCGATCAGGCAGAGATATACCACGCCTAAAGAGCGAAGCAGCTGCGAAGCATCACCGAACTGACTGTTTTTAAGAAGTCCTAAGCAAAGAGCGATACCAAGCATAGAGCAAACAGCATATGCGATCGAAACGCAGGCTGTCATCGCGGTCCACTTCGACCATACCTGTTTCCATCTATGTTCGAACATACCATATGTATTCTTTACAAAACCTCTCGAAAAATCGCAGTTTGCAAAGATAACTGCAAAGATCGTCAGGCAGATAATAAATGCGTCATTGGACTGGATCATAAAGTGATGTGCACCGGCAGCAGAAATATTACCGGATCCCTCACCCACCATCATCTGCGTATAGGCGGCACCGATTCCAAGCTTAAGCGGATCATCGAAAATGATAAATGCAAGTCCGAAAGTCGCAAACATGAAAGCGACCATGATAATTCCTAATACGAGCGAAGACTTTGCTTTCAACGCGCGGTACATATGCATAGTGAAAAGATTAAGCATTGCCGTTACCTCCTGTCAGACGGAAATAGTATTCCTCAAGAGATTGACCCTCTTTTCGCATTTCCAGAGTCTGCACATCTTCTTTAGCCAGCGCTACAGAGATCGCACCGGCTTCCTCGACTCGTTCGCGGATCACGAAGTGATCGATCTCGAATGAATAATCGGAAATACCCATCGAGTTTAAGAGCGCCTTTGTCTTTTCAGGATCACTGGTCTTCATGACAAGATGTGATTTGCAACGAGAAATAAGTTCATCGTTGGAGAGCTCATCCAGAAGCTTTCCGTTATGGATGATGCCGTAGTGGTTAGCCACCTTGGACAGTTCTTCCAGGATGTGGCTGGAAATAATGATCGAGATATGTCTCTCGATACAAAGTTTATGGATCAGATTACGTACTTCCGCGATACCCTGCGGATCGAGACCATTGATCGGCTCATCGAGAAGCAGAAGTTCCGGAGAATTGACCATCGCGATGGCAATTCCGAGGCGCTGGCGCATTCCCAAAGAGAAATTCTTTACGGATTTCTTACCGACACCGCTGAGACCGACGAACTCAAGAAGTTCATTTAAATACTTATCGTCGTGCACACCATAGGCAAGTGCTTTTGCCTTCAGGTTTTCGAAAGCACTCATATTCTGGAATACGCCCGGATCTTCGATCAGAACGCCGACTTTCGGCATCATCTGAGCCTTGGTCTCTCCGTCTTTACCCACGATATCATAGGTTCCGCTTGTAGGAACGGAAAGATTGGCGATCATCTTCAAAAGCGTTGTCTTGCCGGCACCGTTTCTTCCGATCAGACCGTAGACTTCTCCGCGCTCAACGTGAATCGAAACGTTATCGACAGCCAGTTTTGTTTTGAACTTCTTCGTGATATTGTTCGTCGTTAAGATGTAACTCATAAAGATATACCTTCTTATTTTGCAAGTTTATATCCGATTCCCCATACAGTCTCAATAAACTCAGTATCCGTGAACTCTTTGAGTTTCTTACGAATATTACTTATATGTACATTAATAGTCTTATCTTCACCGATATAGATCTCATTCCATGCGCAGTCGTAAATGTCCTGCTTGGTGAATACGCGCTTGGGGTGAGATACGAGAAGTGCCAGGATCTGGAACTCTCTTTTTGTCAGCTGGACTTCGTTGTTGTTGACCAGCACGGTGAACGAAGGCTCATCAAGTGTTAATTCCTTATAGGAAAGCTTGGAACCGGAAGCCTCACCGCTCTTGGCAGACACGCGGCGGATCTGAACAGCAACACGTGCCAGAAGTTCCGGGATCTCAAAAGGCTTCGTAATATAGTCTTCTGCGCCCGATGTAAGCATGCCCACTTTTGTGTCCATCTCATCTTTTGCAGAAACGACAATGACCGGTGTATCCTTGATCGCTTTCAGTTTCGGGAAAAGCTCATCGCCGCAAAGACCCGGAAGCATCATGTCCATCAGGACCAGATCGAAATCGTCCTTTTCATAGTAAAGGAGTGCTTCCGTTCCGGAAAATGCCTGCTGGCACTCGTATCCGTTCTTTTTCAGTGCATCGGCGATCAGGTGATTGATCTCTGTATTGTCTTCAACTATAAGTATCTTCTTCATATCATGTCCACCTCGCTAGGAATATCATATCATACTTTTGTGATTTCTCTATCTTTTTTCCCGCCTTAATATCAATGTGGTAATATATTTAATTAATTAAGGAGCGAAGATATGAATCAAAAACACGAACGGATCAATATTTCCGGATTATACAACGCAAGAGACCTGGGCGGCATGCCGACAAAAGATGGTAAAATCACCTGTTTTCACCACCTGATCCGTTCAGATGCACTGGATACGCTTCCGGATGACGCGATCGATGCGCTTTCGGATTATCCGGTAAAAGTCATCATCGATCTTCGCTCGGTGGAAGAAGCTTCGACCCATCCCGACCGGGTAAAGGATGACCCGAGGTTTCGTTACTATAACATCCCGCTTCTGCGAGTCAATGCAGACGATATCGGCGCCACCGCGATTCAGGACACCATCCGCACCTCTTTGGGGCATCTGTATGTATGGCTGTTCGAAAACTCCAAGCCTTACTTTGCCGAAGTACTTCGGACAATCCTGAAGGAAGCCCCGAACCCGGTGCTTTTTCACTGTGCCCACGGCAAAGACCGCACCGGACTGATTGCGGCGATCTTCTATCTTCTCGCAAATGTTGACCGCAAAGACATCGTTTCCAACTATGCTGTTTCCTATGAATTTGTGAAGGATCTGGTTGCCCCGCTTATCGCATCGACTCCGGATCATGTACATCACATTTACCGAAGCGATGCTCCGAACATGGAAAGACTTCTTTCGCATGTCGACAGTAATTATCAGGGAGATATCCGCATATTCCTGAAAAGCACAGGACTCTCGGACGAAGAAATCGAGGGACTAACCGCCCTCATACTGGAAAAGTAAAACTCAGCGCTTCCAGGTAAGTCTGATCTCCTGAATGGCTCTGCCCTGTTCCCCTTCATCAGCCAGATCAAAGGAAAGTACATATTCTTCGCCGTCGATCGTGACCGCGATCGAATAATCCGTCTTATCTGCAAACGGATACCGTTCCAGGATATCCCAGGAAGTGTTATCTGAACGAAGCATCAGACCGATACCGGCATCATCGGAATCCCAGATACGGAAACGCACGTAGCTTCCTTCCCACTCTTCAGTGTTCATATAAATGCCATATACCGTGATCGCAAACCCGCTGTAGCGTACAAAGATATTTCTGTACTCGTTCAGGTTTCCTTCCGAATCCCGCTTGGATTCCAGCACCGGTCCGCAGGAGACCGAGATCGGATCGCCGAACAGGGATTCCAGCTGGGAAAGTGTCGCAGTCTCACCGATACGGATCGTACGATGACCACCGTAATACAGATACAGGTCGGCCGTTTTCAATTCACTTGTGATGGAATCATCTACGGAGATCACGTTTTCGACGCTGCTGTAGAAACGCACGCGACGGGCATTGGTATGCAGCTTGGTATCCAGTACCTTCGGCTGGAGATACACAAGTCCGGACGCATCGATCGAGACCAGCTCGTACTCGGAAACTTTAGAGTTGACGTTCGTAGAATAGAAACGGATCATCTCTTTTGCTTTTTCCGTAAGTACTTCGTCCGATGACAGAAGATCTTCGGAAACGCCCGTATAGGAAAGAAGCGACTTTACGTCATAGAGATTCTCCATGGAATAGGCTTCGAAATAGTGCTGCGAAAATGAATACAGATCGCGGCAGCTGTAGATCCATTCCCGGCTGAGATAGACTGTGCCGTCTTTTTGCGTCTGAAGATAAAAGTAGATCGGAATTTCCGAGATGCGCTGGCGGCTGGCCGTTACGCGCACCGGAATACAGGAAGTCATAAGTTCCTCGAAAAGCGTCGAATCACTTCCTGCCATATTCAAAAACAGGTTTTCTCTTTCGTTTCCTTCAACGATATCGAAGTAGGTGATCCGAGCCGCAGAAGGAATCATCTTCTGAAGGATACTGATGTACTCATAGTACTCGGAATAAGTAAGTCCATCCTTTTGTTCGTCAGGGATAAGATTGAACAGTGATTCCGCTACGGAAATGTCCTGCAGAGAGTCTACGACCAGACGCGCCATCTCCGGCACGTCGATTCGATTGTTCTGAAAAGCTTTTGCGGAGCAGGAGGAAAAGAGCGACAAAGACAGAACAAGAGCCAGCATCACCGTGAGGATACGGCTCATGCGCACTGTCCATGCCCGTCTTTTTTCCTGTTTCATCTTACTTCGCCTTTCTGCGTTGCTTTACTGCTTCAAAAACGACGATTCCGGCTGCCACTGCAGCATTTAAGCTGTTAACGGATCCGGACATCGGGATCGATAACAAGTAATCACACTTGTCTTTAATGTTCTTGCTCATGCCTTCGCCTTCACTGCCGATCACGATCGTCATCGGTCCTGACCATACATCGTCGAAATACATGTTCGTACCTTCTGCATCCGTTCCGGCGATCCAGAACCCCTTTTCTTTCAATTCAAGGAGGGTCCGGGAAAGATTGTTGACACGGGCAACCGGTACATACTCGATCGCGCCGGCCGAAGCTTTCGCGACCATCGAATCCAGACCGATCGAACGGTGCTGCGGGATGATGACGCCATGTACGCCTGCCGCATCTGCGATACGAAGGATCGAACCCAGATTATATGCGTCTTTCAGTTCGTCCAGAACCAGAAGAAGCGGCGCTTCTCCCTTACTCTCAGCTTTTTCCAGCATCTCTTCGATGGAAACGTATTCATGGCTGGCAACCTGTGCGATGACACCCTGATGGTTATGAGTCTGGGACATCGAATCAAGACTTGCTCTCGGCACTTCCATGATCGGGATACGCTGATCCTTCGCCATGTTGATGATTCGCGAAAGGACCGGATCCGGTCTGGCATTCTCGGTCAGTTTCAGCACATAAAGCTTGTTGATCGTGCGTCCGGCACGCATCGCTTCCAGTACAGGATTTCTGCCTTCCACACGATCCGCTTGCGGAGTATTTTCTTCCTCCTGCTGCGGCTTACGAAGAGACTTTCCTGCTTCCAGGGCTTCCTTTCGGCCCATCGCGTGGCGCTTTGCAATATCATTTTGTCCGCGTTTCGGAACACGCGGTCCCGGCATTCCGTTTCTCATGCTCATTCTCCTTGTTTGCCTTCGTCACAGATCGTCATGATCCGGTTCAAGAGATAGTCGAGACGCTCTTCTGCTCCGGACATATACAGATAGCCGATCAGTGTTTCCAGGCCTGTCGCATACTTATAATCGGCAGGGCTGGCATTCTTTGCCATGCTTCCCTGATGACCGTTCTTACCACGGCGGAAAACATTCTGTTCTTCTTCCGTCAGTTCGTCATGCAGGATGCGGATCGCATTCGCCTGTGCCGGAGCACTGACGTACTTGACCGCTTTCCTGTGAAGCACGCCCGACTGACCGCCGATGCGGGCTACGATGTGCATGCGCACATAAAGTTCAAAAACAGCATCACCCACATAAGCCAGTACCGACGTCGGTACCTCACGGATATCCTCCGGCGGGATCGGAATCATCATTTCTTCGTCACCTGCGGTCCTTGCGGCGTATCCTTGATCTGGTAGCCCATCTCGGAAACCTGATCGCGGAGTGCGTCTGCTTTCGCAAAGTCCTTATTTTTCTTAGCTTCGACACGAGCATTGACCAGTTCCATCACCTCGGCAGGAATGCCGCTGTCTTTGTTCAGGATCGCACGGATATCGAGTCCCAATACATTCATCAGCTCGCAGATCATGTCCGCCGCCGCCTTGATCTCAGAAGCGGAAACATCCTTTGCGGTGAGGTGAGTATTCAGCACGCGTACCAGTTCATAGATTGAAGTGATCGCATCCGCCGTGTTCATGTCATCGTCCATTCTCTCGATAAAGGAAGCCTTTGCCGCCGCAACTGCATCGGAAAGTTCCTTTGAAGCAGTCTCGTTCGGAGCAAGTCCTGAATCCGCTTCATGACTTAAGATAAAGTCAGAAGATTCTACCGCGGTCATGATACGCTCAAGACCATTCTGTGCGGACTTAAGAAGTTCGTCACTGAAGTTGATCGGCATTCTGTAATGACCGGAAAGAATGAAGAAACGTACGACCTCATACGGGAACTTCGCCACGATGTCACGGACTGTGAAGAAGTTGCCGAGAGACTTACTCATCTTCTCGTTGTCAACATTTACGAATGCATTGTGCATCCAGTAATGCGCAAACGGGCATCCGTTCGCCGCTTCACTCTGGGCGATCTCGTTCTCATGGTGCGGGAAGATCAGATCCTGTCCGCCGCCATGGATATCGATCGTTTTACCGAGATACTTTCTGTTCATGGCAGAGCACTCGATATGCCAGCCCGGACGGCCTTCGCCCCACGGAGACGGCCAGAAGGGCTCACCCTCTTTCTTAAACTTCCAGATCGCGAAGTCTGCAGGATTTCTCTTTCCTTCAAAAGAAGCACCGCGCTCGCCGGCACCGGCAACGAGGTCTTCGAGATTGTAGTGGGAAAGCTTTCCGTACTCCTTGAACTTCGGAACTTCGAAGTACACGCCGTCGCCCTCGATGATGTAGGCATAACCCTTATCCATCAGGTCGGTAATGAGCGCGATGATCTCATCCATGGTCTCCGTTGCTCTCGGCTGATAGGTCGGGCGCTTGATGCCAAGTGCATCGGCATCCTCGTAGTATTCGGCGATATAACGGTCCGCGATGTCTTTGACCGTGGTTCCTTCTTCGTTGGCACGCTTGATCATCTTATCGTCGATATCGGTAAAGTTCTGGCAGAAAGTTACGTCATAACCTCTGTACTCGAGATAGCGGCGAAGGGTGTCAAATGTAACGAAAGGACGGGCATTGCCGAGATGGAAGTAGTTGTAAACCGTCGGGCCGCAAGCGTAAAGCTTGACCTTGCCCTCTTCCATCGGGACAAATTCCTCTTTCATTCTCGTCAGCGTGTTAAATATTTTCATGATGGTTCCTCCTATATGACATAGTCTTCGTCCGTATCCTGCGGAAGCTCCGTTTCCGGATGCTGGTGCTTCACAGCCTGCTCGAGTGCTTCCACATGACGGGCAAGACGACGGATTTCTGATTCAAGCGGATCTTCCATAGTCGGATGATCCAGTTCGTCCGCGTGATTCACTGGTACGCCCTTCATGCGGACAACTTTGCCGGGAACACCAACGACTGTGGCGCCGGCGGGAACATCGTGCAGGACAACGGCATTGGCACCGATACGGGCATTATCGCCCACGATGACCGGACCCAGGATCTTGGCACCCGTGCCGACCAGCACATCATTTCCCAATGTAGGATGACGCTTCCCTTTACCATGGCCGGTACCACCGAGCGTCACGCCATGGTAAATCGTACAGTTATCACCGATCTCCGCGGTCTCACCGACGACGATTCCCATCCCGTGGTCAATAAACAGACCTTTGCCGATCTTGGCTCCGGGATGGATCTCAATGCCCGTACACGATCTTCCCAGCTGGGAATTCCATCGGGCTAAACCATATAGCTTGATTTTGTAGAAAAAATGGCTGACTCTATGAAAAATCAGAGCGTGGAAACCTGGATAAAGCAGCATAACAGAAAGCACGCCCCGTGCAGCCGGGTCGCGCTTGGCAATCTGTTTCGCATCCTTCCAAAGCCCCATCTTTCTCCTGTTCGTTTTCGGTCAAAAATAAAAGCCCAAAACCGCTACCCACTTTTGACACCTAGCGATCGCCAGGTGGGTATCCTGCGGCAGTCTAAGATCTTCCTCTCGGGAGCGCTTCTTCAATGAAGAAACGGTAAGGCTTGATCGTCTCTGCTCCGACTGCGGATTCCCGATTATGTCATGAAGGTTCAAAAACATGAGCATCAGCTTTAGGTTGACTTTATTATACCAGTATATATATCAAAATGGAACCCAAACCGATTACCAAAATGTAACAATTCCAAGGCAAATTCCCTCATGAATTTTTGAACAATCTGTGAGAAGCAGCAACGATTCCGACCACACTTCCCGCCCCTTGCGCATAGAGTACTCGGGCCGCCTCGTGAAGTGTCGATCCAGTCGTGAGGATATCATCCACCAGAAGGATCGTCCATCCGGTTATATCCCAGTCCTTTTCCACGGCAAATGCACCGTCGAGGTTTTTGATTCTCGCATATGGTCCGGACAGATGACTCTGGGCACGGGTATGCCTGACTCGGACCAGGACCTCTTCCAACAGCGGAATGTCCAGAGATTCCGCGATTTTTTCACCCAGCACGGCGGCCTGATTGTATCCACGGGCTTTCTTTCGAGTCGCAGACAAAGGCACCGGAATCACAGCATCTGCAGGAAAATCCAGATCGTGTTTAAGTTCCTGTCCCATGAGGGTACCCAGGAAATCTCCACAATAGCGGCTCGAATTAAACTTCAGTCTTCGGAGCAGACCTGTTACCGGACGCTCATACAGCATCAGCACCCAAACACGGAAATCCTTGATCGGATCGCTGTCGTAAGGGTCAGAAAGGCAGGGAAACCAGCGTTCCCGGCAAACTCGCACCGGCATAGTCGACATACAGGACAGACATACGCCCCACGACCGGGTTTCCGGATGACTGTTTTGCCCGTCTACCAGAACTCGCCCGCAGATCATGCACACATCCGGCACAAGAAAATGCACTGCTTCATGAAGCAGCTTTCGCCAGCTTTTCGTCTCCATTTTTCTCCCTTCCGGGAAAACTTGGAATTTAATGACAAATCAAGTAATATCAGCGTTTTCCGCTTCCAAATCCTTCAAAAATGCTTTCAACGCCGTTTTCCTCGTCTCCGAATACTGGCAGGCGATCATACGGCTGATCGTTTTCTCGGATCCGAGGATCCACAATTCTTCCTTTGCTCTTGTCACCGCGGTATAAAGAAGATTCCGGTTAAAGATCGGGCTGTATTCATCCGGCAGGACCAGAAGCACTTTCTTCCACTCGCCGCCCTGCGCCTTATGCACCGTCAAGGCATATGCCAGTTCCAGTTCCGCGATCGCAGGGATCGGATACAGGCATTTACGCCCGTCGTCAAAAGCGATATCCAGGGCATATTCCGAGCCAAGGCGGATTTCTTTGACGAAGCCGATGTCGCCGTTAAATACGCCCTCCCCTTCGGTTCCGTCGCTTTCCGTGCAGATCAGATGGTAGTCATTTTTGACCTGGATCACGCGGTCGTCCTCGGCAAATGCTCTGGAAAAGTTTTCTTTGATCTGAATCGTCTTGATATGGTAGCCCTTCTTCATGGAATTCCACTTCTGAAGCATCTCATTAATCGAATCCGTACTGATCGCGCCGGTGCGTTTCGGGCAAAGGACTGCCGTGTCTTTCCATACATCCACATGCAGTTCCGGATTAACACTTCTGACCCATTCCATCACCTGATTCAGCATCTCTTTCGGTGCACAGGAAATCAGATGGCAGTCTGCATCTTCCTCCGTAAACTCCATGTTCTTTCCATGAAGCACCGCGGATGCATTTTTGATGATCAAGCTGTCATGCAGCTGTCGGAAGTTTTCCTTCAGCGTATATACCGGAACCGCCGAAGATCCGATCAGATCAGCCAGAACACGACCCGCGCCGACTGAAGGAAGCTGATGGGAATCGCCGACCAGGATCACGATCGCTTTTTCATCCAGCGCTTCCAGAAAAGACGCGAATATGACCGCATCGATCATGCTGGCCTCATCGACAAGAAAAACCTTTCCCGGATGCTTGTTTCTCGACGTGTAGTAAAACGAGGTCTCCTCATTCTCTTCGTCATAAAGAGCACCCAGAAGACGGTGCAGAGTCTGCGCCGGAGAATGCGTCACATCGGAAAGACGTTTTGCCGCTTTTCCTGTCGGCGCGGCGCAAAATACCTTGTCCGGATACGTGTTGAGATAGTACTGGTAAATGATCCTCAGGATCGTCGTCTTTCCTGTTCCGGGACCACCGTCCACGATGACAAACGGACTTTGGAGAACCTGTCTGACCACCTCCGTCTGATCCTGGGAAAGCTTGAACTTTTCGCCAATCTGAGACCACTTCGCAACCTGCTGAAGACGGTCTTCATCCAGTTTCAGTGGAGATCTTTTCTGCTTAACGAAATGCGCGATACTTGCTTCTGCGCGAATTGCTTTGTTGTTTGCGATCCATACTTCTTCTTTCGAAGAGACGGCCCGCTTCAAACTCTTAAAAAACCGTAGTTTTGACTGCTCTTTATTCCAGTAGCAAAGGCAAAGTTCCTCTTCCTCCATCTTCTCTTCCAGCCACTGCGGCACAACGTTCTGGACGAAGCCCTGCCTGTATTGCATGCACTGTTCCGTGTCTTTAAAAGAGCAGAAAAAACATGCAGTATGAAAATCGCAGCGACGATATGCCGAGGACAATACCGCCGCTGCTTCTTTTTTCCATTCCTGTAAAGGCATATAACTATGCCCGTTTTTACCGAGGATCCCGGACAGGGAGCGAAGAAGAGAATCAGTCACAAAGTTTTCGAGACAAAATCCATCCATTTTATGCTCCCATGTTCGAGTAAAATAGTTTATCAGATACCTGCTTTGCTCTTAAGGATCTCAGCCTTATCTGTGCGCTCCCACGGGAAATCCGCATCGGATCTTCCGAAGTGGCCGTAAGCTGCAGTAGCCTTGTAGATCGGGCGACGAAGATCCAGATCACGAATGATGGCTGCCGGACGCAGATCAAATACTTCTTCAACGATCTCCGTGATCTTTTCATCAGAGATCTTACCGGAACCAAATGTATCTACCATGATCGATACCGGGCGAGCAACACCGATCGCATAAGCAAACTGGATCTCGCACTCATCAGCAATGCCGGAAGCAACGATGTTCTTTGCGATATAACGAGCCGCATACGCTGCAGAACGGTCAACCTTCGTCGGGTCTTTACCGGAGAAAGCTCCGCCGCCGTGACGAGCATATCCGCCATATGTATCAACGATGATCTTACGTCCTGTAAGACCACTGTCACCCTGAGGACCACCTACTACGAAACGGCCTGTCGGGTTGATGAAGATCTTGGTATTCTCATCCACATATTCCTTCGGCAGGATCGGGAAAATAACCAGTTCCTTAACAGCCTTAGCCAGCTCTTCGTAGCTTACATCTGCTGTATGCTGAGTCGAAATAACAACAGCTTCGATACGCTTCGGTGTACGGCCATCGTACTCGATGGTAACCTGGCTCTTACCATCCGGACGGAGGAAGGAAACCAGCTTTTCTTTTCTGACCTGAGTCAGACGACGTGTCAGCTTGTGTGCCAGAGAAATCGGAAGAGGCATCAGCTCTTCGGTATCGTTGTTGGCATAACCGAACATCATGCCTTGGTCGCCGGCACCGGTATCAAGCTCGCTGTCATCGGTATGCTCTCTTGCTTCGAGAGACTTGTTTACGCCCTGCGCGATATCCGGGGACTGCTCATCGATAGAAGTCAAAATCGCACATGTCTTATAGTCGAATCCGGAATCGCTTCCGTCATAGCCGATCTCCTTAACTGTATCGCGAACGATCGACGGGATATCAACATAAGCACTTGTTGTGATCTCACCCATAACGAATACCATACCTGTCGTACATGTGGTTTCACATGCTACACGTGCAGCCGGATCGTCCTTAATGATCGCGTCGAGCACTGCGTCCGAGATCTGGTCACAGATCTTATCCGGATGACCTTCTGTTACCGACTCGGAAGTGAATAACCATTTTCCTGTTCTGTTCTTGTCCATGAAAATTCTCCTGTTCAAAATGTATTCAAGTAAACAAAAAACCTCTCCTGAATTTCAGAGGAAAGGTTTGACATAATCTGATCTATCCTCATCTTTCAGGTGAAACACCTGCTGGACTTGGCACCGCTGCTTTCCGCGGTTGCCGGGCTTCATAGGGCCAGTTCCCTCCGCCACTCTTGATAAGAGATGAATTTCATTTAATTGTGAAATGATGATACCACTGCTTTCCGACCTTGACAAGAGCTTTTTTCATTTTTTCCGGATCTGTTTCTGTCCTGATATCGGCACATGCAATTGTGGTACTTTTGTCGTCTTTTGTCGAAAAAACAGGAGTTTAAACATGGTTTAATGGAGTCACTTTCACGAAGGGAGACCACGTATGAGCAAATTAACCGTCTGTATCATCGATTCGGATGCGGCCTTTTCCGCACTTCTCATCTCCAGGATGCATCGGCATATCCCTCAGGTAGTTGCCTTTCAGATATCCAGACATACTCTCGACAGAAATCGTGACCTGCTTTTGCAGAACGATTTTGTCCTTTATAACCAGAACGAGATCTCCAAAGAAGAAGTCCTCCGCCATTGCCTCGTAGACCGGCTTCCGACGCTCATCCCCCTCTTGTCGGAACGGGAACCATACCCCCCTAAAGATGTCCTGATGCTGGTACACGAGGTGGAAACCCGTGCAGGGATCGGACGGGTCCCCTTTCCCGTCGATTCCACCGTTCAGACATGTCTCACCCTTTCTTTCGTTCCTCCGAAAGAGAGGGAGAAACATGTCACACGACTCATCGAGAACTCAAGAAAAGACTTTTCTCATATTGTTAGGCTGGATATTATGCCGGGCATCCTCATGCCCGAAGATCCGCCTATCTTTGAAAACAAAAACGGCAGCAGGACCTGCGGGATCACCGAGCTTCTGACCAGACTCAAATATCCGCACTTTTCGTTTTCCGAGATTCCTTCCTATCTGGAACCGGATCCTTACGGCGATCTTCGTTTTGGAAAGCCTATGCATTCCGACGATATGATCACCTGCCACTCACGCACGCTTCTGCTTTTGATTTCGAGAACAAGCCGATATCTGCAGTCGCTTCAAGAGCCATCCCTTCTGATCGTGGTTGCAGACGGTCTGAGTTTTACAAGAATGCGCACTCTTTGCAGGAATACCTCTCATCTTGAGATTCTGACTCCGCTTTTTATGGAACGCGATTATATGCTGTGCCATGAGATCGATCAACTACAGCAGGCACATCGAGGAACGACACATCTGGACTACCCTTTTCAGTTTCCACACAAAAAGGCAAAAGTACAGTCTCTCGCACATTCATAAAAACAGTCACACTTCACTTAATCTCAAACTAAGAAAGCTTTACATATGAAGACAGCAGAAAAGCAAATCCAAAACGATACGACTTTATCCGAACTCACCACGATGATCCTGCAGGCCATGCATCAGTATGACGAAGTAGATGATCAGACATTTCAGGAAATGATCGCAGACATCATCAACCAGTCGGATACGTATTCACGTCTCCCACTTGACGAAAAAAGGGATCTGGCCATACGTCTTTTTAACCGCATGCGAAGACTGGATATCCTCCAGCCTCTCATGGATGACAAATCGATCACAGAGATCATGGTAAATGGCCCGTTTCGCATCTTCTACGAAAAAGGAGGAAAACTCTTCCCATCCGAATTGAAGTTTCCGGATGGTGCAACTCTCGAGCAGTTGATACTTCACTTCTTTTCAGCTGCCAACCGGCCTCTTAACGAGGCATTTCCTATAGCGGATCTTCGACTTCCTGACGGATCTCGAGCCAATGCTGTTCTTTCTCCCATAGCCCCGGACGGTCCGATTTTTACCATACGTAAATTCACCGGCATCCGCCCGGACATTCATGCGCTGATTCGAAGCGGTTTTGTGAACGCCGAAGCCGCCAGATATCTGTCGCATGCAGTTGCGGTGAAGAAGACCATCTTCCTTTGCGGTGGTACAGGTTCAGGAAAGACGACCTTTCTCAACGTTCTTTCTTCTTTCATTCCAAAAAACGAAAGAGTCGTCACCATCGAAGATTCCGCAGAACTTTCCTTGCAGGGAATCGACAACCTCGTCCGTCTGGAATCCCGCCTCCCCGGACCGGACGGACATGGTGCCGTCGATATCGGCCAGTTGATCCGAACTGCACTTCGTATGCGTCCGGACAGGATCGTTGTTGGAGAAGTACGAGGAAGCGAGGCCGCAGATATGCTGCATGCGCTCCACACCGGTCACCCCGGTTCACTTTGTACAGGTCATGCCAACTCCTGTTTCGAGATGCTGGAAAGATTAGTCACGATGGTTATGGCCGGTTCCACCCTTCCATATGATGCGGTGATCCGTCAGATCGCCATGGGTGTGGATATCCTCATTCATATCACCAGAGGAAAGAACGGCGTTCGTTATGTGGATGAGATCGTAGAAGTTCGCCCTATCAAGGAAAACCGATTCCAGATCGAACCGATATTCAAATACAAGGAGGATGTTGGTCTTGAAAAATGCAACTCGTAAAAAAGCAGTTAAATTCGCCTCCCTTTTTTCATCGAAAAAGGAGATCACAGAGATACGAAAACTGAGCCGGAAAACTTACATGACTTTTGTCAGTAAATGCCTTCCGCTTTTCCCGGTCTGTGTATTCATTCTGTTTTTCCTTTCCAGTGCCTTTGTCCCACAAAGCAGATTGCGTCTTTTGCTTTCTATCCCGCTTGGTATCTTTCCGTTTATCGCAGCAGTACGTGTCTTATACGGAAAAAGGACATCTGCACTTCGCGCACAGAACAAAGTGTTAATGCAATCACTTTGCACGTCTGTATCGGACGGATATTCTGTTGAACGTGCATTTCTTTGCGCTCGTGTAGATATCGAAAAAGCATTTGGAAAACATGCTGCATTTTCATCTGCTCTAAAAGACATGGAACATCAGCTGAATGCAAACGAACCACTCGACCGATGTGTCACAAGATTCTGCCATAAACTGGATTACTATGAAACACTTCCCGTGCTGCATGCGCTCTCTCTTCAAAGAACTGTCGGAAACCAGATCATATCGATCCTTCGAAGCAGTTGTCAGATGCTTTCCGAACTGCATTCTGTCGCATCCGAAGTGGAAGCAAATAACGCAGGCAAAAACACTGAAGCACTTCTTCTTTGCATGATGCCTTTCGGTATCACATACATGCTTTCTGTAACCAGTCGTGATTACCTCGCGCAGGCGCAAAATTCAGGCATCGGAAAAGTGCTGATGACAGTCGCATTTGTTATCGCGGTTTTTTCTTGCACCTATCTGTTTTCACTTATCGGAGAAAAACCCTCACGAAACGAATTCTCGTTTGAAAAGAATAAAAAACCGGTGCCGGTTCATGCAAAAAAACTATCACGTTTTATCGCAGATTATCTTCCATCGATCTACACCACAAGAGTATATGAATGGTGCAACGAAATCTCCTTTTCGACAAGCGAAGCTTTTGACCTTTTCATCTACAAAACGATCCGCTCACTTGCCTTGATGACGCCTATGTTTTTTCTTTTGTGTCTGCTGCTTCATGCACCGCTTTTTCTGGTATTGATTTTCGATATCGGAATCCTGGTTTTACTGCATGTTGATCAACAGTCTCTCGTCAACAAACGCCGCCTGATTCTAATGGAGGATCTGCCTCTTTTTATCTCGATGCTGTCCACGCTTTTAGAGTCCGGAATTCTTCTTCCAAAAGCACTTCAAACATGTGGATATGCATTCTCGAATCAGAGCTGTTTGAGCCGTGAATTGCAAAATGTTCTCACATCCATCGAAGGTGGTTTCAGTGCAGCAGATGCTCTGGAAGAATTCTCTCACCGCGTCAGTATTCCGGAAGCACAGTCCGCACTTCTTCTCGCTGCGAGATACGAACGCTCCGGCGGCAATGAAGTTCTCTCACTTCTTCGTCTTCAAGCTTCGTCCTGCTGGGCACTTTGTCGAAATGCTTCACGCAAAAAGCGCGAACGCGAAGCATTTACTATGATACTGCCGATGATGCTTGATTTCGTTTCTGTACTTCTTGTTGCTATCGCTCCGGCACTAAACACATTTCAATCGATCTAGGAGGTACTGTCATGAGAAAACTGAACAATCTTTCATTCATTAGAAAACGCTTGGGAATGGGAACGGTCGAAGTT
>JAGCVX010000007.1 GCA_017962145.1 Clostridiales bacterium | reverse complement strand
TTCTTTCGAAATATCGATCCCGACAACTTCAAATCCGAGATCATGTAATGCGAATGCTTCACGGCCCAAACCGCACCCAATGTCCAGTATCCTTGAGCCAGGAGAAAAAAGTTTGGAAACTGATTTTTCCCATTCTTTCAACGCAGGCCTCCAGTCCAGCATTTCATCAACGTTTTTGGTATCCTCATACCACTTTGAAACTTTATCGTTCATAAGAAAAATTCTATCAATCACTAGCTGCGACTTCGCTTACGCCTAAACCCACTAACTCAATATTTTTCATTATAAGACATCAAACAACAGCAAGCAATCAGGCAGAATACTCTGCTTGGTTGCTATGCGTATTTTTGGGTGTTTTTCTATAACTGCAACTTCTGTCTTTCCTGCAAAACACGAAGCAGATAACAACTGCTGCGGACAGCACAAGAGTCGTTATGACGCTTGCCTCAATCCCGTAAACCGCCCCGTTCAATACATTGCTGCCAACACTTCTTACATCAAATACAGCAGTGACGATCTCATCGTTTCCGCTCAGATTAAGTCCCAAAACAACGTAAAGAATGTAGTTCCAGACAGCATGAAGACCGCAAGCTGCCCAAATGCTCTTAAAGCGGAGCGTGAGGAAAGAGAAGATCAGCGAAATCAGGACAAGGTTGATGATCGCGATCACGGCAATAACAGGATCAGCTCCGGTCATGTTACCAAGATGTGGGATGGTAAACAGAGCGGCGCTCACCGCAAAAGCTACGGGAACGGATGTCTTTTTTACAAGGAGTTGCTGGACAACACCCCTGCAGAGAACCTCTTCCATTGCTCCCTGGAAGATGAAACAGGGTATCACTAAAAAGACCATCTTCGTGTCGATGTTGGCAAATACGCCGTTAAACTGAAGTGTGCCTGTCATAATGATCGGAATAACGCATGCTGCAAGAAGAACAGCCCCGATTCCAACACCTGTGAAATAACTGGAAAACCTCCTGGTAAACCCAATCTCGGCCGGAGTCTTCTTTTGGAACAGCCTCCAGAAAAGCAGTATCACCGCGATCATGACCGAGTAGCCAAGATAAGTTATCAGCGTGATCGTGTTGACATCAAACATCTGTCCTTCGAGCGGATTCAGGCCGCAAGCAAAGTGAAGTCCGATGACCAGGACCTCGCAGATAAGCTCTCCTCCGAATTTAAATGCGTAAAAAACAAGGATTACCTTGATGATATAAAAAACCCAGGGCATCTCTGTGCGACTGTTGAATGGGCTGATATTCTTGATCAATTCTACTATCTTTCTCATGTTAGTTCTCCGTTTTTGAGCGTGTTAATCTAAGCCCTTCACTTGAGGGCTTTTTAAAATCCGAATCGTCATGGGTCAGATCAGGCCGGGAAGCCGTTTATCAGGAAATAAATGAGCATCGAAATAAAATCGATACCGAGCAATACACCGAATCCGATAAGGAACCACTTGAGGGCTGTTTTCGCCCGCTTGCCGTTCTTTTCCGTGAGAATCTTCTGGTCGACAACATCGGCCATAGTCTTGTGATCATCTGTCTTGACCGGTTCAATGCCTTTAAGAAGATAATCCGTGGTGACTTCGAAAAGATCGCTCATTATTACCACTTTATCAAGATCAGGAGTCGCCTGCTCACTCTCCCACTTTGAAACTGCCTGACGGGATACGCCAACCTTATCGGCCAGCTCTTCCTGTGACATGCCTTTTGACTTTCGAAGTCCCTGTATTCTATCGCCAATTGTCATATGTTTAGCCTCCTTGGGTTTGCTGTCCTGAGAATACCAAAATCCCGCTTTACATCTCCACCAACCCCGCCTTGAACTTTGTCAACCGGTGGTTGCAAACCCCTGCTTTTCAATGTTTTCACACAGATAATAAAATAATTATATCATCTGTGTGAAAGGTCTTGATACGAGTAACCTTGTACCTATTTAATTGAATGTCTATTTCATAAATTTGCGTCCAGACGAAAAAATGTGGACTGAATCGTTGGCGGAATAGTAAAAAGGGATTATTCTATTCCTAGAAATTGCGTCTAAACGCAAAAAGAGGGAATGCTGCGTATATGGTAGAACATATCGCGAGTGTCAAAGAGAGGACGCTAAGACATGAAGAGAAGTAACGATGAACACAGTCATCAGTACAGGTCGCTGCTTAGTCAATTATGTTCCCATGATATGCGGGAAAAATGTGACTCGATGCAGCCGAACAGTTGTCTGGACAAAATGTACGATTGGGAAAGAGCCGATGCCGAGTTGTCAGGGGTACGGCTGTGAGCGGAATACTTCATTATCGGGGCTTTATAAAGGATCCGACGAAGCCGGAAGAGATTTTCAGTAAAACGGCTTCCGCACGAAAGCTTGACGCAGATGATTCGGATGAGCGCAAGAAGATCATTGCTTTGTTTGAAGCGGGACAACTGTAGTTATATAATATAACGCGCCAAAAACACAGGAAGTATAAGACATTAACAATGAACAAAAAACCTCTTTCTATAGGAATAAAGTTATTACTGATACTGCTTTTGTCCTGCATGCTGGTAGCATGCGTCGTCAGTATCATTTACATGATCTGGTGCATCTTTAAATACCAGTCCGATCTGGTTTTCACTGTGCCTTTTGTGCTGGTTTCGGCAGTCGCATCTTTTGTGCTGGTGAAAGTCTTGATCCGCGATAAAGAACTAAGTGAAAAGCTCGAAAAGTCCGGCTATCGCCCGGTGGAAAAGCCACGGACGAATTACATTAAAAAGTATGCGGCGATCTATACGAAAAACTATACGAACAAACGCATTTGCGATCAGATAGAGGACAACAGTGCATTTTTCCGGACCATAATGTGTATCGTGCTGATCTGCATCGTCATGATCATACTGGGCTATGGGATAAATGACACGTGGATCTATCTGAAATATCCACCGTGTGTAGTTTTCGGGATCACATTCCTCATCGTGATGTGGGTAGGTATCTGTACTTTCGGTTCACTCAACATGTTCAAGCATATCCGTCCTTCTTGCAGCGGCAAAAGATATAGTGCGAAAGAAATCGACGATATGGCCAATCATCCGGATACGGTCTGGCAGGATACCCTGCATGTGTTTTATACTCCGAAAGCTCTGATCGGTATCAACAAAGGTCTTACCGTAGTAGACTATGAAGATATCGCTGATATAAAATGTAAGAAGAGGCATCATTCAAGACGGTTAGGCCCCCCTTCCCGTACGGCTGGTCACATCGGAAGATCCATCTTTCATGCGATCGTCGACCATTACAAAGAATGGGACACATTCATTATCATCGTGAAGACGAAAACACATAAGAGAATGGTATTGACCGAGGCAGATTACGAAGGCGATTATAAGAGACTGCTTCAATTCCTCGAAGAAAGGAAGAGCAGCGAGAATACGTAAGGAGCGGATTGAGATGAAGAAGATTATCGCAATAAGCACAAGCCTTATTCTGACGGCAGGAATCGTTACAGGCTGTAGTGGCAAACCCGGCAAAAAAGAGACGAGGGAAAGACTGGAACGCTTATGTGGCGGTGAAAATATTGAAATCGACGGTGAGATGGTGCGCTCTTTGGACAGAGATCTCGAATTTTCTTATTGGTATGAATGGGAAGGAACCCCGATCTGGCCGGATATTGATATACCTCTTGGAGGCAACTATTATCTTAGATCAGATTATGGCATGGCGATTAATGCATATTGGAACGATGAATACCGCAGTTGCATTGAAAAGTACGATTTTTACATCGTAGATTATGGCAAAGATGGCGAGGACGAAGATAATTGCCATCCGAATCTGCTTTATATCTTTATCGAAGATGGTGCGTCTTCAGAAGATCTGGAAAAAGTCGAATCACTATTGCGCGATTTGAGAGAGATATGCAGAGAGGAAGAAGAGTTTCATACTTCAGAGTGGAAGGAGGGTTTTAAGTATCTCGCTTATATATGGTATATCGATAGTGATACCAAAGAGTATCAAAAATCTAATGGTGTTGTGATTAAGGCTGATACCAAAGACAAAGATCTTCAGCTCGATAATATAAGAATAGCGAGCACCGATAAATCAGATCCACGTAAACCACCCTTATCTAACGGCAATGCCAAGATATATGTTAATGAAATCTAGCTTTCAGGTAATACGGCAAGGAGCAGAGCAACATGAAGATTACGGCAAATGAGAACGGTATCGTTATCAAGAAACTGCTTAAAGATATCGAGATTCCTTACAATGATATAACGAAGATCATTATCGAGGGGAAGGATCGGACCATCATCCAGACCCGTAGCGGAGAGGAATATATCGATACAACATTTATGGGTATTACATTCAATTATCCGATCGTTGTCGATAAGCTTGTGGAGTGTGATATTGCTTTTGATGATCGATATGTGGTGTCGGATTATTCGGATACTATTATCGAAGAAAACAAAAAGCAGGAATATGTAGATTCTCTTTTGAAGGAATTCGAACCCGAGGCTAGTAAAATGATCAAATCCCGCCTTGGTGAGCGGCACGATATTTCCCTGGAAGTTTTAGAGATACATCGGGATACTGTGCTGTGCATGAGATTGCTTCGTGACGGCGTAGAGGTCACGGATTATCACGACTCCTTTAAGGCGTATGATGATGTAAAGATCCGCGAAGCCTTCGAGACACAGTGCCTGCTTATGCTCTGTGAATGGAATCCTTTAACCCATTCCGGCAAGTATATCATCGCACTGGATAACGAGAATTTTCCGGATGACAACAAAGAGGCATTGCTGGAACTAGTTTCAGAGTTCTGCGATGGGTATCTTGAGGTGAACAGCAGAGAGTATTTGGATCGGATTTAATTCAAATCTTTATCATACAGTCCCATTAATGGCGCCGTAGACAGAGTAGTATTAGAGATAGAAAGATTTAGAGCGGACAGCAATAATGATCTAAAGGAGATTATTATGTGTGGATATGTAGGTCTCAAAATATCTGATGATTATTCTAAAGCAAGGTGTATTTCTGTTATAAGAAAGATAGAACCATCTTTGTCGGTTGCCGATATCAATTCTCGAATAAGTAATGATGAATATGTCTTGTCGTATGACTACAAAGATGAATCCGGATTAAGAAAGATAATCGAGTGCTATGAAGCTTTATCTAGATCAGGTGTTTACTCCACGTTGTTTAACCATGATGGAGAATGTGATATCGAGCTTCTTAAAAAGCTTAATGGTATGCACGATGAGGTCGGTGATGAAATGGATGCTTACTTTGCCAATGAGTGTGAAGACAATAAGATTTTCGAGTATAAACTAACTGATGCGTGGAAAATTCCAATTGTTAGTTTAAGTATCTATGACAGACCTGAAGAAAACGTAAAGTGCCTGGTTTGGTACGGTATAGTAGCTCCTAAAGATTTACAGTTAACTAAGAAATATACGATAGATGAATCAGCTTTAAAGCAGATAAAGGTTGTTATTGATGACAATCGAGAACTCTTGGAAATGGATGAGGTTGAATTTCCGCCAGTATTAGACGGCTATGGAAACGAATTCTATTTCAAGCTCGGAGATGAAAGCAAACTTATTGATGCTTCAAACATCTCGTTCTGGACTTCTAACCATAGGACGTTTGAAGGTGAAAAGCCGGTTAATGCCAAACTTGTGCTTAAGGTGCATAAGAAAATTAAGGCCATTTTGGTTGATAATGGTATAGACCGCAGATATATGCGTTTGGCATGGCAATAGGAAATGACATCGAGGTGATCAGTATGTGGCATGACGATAACGACAATATAATGAAACTATATGTGATTGTCGACACTGACAGAGCAGATTATCCTTTTCCTGCGTCTTGTCCTGTATGTGGAACCCGGTCGGGACATATATACATGCACCGCTATGATGAAGAGAATAATGGAGGTCTTTGGCTCTGGTGCAGCAGTTGCCATAGTTTTTCACACTCAAGATATAAGATTCCAGACTGGTGGAAAAACCTCAGTCTGTTCACTATTCTTGACCTTGAGGCAGTGCCGGAAAAACTTGATAAGCAAGCTGTATACATTGATGCTTTCGTTAATCGACTGCTCGCAATCAAGGCGGACAAAGAAATAAAAAAAGCGCAGCCACCTATTCCTTGTGAAAAATGTGGAACTGATATGATTCGGGAACTTCCGGAGGGATTAGGTGGAGGAATGAGTATTACTTGTCCTAAGTGTGGTTGGGGAGTTGCTACTTCATATTTCGATCCTATCTTGAGAGATACAGCTGAGTATCAAATCAAATTGCTTGAGGGGAATCAGGTTACTGTTGAATCAATTCGGGCTGTTAATCAAGTTGCTCATCGTAACCTATTGAAGTCCAGGCAACTGATTGAAAGTGCGCCACATGTTATATTCAAGGGCGATGCTCTTGAAGTACATGAAAAGAAAGAAATACTGGATGAGGAATCGATTCTATACAAGATTGAACCAGATTTTCCTTATGACTAATGGTGAGAAAGGCAATACTATGGATTCAAAGAAAATCAGCGAATGCATGAAGCGAAATATGCAAAAGAATAACATTACTGCGAAGACTCTTTCTGGAGAAACAGGCCTTTCGATTGAAAGAATTGAGGAATTCATGGCAGGAGATGTTGCTCCAAGAGCTTCTGAATTAAAGCTAATATCAACTGCAATAAAAGTACCATTGATTTCTTTGATTCATGGCGGAGGTCCAATAGAACTCAATATGAAAGATGAGAACGGCAAAACAATCTGCAGGTGGGAAGAATACTGAATCGAGGGCCCTTACAGTTCCAGATTCTTCATTTTCTTCTTCTTAATGTCAGCCAGCTTTTTTCTCAGGCTGATCAGCTGCTTTTTGTGGACGCAGAGCTTTTCCTTACAGTTGGCGCAGCCGAGATAGCCGTTGGTTGCTTCCGAGAATCTTTCCGGGGAACGATAAAATGTGAGCTCCCATCGGAGAGCCAGTATAAATGCCATGCCCAGCAGTACCCATCCGTACCATCTCTTAATGAAGAACAGCGGTGTGAACATCATGGCGTAATCCCAGTTATAGATCCGGCATGTAGCGCAGCACTTGTTATGCAGGATCCACGTTTGGAACGGGCAGAAAAACAAGATGCAGATCAGATCGCATATCGAGTAAAACGATGCAATTAAGATCATGATTCCGTCTCCGAGAATGTTGTAGGAGTGAAGAAGACCCAATACAGCATTCAGGCCGACCCACAGAAGAGCCACGAGCACGACGCCGTTGTTGTCTTCGATGACGATATTTGTTTTTCCGGTTTTGATATAATTCCGCTTAAACTGCTTCTGGCATCCCGGGCTTTCCAGAGAACTCGGGAAAAAGCGCAGCAGCATCTCGATGATGAACATGACGAAGATAAGGATGATCGCGATATCGCGGACAGTCGGCGAATGAAAAATATCCAGGCCTTCGAGGATCTTGTGGAAGATATACTGGCTGAGCAATACCAGGAAAATGACGATTCGGACCACAAGTCTGAAGTAATGATAAACACTGACTTTTGTTAGTTTGATGCCTTCCACTTTCTACCCCTCAAATCTGCGCCGGAAATACCCCAATCCGCTTTACAGCACCATTATACCACCCATGTAAATGCTTCTCACGACGGCAGCATTTCTTTTGCCTTTAACAAATGATATTATGTCATCAGACACGGAGGAGCTACGTATGGAATTCAAAGAAGGCATGGGATGGAAATGCTATTTTGATCCGAAGACCGGTATTTATTCCGCGCAGATCGGAGGAGGACCGAACTGCGATCTTTATGAGATCACCAAAGAGATCTACGATCACGTAGACGATCCCGATGTGCAATGGCCCACAAGCCTGATCTCGGAGGGACGCCATCTCTATATGTCTGTGGATGACCGGTGCGGCCCGCCGTATACAGTGGTATTTGACTCGGACTATAAGAAATTCTGTCCCTGGACAGATGCTATCGTTTCAGGAAAGACCTGGGACGAGGATATGACGGATGCGGCGGTGGAAGTACTCGCGTCAGAAAAGAAGAACCGCCCGCAGCGGAGACAAAAGCGTGAAGAGCGGAAAAACCAGGATGAACGGGAATAAAGAATGGCTACATTGCTTCTGGTTGTTATCTATATCGCGTTTATCGGACTAGGTATTCCCGATTCTCTTTTCGGAACCGCCTGGCCTGCAATCTATACGGAATACGGACTGCCGATCTCGCTGGGTGGTGTTATTACCACCATCGCTTCGATCGGCGCGCAGATGGCGGTGGCAAATATAGCCGTTTTGACTTCACCGCTTCTGTTCGGATTCCTCGGACAGGTTTTCGGCATGACGCTGTTCGGATATTACCTGCTGTTTTTCTACGGGTTCTTATTAGTTGGCGTGATCCTGAATGTAAGGCAGTTCAGGAAACGATAGGAGTATATCTCTAACAAATGAGTTTTCAACGGACTCAGAAGATGGTATAAACAAATATGTTGAGGATGCTTTTGTAGACGGTTTCTACAAAAATGATGACAATCAAGGAGTGACAAAAATGAAGAGTATTTATGCAAAAGCATGGGGCTGTTTCGGAATCATGATGCTGGGCGCTGTTTCGTTCATGACATCTTTAGCCTTTTTAAACAATGAAGTGCTGCTTTACTTGTTCTTGATCCTGGGCTCGGTTACATTTCTGGCCGGAATCATCCTTCACTATGTTTTCGTAAAATGCCCGCACTGTGATACACACATCGGAAGAGTGTATGGCTCCCACTGCCCGCACTGCGGAAAGCCTTTCAACAAATAAGATATGCATATCAACACTTCCACAACAAAAAGGGACTGGAGTCCGAGGGGCTCGATCATCGCCGCGGTTTTCGGCACGATCTTTCTGATCATGGGAATCGCCGCAGTCGTTGCTGCATTTTTCGAAGATGAAAAGGATGTTTTCAGTTTGATCATCCTTGGCGTCTTCTTTATTCTTCTCGGCGCGCTTTTATATGGCGTTGCGGTGGCCGTATCCCGTTACATGAAAAAGAAAAAAGAGACGTTCATTTCTTCTTTTCTTTCCGATGAGATGACGAATGTATATAAAGATAAAGAAGCGGCGGCACAGGAGCTTTGGGTGCTCGTGAGAAAATACCTGGAGAGATCTTCTTCGTCGGAACCTGGTCTGGAATACTCCGGGAAATGGCTCGAAAAGTTTAAAGAGCAGCTCGGAAAATACAGTTAAAGCACCAAAAGATCAAAGATGTTTTTTCTCCTGTTTATGACTCTTTTTTCTGCTGGATCTGACGGATCAGTTCATCCTGCTTTTTTGTTTCCGAGAAGACGCGGTAGTAGTATAAAGCCGCGAGGACGATGTACGGGATCGTGAAGGAGCGGTAGTACTCGAACCACCCCTTGGCCGTAACGGTCTGGTTAAAAACTTTCTGGATGACCAGAAGCAGAACGGCGCAAAGACCGCACGCGATAAGATACTGCACGATGATCATGACAAGCGGGCTGACGCTGTCGAAAAGCTTATGAAGGTAAAGGACGAAAGCCGCGATCGCGCAGGTAGCGAACATGACCAGTACATTTGCATTATTCGTCTGCGTGCCTGCGATGATGTTGACGATGGCGCCGAGGACCGACATGAGAGTGTATACACAGCAGAGTTCTACGATATATTGTTTTGCACGTTCCATGGTTACATGATCCCCCTCATCTTCTGCAGGTAGTCGTTGAAGCTCTTCTTATAGCTTCGGTTGATGCAGATCCGCTCGCCGTTATCGAAGGACGCGTAGACCTTCATGTTGAGATCGGGCTTGAGCTGGCGGATCTTGTAGATATTGATCAGGTTGGACTTGGAGACACGGACGAAGCCGTAGGTCCAGAGCATCTCCTCGCATGAGGCCAGGGTGTTCATGATGCGGAACACGCCGTCTTTCGTATATGCGAAAAGCTTTCTTTCGATGTGATCCAGGTAATAGATCTCAGAAGGATCGAGGATCATCTCTTCGCCGTCATCGAGATCCTCGTCGGCCGGCCGTCCGGAAAGTGTCGGGCGGTCCTTGTTGACCGAGTCGATGATCTGACGGATCACGGGACGCATATTTGCGTAATATACGTCCACGTGCTCATTCATATTATTCTTATCTTCGTACAGATTCAGTTTCATTTCTTAAAGACCGACGGATGAAAGGAATGCTTCTACGCTGTTCATGTATCCTTCCGGATCGTCGATTACCCCCTCAATATGCGCACTGTCCACATGGACGAGAGTGCGGTTTTCACAAGTCATATTATCATAAATCTTCTGCACGTATTTGGGAAGACAAACCTCGTCTTTGTCGGAGATGATGATCATGGTCGGGATCTGGATATTCTTGGCGATGGCGATGGTGTCGGCGTCGTCAAAATCCACTTTTTCAAATACCTTCATGAATGTCTTGCTGGTGCCGACCAGGTAGTTGTTGGAAAGTGAATAAGCATCTTCTTCATTTCCTGCAAAGGACAGGCGCAGGATCAGTTCCATACCCGGGACCGGGCTGTCGCAGATCACTGCATCCGCGGCAGAACTGCTGGTTTCTTCGACATTTGCCGCATATACGACGACGGTCTGCGCACCCATGGACTGGCCGTGAACGATGACTTCATCTTCGTGGAGAGTCTCTCTTGCGTAGCTGACCATAGCCTCGACGTCATATGCTTCGTGGATACCGAATGTGACCTTATCGTCCGGGTTCTTGCCGCAGCCTCTCTGGTCGATGGCGATGACATCGTAACCTCTTTCGATATACTGCTCTGCCAGAGGATAGGTGCATACTCTGTCTCCGCCGGCGCCGTGTACGAGTACGACGCACTTTTCGCTTTCCGTATCAAAGAAGGTAGCCGGAACGACGTTGCCGTCTTTGGCTTCTGCGGAGATCTCCGTTCCCTTATATGTATTATTGAAATGCTCCAGATCGTATCCCCATACCTCAAGCTGCTTGATGCTGTTGTTGTGTGTATCTTTATCTTTATTCTGATGCAGGATCTTGTCCGAGATCACACCGCTTAAAACGATGGTGCCGCCGATGGCGAGTGTTGCGATGACGCATCCTGTGATGATGATTCCTTTAACGAGTTTGCTGTGCTGTTTCATTTTTGTGTTTCTCCTTGCTGTTGTCTTGATGAGTTCACTATAGCAAAGGGAAAATCCGCACGTCGGCAAATCTGCACAAGTTGCATTTCGAGATGTTTATGTTGCAAAAAAGAGAAGTGCGCGCCGAAAGATCGAGGTTTACTCGATACTCTTTAAGGACTCGGTCATGTCGATGGCGCGGATCTTGCCGCGCATCAGAAGGTCGACGCCAAGAGAGAAGAGGATGACCAGGATCAGGGCGTAAAGGTAGCTTTGAGGGAGGATGACGATCTTATACGTCACGATGTCCATCTTGATCTGCGAGATGACGAAACGGTGCAAAAGGACGCCCAGCGGGATGCCGAGGATAAAGCCGAGAAGGCAGAGGATGAAGTTTTCTCGGAATACATAGCTTCCGGTCTCGCCTCTTTTAAAGCCCAGGACCTTGAGCGTTGCGATCTCGCGCGTTCTTTCGGAGATATTGATGTTATTTAAGTTAAAGAGCACGATGAAGGCCAGCGCCGCGGCACAAAGGATGACTAAAAGGACGATGTAGTTCATCTTTTCCATCGTCTGCGAAAAGCTCTTTCTGCCTTCCTCCATGATCGTCCATGACTGGATCTTTTCTTCGGAACCGACCGCGGAGCCGTATTCGTAGGACTTTCCGTCCGACAGACGGATCAGTGCGGTTCCGGGTTTATATTCTTCGCCAAATGCACTTTCGTAGGTGGCGGCGTCCATGATCGCGTAGTGAAAGGTATAGTTTTCGAAGATATACCCGATCGGCAGTGTGATCGGTCTTCCTTCGTCTCCGTATTCGAGCGTGATACTGTCGCCGACTTTGAGTTTGTTGGACTCGGCGAGCTTTAAGCTGATACCGATCTCGCCGGTCTTCGGAAGGGAATAGACTTCTTTTCCGTTATGCGGGTTGATGAAGTAAGTAAATGCCGGGTCGTCCGAGATGAAGACTTCGACATCGCGGATCGCGGTCTTGCTGGAGTGCTTGACGCGCTCGGTGCGGATCAGGATCTTTTCGGTCTCTTCGCCGATCTCCTTGTCGGCTTCTTTCAGGATCTCTTCCATATCGGACACGTCCGTTTTGGGGAAGAAGTTGACGGCTACGTCATAGGTCATGATCTCATCGTACTGGAAGTTGATGAGGTTGTTGATCGAGTCTTTAAGACCGAATCCCGTGATGAGAAGGGCCGTGCAGCCGGCGATACCGATGAGCATCATCCACATTCTCTTTTTGAAGCGAAAGATATTTCGCGCGGAAACTTTATGCAGGAAAGAAAGGCGCTTCCAGACCGGCGTGATGTACTCAAGAAAGATCCTTTTTCCGGACGGCGGCGCTTTCGGACGAACCAGTTCAGCCGGTGTCTCCGTAAATTCACTAAAGCATGTGACGACCGTGACACCCACGGAGCAAAGAAGCGATACGAGAAGAGAGATCAGGAAAAGCGGGATCTCGTTTGTAAAGGTGATGGGCGCAAATCCGTACATCATCTCGTAGACTTTCCAGATCGTAAACGGAAAGATCTTCGTTCCGGCGGCAAATCCACCGACGGCGCCGATCACGGAGGCGGAGCCGGAGTAGATGATGTATTTCAAAACGATGGAGAATTTCGAGTAGCCGACGGCGCGCATCGTGCCGATCTCACTTCTTTCGTCCGAGACCATACGCTGCATGGTCGTCGAGCAGACGAGGGCGGCCAGCGCGAAGAAAAAGATCGGGAAGACCTGCGCGATGCCGTCAACGATCTTCGCGTCATTTTCAAAACTGACATAGCCGACGTTCGTGTCACGCTTTAAGATATATGTCTCGGCCGATTCGGGAAATGCTTTTCCGACCGCGGAGGCGTCCATCTGCAAAAGTCCGCCGAGATTGGCCATCGAGGCAAGCTGTGCTTCGTATTCTTCTTTCAGACGGTCGTAGCGGGCGTTGACCACATCTTCCACCTGCGGGCGAAGGGTCTTTTCGAAGTCCTTCATGGCCGTGTCGTATTCTTCGGTAAATGCTTTGACGTCAGAATCGGTCGTGATGTAGACCTCGGAATATGCCGGATAATCCAGACCTTCTTTTTGGACATATGCGTAGAAGTCGACCGATCCGTCTCCGATATCGGACGTACCTTTCTGAAAATTCATGTAATAAGGAGAGCGCACCAGACCGACGACAGTGTATTCCGAGAAGGAGAATCCGTCGGAACCAGAAAGGAGAAGTGTCTTACCGATCAGGTCAGACGAGCAGACATATTCGTCAACCACGATCTCATCCGGCTTTTCAGGAAGTCTTCCGTCGATAAGGCGGAGGATGTTTACGTTTTCCGTGATCGTATGGAAACGGACGACCGACACGGTCTCGTCCGGATCTTCGCCTGCTTGAGGGTTTCTTGTGACGAGTGCGTCTTTATAGGCCGCGCCTTCGCAAGCGCGGATGCCGGAGATCTTTTTAAGTTCCTCGACGTCTTCGTCGTCAAATCCGACGGTCGAGAGGAGGCGGTAGTCAAAGAGCGCCTGGTCTTTTACAAACTTTTGGCCGGTTGCGAAAAATGCCGGCATCGTGCTTTTTAAGCCGGCGAAAAATCCCACGCCCAGGGCGATGATCGAAAGTATCGCCAGGTAACGCATCAGGCTTCCTTTTATGCATCGAAAAACGATCTTCCAGTAACTGCGCTTCATGTGGGGATCACCATTCGATGTCTTCTATGGATTTCGGTTCGGAGTTGATCTCGTTACTCACGATCCGGCCGTTCTTGATGCGGATGACGCGGTTTGCCATCGCGGCCAGCGTGGAGTTATGCGTGATGATGACGACCGTCATGTGGCGCTCGGTGCAAAGACGCGCCAGAAGACGGAGGATCGATTTACCGGTCTGGTAATCGAGGGCGCCGGTCGGTTCGTCGCACAAAAGAAGCTTCGGGTTCTTTGCGACCGCGCGGGCGATGGCCACACGCTGCTGCTCGCCACCCGAAAGCTGTGCCGGAAAGTTCTTTTTCCGGTCGGACAGTCCGACATCTTCGAGGACCACGTCCGGATCCATCGGATCGGGGACGAGCTGCGAGGACATCTCGACATTTTCGATCGCAGTGAGGTTCGGGATCAGGTTATAAAACTGGAATACGAAGCCGACATCGACGCGGCGATAGTTCGCCAGTTCTTTTTCCCGGTAGTCGGAGATCTTCTTTCCGTCGAGAAGGACGGTACCGCTCGTGAGCGTATCCATACCGCCGAGGATATTTAAAAGCGTGGTCTTGCCTGCGCCCGACTGGCCCAGGATCACGCACAGTTCACCTTTTTCGATGGAGAAGTCCGCTCCGTCGAGTGCGCGCACTTCCACGTCGCCGGACTTATATATTTTCTTTACGTCTTGAAACTCGATATATGCCATATTCATCCCCGTCTTTCTATGAGAGATTATACCTTGCGGACGCGGTGGTTTCAATTCTATACAGATGCAAAAAGGCTCCTCGTGTGAGGAGCCTTCGGGTTTTGCTTTAGAAAATGCTCTGCATCAAAGAAGCGGAGTATCGTTGTACTGCTTTCTGGCACTCTTGTTAACGTGGATGAATACGTTATGCAGGAGGTTTACGCTCGTGAGGATCACTTCGCCCTGATTCAGCTTTCTTACGTGCTTGATCGCGTAATCGTCGAGGTGGCTCTCTACGGCGCGGATCTCGTCGTTGAGCATGAGTCTGTGGATCAGGAGGGTACCGATCTGACCAAAGAGAACCGGAGATACGTCCTTCGGGTTCTGGGATGTCAGGTAAAGGAAGATACCCTTTCTACGACCTTCTCTTGCGATGAGGGTCAGGCCGCCGTGGAATTCCTTCTCGGAATATCTGGACTTGGAATATCTGTGAACCTCGTCGATGAAGAATACGAACGGGGAAACATTGTCCTCAGAAATAACAAAGTTACTTACGAGGTCGATGACCATACCACCGATACCTTCGGCAGCACCGAGGGAAGAAGTGTCGATGTAAAGGCTCGAGCTCGGGTTATGTACGAAATCGTCTACGACATCGAGAAGGTTATACATGCCCGGATCGTTCGAGAAGAAGGTCAGGAATCGGGTGTTTGTCATCTGATACTGGATCTTCTGTACGAAGGAAGCGTTGGAGTTTGCCTTCAGGGAGTCATAACGATATCTGAAGTTGTAGTTGTTGTCACGATCCGGCTCGCATACGGACTCAGCCTGGATCTGCTCCGGCAGGAGCTCGATATTAAAGTCTGTATCGTCCTTGGAAACGGAAGCGAGGTTTTCCTGAACTTCGTCGATGTTGGCACCGACTTTGAAGTAGTAGGAGTCATCTCCGACCTTCTTCATGTAACGAAGAGAAGTGATCGCCTCGGAAAGAACGGCACCCTGGCTGCTGTTTTCGGTTTCGAAAAGTTTTTCCCACTGTTCCATACGGATCTTACTCGGGGAGATCGTGGTATCGACACCGAGGGTCAGCTTGGTGACTTCCTGGTTGGAAAAAGCGTCTCTGTACTCACCTGTCGGGTCGATGATCAGTGCCTTACGGCCTGTGGAGATCAACTTGTCGAGGATAGCCAGTGCGGTGGTAGACTTACCACTGTTTGTCGCACCGATGCACATGAGGTGACGGTTGAAAAGTGTACTCGGCTTTAAGATAACTTCTGCGTTCTTACCACGGTTGAGGTAAGTTGCGAAAGCGGGGAGCGACTCTTCATCGTCGCGGGCGAACTCGAGGGACTGCAGGAACAGGGTATAGACCTGATCGGTTGCGAGATAGACCTTGTCGGTGATACCGAGGGTCGAAAAACCGGCGAGCTCGAACTTGTTTGCGTTCGGTCCCATAAGAGCAATCGTATCGATGCAGATCTCGTGGAATCCGTCGGCTTCTTCGCCGTTCATGACTGCGTCGAAGTTCTCCATCTTCGCCGCTTTGTTCTCGAATACTTCACCGAGGAAGATACCGGCGGTGGATTCGATCAGTACAAAGTAGTTGATGGTATTCGGCAGGAAAGATCTGTTGAACTTGCTTCTGTCGTACATCAGAGGGAGGTTTTCGACCTGTGCCACACAGCAGCTTCTGAAAGTCTGCGTGACGCGTCCGATATAGTAGTCTTGAAGGTTTACGCCCTCGTATAGTGATTCAAGTGTCATTTATAGCCTCCCGAGTTGTGGAATAATATTGTCGAGTTCGAAAAGAACCTTTATCTATTATACTACAGGAAGCAAAAATAGGAAATTGAAAGTTTCGTGTAAAGAAAAAAATAGGATGCTATAATGATGTGAATCAGTTAAGGTGCCGAGTTTTCGGCGAAAAAACGATCTGATAATCTTTGGAGGAGAGAGATTATGGAGAATGGAGACTTTAACGGTACCGGTACGCTGATACCGGAAAAGAGAGGATTTCGGCCGATCTATATCTGGTCCATCATCTATGTCGTGATGACATATATCTATCCGGTCCTGGCGGTCAATGCGCTGCCGCATCCGGACGCATCAATCACGAGTCAGGAACAATACGATGAATTTGCCCGTCAGTCGAACGGTGGGCTGGGCTCGAACCTGGTGTTTGTGTTCCTTCTGATCCCGCTTCTGCTGGCGATCATCAACATCGTCATCTGCGCGACATCGAAGAATGTAAATCGAAGAGAGATGCTGATCGCAGCGAGGATCACCAAGTATGCACTGATCCCGTTTTATATCATGGGCGGTATGCTCATCGTGATCTTTTTCCTTCTGATCTTTACCCCGATCGTATTCATGATCTTTGTTTCCCCGCCGGCGATCGCATTTCTGTCGGTAATGGGCTGGATCTCCATGGCAGGCACCGCGCCGATGCTGATCGCGTTCCTGGTCAAAGGCGTAAAGGACGGCGCGCACGGAAAAGCTTACGCGATCGGCATGTCGGTCACGCAGTACTTCTTCGGACTGGATGTTGTGGGTTTGATTGTTTGCGCAGTGAAAGAACGAGTCAAGAAGTAAGAGAAAACCCCTTTCCCGGCTCTGCTCCTTGACGCGATGCGTCTGCGGAGAGAGCCTTAGAAAGGTTTTTCTCTTATCGTGTTGAACACGTTGATACTGTGGCAAGTATTTCTTGCCATGGATCGGAACTGTCTGGAGGTATTTGAATAGCGAGCTGAGAGTCAGGGTTGTCATGCTGTAATGCATAGTAGATTTGGCACAGCTTTTTCAAAAAGAATGCTGAAGAGATTTCTGACGGGAAAGGCACGTAGTCAATTTCTATAGCGATTTTGCCGATGTTTTTAAGTTTGGTACAAATGGAAATCCACTTATCGTCTGTCTCGACAGAGAGTAACTCGCTGAATTTTATTGCGCGGAACTCTCCGATAATATCGAACAAACAATAGCCTGCCTTGTAATCAATCCTTGGCTTGTATGGAATAATCGCGATTTCCTGAAAATCAACGCTGCTTTTATGATCCCAGTATATGCCGAACAGTTTGTATGAAGTCTTCATCAAAGTGACCTCACAATTCAATCGCAAGTCCTGTGTTGTTACTAACTGCATACTCGAGAAATACTCTCAGGTTGTGATAAAACTCAAGCAATAAAGGGTCTGTTGCGTTGTCTACAGTATTTTCAACCCATTTCAACAATAGGCCACACTGTTTTGGATCATAGTATTGATAATCTCCGAAATCCAATGTGGCATCGCACAACGTATTTGTCGAATCTACGAACGAAGAATCAAGTTTTCTGCCCGCGTCTTCTGAAATCTCGAAAGAAACGACTTTTGGGGGCAATGCTTGTGTCAAATCTGGAACATCTCCATACATTGGCAGATCTGTTAGGTCTTTAGCTAAATACACTTTCATACTCACATCTCACTCCTTTTCATAATCTTAAAGTGTGTATTCGACAATGATCCTGGATTGCCATCCAGTTTCACATAAGCACGTAAGATTTTGTCATATATTCGCAAATATCCGCTTGCCATATCTGCTTTTATGATATACCTGTCGCCTTCAAATTCAAATTTTACCCCATGAACTTTTCCTTCTGAATTGGGTGCGAACAAATGGACTATATCATTGAGATTAACCATGTTCTGCATCCAGGTATCATTAAATTTACGTTCTCTCTCCTTGCTTCTTTCGTATCTGTCCATGTCCGTTTTGGACTCGTGGATTGTTTTTTGTACAAAAGTACTCGATGCTTTAGAGTACTTTGGTTTATCATCAGCCATAATAGACCTCCTTATTCTTGATGAGTCTGTGCATATCTGTATAACTTCTGTACGTAAACCCAAACTGATCTAGTTGAGCTTCAGCGACTGCATCATGTTTTCCATAGATAAAAATCTGACTCGGTAATAAGAACAAAATTTTACTTATATACGATAGATTATTCTCGGATATCATGGAACAACCTAAGAATCCCGAAGCAACAGAAATGCCTGTTGGAACATTAGTAAACGCATAAGTACAATTCAGCCCGCCGGAACGGGTATTTTGTATTAGTTTTATCCCATTGATTGCAAGTATCATTGAAAACAACTGATTTATAGAAACTATGAGGTGCTGCAATTCAACATCCATGTCGGCAGTAAACGTAAGATCCATAGTAACAACAGCCAAAAACCTTTTGTACTCGTCCAACTCATCAAATACCTTCTCAAGACGAGGGTATAAATCAGAATCCGGTGCAAAAAAACAAATTGCAGTTTTAAGAGGGTCTTTAACCAATCGAGGATTATTTCGGCACCCGAACGTTACAATCATATCAGGGGCACTTTTCAAAAACATAGAAGCCTGAAAGATTGGACGTCCGAGTTTGTCAAACTTAACATCTCGTTCTAACAAGTATTTTCTGTAGATACGTTCAATTTCGAAGATATCAATGATAGAACCTATCATAGCATCACCGTCCTCCAAAAATGTAATATTCTAAAGTGAAATGGTGTGCTATGATATAGATGTTGGAAGGCTATAATCATAGCACACAACTTATACACATCACCAACTAGTACCAGTAGTTGATGATGTGTTTTCTTATATGTTTTCTTCTGTCATGTCATCATCTCCTTCCTCGGAAACCTTCACGATCAGCAGGTCATTATCCGAGTCGAAATCAGCCATATAGCGCTTGGATTTTGTATAGTCCTCTCCTGATAGTTTCTCAAGGTATTTAACAAAATCTTTGCATCCGATTCGCACCCAGTTGTTTTTAACTCTCCCTTTAAACTGATACACGTTCTTTTCGGTTTCATCCACTCCCGTAACTGGTTTCACTCCGATTACCATCTGGTTACAGTCAAATCCGAGCATAACATACTCGGGCGTATCCAGTTTTTTCACTGATGCCATATTAAAGGCAAGCCCCAAGCTGCTGATGGTCACATAAGGAGCGCCCTCGCTAACAATGTCCCAGTCAAAATTGTAATTCATTCTCAAGCCACCTCGTGGAAATGAATAGATTTTTACAACTGCATAGTATAACATCGAAAATAATTTGTCAACAACAGATGTGTAAAACAGATAAAAAATCACTAGGTTTTCAAAAGCACAAAAAATGTAATACTGAGGTATGAGTAAAATGCTACATGCTGATTATATAATTGTTATCCTATTGGTAATTTTGTATTATCAGAATCTTTTAGGCAATCGTAAAAGAAGGAACAATTGATTTTTGAACGGCAATAATATGCCGGATAATCGTTATATTAATATCCGACATGTAGAATTTGTGTAGAATTGATACATACGAAAAACAATAGATTCATGCTACACAATAGCTCTATCAGTTTTTCTTTTGGAACTCTTTCCAGAACTGGTCAAATTCTGGATCCTGGATCTCGGTGACGCAGTTTTCGACGCTCATGCGGGCGGTTTCGCCGGTGTTTTCGAACATCTTGCAGCTCTGGTTCAGGGCGACGAACTTCAGATTCTTGCCATCGTAATCCGGATTCGCGTCAAATGCATCCGCGGTCTCGATGGCTTCTTTTAAGTACTGTGCTGCCTTCTTTTTGTGATCCATCCGCAGTTCGACCCAGGCCATGCAGGTCAGGTAGAGGCAGCTGATCTTATCAAGGAAGATCGGCATGCCGTCTTTTTTCATCGCAAGATTTGTCTGGATGCCCCACTCGAGAAGGTCGCGGGCGTCCTCGAACTGGCCGGTTCTGGCAAACACGTAGATCTTCGAGATGATGAGGTTACAGATCTCGCCGAGCTTGATCAGAAGGGCGTAGGACAGGTAGATGTCGGCGTCTTCCTGGTCTTTTTGCATCGCGAGCATCTGGCCGATGGAGATGTTGAAGATACCGCCGGCGTTATGTTCTTTGAGCATCTTCAGAGCGGTCTTCGTATCGCCGAGAAGCTGGTATACGCCCGAGAGTTCGCCATAGAGTACGGCTTCGTTTACGTTCGGATCGGAGTTTTGCGAGATGAGGCGGAGTGCCTGAAAGTAGAGCTCTTTTGAGCGGTTGAGATATTTCTTGTTGATCTTTAGAAATGAACCGAAGGAGGAGTAGATCCACGCGCACTCACGTACGATCTCAAAACTGTGCGGGAAGCGCTTCAGTGCCTTTTCCGCCTCGATGATCGCGTCGGGATCGAGCGCATCTTTGAGCTGACGGAGCCGGCGGGCGGTCTCCTTCATGCTGTTGTCCTTGAGGTCGAAGCCGATCATGACATCGAGCGACAGGTCGAAAAAGTCGGCCATCTCGAGGATGATCGGAAGTTCCGGAGTCGACAGACCCGTCTCCCATTTGTGCACGGCACCGACGGAAACACCGAAGACCTCGGAGAGCTGCTCCTGGGTCAGGCCTCGTTCTTTACGGAAAGTACGGATGTTGTTGGCGAGATTGGTCTTCATGCGATGTGCTCCTTCATTACTAAAACGTGGTATGCTGTAAATAGTATACCTGTCTTTTTGGGAGAATAGAAAGATGAAAAAAGCTGCCTCCAGAAAATATACGGCTCCCGCAGCGCTTGTGCTCAGTCTTGCGCTTCTCCTTTCAGGTCTTGCGGGATGTAAGAAAAAAGCGAAAGCAGAAGTGCCGACGGTAAAAGAGACAGATCCGTTCTTCGATGTTTCGGAGATGCATATTGTGATCCCGACCGAAGAGGGAAGAGATGTCGAGACGATCGATATCGATCAGACAGAGATCCGCTTTGTCGGGAATATGATCTCGATCCCGTATTGCAGTGTCCACTATAAGATGCCCGCCGAACTGAAAAAGCAAATGCCGAATATGGAATATGATGAGTTTATGGAAGTGCAAAGACAGTACTCGGAAAGGTTCTCTGTGCTCTTTGACCTGGATGGCAATCTGATCCGGAAGGCTGCGCTTTCCGGCGGAGACGAAGGCGTAAGTTACGAAGAATATATCCTGACGTCATTTGAAAATGATAAAGGCGAGACGATGGCTCTGGTAAACCGGGAGGGTACGACATACCTTGAAAAAGTTCTGGATAACGGGCAGATGGAGCAGGTCATGACGGTCGAGTATGCCGGCGGCGTCGAGTCAGATGCAGTTATGCTCCCGGATGGAAGGATCGTCGTCGGACACTATGACGGGATCTGCGTGATCGGGTCAGACGGAAAACTCCTAAATAGTGCATATATCGAGGAATTTAACGGTCAGGTCTTCTATCAGGACGGGAAACTCTATGCCTCGTGCTATCATCACGACTTCGATGACGAAGCCAACAATTATCACTATCTTCAGGAATACGACCTCAACACTTTCAATTTCGTCGGAGATAAGATTCAGTGCAACCACGGTTATTCTCTGGTCAAGGCCGCGGGTGGCCTTTACTATGTGAATTCGAACGGCATTATCAAGGCGGATCTCATCGATGCTACGAAGGATGAAGAGATCTTCTCCTGGACCAACACGGACTATAACTACATGAATATGCGCGGGTCGGAACCTCGGATCATCTCGGATCAGGAGATTTATTTTCTGAATTCGACTTTGAAGGAAGAAGGCGACGGATATGTCACGACGGTATCGCTCGTGCATGCGGTCAAGGCGGAAAAGAATCCCTATGCGGGAAAGAAGATCCTGACGATCGGAACCTGTGAAACTACGATGAATCTTGACGACGTCATCCGCTATAACACGAACCCGGACGCCCAAAGCCGCATCATGGTGCATGATTATTCGGCGGATCTGCATATGAGCGGGGACTATATGAATAAAGACGCCGCGCTGTCGGACAAGATCTATCTCGATATCGTTTCCGGAAACGGCCCGGACATGTTGGTGAATTTCTCGCAGTTTTCCCAGTTTAACTCGGATCAGGTCATGGTGGACTTAAATCCTTTGATCGACGCAACCGACGGAACGGGACTGGACAGAAGTCTTTATTTCGATAATATCCTTCGTGCTTCGGAAGAAGGCGGAAAGCTTTACCATATGCCGATCACGTTCGGTATCGTCGGTTTTTTGGGAAATGCAACGCTTCTTGGATCCGATACGTCCTGGACCTATGAAAAGTTCGATCAACAAGCCGCCTCGCTTTCACCGGATATTTCCGTGATCCAGGAGATGGAGTATAAGGAGCTTTTGGAACTTCTTCTTTCCGAGTCTAACGAACACTTCATCGACTATTCGGGAAAAACCGTAAACTTCGAAAGCGATGAGTTTAAGGAGCTGCTTACTTTCGTGAAAAAGTATGGTTCTCCGAGGACATATGCGCAGAGGATGCAGGATGAGGATTTTTACGAGTCTTATCTTATGTTTGAAAATGGCCGTCAGGCCTGGTATCCGTATCTTTGGATGTTCAATGTGCAGGATTATGTGAATTTTCGAAATAAACTGGACGGACCGGAGGTCTTCTGCGGTGTACCGAGCAGTTCGGGAGGCGCGCTTGCCGCGAATATGAATCTGACTATCGGCGTTTCCAAATACTCGGCGAATCAGAAAGAATCGTGGGACTTCATCCGGTATATCCTGCAGACACAGGAGAGTGAAGGGACAGCACTTTCTGAGATCCCGATATCAAGAAGTGCCCTGGAAAAGGAAAACGAAGCCTTGATCCGTCGTTACGAGGAGAGGCTGAAAACCTGGGAAGAGTACTCCGAGGATCCAAACACCCGGCCGGTCGAGATCACGAAAGAACACACGACGGAGCTTGTGACTCTGGTGGAGAGTGTGGGAACGGTCAAAAAGTCGGACCCGACAGTGCTTCTGATCATCATCGAAGAAGCGCCCGCCTTCTTTACCGGCCAGCAGACTCTCGATGCGGTCTGTAAGACGATACAGAACCGGACGCAGACTGTCGTACAGGAAAGATAAATGAATAAAAAAGCGCGGTCTCCGAAACGGAAGCCGCGCTCTTTTATGCTCGTTATTTCTGATCAGATTCTCTCCCGAATTTAGATGCCCAGTGCTTCTTTGACGAGTCTTTCGATCTCGGCACGCTCGGTGGAAGTAACCATCTGCAGGTTTGCCATGTGGGAAGCATTTTCACCGACATAGATATGGATGTTCGGGTTGTCGGTGACATCCGGAAGACGCATGGAGTACCATACATCACGGGCGCCGTAGATCATGATCACCGTACAGTCTGTGGTATGGGACCACTCGACCATGTCGTTATAAAGTGAATCATCGAAGGTGAAAGTCTCGAGCTGTTCGTCCGTGAAGACCATGCGGTAGAGAAGTCCTTCTTCCATGTCTTCCGTGACTGTCAGAAGATCTTCCAGGCCCTGCTCGGCCAGTGCGGCGCGAAGGAACGAGAAGTCGTATTCGTGCTCGCCGTTCTGCTTGGCAGCCTGTACGTAATACGGGAAGTAGACGGATGTGGTCGCCCAGATATCCGGTTCATTTGTAACGACGAGATAGTTAAAAACTTTGTCGGCGAATTTGTCGCTGCTTCGATCCATGGCGAGGATATCCTCGAGCATATCGAAGTCCGGGAAATACTGCCAGAATGTGGTGGCAAATTCCAGAACGCACATATCGTAGAGGATCTCCGGTGTGGTGAAGTCGTTAAATTCGCTGCCGTTTTGGATGCCGTACTGATAGTAGCGGTCTGCCAGTTTGTCCTTGAGCTTCATGGCTTCGACCTGGAACTCCAGGACCAGATTTCTGTATTCTTCGGCTTTTGCTTCACCATATGCTTCATTTCCGATCGCGGTATAGATGAAGTCGAAGAAGTCCGGGGCATCCTGTGCGCATCCGCCCGGTGCGACAAATGAAACGTAGATGTCGGCGTCGTCCGGATAGAAATGCGACTGCATGTGGGTCAGCTGGCCGCCCTTGCTGCCGCCGGTAAAAGCCCATTTGCCGGAGAGGATCGTCTTATATGTCTCGATGATGTAGTGGAAGTCCGCCGCGGCATTTTCATCGGTAAGATACTGCCAAAGATCGGTCGAATCGTTCGAAAGACCTTCCGGTACGGAGTAGCCGAAGAAGCGGTGCTCGCACTCGATCACGTTCGTGTCGAAAGTCTCGGCGAAATCATTTCGGAAATCGAAATCGAAATAGCCGGCCAGCATGTAGCCGTCGCAGATGAATGTGTTCGGGCCGTCGATGTCGGCAAGGACCAGCTCGCTTCGAAGGAGGAACTCACCGGCATCCGGATCTTCCCAGTCAAGCGGCATCGACCAGAAGACGACATACTTGTCGTGATCGAGCATATCCGCGTAAGCCGTGCGCTTTTCGGCGGCGACGACGCGGTCGTCTTCGAGAAGCTTCGCGGTGAGGTCATCCTGCTCTCCGGTTCCGAATCCTGCAGCCGGATCGAGCGGGATCTTCGCGCCTTCGTAGGTTTCTTTATCGATGGCAGAAGAGGTCTCGGAAGTCTTCGTGTCCTCGGTCGGTTCGGTCGTTTCGGACTCAGACGGCTCGGTGTCTTCGGTCTCTGTTTCTTCGATCGTCGTCTTTTTCGTGGATTTGCGCTTCTTGGCTTTGGTCTCTTCCGCCTTCTTGCAACCTACAAGAGGGAGGACCATGGACGCAGCCAGGATCGCGGCGAGTAGTTTTTTGTGCTTCATTTCCTTCTCCTTTACTTCGCGCATCTTTTCCGATGCGACCATCTTTCTTTCATGAAACCCATTATAAAATATTGAGAAAAGAAAAAGTGACGGATTTGAAATTTGCCCTCTTTTATGTGATACTCTTTAATGCTATTTAAGGGCGTAAGGGAGGAAACCATATGGAAGAGTCTTTGAAGCAGAAGTTTATCAAGACGGTGGAAGAGTTTACCGGGATGACGGGCATCTATCTGCCGGATGACGTGGAGGCCCGCCTTCGTGAGATGGCCGAACAGGAGACGATCGCGAACGCAAAGACCATGTACGACTGCATGCTGAAGGATCTTTCTTTGGCAAAGGAGCTGCATCGTCCGCTCTGTCAGGACACAGGCGTGATCCAGTATTTCGTCGAAGTCGGTACGGAGTTTCCGTATCAGGCAGAGATCCCGGAGATCCTGGTTACCGCTGCTCGAAATGCAACGCTCAATACACCTCTTCGTCCGAATGTTGTCGAACCTTTAGGTGAGCACAATACCGGTGACAATACCGGCTACGGTGCACCGTATATCGAATACGAACTCGTTCCGGGAAGCTCGGATCTTCGCCTTCGCATGTATATGGCCGGCGGCGGATGTTCGCTTCCGGGCAGAAGTAAAGTCCTGATGCCTCTTGAGGGCGTCGAGGGCGTCAAGAAATTCGTCTACCAGACCATCCTGGACTGGGGTGTCAATGCCTGCCCGCCGCTTTGCGTAGGTATCGGCCTGGGTACCTGTGCCGCAACTTCCGCGATGCTTTCGAAAAAAGCACTTTTGCGTCCGATCGGCACGCACTCTTCCTATCCGGAAGTCGCAAAGCTGGAAGATGAGATCCGCGAAGGTCTCAATTCCCTCGGTATCGCACCGCTGGGATTCGGCGGAAGCCAGACCGTGCTCGGCGTCAATATCGAAGCGGCCGCGCATCACCCGGCGACCCTGGGTGTCGGTATCTCGACCGGCTGCTGGGCAACCCGTCGCGGCGACATGATCATCCACGCGGATCTCACATCGGAGATCCTTTCCCACAGAAAGTCCCTGGAGGTGTAAGAACATGAAGAAAGTACTGACCACTCCTATTTCCTACGAACAGATCAAAGATCTCAAGATCGGTGATACCGTATACCTGACCGGCATGCTGGCGACTTGTCGTGACAGCGGCCACCGCCGTGTCGTAAAAGATAAGATCATGCCGGAAAAGATCGACCTGAAAGAAGGCGCGATCTTCCACGCCGGTCCGATCGTCGGCAAAGATGAAAACGGCAAGCAGTATATGGTCTCCATCGGACCGACGACCAGCCGTCGTATGGAGGCTGCGGAAGCGGACTTTATCGAGCAGACAGGCGTGCGCCTGATCATCGGTAAGGGCGGCATGATGGAAAAGACCACCGAAGCCTGTAAGAAATTCGGCGCCATCCACTGTGCATTTCCGGGAGGATGTGCCGTAGTGGCGGCTCAGGAAGTTGAAGAGATCTCTGATGTCGAGTGGATGGATTTTGGTATGCCGGAGGCACTTTGGATCATGAAGGTCAAGGAATTCGGTCCGCTGATCGTTTCCATCGACACCCAGGGCAACAACCTTTTCGAGAACAACAAGAAGATCTTCAAGGAGCGCATGGACAAGCTCATCTGACAGCAGGGAGCAGAAAGGCCGGAGGATGGATCAGGGCGTAAGCAGAAGAAAAGTGATCACCTATACGATCATCGTCTTTTCGGTAATCGTGATCTGCTTTGCGTGCCTCTTTCTCTCGAAAATGCTTCGCAAAAAGATTTCCGGAGGCGATGCTTCTTCTGCACCGTCTGAGACCGAAGCGATCGTGACCGAGACGCTTCAAACGAAGACCGGCGACGATCCGGACGTGATCGTCATCGAGATCCAGGAAGCGCAGAAAGCGCGTATCGAGGAAAAAAAGAATTCTCCGGATGTCGGCCGCAGCTACTACGAAGAAGGAAAACTCGAAGATGAACTTCTGGCAGCCTATAAAGACCGTCCGCTGTCGGATTTCCCAAAGGACAATGTCGCGAATTGTCCGGATCATCTGGAGTGCCGGGAGATCCAGGGAAGTAAAGTCTACTATGCGACAAGTAAAGATCACCCCGACGAATATTCGCGCAACATCCTGATCATCCACGGTGGTGCGTATCTGATGGATATCACGTACCGCGACTCATTCCGCGAGATGGTGGACTGGTGCGACGCCCGCCTTTGTATCCCGCTTTTCCAGCCGGTTTTCGGCGGCACATATAAGGAAGCTTACGATCTCATCCTCGAGGTCTATAAGGATCTTCTGGAAGACGACCACGAGCTCGTTCTGGTCGGCGATTCTTCCGGCGGCGGTCTGGCACTGGGCTTTGTGGAATATATTCAGACGCTGGGCATGGAACTTCCCGACAAGATCGTTCTGAACTGCCCCTGGCTGGACGTCACGCTTTCAAATCCCGAGGTCCCGAACTATGAGGAAAGAGATATCCTTCTTGGTACCTACGGTCTTCGCATCTTAGGTGAGATGTGGGCCGGCGATCTCGATCCCAAGGACTACCGCATCAGCCCGATCTACGGCGAGATCCACGATCTGCCGAAGACCTTGATCCTGACGGGTACTGAAGAGATCTTCTATCCGGACGTGATGGATCTTTATTCGCGCATGAAAGAAGGCGACATGGATGTCCGCCTCATCTACGGCGAAGGCCTTTATCATTTTTATTCAGAGTGGAATACCCCGGAGGGCTATACCGCGAGACGTTTGATCGCGCAGTTCATCAACGGGGATCTGTAAACCGGCGCCGCTCGTGGTTCGAGCAGGCGCTTTATTTTTCTTCCAGATGTACTTTCAGCATGGCTTCAGACAGGGAGATGCCCTGTTCTTTTGCGATGCGCGCCAGATCGTCGTGCTCATATTTGACGCGTTTCACACCATATCCCGAAGAGATCTTCTTTCTTACCGGTCCGTATGACGTCTCGAGTGTTTCGATCGTGCGGTCGAGCGTGTAGCGCTGATACTGCAGTTCACGGATGCCGATCGTCGTGGTGTGGGTAAACAGAAGCTTGACCATCTTCTCGCGGTCTTCCTGCTTGCAGAGCACTCTCAAAAGGATGCCCGGTCGGGATTTTTTCATGCCGCAGGGCACGGTGTAGACTTCATTTGCACCGGCTTCAAAAAGACGTTCCATCGCAAATCCGATGGCTTCTCCGGTCATGTCGTCAACGTTGCAGGACAGTTCCACGATGCTGTTGTTGCAGCAGGTGTTTTCGACCTGCGCGTTCTTTGTTTCAGGGGCCGCTTCTACGGCTTCTCCGATCATCGCACGGACGCAGTTTGCCTGCGGGAAATCTTTCTTTCCCATGCCGTATCCGATGGCGGTCGTGCGCATCAGGGGCTGGTGATCAAAGCTCGTGGCGAAATGCTTAAGGAGCGCGGCACCGGTCGGGGTGCACAGCTCGCCGTCGATCTTTCCGCCATAGGTCGGGATGCCGTTTAAGATAAATGCCGTTGCCGGTGCGGGAACAGGCAGGATGCCGTGCGCGCAGCGGACGGTTCCGGAACCGACGTGAATCGGGGAAACAACGACTTTATCCGGAGAGAGTTTTTTCATGAGAAGACATACCGCGGCGATGTCCGCAACAGCGTCCATGGAGCCTACTTCGTGGAAGTGGATCTGATCCACGGGTCTTCCGTGTACGTGGCTCTCGGCCTCGGCGATCTCTTGATAGACTGCCATCACATCCAGGGCGACCATGGTCGGAAGACTCAAGTGCTCGCTGACGATGTGCTCGATGTCGTGGAGGCTGTGATGGTGATGGTGCGCGCCCTCTTCGTGAGAATGGGTGTGCTCATGTTCATGGTCATGATCGTGGTGATGCTCATGTTCGTGCGCCTCGCCGTGCTCGTGATGGTGGTCGTGCATGCACTCGCATTCTTCCTCACCGTCGATGGTGACGGTGACGTGCGACCCGGTGATGCCGCACTTGACGGAGGGGGTGATCGTATACTTCACGCCGGGGATGCCCAGGGAGTTGAGCTTTTCCAGCATGGCTTCGCGGTCGGATGCGGGAAGGAGTTCCCAGAGAGCGGCGGTGAGCATGTCACCGGCGGCGCCCATAGAGCAGTCGATGTAAAGTACCTTCATGATTTTGCCTCCATATGATTGATCATGCTGGCCAGATAACCGGCTCCGAATCCGTTGTCGATGTTGACGACGGACACGCCGCTGGCACAGGAATTGAGCATGGATAAGAGTGCGGACAGTCCTTCAAATGCGGCACCGTAGCCGACGCTGGTGGGTACGGCGATGACAGGGCAGTCGGCTAGTCCGCCGATGACACTGGCAAGCGCGCCTTCCATCCCGGCGATCGCGATGATGACGCTGGCGGTCATGATCTCTTCTTTGTGGGAAAGAAGTCGGTGCAGTCCGGCCACGCCGACGTCGTAAAGACGCACGACGTCGTTACCGTAATACTCGGCGGTGAGTGCCGCTTCTTCGGCAACCGGCATGTCGCTGGTGCCGCCTGTTGCGACAACGATTTTTCCGATGCCGTCGGGTTTTCTTGCCGGTCCGAAATACGCGATCTTTGCCTGCTCGAAATACTCGATCTCAGCAGTCTCCTGGATCTTTTCGGCGGCGTCTTTGGAAAGACGTGTGATGAGGACTTTTTCCTGACCGCGGTTACGCATGGCCTCGAGGATCCCCGCGACCTGCTCCGGAGTTTTTCCGGCGCCGTAGATCACTTCGGGAACACCCTGCAGGATGCTTCGGTGGTGATCCACTTTGGCATAGCCCAGGTCTTCAAATGGCGCGGTCTTGAGTTTGAGAAGTGCTTCTTCGGAAGTCATCTCTCCGCGCTCCACCGCTTCCAGAATCTGCTTAACTTGCGTGTTCATAACTCGCCCTCTGCAAATCGGGCTGTCCGTTTCTGGGACAGCCCGTGGTGATCAGTTGATTTTCTTTGTCTGGAACTTGGCTTTCAAAACGCCCTTCGGATCTTTGACCAGAAGTGCGACCAGCCAGATGACCAGTCCGAGTGCGACAACGGTGAGTCCTAAAAAGGAGTCGTTGATCATGTCGGCGACGGCCGGGTTGAAGAACTCATCCTTCAGCTCCGCGTATTCGAAGATGGCGTCGCACATCCACATCAGGGAAGCGCCCCAGTACATCAGGGCCAGCATGCCGGTGTTCCACTCATCTTTCGGTGCATTTTTATACCATACGATCGTCGCGATGATCGCGGCGAAAACAGAGATCAATAATGTCATGGGATCACCTCAGTTCTTCTGTGTCGCGGTCTTTGTCGCGCGCTTTTCGAGACGGGAAGAAACGAGGACCATGATGCCCCAGGTTACGGTAACCAGAGCGGCCATGGATACGCCGACGGTGGCCATCTCGTGGAACATCTCCGCGCGGTCTGCCGCATCGGCTGCCGCTGTCAGGAACGGGAACCACGGTACGACTTCGCCGTGCCATACGTGCTCAAGTGCCAGGAGTGCAGAACCACCCCAGAGCATATTATTCAACCAGTTCAGTTTTCTGGAAAAACCTGTCTTTTCGATGATCTCGGAGCTTCCCTCGTGATGGATCTCCGTATTCATTTCTTTCTTCGCCAGTACTTTTGCTGCGATAGTGGTCACGATTGCTTCCGTTGCCGGAACGATAAAACATGCCATATGATTCCCTCCTGTTATTGGGATGCGCAAAATCACGCAATTCCACATATAAACTTATGCGTCAATTATACTTTTTATACGCGTGTGTTTTCAAGGAGAGAAAGGCATATTGGCAAAATCGTGCAAATTTTCTGCAGAAAAATGCATGAGCGCGGGCGTTTTTGGGCGTCACTCGAACATCTTGACGTTGAGGCTTCCGTCTTCTTTCGTTTCGATGGTCATGTAGTTTCGGTTTTTCATGGCGCCGGGGTTGAGGAAACGGATGCCGTACTGTTCTCTGTCCACCTGTCTGTGTATGTGTCCGAAGATGACGGTATTGCAGCCCTGTTCTTTGGCGGCGTAGGCCATCAGCTCGATACTTGCATGATAAAGATGACCATGGAGCACCAGTGCCTTTGACGAAGAAGACAAGGGGATGATGAGCTGGTCGGGGATGCGGGACGCGGAGGAAAACCACGAATCGCAGTTGCCGCGCACCATGCGGATATCCATGTTGCGGGACGTGTTTCTTCGGATGATCTCTTCGATATCGTATACTTCAAATTCCATGTCGCCGCAGACGATGACGGTATCGATGTCCGGATGCGCAGAAAGCGCGGACTCCAGTCGGAGTTCCGCGCCGTGAATATCTGAGCATACGAAATATTTAGTCATAGATCACTGAGCCTGTACTGCCGTCATGGCAACGGTGTTGACGATGTCTTCTACGGAGCAGCCGCGGGACAGGTCGTTACAAGGCTTTGCCAGACCCTGGAGAACTGCGAAGCAATCCGCACCGCCGATTCTCTGGGTGATCTTATATCCGATGTTACCTGCCTGAAGATCCGGGAAGATCAGGACATTGGCACGGCCGGCAACCGGGCTGCCCGGTGCTTTGGAAGCGCCGATCTCCGGAACCAGTGCGGCGTCAAACTGCATCTCGCCGTCAAGAAGAAGGTCCGGTGCGAGTTCGTGTGCGATCTTGGTGGCTTCCTGCATCTTTGTCACGAGGTCGTGCTTTGCGCTGCCCTTCGTGGAGAAGGAAAGAAGCGCAACTCTCGGCTCTTCGATACCGCAGAGGACTTTCGCCGTCTCCGCAGCGGATACCGCGATCTGTGCGGTCTCCTGTGCATTTGGACAAGGATTTACAACGCAGTCTGCATAAACAAGAAGGCCGTCTTCACCGAGGTCTTTGTTCGGGCATTCCATCAGGAAGCTGCTCGATACGATGGACATGCCGGGCTTTGCCTTGATGATCTGCAGTGCCGGGCGGAGCATGTCGCCTGTGGTATGTACGGCGCCGGAAACGAGTCCGTCTGCATCGCCGAGCTTGACCATCATGATGCCGTAGTACATCGGGTCGGTTACGATCTTCTTGGCGTCTTCTTCGGTGACGCCCTTTGCCTTACGAAGCTCGTAGAGAGCTGCGGCGTACTCTTCGGATTTCACACTGTTACAAGGATCTACGATCTCGATGCCGTCAATGTTTGCGCCCTGCTCGGAAGCAACCTTTGCGATGGCGTCGGGATTACCTAAGAGGATCGGCTCGGCGAGGTTATCCTTGCGGATCAGCTCGGCGGCTTTGACTGTACGGGGCTCGTCGCCTTCCGGCAAAACGATCTTCTTTACATCGGATTGTGCTTTGGCTCTGATTTTCTCGATTAAACTCATAGGTAAGTCCTCACTTTCTGTTTTATCTTTCGTGAATTAGAATTCAACGCCGGGGAATCCCTGCCATACATCTTCGCCGGAATACGTCAGCGGCTCGAGCTTGCCCTGCATGACTTTCAATGCCGGGATAGCCAGTGCTTCCTGCTCCATCTCACCCGGATATACGCTGATCGGAGCGATCCAGCCGCAGCGTTTTTCGATCGTCTCTTTGACGTCGGCAAAGCGGAGGAGACCGCCGGTCAGAAGGATGCCGTCTACTTTACCGCAGAGCACGCAGCTCATCTCGCCGATCATCTTGCAGATCTGGTAGAGCATCGTGTTCCAGACGAGGTCGGCTTTCTTATCGCCTTTTTCAAGAAGCTCGTGGATCGTATCTGCGTTCGCGGTGCCGAAGAGATCGACAAATCCGCCGGCGCGGGAGCAGCGCAGGCGTACGTCTGCGACGGAATGTTCTTCGATATAGTCGAGAAGGGCCAGTACCGGCACGCTTCCGATTCTTGTCGGGGTAAATGCGCCTTCGCCGTCGGCACCCATGTTTCCGTCGACCATCTTGCCGTGGTCGTGCGCGCTGACCGTGATGCCGCCGTCGATATGCGCAACGACGAAATTACAGTCTTCGTATCTCTTCTTCAGTGCATTTTCCGCATGATACTCGGCAACGGCTTTCTGGTTCAGCACGTGGGAGTGGGATACGCGGTAGATGCCCTTGATACCTGTGAGACGGGCATAGTCGCCGTACTCGTCAACGTTTGTGGGGTTCAGCGTGAAGGCCGGCTTATGGAATTCCTGCGCGAACTTCCAGGCCAGCATAACGCCGAGCTTGGCCGGGTGCTCGCTGCCGCCGACAGCCGCGACCGTGTCGTCGTAAAGACGCTGGTCGATCTTCGTGATGCCGCCGGGCTGAGTGTGAGCCGAGCCGCCGCGACCGACGAATACGTCAATATCTTCCGGTGCATAGCCCTCGTCCTTGAGCATGTCAAGGATCACGCCGTAGCGGAAGGGCATCTGGTCGTTGACGTGGGCGAACTCCAAAAGCACGTCCGCGTCGTGGAAAAGACTCTTTTCAAAGAGGGATGTTTCATTCTCAAAAAGGCTCACTTTCGTGGATGTGGAGCCCGGGTTGATGATCAGAAGCTTGAACTTTTTCTCTGTGTCACTCATATTAATATGTCCTCACATTGATTGATAACGCGCTTATTGTATCATCTCGGGATTACGCAATACAAGGCAGAAGACGCTGTTTCAGGGCAGAAAAGGTGGGCGTTTTCTGACGGTTTTCTGACGGTTTTTGGAAGGCTTTGGCAGTGATGCACGGATTTCCTCGGATGTGGTACACTTTGGGTGAAAGCAGGATGCCTTGGGAATGAGGTGGCGAAGATGCAGATGAAAAGATTTGCCGGGATGGCGGTAAGCCTGGCGATGGTGCTGGGGACATGTGGGTGCAAGGCGTCGACAAAGACAACGACGACAACGACCGTCAGTGTAGAAACAGAAGGCGCAATCGGTTCTGAAAAGCCGGCGTATGCATTTGCCGCGGATTATGTGGCGTATGTCGGCAAAGCATCTTTCGAGGGCAGTTCTTTTGACGAGAAGGACGCAAGCTACTACGAGGCTTCGGAGATCCTTCTGTCTGTGGACGTGAATGGGGACGGGCAGAAGATCCAATGGAATTACCGCTATGACGTGACCTGTGACGGAGAGATGGTGTTCTCCTCCGAGGATTGTGTGGCGGAGAATCCCCGGAAACTGATCGCGACCTATGATGCCGGGTGCCAGAAACTGCCAAGCGGAATATATAATTTCATTTTCTACGATTATAATGACACGTGCTTTCTGGAAGTGAGTGTTCATGCGTACAAAATTGCAAAGTCGGAAAACAGCGTATTAATAGCCATTCCCGCACCTTATGGATTTGATTATTACTGCCCGAAAGAGGATACGACCGTCCTTCCCGGTACCGGCATCGCCCTGACTCTGGTGCCGCAGATCCATTTCCGGGACGCGGATTACCAGCCTCTACATTACATTATGGAGAACGGCAATCCGGACAACATGATGCTGTATGCCGATGACTCCGAAATGTGCCGTGTTTCCATGAGTGTTAACTATTACGGGCACGTGGATGTGAATTCCGACGAAGCCATGGAAGTGCTATATGACTATGTTTCACAACTGGAAGAGGCCATAGAGAGCCGGGGATATGAATACTCGGTAGTATCCAGGAAAGTGACCACCGGGCTCTACTCGTTGGTGATGATTACGGTGGATGAAATCGATAAGGACACCGTCACCAACCACTGGGCCGTGACGGCCGTGGGCGATGACGATGTCTTGTATATCGTGGTGCTGGACAGTGATGGTTCAGTCAGCATGGCCGACCTGGCCGGAATGTTCGATTATAACCAACGCATCGTTTGATCGATCAGAGTATTCCTGCGATGAAGGGAAAAAGGAAGATCTTGAGCAAAACCTGCCTTTTTTGCCGACTCGCCCCCGTCTATCTCGGCAAATAAGCCGCCTAAATGGGGTTGTCATATCGGTTAGCACGGGGTTACACTGGAAAAGTAATCGGGAGTAGCTTGCATGCCCTGGCCGAAGCCATCGTATGTGACATATTTCGTCAGCTCGGGAGCGAACCTCGAACTCCGACTTTGAATTCGGATCCGTTCCCCGGGATATGTTGGGAGAAGCGAGACTTTTACTGCATTTTGATGCAGCAAAAAGCTCGTTTTTTGTTGCCCGACAAAGGAGGTGGCGAGATGACCCGTTCTGTTTTCCGTGGAAAAAACGTAAGAAATAAAGACGCGCGGCGTTGTTGTTGGAAGAATTCTCCATAAGTGTCATGAATGTTTCGCGCAAAGTTGTATGTCATGCCTAACTAAAGAGTATTGAAAAAGCAAGACTTATAAACTACAATACATATGAACAACCGTTCATACGTTCATATTTAACCCGATGCAAGGGCGACACATAAAGAGAGGATAAAACCATGACAAAAGAAGAATTTCTGACAGTAAGTAATGTATGTAAGGCGTATGGGGAAGGCGACAGCAGACAGGAGGTCCTGCGCGGGATGGATTTCACCGTAGCAAAAGGCGAGTTCTGCGTACTCCTCGGACCATCCGGTTCCGGCAAGTCCACTCTCCTGAATATCATCGGCGGCATCGACCAGGCAGACGACGGGTACATCGCGATCGCCGGCGACAAGCTCCGCGACATGGATGAAAAAGCACTGACCCGCTATAGAAGAAAGCACCTGGGTTATGTGTTCCAGCTTTATAACCTGATCCCGAATCTGAACGTAAAAGAAAACATCGAAGTCGGCGCGTATCTTTCCGACAAGCCGCTCGAGATCGACGAACTCCTCCACACACTTGGTCTTTGGGAGCACCGATACAAACTTCCGAATCAGCTCAGTGGCGGCCAGCAGCAGAGAACATCCATCGGTCGCGCAATCGTGAAAAATCCGGACATCCTTTTGTGTGACGAGCCGACCGGTGCCCTCGATTACAACACTTCCAAAGAGATCTTAAAACTCATCGAAGACGTCAACCAGAAGTATGGAAATACAGTCATTATGGTCACGCACAACAACGCCATCTCCGATATGGCCGACCACACAATTAAACTTCGTGACGGCAAGGTCAGAAAGAACATCATCAACGAAAACAAGATCAGCGCGATGGAACTTGACTGGTAAGGAGATATCAACATGAAAAACCCACTTGCAAAACGTCTGTTCCGCGAATTGAAAACAGACTGGAAAAAATACTTCGTGCTCTTTCTTCTGATGACCTTCATGATCGGTCTGGCCTCCGGCGTGAACGTCGGTAACGACAGCATGATGGCTGCCATCGACGAATCGTACGAGAAATACAATATTGAAAACGGACACTTCGAACTGAAGAACGAACCCACCGAAGCACTGCTTTCTTCCATGCCGGAAGAAATCACACTATACGAACAGTTCTATAAAGATGCGGTGCAGCAGACCGAGAAGCAGAGAAGCGGCAAAGACGAGAAGGAAGTTTCCGTACGTATTTTTAAAATCCGCACCGAAGTGAACAAGGCCTGCGTCATGAAGGGGCACATGCCGGAAACCGCGACGGAGATCGCCATCGATATGAACCATGCCACCACCAACAAGATCAAGGTCGGCGATACCCTCTACATCAGCGGCATGCCATTTACCGTTTCGGCATTGATCTCGTCTTCAGACTATACCACCCTCTTCAAAAAGAATTCGGATTTCATGTTCAATGCGGTTGATTTTGATATTGCCGTTATGACCGAAGAGGGCTGGGAGAGCCTGCCGCAGAGCGTGATCTACCAGTATGCATATAAGTATAAGACGGTGCCATCGGATGCTTCGGAAGACAGAGAATTGTCGGAAAAACTCATGGAGCGCATCGCCGTGCTCGCAGCCACCGGCGGATATACTGATGACAAGGAACTGGCCATGACCATTAAGAATGATCCGGCTCTTATGATGGAAGTTTTGAAGAACAAAGACAGCATCAACGAACTGATGGACTTTGTTCCGGAATACGCCAACCAGGCCATCCATTTCGCACCGGATGATATGGGTGGCGATAAAGCCATGACAAATGTCCTGGTGTATATCTTCATTGCAGTTCTGGCGTTTATCTTCGCGATCACTACAAGTAACACCATCACCAACGAAGCGGCGGTCATCGGTACCCTTCGTTCTACGGGATACACTCGTGGCGAGCTGTTACGGCACTACATCCTGCTTCCGATCATTGTCACATTGCTTGCGTCCGTAGCCGGGAACGTGCTTGGCTACACCTATTTCAAGGATACGGCGGTGGCGCTGTACTACAACAGCTATAGCCTGATGACGTATCAGACACGCTGGAACATGAACGCTTTCCTGGTCACGACCGTGATGCCCATCATCCTGATGGCCATCGTGAACTTTATCGTGATCTTCCGAAAACTCCGTCTGTCACCATTGAAGTTCTTACGAAGAGACCTCAGTACCTCCAAGAGAAAGAAAGCCATGCGCCTTCCTTCCTGGAGATTCCTGAACCGTTTCCGTCTTCGTATCTTCCTGGATAATGCCGGCGGCTATATCGTCCTCTTCTGCGGTATCGCATTTGTCATGCTGCTCCTGAGCTTCTCCACCGGCCTTCCGCAGACGCTGAATCACTATAAGGAGAATCTGGACCAGAACCTGATCAGCAATTATCAGTACATCCTCAAGGACTATAAAGATGAGGACGAAAATGTCATCACCACATCGGAAGACACAGCGGAGCCCTATTCCGTGACGTCCCTGGAGACCATTGACGGCGCGCACGTGGGAGAAGAAATATCAGTCTATGGCTATGCCGAGGGCAGCCGCTACGTGAAGATCAGTGAGACGCTGGGCGATGCAGAAGTGTACATCTCCTCGCCATACCAGAAGAAGTTCCTTTTGAAAGTCGGCGATGAGATCACGCTGAAGGAAAAGTACGAAGATACCTCCTACACATTCGTAGTAAAGGGGATCTACGACTACGACGGAGGACTCTGTGTCTTTATGCCTCAAATAAACTTCAACCGGACATTCGATCTGGATGAAGATGCGTTTTCCGGATTCTTTTCGCAGAATACCATCTCGGATATCGACGCGAAAATGATCTACAGCGTCATCACGCTGGAAGACATCATGAGCATCGCGACGCAGCTGGATCACTCCATGGGCGGCATGATGGATATGGTGGGCTATGTGTGCCTCATCATGGCAGTACTGATCATGTATCTTTTGACGAAGATCATCATCGAAAAGAATGCGGGATCGATCTCCATGATCAAGGTCCTGGGCTATGAGAATGGTGAGATCAACAGCCTCTATGTTCTCCTGACTTCTATCGTGGTCGTGGTGAGCGCGATCTTGACATCCGCGCTCGCGATCCTGGGTCTGGCCGGCGTATTCCGCCTCTACATGGGTTCCCTGAACGGCTGGTTCGATGTATATGTGAGCCCCATGGGAATCGCGAAGATGATCGGTATCCTCCTGCTGTCCTATGGTATCGTGGCCTTCTTCGACATGCACCGCATCAAGAAGATCCCGCTGGCAGACGCGCTGAAGAACGTCGAGTAAGAAGAAAAACGTTGAGTAAGAAAAATGCAAATGGATTTGTTCACGTAATATTTGCAAATCTTTTTGATAAACATGCTGAAATTGCACCCTGACCGCTGTATAATTATATTGGAATTAGTTGTTGGGAGGGTGCAATTGGCATGTTTACCTGGAATTTCCAGTACATCTCCAAAGCGCGGCTTTCGAGCACACTGAAGCAGTTGAATCTGTCGGCAAATCAGGGCGATATCCTGATCCGGATTCATACCGCGATCCATTCCTCAGAAGAGGCAGTGGAGCTGGCGCGCTTCATAAAGAACCTGGTTCCGAAGGCATTTATCTTCGGAACGAGTTGTTCTGCGGTCATTAACCGCGGCCGTTATTCCCTCAACCAGTGCGTGATCTCCGTAACTACTTTCGAAGAAAGCAGCATCCGCTGCGAGATGATCCCGCTCTTTGACGAGTATTCCGGAACTCCGCTTCCGGTAGATATGCTGTGCGGTCAGATCAGAAAAGAGATCGTGACCGATAATACACGTCTGCTTATGACGTTCTTCTCCGGACAGTTTAAAGATGCATACCACTTTGTAGAGCGCTGCAACGATTTCTTCCCGACCGTTCCGATGACCGGCGGTGTGGTATCGCTTCCGCTGACCAGCGGCAAAAAAAGCGAGACCCGCGGATTTGTTTTTAACGACGATGGTTTTTCCGACCGTGCGATGATCATCGCTTCCTTCTCGGGAAAGGAACTGGAGAATATGACTTCGTTTGCGACCGGAGTACAGGCGATCGGCGAGGAAGTCGAGATCACCGATTCTTTCAAATCCTGTATCCTTTCCATCGACGGAAAAGACGCCGTCGATGTGTATCAGATGGGACTCGATCATGCGCTTTACGATCATCCGGAACTTCTGCACCTGTTCCCGTATGTATATACGGATTCCGAGTCGGTACCGATCCTTCTGAACTATGTGCAGGACGGCTGCATCGCCGAACTGTTCCCGGCTGCCGATCCGGAAAATGAAAAAGAATATGCCATGAGACCGGATCTGGATGTGAAGGTAAGAGGCGAGAAGATCCTGGCGAACCATAACGTCAAAATAGGAAAGAAACTCAAAAGAGCATTTATATATGACGGAAAGATCGTCGCGGATAACCGTTCGCTGTTCCAGAAGATCGAGAACTTCGAAAAAGCCGAGACACTTTTCGCTTACTCCAGCATGGCCCGATCCTCGATCTATTCAGATTGCGTCAAGTGGGAACTGTATCCTTATGAAAACACCAACATGTGCGGATGCATCACGGAAGGCGAGATCGTATATGCGGACGGAAAGAACGCGTTCGGCCACGGTGCATTTGTCGTATCGGCGATCGGCGAAAAACCGTATTCGCAGGAATATAACCCGTATGCATTTTCAAGAAGTGAGGCGCTCGCAAGAGAGAATCCGAGGATTTTGAACCACCTGATGGATACCGAAGAAAGACTCACCGCCGGAAAAGATCAGAAAGATATCGATAATCTTCTGGCATTCGTGCGCGACTGTGAGAAGAAGATCCTTTATTCGGAGAGTGAAGAGATTCCGAACGAGGCGGCGCTGTATCTCGACGTCAAGGCGAAGGAACACGACCGCGTGTGCGTGATCAACATCACCGAAAGAGCGGAGATGGAAAGTGTATTTCCCGAGCGCCAGATCGACATGACATATAAGAATTATCTCAGTACGTGCATGAATTTTGCCAAGGCGAAGAAGTATCACCTGTACATGATCAACGAGTGGCAGATCGCATTTGCCGAGCCCTCCTACCGCGTTTCGCTGTCGCAGTTCGTGGAGGATATGAGCGCGCTGCAGAAGGAACTTTTTGAGTTCAAAGAGGAGCTGATCGCGATCGTGCCGATCTTCTGCGTTATCGACGGATGCACCGCGGACAATCTTAGATCGATGTATTACTCTTCGTATGTGGAGATGATGAATAAGAATATCCAGTTCTTCGTCTGTGATGCGGCAGAAGAAGTCAACATCGATGAGGACGCGATCCGCGAGCGTTACCACATGGTAAATGTTATCCACTACGCGATCACGCACAACAAAGTCGTGCCGTATTTCCAGGGCATCTATGACAATGAGAAAAAGACGATCCATCACTACGAATCCCTGATGCGTATCCTCGATGAAAACGGACGGATCTACTATCCGAACAGCTTCCTCGATATCGCCCGAAGCTACGGTGTATTTTACGACGAGATGTCGAAGATCATGATCCGGAAAGTATTCGAGCGGTTCCGTGATGAGACCGAAAGATCCGTGAGCATCAACATCGGCCTTCGAGACATCCTGAATAAAGAAGTCCTCGAACTGATCTATGACTGTCTGTCCCAGGCCAAGCACCCGGAGAATTTCACATTCGAGATCCTCGAAAACGAAGAGATCGAAGACTATAACGTTCTCGTTGCTTTTGCCGACCGTGTGCACGAGCTCGGCGGCAAGATCGCCATCGATGATTTCGGCAGCGGTTTTTCGAACCTGCAGCATATCCTGAGTATTCACTCCGATTTTATCAAGATCGACGGATCCATCATCCGCAAATGCTGCGTGAATAAAGATTCGGAAAATATCATCGCCCTGATCACCGGCTGGAAAAAACTGTCGAGCCATCAGATCAGTATCGTGGCGGAATATGTGGAGAACCAGGACATCCAGGACAAGCTGGTCAGTTATGGTGTGGATTTCTCCCAGGGCTATCTTTTCTCGAAGCCGGCTTCTGAGCTGCTCGACCTGCCTGAAACGAAAGAGTAAAGGACGGGAAGGGGCGGCACCATGAACGATGACAGAAGAACGAAAACCATCGCACTGGTAATCGAAAATCTCTTCACGGATTTCGGTGAGGAATTTGTCGAGAATGTTCTGGCAGGCGTCCGTCAGCGCAAGGACCTCAAGCTCGTCGTGATCTCCGGCAAATTTGACGGCATCAAGGATAAAGATCCGCGTTTTCATTTCTATCAGGAGATGTATAACCTGAGCTATCAGCTCGAGCATCTGTGCCGTTTCGACGGTATCATCATCTGCCTCGGAAGTATGGCGCACATGAACCGTGAGAGATTCGAGGGACGTTTTACGACGAAACTCGGAGGTGTCCCGCGTGTGTTCTCCGTTACGGAGGGAGAGACGGAATATATCTCCGTTAATTACGATAACGAAAAAGGTATCCGAGAAGCAGTAGACTGCCTGGTCAATGTGCATGGTTTCACACACTTCTGCATGCTGGGCGGCCGTCCGGATAATGTCGATGCCCGTCTGCGAAGAGAGATCTATACGGATCTTCTTTCTGAAAGCGGCATTCCATTTGACGAGAATAACTATGAGGCGACGGACATGTCCGTAAACTGCAAAGATGAAGCAAGACGCCTTCTGGACAGAAACCCCGATGTGCAGGCGATCTTCTGCATCAACGATTCTGTCGGCGCAGGCCTTTTCGAGGTCATGGAAGAGCGCCACCTGCAGCCGGGTCGCGACATACTGGTATTCGGATTTGATAACACGAAGATGGCGGGACGCATGATCCCGACTCTCGCATCGGTCGGTCCGGACGATACGACGCTCGGTAAAAAATCACTGGAGACGCTTCTGGCTCTGATGAGCGGCGAACGCGTGGAATCGGTCAAGATCCCGACACGTCTTTACGGCCGTGAATCGTTTAACTATGAGATGTACGAATATACCACGATGGAGATGCTCAACGTCGATCCGGATTTCATCGACCGCATGTTTGATGACTGTTTCTATCGTTACCGCTATGCGCATATCAGCCGCGAGTCTGTAAATCTGAAAAGACTCTTCGAAGAATTTATCAGCATGATCCTGACTGCCTTGAAGCAGAGATATATCAGCGACGAGGATATGAAAGATGCAAATGAACTGATCGATATCTTTTTCGAAAACGGCGCGATGCAGTATACCGATGCAGGTAAACTTCTTCGCAGTATCGAAAGACTGCAGGGCAGTGTCAATGTCGCGCAGAGTATGCTCACGGGAAGCCAGAGCATGCATATCAACCGCATCTTCACCCATATGCGTGACGCCGCGATCCTGGCACTTTCCGACGTATTGATCCGAAACGATGAGATCCTTATCGACAGTCGTCAGAACATGCAGGATTTCCTCGTCGAGGCAACCGACTTTTTCGAAACAGGAGAAGATACGGTCAGCCGTGTCGTAAAGCATTTCGATAAGCTCGGCATCCCGAACGCTGCACTTTATCTTTTCGATGAGGAAGTGGAGTATAAGGGTGAAAAGGATGACCTGTTCCCGGAGACGATCATGCTGCGCTGTGTTACCAAGGCAGGCGAACTGTATGTACTTCCGAAGGAGCGCCAGAGAGGCCTGACGAGAGAGATGTTCCGACGCGTGGAGCTTCCTCCGCAGAGTGCCGGTATGGCGGCGTTCCCGATCTTCTATAAGACGAAATACTACGGCTTCCTGGTAGCCGAGATGAATAAAGATATTTCCACATCCGGTGAATTTCTTGCCGACCAGCTGGCAAGACTTCTGTGTGTTGCGGAAGAGAAATAAAAAAGTTCCCGATCATTTCGTATCGCGAAAGGAGAGAAAACATGTATTTTGAAATACTACTTTCCGGATATAAGAATAAGACTTGTATCATGTCGGTCGATCTGCTGGCTGACGGTCAGTTCGGCAACATCCGCATCGTGGAGGGCAACAAGGCGCACTATGACGATATGCTGCAGACGATGCGCCGTCCTTTCGTGCCCGACTCTCCTTATGAGGCGTATTTCCCGAAGGATAAGAACTTCGAAGATTACTGCTACCGCTGCGCGATCCTCGGTCAGCCGCTTCACGCATATGTCCGTCTTCCGCAGATGAACCTTTGGCTGAATATGTTCCTGCTTCCTCTGGAGTCGAATAAAGAAGGAACCGGATACTGCATCTATTCTTACGATGTCACACCGAACGCGGATACCGAGCAGAGAGCGAATCTGTCGGCGGATATCTCGAATTCCGTTTTACAGACTTGCATCAAACTTCGCGGAAGTACGAATATCCACCAGACGTTCACTGAGGTCGTCGAAGATATCCGAAAGATCTGTCAGTCCGATCACTGCTGCATCCTGGTCGCCGATGACGAGACGAGAAGATGCTCTACTTTCGGTGAAGCGATCCGCGAAGGCAGCGGACTTCTTCCGATGGATACCTATCTCGACGAAGGATTCTACGACATCATGCTGACCTGGAAGGGAACGCTTGGTGACAGTACATGCATCATCATCAAAGATCAAAACGACATGGACTGGCTCAAGAGCGTCAATCCTTTGTGGCACGCATCCCTCACCGGTGCATTTGTAAAGAACATCGTTTTGTTCCCGCTGAACTATAACGACGTCACGCAGGGCTACATGTGGGCCGTCAATTTCAATACGGAAAATACCATCAAGATCAAGGAGACACTCGAGCTGACGACGTTCTTTATCGCGTCGGAGATCGCGAACCAGAACCTTCTCAAGCGTCTCGAAAAGATGGGTACGCTCGACATGCTGACCGGAGTTTTGAATCGTAATGCGATGAACAATAACGTCAGTGATATCATCGCCGGGAAGACGCAGATCCCGTATCCGTATTCGCTCCTGTTTATCGATCTGAACGGCCTTAAGCGCGTCAACGATGAGAAGGGTCACGACAAGGGAGACAATCTCCTTCGTACCGCTGCAAATGTCCTCAAAAGTGCATTTCCCGAGGCACAGATCTATCGTGCCGGAGGTGACGAATTCATGATCATCGCTCCGGCGACGGATGAGGCGGCGCTGAAAGAAAGACTCCAGGCGATGGACGAGATCTCGGAAGAAGAGAATGTGCATCTTTCGGTCGGAACCTATATCGTTACGGAAGGCGAAGACATCCGTACCGCGATGCATGTTGCCGACGAGCGTATGTACGAGAGCAAAAAAGAGTATTATGATAAATATCCGGAGAGAAAATACAGATAAGAAAGGTTAATCCAGATATTTATGATACATGCAGTTCTTACGATCGACGATATTGCTTCGAAAAATACCCGCCCGTTCGTGGATTATCTTCTCGAAAAGAAGATCCCGGCGATCATGTTTGCGTGGGGCCAAAGAGTCGAAGAGAATTATGAAAATGCACTGTACGCTGTGAAAAACGGCATGATCGTCGGAAATCACAGTTACTCCCATCCGTTCTTTTCCAAGCTGACGCTGCAAGAAGCAATCGAGGAGATCGAGAAGAACGAAGCGATCCTCGACAAGCTCTATAAGGACGCCGGTGTTCCGAGAACCTACCGTCCGTTCCGTTTCCCGTATGGCGATAAGGGCGGTGAAAATAAAGAAGCACTGCAGGAATATTTCCGCACGCATGGTTTCGATAAAGTAAAAGATGACCAGATCCCGTATGCGATCTGGAAAGAGATGGGGCTCGATAAAGACATCGATACATTCTGGACGTTTGACTTCGGTGAATATGAGATCCGTCCGGGAAGCGGCGTAACGATGGAGGATATCTTAAAGCGCCCTTCGATGGTCAATCCCGAGCTCGGAAAGTCCCTGCTGACCGACGAAAACGGAAGCCACCTGATCATCATCCACGCGCACGATGAGACCGAAGAACTCGTGCCGAATTATTACAGAACGCTCATCGATCTGCTTTTAGATAACGGATTTGTTTTCGACGAACCGTCATTTCTCAAGAAGTAAGACTTTACCCTGAAAATCACATCTCCTCTACTCCGCTTTTGTGCGCCGTGCGGCTTTTTCTTTATAAAGCTCTTCGTCGGCTTTTGCAAGCGCAGTCTGGAAGTCCTTGTAATCCCCGCTGTAACTGCAGTAACCGATGCTGGCAGAAAGCTCGTATTTCGCGCCGGCTTCGTCATTTTTCTGCTCGATATTCTCGCGGATGCTCTGACAAAGTGCTTTCACCTGCTTTTCGTCATCGGATCTGACGATGATGATGAATTCGTCGCCGCCGTATCTGGCGATAAATGTTCTAAGCGGGTTTTCTCCGCAGGCGGACTTGAGTGCGTCGGAGACTCTCTTGAGCGCGCGGTCGCCCTCGACATGTCCGAAATGATCGTTGATGAATTTGAACTTGTTAAGGTCGATCATGAGAACATAGCGGACGATCTGATCGTTGCCGGCTCTGGCATGCTCGCTTATGATGAATTTCGTCAGCTGCGTTCTGTTGTTCAGACGCGTGAGCTCGTCGATCGATACCTGATCGGTAAGGGAGACGATGTAGACATAGATCATGATGATCGTACAGCCGAAACAGAACAGCGGCGCGTGCAGCCACATGGTCTGCCAGACGCCGAATATGGAGATGATCACGGGATAGATCGCACAGACGAGGTACTGTCTTCTGACCGCGAAGTTTTCTTTTCGAAATGCTCTGGCGAAGGATCTTCCTGCGCTGACGCAGATATAGAGGACCGGGATTCCGATGAATACGAGGTAGTAGATGTATGTCATTTCCCGGTTTTGATCGATCATGAGATCCGGGAAGAATGTGAAAAGAACGAGCATGGCGAGCACTTCGACTATCGCCGGGATGAGCGCGTAGAACCTGGCCTTGGCGTGCGTGATGTATTCTTCCCCCTGAGAAAGTTCAACGTATAAAAACCACATGCTGGTGATCGCGCTTAAGAAAATGGCATTCGTGATATTTACGCACGCGGCGGAAATCCGGGTATGCGGAATATATCCCGCCTGCACCAGGACCCACAGGATGTCGCTGATAAAGTACAGCATGTGGCTGATCGTGATGTTTACGAAGATGATCTGCTTGGTCTGGCGTCCGACCGTGCCCAAATCTCTCATAAGCATCATCATAAAGATAATGATGCACACGACGTTCGCCTCTATGTAAAAAAATGTGTAATTCATCTCCATAGTGCGATTATAGCATGTCAAAAAGTTCGCTTCTTGTACGCAATGAAAATAGAATTTGAAGATTTCATTAATAGAAATGCACTGTCGCATCTATGGTTTTGCGAACGGTTTTGACAGCATTTTGGACTATTTCACTAATGCATCACGATAATTCTTGTATAAAATGTATCTTAATTTTCTCTGTATATTTTTATGTTCAGATGATAAAATGCAATCGACATTCTTATATAAGAGTGTAGAAGACATAACTTAAGACAGTAAGAGGAAGGACAACAAATGAAAAGCTTATCTAAGGTTTTTGCCGCATTACTAGGTGTGGCGGTTATCCTGCCGAACTTTGCCCTGGGCGGACTGGGCACGAAAAAAGTTTCGGCTGCCGGTGGTGTTGAGATCAATGCTGCCAACTTTCCGGATGATATCTTCAGAGCTTACGTCCATGCGGATTTCGACAAGGACGGAAACTGGTTTCTCGATGACGACGAGCTCTTTTTGATCTGGAATGTTCACTGTGAAAACATGGGCGTGTACTCGGTAAAGGGTATAGAGCATTTCCCGTATCTGAAGGGCCTGTGGTGTAAGGGAAACAACATCACATCCCTCGATCTTTCCGGAAATCCCGGACTGAAGGGTATCTGGTGTTCCTATAACCCGATCACGTATCTGGATTTTTCCGACTGCCCGGAACTGGAGTGGGTATATTGCTTTAACTGCAATCTGGATACCCTGATCGTCAAAAACAACCCGGAGATGGCATTTATCGAGTGCAACGCGAACCCGAATCTGAAAGAACTGGATCTGTCCAAGAACTACAAGCTGGAGAATCTCTTCTGCAGTGAGTGTGGTCTGACAACTCTGGATCTTTCGAACTGCCCGCTTCTTTGCGAACTGGCGGCATTTAAGAATAAGCTGACCTATCTCGATGTTTCCAACAACACATGTCTGAAGAGACTGGACATCTGGGATAACGAGAATCTGGTCAATATCGACGTTTCCAATCTTCCGGATCTTCAGTACTATAACTTAGGTAACACCAAGTGCACATCGATCGATCTGTCGCACAACCCGGAACTTTTGGAACTGTGCTGCAACTATAACGAAGAGATCGAGTATATCGATCTTTCCCATAACCCGAAGTTGGCCTATCTGGCTGTTGAGTGCGATGTTTCGCTCAAATCCCTGGATCTGTCTCATAACCCGAGACTTTACTACCTGCTGGCATTCGGTCTGAGCAGCATCGATGAGATCGATATCAGCAACAACGAACGTCTTTGCAAAGCTTATAACGAAGGCGTATATGTACATGAAACCGAAAAACTTGGTTATGTATATTCCATGACTATTGATTACGGCGGAAGTGAGGATCCTTTCGATCAGCTCAGACACTGCGTCGCTTTCGACGACCGCGCCGTGATCCACGGAACCTATAACGGAAACAACAAAGTTCCGGACAGCGTGATCAATCCGAACGACGGCCGTTCCAACTCCGAACAGTTTGCAACAAGAGGCGAAGCGCTGCTGGCTCTTTACGAGGCGATCGGAAGCCCGGCCGTTAGCGGAACTTCCAGATTTACAGATATTACTCCGGGCTCTAAGTACGCAGACGCTGTAAAGTGGGCCGAGGATCGCAATATCTGCTTCGGTTACCCGAACATCTGCTCCGATACATTCTGCCCGGATGAGCTGATCACCAGACAGGATTTCTCGCTCATGGCGCATAGATATGCAGATTTTCTTGATCTGGGTACGGCTTGCGACTATGGCCGCACAGACTGGTTCAAAGACTACATGGAGATCGACTTCTACGCATGGGTTCCGTTTACATGGGCGGTACAGTGGGGAGTTGTCTATGTCGGAAAAGGCGATGAATACTGCTATCCGCGTGGAAGAATCACACTTGATGAACTGGCAAAGGGTGTCGACACGATCTTCAACCTCGATGAGGGTGCATCTTATTCCAAGAGAGTCGGCGGTAACTTCGGCGCTCCCGGTGACCCGAGCAATCCGGGTAACCCCGGTAATCCCGGAAACCCCGGTAATCCCGGAAACCCGGGTAACCCCGGCCAGCCCGGCAATCCGAGTAATCCTGGCAATCCCGGCAACCCGGATCCGTCCAAGAATCCTTCTTTCGAAGATTTCGTAGAGCGTCTTTACACTGTTGCTCTCGGCCGTTCTTCTGAAACAGAAGGTAAGCAGTACTGGGTCGAGAAGGTCGTAAAAGACGGCTTCACCGGTGCAGACTGCGCAAGATTCTTCATGCTCGGCGCTCCTGAGTTCCTGGAAAGAAAGCTTTCTGATGATCAGTTTGTAGAAGTACTCTACAAGACATATTTCGACCGTGATTCCGAGCCGGACGGTAAGGCTTACTGGCTGGGCCGCCTCTCTTCCGGCACAGAGCGTGCCGTTCTGGTAGAAGAGTTCATCGAGTCCGTCGAGTGGTGCAACGTCTGCGCAACTTACGGCGTCAAGTCCGGTGCTCTTTACCACAAGGCTACGATCGCATCTGCAAATGCAGTGAATTTTGCGACTCGTCTTTACACCTGCTGCCTCGGTCGTGATCCGGAGGCAGATGGCCTGCAGTACTGGTCCCTCGCTCTTACCAACCTCGAGGTTTCCGGTTATCAGGCAGCAAGCTGCTTCTTCACACTCCCTGAGTTCGTAGGTCTCAAGACCACAGATGAAGAATACCTGACACGTCTTTATAAGACATTCATGGGCCGTGATCCGGAAACAGACGGATTCAACTACTGGCTCGGCCTCCTCAAGGGCGGCACGGACAGAAACGATGTCATGAAGGCATTCGCAGGCTGCCCTGAGTTCCAGGAGATCTGCAACCAGTACGGTATTGTCAGAGGCGAGATCTAAGGGTAATTGCTACAGTGCATTTTGAGAGGAGGAGGTTCCGAGAGGGATCTCCTTCTTTTTTGTTCTGCCATTCGTTCTCTAAATGAAGCTGTCGCAGAGCGCTTAGCAGAACATGTGGCTTTGTTCTACATTTCGTTCTACCAGGAGGCCTAGAGATAGAACGAATCATAGAATTTTGCCCCTTGTTCTATATTTCGCTCTATCTCAAGGGGTGATTATAGAGCGAATCCTAGAACACACCATAATTGCTCTAACAGTGGAGAATTCCTCTATGCCGTAAGAAGAAGGACATGATCCTTTACTCGGCGACCGTGTACAGTGCGTGGAAGTACTGCTTTTTGGCCATCAGTTCGTCAAATGTTCCTTCTTCCTGAAGTCGTCCGTCTTTCATAACGAGGATCTTGTCATATCTGCGCAGGAGGTTTTCATCGAGTGCGTGTGTGACAACGATCCTGGTGATGCCCGACAGGTCTAAGATGTCGGAGGAGACGCGGTAGGCAGTCTGTGCGTCGAGCGCAGCTGTGATCTCGTCTGCGAGGAGAACAGAAGATTTTTTGAGGAGGCTTCTCGCGATCGAGATTCTCTGTTTCTCACCGCCGGACAGACCGCTGCCGTTTTCACCGCACAGATAGTTCTGCCCCCGTTCGTCTATGAGCTTGCGCAAGTTCGCGCGGGCGATCGCCTCGTCTACTTCCGCTTTCGGGAAATCACGGAACATCGTGATGTTATCGCTGATGGAAGAATTGAATACGAATACATTCTGCTCGATCGAGGATACCTGCTCAAAGAGAGAGTCGGAAGACGCGCTCTTAAGATCCATGTTGTCCCACATGATCGAACCGTCATACTCGGCACCGCATGTGCTGGATACCAGGAGATTCAAAAGAGTGGACTTGCCGCTTCCGGATCCGCCGACGATCGCGTAGGATTTACCGGCTTCGAAATTAACAGATACATCGTGGAGAACTTCTTTTCCTTCCTCGTAGGAGAAGGATACGTTTTTCACGCGGATGCCGGAATCGAGCTTGCTGAGCTTTTCGTTTCCGCCGCAGAAAGAACTCTTCATGAGAGAATCCGAGATCTTCTGGATGAGTGCTTTGGAAGCACGGCGTGCAGCGAGAAGACCGGGGAGTTCGGCAACGGGCTGGATGACGAAGTTCATGAGGTTTACGAACATGATGACGGTACCGGCGGTCATGCCTTTTCCGGAAACTGCGAGATAGGTGCCTGCGAAGAAGACGCCGATCTGTGCGAGAAATCCGGACAGAAGACCGAGAGAACTGATCAGGATCTGAAGCTTTCTTCGGATGAATTTCGAGTTTTCGAGCTTGGTATTTTCGCTGGAAAAGAGCTTGAAGATCTCTTTTTCGGCGCGGAAGCTTTTGACTACGGAAAAGCCGTTCAGGCAGTCGCCGATCATGGCGGTAAAGTTCTTGTTTTTATCCGATACGACTACTTCTTCCGAAGCGAGTTTTTTGCCGGTAAGAAGCGATACGACAAGAGGAAGGATCGTCACGACGACTGCGATCAGAGTCAGAAGCGGGGAGTACAGGATCATCATGGCCAGCGATGCGACAAATGAAGTCATGCGGTTGATGAACGAAAACTCCTTTTCCAGGTAGTTCGTCTCGACGGAGATGCTGTCGTTCGTCAGCGCGGAAAGATATGTGGAAGTGCTTTCGGAGCGGAACGAAGTGATGTTCTTTTCCGTCAGTTTGGAAAAGAGCGTTTCCTTATAGTTCTGCATGGCTTTTCTTATATATCTCGGCTGCGATATATAAGTCAGAAAAGTTGTGAAGAGGAAGAAAAGAGCGACGCCCGCGGTGATGACCGCCAACTGTGAGATGGTCCATCTTCCGGTTCCGGCTGCGGTATCGATGAGTTCTTTTGTGAGCCAGGAAATGCCCAGACCGAGGAAGGCGGAGAGAAGAGATCCGGCTACTGCGAGGATAAAAAAGGTATAGTTGTCCTTATGGAACTGAGATTTCAGTTCCACATATAAGTTTTTCGTTTTCATTTTTCTGCTCCTTTATTTGTTGAGATTTCTCCAGGCGGAGGAGAACTTCTTGTCGCCGATGATCTCGAGGAGATTCTCTATGGATTCATGGGCGGTCTTTCCGAGTACGTCGACCAGCGTGCCTTCGGATTTGTTATCGAAGAGTTTGATGATGTCGGTACCGTAGTTTGGTGCCTGGTCGAAACGGTCGCCGATTTCTTTTGCTTTCTTCATAAGATTTAGGGCTTTGTCCGGATCTCCGCCCTTAAAGTAAGCGTAGCTTTCCGCCATCGTAAATGAGGCGATCATCTTATCGAGGAAACACGGATCATCATTTTTGCGAATACTGGTGACATATTCGATGCTCCAGCGGGCGAGCGTCTTGATCCGCTCCAGCTCACCGCGGTTTTTATAAAAGAGAAGAAGTGCGTTAGATGTGTTGAAAATATCCGAACATGTTCTCCAGAAACTGTCTACGATCCGCCACTGACAGTTATCACTCGTGTCACCGTTCATCGTCATCATCGCCACGATCCTTGCGTCAAATATACCGGCTTCGTTATGTTTTTTGAGCATGGTGAGCGCCTTGTCTTTCTCGTCGATGAAGTAGTAAAGTGTCGCGCTGCTTCCCAGTGCCGCGAGCTTGCCGTATTTCGGATCCGCGTCGTGCGGGACGATGCGGGCAGCTTTTTCAAAAAGAGCGATCGCCTTTCGGATCATGGCCTTGTTCTTCGGCTTTTCTTCTACACCGAAATTGGAATAGATGTTTGCGGCTGCGAGGACCACCCAGTAATCGTTCGGGTATTTCGCGAGAGCGAGATCCGCTTCTTCGATCGCTTTTCTGTCCTTTTTGGCAGAATATCCGTATATGCGGTCGATGATCACCTGTTTGCTGTTGTCGGTGGATTCGTAACCGATCAGGGTATCCACAGAGGTGTCGAAGAGTTCCGCCAGCTTAACGAGCATCGGGAGTTCCGGAGTCGAAAGATCGGCTTCCCACTTATAAACGGCTCCGACTGTCACGCCCAGTGCATCAGCGAGCGCCTCCTGCGTCATCGGCTTTTCCTTGCGAAGTCTTCTTATATTTTCAGCGAGCTTGAGTTCCATTTCGGTTTCGCTCCTTTCGTTGCTTTCTGACTTTATGATACAAGGATTCCGCTTGAAATGAAACAGACTACCAATGCCAATAGAAGATTTTTATTTCTACTGGCAGTATGGGTTTTGTTTTACGAAAGGAGAAACCGAATCAATCCGCATTCTCATTCATGTATTTTCGAAGTTCTTCCTCGGTATAGGTCAGCGTGCCCATATCCTCGAGGTTCGTCGTGTTCGACAGAAGATCGCCGGGTGAGATAAATGCTTCCTGGAACTGAAGAAGTGCGCTCAGGACTTCCTTGATCTCGTCTGCCGTCGCGTGATCTTTATCCGGATAGTCTTTGTCATCGAATACCTTGAGAAATGCTCTTGCGTACTGATACATAGCTGTGATCACGGACTCGGACACTTCCGACGGACGGGATAGCAGATTCTTCTGCTCGATATGTTCGACGAGTTTTTCGCAGTATCCTTCTGCCGCCGCAAATGAATCTTCTATGGCAAGAAGAAGTCCGTGTTCCGGTTTTTCGAGAGGATAGACCTTATCGGTATTTCCGCTGAGCTGATCTAAGATCTTCTGTAAAAGATTGGCCTCGGAAAGGATGCCTTCTTTATACCGGATCTTATACTGCGGTCCGAATTCCAAAGCTGCTTCGTCATAGCAGAATGCCGCAAACTGCGAGCAGACCATCGGCGGAAGCTTGGTGCCGGGCTGCTGCTTTTTGTTAAAAAGACGCATGAGTTCGTAGGTCGCAAGCTTGAGAACTTCTTTTATAAGATCGCCTTCTACCGTGTCCGGGATGAAATCACTGGCGAGCATATAAAGACCCATGAAGATCAGGTTGGAAAAGGGATACGGATGACCTTCCTTGATGTACTCTCTTGCGATATCTACGACCTTGGATGTGTCCGGTTCATTTTTCAATCTTCGGATATAGATCTCTCTGTTTTCCTGCACATCGATCAGCTTGGCCTGGCTTGCTCCGTGCTGTCCTTCTTCGAGGAAGAACGCAGGATTATAGTCGACCATCGCGGTGTGGCTGACCTTTGAGCATGTAAGGACCGAGATGATCACGGAGATCCACGATCCCTTCGGCTTATGCAAAAGCATAAGATCACCGGGTTTGAGTTCCTGCAGAGTAATTGTTTTAGCCATAAAATCCTCCGTTTTCTATCCCCGTAAACAGCCTGTTGTCCAATCAAATCAATCTCCCATAAGAATGTAGTAGAACAGATCTCGTATATTCGTATCTCCATAGAACGTCGTGTAATCTTCGAACGTCAGATCCAGGTAGATATAATATGTGTCCGCCGGATCTTCCGTCATGATCTGAAGGATTATGTGCGCCTGCGGATCGTTGGGATCTACGGAACTCTCCACTAAGGAGAATGTCGTATCTGCCGGGATCTTGATCATGTCGAGCTCCAGTTCATTTTCCATATCATATTCTTTCGCTTCGAACTCCACCTTCGACGTAAAGAGCGGGATGCCCTGTCCCAGATAGATCCCGTCATCTCCGTGATAAGGGACGACCGCGCCGGTATCGTCGATGTAGCAAGGCATATACATGTTCCAGAAGGTGCCCCACCAGATCCCGATCTCATAAAGACGCAGGCTGGTCGGATCGATGAAGGACGGCGGGACCGGCTTCATGAAGTTGTCGTGATCGTACCATCCTGTGTAACTTCCGACCGGGGTGATCCCGGAAGACGTGATCTTGAAGATGTGTGTATTCAGCCAGTAAGACTCAAGGCCTTCGCACGCGACATGCAGATACCATTCGGAGTTGTGTTTCAGAAGAAATGCATAGCTGTAAGTGGTGGTGTCGAGCCAGTCAAGATCGTCTGCCGTGAACTCGTATACCTCTCCGTTCAGAGAGATCTGAAGTGTCTCGATATATTCATAATCCACGTCGCCGTAGATCGGTTCGATCGAAAGATAATCCATCTTTCCGTCTTCGCTTAGATCCCAAAGAAGAGACTTGTCGCCGTTTACCATCAGCATGTATTCGGACGGAACCGAATCGAAGTAAAACATGTTGAAAATATCTCTGTCCATCGGGATCGGGATCTTGATGTAGTCGTAGGCATCATGCTCCTCGACGTCATCGTAGTAGCTGCCCCAGTCCTGATGCACCAGCGGGATGACGATGCCGTCGTAAACCATCACAAAAGGAAGCTGGTCGGCTTCGATCAGTTCCGTGATGAATTCCACCTGTGAGGAATAGTATTCATTGTCGTAACTTTCGATGACCTCGTTGACATACTCGATGAAGTCGTCTTTGAAAAGAACGAGATCGGAAAGCAGAATCTCTTCACCGCAGTCTGAACAGATCGTCATCGTCTTTACGGTTCCGTAACTGTTGTCCGTATCATCTAAAGCTGCAAATGAGAAGAACCGGCTGTCCGCGCGAAATACTCTGTAGCGGGTTTCTAAGAGTGTATTTTTGAGCTCATCTCCGTTCTTTTCGGCCTTGATGAATTCATCGCGAAGTGTTTCGTAGAAAACCTGGATATCCCGCACGCGAGGGTTCTGGTAGTTGTCTACGGTTTCGATCAGATCTTCATATTCAGGAGATAAGATGTTGATGTAATTCGTGCGAAGCAGCACGCTTTTGCCACTGGCGGCTTCCTCGGCCGGATCTTTGGCGCCGTATACTCGGGAAGAGTCGAGAAGCGTAAATGCGATACTGTCTGCTTCAAGAGAAATATATGTGGGCTCGCCGTAACCTTCCGGAAATGCACTCGGATCCGGATCAGTATCGGAAGGCTCTGTATCCGAAGGATCTGTTTCTGTGCCAGAGGGTTCGTCCGTCGGATCTTCCTGCGTCTCTGTGACCTCTGTATCCTTCGTCTTTTTCGTCTTCTTTTTCTTCTTTGTTTCTTCGGTTTCCTTGGTGCAGCCGGTCATGGAAAGCACCATACACATACCCAGAAGTATCGAAATGAACTTTTTCATAGAGGTTTCCTCCCGGAAAATATCTGCCATCCCCATGTCTGATTTTACCATTCACCACGCTGCGGATGCAATCCACCACGCAGGACGCGCAGGGGTGCATTTTCGGTGATACTATCTCATCAAGACATCAAAATGAGGAGAACGACTATGCGAAGATTTTTAGGATTGGCTCTGGCGGGGTGCATCACTCTTTCCGCAGTCGGATGCGTAAAAGTAACGAAGCCCTTACCCCGTCCTTCGACCGAAGTGACAGAAGCTGCACCGGATCAGGAGGTGCGTCCCCAGGACGATTATTACTATTACATCAATAAAGAACGTCTGGATCAGGCGAAGTTTGAATATGGCGCGACATCCACGGCGTCCTCTTTCGACGAGCAGATTATCGAAGACCAGGTATTCGGCATCATCAAAGAAGTGGTGGCCGGAAGCGGCTATGAGGCAGGTTCGGAAGAAGATATCCTCAAGCGCGCGTATCAGCTTTATATGGAATACGATTTTTCCTCTTCAGCAGTGCCGCAGGAGCTGGTCGATATGGCCGAGCGTATCTATGCCGCGACTTCCGTAAGTGAACTGATGGAGATCGATGCGAAGCTCGTCCGCGATTACGGTGTCGGAAGTATCCTCGGTCTTTCGACGGGAAGAGATCCTTTCGATTCCGATAAGAAAGCACTGCAGTTTAGTCAGATCACGGGTGTGCTGAGCGTAGAATTTGCCGCTGTACGAGAAGACAACTCGGCGCTCAACGACCTGGTATCGGACGGAAAACTCGTCCGCCACGCGATGGGTCTTGGCTCCGATGAAGCGGAAGCCGAGGGAAAGGAACTGGCTTATCTGGGACTTCAGCTTTTCGGTGTGACGGATCTTTCGGTCATGGACGATCTTCTCGGTGTTTCTACCATCAAGTCCTATTCCGCTTCGGATGTCTACGCAAACTTCACATCTTTCGATCTGAAGAAATATATCACTGACATCGGATTTCCGGAAAGTGCAGTGACATCTTTCAACATCCAGGATGAGAAACAATTTGCGGGTCTTTCTGATGTATTTTCGGATGAGCATATCGAAGCGCTGAAGACCTGGGAACTGGGAAGATTTTTCACAAAGTACAGAACCTTCCTGGCTCCCGCATACGAGGAACTCTCCGGCTTCGTGCAGCAGGATTATTCTGATCTGGAAAAGCAGGCGCTGACTGAGATCCGCGAAGTGTTCTATGAGGAATCGGATCCGCTCTACGTCGAGCGTTACTATTCCGACGAGATGGATGCGGCACTCATTTCGATGTGCGATGACATCAAGGAAGGATACAGAAATCTCATCGGCAGTGCGACCTGGCTTTCCGAAGAGACCCGCGCCGCGCTTCTTACCAAACTCGAAGGTATCTGTTATGTAACGGGAGGCGATCTGAAGCGCCATGATAATTCAGAGTACGCGAATCTGAATGCAGGCAGCTACTACGATTTCCTTCTTTCCTATCAGCGTGTCGGCTGGAAAAGATCCATCGCAAGTTTTACGGAACCGGTAGACAGAAAATCCATCGATATGCCCATGCAGATGTTCAATGCCTGCTACGATCCGTACTGCAACCGCATCATCATTACGGTGGCGATCATGAACGCGCCTTTCTTTGATCTGTCCGCGGACTACTACACCAATCTGGGCGGACTCGGCGCGGTCATCGGACATGAGATGGGACATGCTTTTGACAGCGAAGGAATCCTTTTTACAAAGGATGGCATCTACGATCCGTCGTGGATCAAAGAAGAAGATATGAAACAGCTTGAGGAAAGAAACAAAAAGGCTTCGGAGTATTTCGAGCAGAACTTTATCGTGTTCGGTATCTACCATGTGGACGGCGATAAGACGCTGGGTGAAAACTACGCGGATCTGGGCGGTCTGGAGTGCATCACGACTCTTGCGACAAATGACGAAGAACTGATGCGGATCTTTGAAAACTATGCCCGGATCTGGTGTGAGAAGAAGACGGATATGGCCATCATCGACCAGCTTGCGTATGACGTACACAGTCCGGAGGTCCTGCGTGTAAATGCGATCCTTTCCACGCTGGATGCTTTCTACGAACTCTACGACGTCAAAGAGGGCGATGGTATGTATATCGCGCCACAAGAGCGCATCTCCAGATGGCATTGATGAGGTGAACGACGATGAATATTATCCTGAAAAACTCTTTTAAAAACATATTCGGAAAACCTTTCCGGACGCTTTTGATCGTGCTGGCGATCTTCGCTTGTTCCTTCTGCGGATATCTGTGCTTCGATATCGGAAATACCATCGAAGATCTGGCCACGTCTCTGGTGGCATCGATCACCACGGCGGATCTCGCCGTAACTTCCGGAGGCATGGATATCTCGAATATCGCCGATGTACTTCCTCAGGCCGATATCCTTTCGATCAGCGCCAACAACGAGATCATCTATACGGACATCGAGGGCGAATATAACTACGCATCTACCACGAATCTTCACATCTACGGTATGGATACCGAGGCAGCGGAGAAGGTAGGTTTTCTCAAAGGCGTACAGGCAGGAGACGGCGAGATCGTCTTGAGCAGTGTGTTTGCCACGAAATTCGGATATAAAGCCGGCGATACCATCGTCGTCCATGACAAAGCCAAAAACGAAGTGACGCTGAAAGTCGCATCGATCCTTCCGAGAAACGGTCAGAATCCGATCCTGGAAGGCTATAAAGGCGTAGTCAATGCGAAAACAGGCGAGATGCTTTCCGGAGGAGAAGCAGTTACATCTATCGTGCTGATCGATATCAAAGACAACAGCAAGATCGAAGAAGCGAAGAAAAGCATCGAAGAACACTATCCGGATGCGTACTTGGATGATTTGACGCTTTCGGGCGAAGACATGGAGACGATCGGTGAAGTGAAAGCGTTTCTGTATCTCATTTTCGCGATCCTTTTCCTGCTTGTGATCTTCGTGACGGCATCGGTCAGTAACCGTATCGTCAGCGAAAGAATGTCTTTTATCGGTACGCTCCGTAGCCTCGGTATGAGCACGAGAAAAACGGCTCTGATACTGATCCTGGAAAATGTTCTTTATGCGCTTCTCGGAAGTGTTCCGGCCACGCTCCTTTATCTTCCGATCCGTGACTCCATGATGCAATCGATGTTTACGGTGCAAAGCGATTCAGGCGCGGTGAGCTTTACCCTTCCCGGATTGTCGATCGCTCTTCCGATCTGTGTCGTGATCGGCGCAGTCCTGATCGAGTGTCTGATCCCGCTTCGTTCGATCCTTCAGGCGCTGAAAACATCGATCCGCGATATCATCTTCGATAACCGCGATACCGAATACCGCTTCAGCACGATCCTTTCGATCGCAGGCGTGGTCTTCTTTCTGATCGCCGTGATCGCATTCTTCCTGCGTACCAATCTTCTCTGGGCGACGGTATGCCTCCTTTGCGGAGTTACCTCTCTGGCGCTGCTGTTTCCGATCGTGCTCAAGTGCATTTCAAAAGGAATCGGAAAGATAGCGGAAAAAGCGGGAAGTGCATCCTGGTCTCTGGCTGCGGTGGAAAGCATCTCGAGAAAAAGTACAGTCGGAAGCGGCGTGCTTCTTGCGACCGCGAGCGCGATGTGTCTGATCATCTTCTCGATGGCCGGCTCGATGGCGGAAGTCATGGGCGAAGTTACCTACCGCTGCGACGCGATCCTTTCATGCAGCAAGGCGGGAAAATACTACACGTATGTAGATCATCTGGAAGGCGTAACCGAGACGGAGAGGATCTATTCTTCGCTGGAAACGATCTGCGTAGGAGACGATCCGGAATCCTTTGCCGCGATGTTTGAAGGTTATCCGGACGGCGGATACCGTCTCGACAAAAACTACGAGGATATGCCGGAAAAGATCGAACCCGGCACGATCCTGATCGACAGCCGTTATGCAGCAAACGCAGGATATAAAGCCGGAGATAAGATCAAGATCACGCTCCACCCGGACTGGCTGCTTCCGATCACAAAAGAATACGAGATCGCGAAAGTCATCAAGTCTGCCAGACTCGAGGGCGGAAAGGCCTGTATCTTCCTGTCTGAAGAGGAGTATAAACTCCTTCTGAACGACAATCCGTGCCAGATTCTCATCAAGTGCGACAATCCGGAAGAACTGGTAGCCACGGTCAAGACCTATGCAGCAGATACGGTTTCCGAAGCAGTCACTTATCAGGAAGCCGTCGCATCCGCGAAAGCAGAGATGGCCCAGCTTACGACGATCATGAGCTTCGTGATCATCGGTGCGCTCGGCATGACCTATATCGGTGCGATCAGCAACCAGCTCATCGGCTTTACGGGACGAAAGAAAGAATGCGCCGTCATGCTTTCGACCGCGATGAGTAAGAAAAAACTTGCGGGGATCCTTTTTAAGGAAGTGCTGATCACGTCCATCGCCGCTGCAGGTATCGGCGCACTGACAGGCCATATCCTGACAAAAATCATCGGCGACGCCATCAACCACGCGGCAAGCATCGGTCTTTATATCGAAGCGGATGCCGGACGGTCGATCACTTTCTTCCTGATCCTTGTGGTGCTGTTCTCACTGACAGTGCTTTTTCCCATAAGAAGTCTTAGGAAGATGAAGATATCCGAGCAGATCAAGTATGAATAATGTCATAACGGAGGAGACAGATATGAACACGATCATCGAAGTAAATAACGTAAGCAAAACATTTGGAAAAGGAACGAATATCAACCGCGTGCTCGACGATGCATGCATGTATGTTTCGGAAGGCGAGTTCGTTTCCCTGATGGGCGCATCCGGCTCCGGTAAAAGCACCCTCCTATATCTCATTGGCGGTCTGGATCGGGACTTCCAGGGCAACATTTCCCTCTGCGGGGAAAACATCGGCGCCCTGAAAGACGGAAAACTTTCGAAGCTTCGTCTCGACAACATCGGATTCGTTTTCCAGTTTTATAATCTGGTCATGAACCTGAACGTAGAAGACAACATCCTTCTTCCGCTGACGATGAACGGCAGAAAGAAGTCGGAGTTGAAAAGAGAACTCGATGAGATCCTGGAGATCACCGGTCTTACGGAAAAGAGAAAGGCCATGCCGGCCAAGCTTTCCGGCGGTCAGCAGCAACGTGTCGCGATCGCCCGCGCGGTCCTCGGAAACCCGAAAGTGATCCTGGCCGACGAACCCACGGGAAACCTCGATTCCAATTCCAGCCGCGAGATCATGGAACTTTTCAGAAGACTGAATCAGGAAAAGGGATTGACGATCCTTCAGGTCACCCACTCCGAAAAATGCGCTTCCTACGGAACCAGGATCGTGGTGCTGGAAAATGGAAAGACCGTCGGATAAGTGATACACTTAAAAGAGTATAGGTCTTTTGGGGGAGAGCAGGTATGCGGATAGCCGTTGTGGATGACGAGAGAGTATTTCGGCAGGCAATTGTCGATCAGATCACCTCGCTCTACGGCCGGGAAAACGTAAGCTGCTTTCTTTTTTCGGATGGAAATGAACTGGTCCGAAGCTTCGAAAACGGATTTCAGCTGGATGCGGTTTTCCTTGATATCGAGATGAAAGAACTCGATGGCATGAGCACGGCAAAACTCGTCCGAAAGTACAGTAAAGACATCCCGATCATCTTCACTACGAGCCACACCGAGATGGCGCTCGAAGGCTATGAGGTCGATGCATTCCGCTTTCTGGCCAAACCCATCGACGAGAGCAAACTCCGTCAGGCGCTTTCAGATCTGGAGAAGAAACTGAAAGTGGAAGAGAAGATCGTGCTTCGTAAAGATGGAGAGGACGTGATCTTTCCGGTTTCCGATCTCATCTATGCGGAGGCATCGAATAACTCCGTGCGGTTTGTTTTCCCGGAGAACGAAGTGGAACAGCGCATGCGCTTTTCCGAGGCGATGACCTTGATCGATAGTCTTACCGAAGGCTTTTTCAAGATCCACCGGTCTTACTATATCCACCTCGGGCATGTGGTAAAAATGGGTACCACAGACGTACTTATGGATAATGGGGAAACACTTCCTATCGCAAGAGGTATGGGAGCGGATGCAAAGAAGAAACTTCTTGAGTATATAAGGAGCAACGGAAGATGAGAGCCCTTATATATTGTCTTTTCATGCTGCCCATATTAGTCAATGCACCTATGGAGGTGTACTTCATCGACTCTGTTCTGAAGTACAAGTTCAAAAACCGTAAACTGGCATATATCATCGCGGCGGTGATATCGGTAGTCGCTTCTGTGGTGGCTGTTGTTACCTGTTTAGACGAAGACGGTAAACCCAGATTCACACTGAACTACGATATCGTTACCATGATTCTCGCTTTAAGTGTACTGGTGCTGATGCTTGCGAACATGAAGGAAAAGTGGTGGAAGAAACTGATCGTTTTCTTTCTTAGTGACATCATGCTTCAATCTTTTTATGAGATCTTCACAGCTAGCAGGGAGATCATCTATATGTCTCTTCCGATAGAAACCCGTGTCCAGAAAGCTGTCATATTACTCCTTCTTGATATCCTTATGACACTTCTTGAGATCGGGATCTTCGTTCTGATCGACAAGATCCGCAGCAAGCACGATGACACACCGCTTCCCATACGGTATCTGCTTGCGTTTTCCTTTATTGTCGAACTCTTCGAGGCTGTCTTTGTCATTCAAACAAGCGAGTACAGTACAGAATATGGCGCTATGGATTTTTCCAGACTCGACCCCACGCAGAAGACGATGTTGGTTTTTACGCTTCTGGCAGGTCTTCTGGCGGTCATTATCCTTTTCTACGTCCGCGCGACAAAAAAAGAGCGTGATACGCTCAGAGAACTCAACAGTGTAAATGAAGAACTGGTTGCTTCCCAGACACGTTATTACGAAGCAACGGTCAAAGCCGATTCCGAGATCCGAGCAATCCGTCACGACATGAAAAATAACATTCAGGTTTTAAAGATCCTTCTGGGGAATAAGGAATACGAGCAGATGGGCGAATATTTAAGTGAGATGACGGAGAAACTGCAAAGTACGGAGATCTCCGCCCATACAGGAGATGTGATCGCCGATGCCATTATCTCCGCGAAAAGAACTGAAGCAGAAGAACACGGGATCACTCTTACCACCAGTGGTGTCATTTCCGGTATCAGTATCACGCCTCAAGATATGTGCAAGATGCTTGCGAATCTTCTGGACAATGCCATCGAGGCGACTTCGGATGAACGGCTTCGTGACTTGGATCCTGCTTACAGAAAGATCGTCCTGGAGTTGAAAAAGACAGACAAATTCTTCCTGATCAGCGTAACCAATCCCTGTGCGGAGAAAGTGAAGATCGTAGATGGAATGGTGAAAACCAGTAAAGAAGATTCCCGAAATCACGGGTTCGGTCTGAAGAATATCCGAAGCGCCGTGGAAAACTACAATGGCGAACTGACCATCTCCTGCGAAGAGAGACCCTACGGATACGAATTCCGATCAGATATCGTCTTCCTTATACCTCGAAACTCTCCGTCCTAATCACTTCAGTACCGGTTTCCAGTCATCGGCATCATCCAGATACAGCTCTGTGTATTCGCCGTCGACCATGATCCGCAGCAGGTAATCCATGTGCCAGATCCAGTTAGACTTGAGTATTTCGTCTTTCTCCATCCAGAAAACTTTTCCTTCCTCAGAAGAGACGAGTTCACCTGAGAAACAATTCGTTTTAAAAAGAAAAACAATATAGCGGGAACCATCTTCGTTGAACCATTCTTTCACACCGCAGAGCTGTGGATTTTCGATCGTTAATCCTGTTTCTTCCTTCATCTCCCGGATCACGGAATCCACGATCGGCTCGTGTTCCTCCACGTGTCCGCCGGGGAAGATGATCCCGTCCGCACCTTTGCCGACTTTCTCTTCTACCAGGACTTTCGATCCGTCATAGATCATGCAAATATTGGTAAGGATAACCTGTTCTCTTCGTTCCATTATATTTTCCTCGTACGTTTCTGTTGATGAATCAGCTACTCATGTTTCAAAGAATATATTATCAGAAAAACTGCTCGTGTATACCATCCGTCTATAGTCCTTCGAAGATCTGCACTGCTATAATGAAATTACTTGGTATTGTCGAGGAGTTACGAATATGAGTATCACAACGAAACAATTTCAATTATCGGAGGATCTCCCTCTTGTATGGGATTTTCTGACCGATATGTATGAGAAAGGCGCGGATAATGGTGTGGCCGCTCCTTTCTTCGAGTACGCCATGCATTCCAACTGGATGGATAAGTCGTACACGGATCTCGACAGACTGTGGTTTGACGGAGATAAGGTCGTGGCACTTGTATTCTACGAAGATCCGGTGACGAACATTTTCTTTAATATACGAAAAGGCTATGAGTTCCTCGCAGACGAGATGATCGACTACGCGATCGCGAAAATGCCGAACTTCGATGACCAGCAGCAGTTTGTCCTTTTCGGCGGTCAGGAATGCCTGAAGAAAGCCGCTGAGAAGCGTGGGTACAAACAGGTATTTGAGTACGAAGACAAAGTCTACGATTTTGAAAACGAACTGAGTTATGAGCTTCCCGAAGGCTACCGGTTCGTCGAGCCGGACAAGGTGGATATTCTGAAACTGGCCAAGCTCTGCTGGTATGGATTCGGCCATTCGGAAAGGGGAGAATTTGTGAACTGGGATGAGGAAGATGATTCGGACGACTGGACGCCGGCCAAGCAGTACCGCGCCTTCGTGGAATCCGCGCAGGACCTTTCATTGCATCAGACACATGATTACGATGTCATCATCGAAGACAGTAATGGCGAATATGTCTGCTATGCCGGCATGTGGTGGGTCCCGGAAAATCACCTCGCGTACATGGAGCCGCTCTGCACGCATCCGGACCATAGAAGAAAAGGTCTCGCGGCATCTGCGCTAACGCTTCACTATCGTCGCATGAAGGCTCTTGGTGCGACACATATGACCGGTGGCGCAGATCCGTTCTACGAGAAGATCGGTTATGGAAAAGGTTTTCACTGGACATTCTGGAAGAGACCCAATAAAGAAGAGACCTGACAGAACTTCGCAAAGCAGGAAATGTACCGTCCACGGATATTCCGTACAATAGCATCAACAGGAGGACGAAAGTATGGAATGGATCGCAGCAATGCAGGAAGCAATCACCTATATGGAAGAGCATCTCCTTCTAGAGATCAACTATGAAGACGTGGCGAAGCACGTGCACACTTCTGCTTACGAGTTTCATAGAGCATTCAGTTTTCTTACGGGGATCACGGCCAATGCATACATCCGAAACAGAAAACTTTCCCTGGCAGGAAGAGAGATCGTCGAGACCGATGGGAAGATCACGGACATCGCTCTGAAGTACGGCTATGAGACACCGGAGAGCTTCACCAAAGCGTTCACGAGATTTCACGGCATCGCGCCGACAGCCGCCAGAGAAGGATCCGGAAAACTCGTACTGTTCAGTCCCCTGAATATCAGACTCACTGTTGATGGAGGTAAAAGTATGGATTATCGTATCGTACAAACACAAGCAAAGAAGTTTATCGCACTTACAAGAACATTTAAGACGGAGATCATTAACGACGAGGACAACCACGAGATCCCGGATTTCTGGGCGGAATGTAACCGCAACCAGATGCTTCATCCGATCTGGATGCTCAAAGAAGACGGCGACCGTGACCTTTATGGTCTTTGCACACCGACACCGGAAGGCTCGACTACATTTGACTACGGCATCGGCATCCTGATCGATGAGAATACTCCCGATTTCGATGAGGAAGCACTGAAGGAAAAAGGCTTCCGCATCTGGGATGTAAAACCCGGAACATATGTCGTATTCGACTGCGTCGGCGAGAATGCTGATGTGATCGGGCAGACCTGGGAGAAGTTCTATAAGGAGTTCCTGCCGCAGAGCGGATATGAGGCAGAAGATGAGACAGACTATGAGCTCTATTTCGATGATGCCAAGGGCCGTCCGGGACTGATATGCGAGCTGTGGATCCCGATCCGCAAGAAATGATCCTAAGGTCCGTTTGAACACTATGTTCAGACGGACCGGTTTTTGTGTACAATGGTTGAGAAGCCGTATGGCCGACAGGAGGAACACTTATGAGAATTGACAGAAAGAAGACCTATGCATTTCATAACAATGTAGACTACTGCGTAGGAACGGGACGTATGGGCCTGGCTCTTGCCAAGGAATATCAGGACGAGCTTAAGATCGTGCAGGAAGAAATCGGATTCAAGCATATCCGCGGACATGGTCTTTTCTGCGCCGACATGGGCATCTACGAAGAAAGAAGATTCGGAAAGAAAACATATTTCTGCTATAATTTCACCTATCTTGACCGTGTCATGGACAGCTATATCGAGCAGGGTCTCGAACCATTCCTTGAACTTGGTTTTATGCCCGAAGCACTCGCTTCCGGAGAGCAGACTATATTCGTATGGAAAGGCAACGTTACTCCTCCGAAGAGCTATGAGAAATGGGCTGAACTGGTCAGCACGACGCTTACCCATCTTTGCGACAGATATGGCCGCGACCGTGTCGTGACCTGGCCTGTTGAAGTGTGGAATGAACCGAACCTTCCGGGCTTCTGGAAAGATGCCGACATGGAGGAATACTTTAAGCTCTTTAAGATCACTTATAACGCGGTCAAGAAAGTCGACCCGCGTTTTACGGTCGGTGGTCCTGCGGTATGCGGTGTAAAAGATGAGTTCTGGATCAGAAGTTTTCTGGATTTCTGTAAGAAGGAAAAACTGTCTCCCGACTTTATCACCAGACATCATTACACGACGGAAATGCCGCAGTTCAAAGGACACTTTACATATCAGCAGTTGTCCGATCCGTTCCTTGGTTTCGACAACCTGAAAACGTCTCGTGTGGCGATCGATTCCTATAAGGAATTCAAGGGTCTTCCGATCCACATCACGGAGTTCAATACGTCATATACACCGACCAATCCGATCCACGATACGAATGAAAATGCGGCATATATCGCGCACCAGCTTTCACATCTGGGCGATGTGAACGAGTCCTATTCCTACTGGACATTCGGCGATGTTTTCGAAGAAGCCGGTATCCCGCATACGTATTTCCATGGCGGTTTCGGTCTTGTTGCGGCAGGCTGCGTCAGAAAACCGACGTTCTGGACATTCGCATTCTTTAAGAGACTTCAGGAAGTGTCGGGCCGCTGCATCTATAAGGATGAGGACTGCGTGATCGTTGAAAGCAGCGAAAAGAAAGAAGTGCGTGGTATCGTCTGGAACAGAGGCAAGAAGACGTTGAAGAAGGATTTCACGTTACCGGTGAAGGACAAGAAACTGACCATGATCCGCCATACAGTGGATCCGGTCACGACGAATCCGCTGAAGCTCTGGCACGATATCGGAGAGCCGGCAGCGCCTTCGAAAGAACAGATCGATCTTCTGAAAAAAGTCGATTCGCCATGTGTTACATCGAAGATCCTGACGGCACCACAGGGTGAGGTCAAACTCGACTTTAGCATCAGAGGTTTTGGTGTAGAGTATTTCACACTGACGCCTTGCGAGATGACTTCGGATCAGGGCTACGATTACGCCAGAGTTGCGCGCGGATCAAAGTGAGGAAAGAATGAATAACGAACAGTATATTAAAGATAATGAGCGTGCCTGGGATAAACGATCGGAGAACAACGATCAGTGGTCGATCCCGGTAACGGAAGAGGAGATCGCGGAAGCGAAGAAAGGAAACTGGAGTATTTTCGTCACTCCGGTAAAACGTGTGCCGAGAAACTGGTTCCCGGAAGAGATGAAAGGAAAGAAGATCCTTTGCCTCGCGAGTGGCGGTGGCCAGCAGGGTCCGGTCCTTGCCGCGACAGGTGCAGACGTGACAGTCTTTGACAACAGTACCAGACAGCTGGAGAAAGACCAGATGGCGGCGCAGCGGGACGGACTTACGATCCATACCGTGCAGGGCAACATGCAGACGCTTCCCATGTTCGAAGATGAATCCTTCGATATCATCGTCCACCCATGGTCCAATAACTACGTCAATGACATTCTTCCGGTATGGAGAGAGTGTGCCCGCGTCCTGAAAAACGGAGGGATCCTGATCTCCGGATTCGGCACGCCGCTCGAGTATATCTTCGATCCGGCCAAACTCGAAAGAGGCGAACTGGAACTGAAGTATTCGATCCCTTATGCGGACATCGATCATCTCGATGATCCGAAGGTAAAAGAGATCGCAGAGGCAGAAGGCTATTCATGGGGACATCCGATCGAGAATCAGATCCAGGGACAGATCGATGCCGGCTTCGTGATCACCGGCTTCTACGAAGACCGCGGGTGCTATGCTCTGGACGAGTACATCAATACATCTATGGCAACGAGGGCTGTGAAAACGCAGATATAATGCAGTCCGACTGTGCAACATGATGTGTTGCGCCGGAGCGGCTCGTAGAAGCTTGGAGATGTATCAGATGAGATTATTATTTGCGGCTATCTTGACAGTGTAAAGATGCGTGCTATAATAACTTTACAGTGTAAAGATTGGAGCATGTGCGCATGAAGAAGGCGGGAAAGATAATGCTGATCATAGCAGGAATCCTTCTGGGGATCATCGTGATATTGTTGGTTGTCTGGCTGATAATGAGCCCGGGTAAGATTCGGACATATAAAGGTGAAAAGAGTTTGTCGGAGAAGTTCGTGATGGATATCAACGGTGCGCCGAACGGCTTTTTCATCAACAGTGAGAATACGGATAATCCGGTATTGCTTCTGGTATCGAGCGGACCCGGCACAGATGACTATGTCTTCACGGACAAGTATAAAGATATGCGGCTGGAAGAAGATTACACAGTGGTGTACTGGGACTATCGTGGTATGGGAATTGCTTACGACAGTGATATCGATGTCAGTAGTATCACGATGGAGAATCTTCTGAAAGATACCCATGTGGTGACCGAATATCTGAAGGAAAGATTCGGGAAAGAGAAGATCTACATCATGGGCTTTTCGGGCGGCACGCATATCGCGCTTCGCGCGGCCAAAGAGTATCCGCAGGACTATGCCGCACTGATCTGTATGGCGCAGGCGGTGACGGACTCAACAGATCGAGATACCTTGATGTATGAATTCATGAAGAACGTATTTGCCGAAAGGAAAGATAACGCCTCACTGAAAAAACTAGAGGGTATGGTGGAGCATCTGCAGGATGGGACAGTGAAGTATACTGCGGCATGGATCGACTATGTAAATCTCGTGCATGACGCAGGTGGCGGAACGATCCGGAACAAGACGGAGTTCGAAGGTATCGTTCTTCCGATCATCTTTGCGCGTTGCTACACGATCCCCGAAAAGATCAACTACATCCGCGGCATGAAGATGTATAGAAATGCACCGCTTTCGAAAGAAACAGAGAATTTCGATTATAGAGAAGAGATCACGGAGCTTTCGATCCCGGTCTTCTTTATCAGTGGCGAATATGACTATAACTGTCCGTGGGAACTCGTCGAGGAATACTGCTCGATCCTGGATGCTCCTTCGAAAGAATTATTCCTTGTTCCGGAAGCGGCGCACAGCCCGCTCTGGGAAAATCCGGATGTGACGTGTGATATACTTAGAAAAATAAAGGAGATGACATCGGATGAGTGACAGTTACCATCATGGAAACCTGCGACAGGCATTGATCGATGCCGGCATGAAGATCATCAACGAAAGCGGCGAAGAAACTCTTTCTCTTCGAAAAGTTGCCGCGCTCTGCGAAGTATCTCATGCTGCTCCGTATGCGCATTTCAAGGACAAAGAGGAACTGATCGAAGCGATCCAGTCACACGTTACGGATCAGTTCATGAAGGAGCTGGAAAAGGCCGTAAACGAAGCACCGACTTCGGAAAAGGCACTGGTCGATATGGGCAGAAGTTATGTGGCATTTTTCATGCGAAGACCGGACTATTTCAAGTTCCTTTTCAGCGGGCAGAATATCGTTGCGCATATCCAGCCGGGAAAAGATCACCCGGAGGATTATCCGCCATTCGTACTGCTGAAAAATACATATCTGGATTACATAAACGAGAATGGGATCAAGCGGACCAAAGACGAGCAGGAAGTGGACATACTAAAACTATGGGCATCTGCTCACGGCCTGGCATCCATCGCATGCATGTCCGGCGTTGAAGTTTCATTTGACTGGGAAAAGAAGATATCAACAGAAGAGCTTCTGCGGTGAAAAGTGACAATATTGTAGGGAAATTCCGGAAGCCACCATACTATAATCAGGATGAGGAGAATGAAATAGGCAGCAACAAGAGGGAGGGCAAGATCATGAGTGAGAAAGACCCTAACGGAAAGCTACCGCAGGCGCCGATATTGACGCCGGACATCCTGACACCGGAAAAGAGGGAACCGGCAATTCCTTCAGATGAGGTGGCTTCTTCCAAAGAAAAGAAACAAAAATCTTCAGAAAATCAGTTGAGCATGAAGTTCCTGATCGGTTCCGTTGCTACGCTGCTTCTTGCATGCGCCGTGGCGCTGACGGTACTGGTAAAGACCGGTGCATTTTCCAAAAAGAATGCGGCAGGCACAAGTGCAGAAACGACAGAGGATACATCTGAAGAGACTGAAACTACGAGCAGTTCGGATCCGACGACGGAATCGGATACTCCGCACAAATCGATCATTTCGTTAGATCAGATCAGCGATAAACAGTTTGAGTTTATGGATCAACTGGCGCGGGATTATATCCGAGAAGACGGATACGGGATCCCGGATGAAGTGACGATCGACGGCATGTATTGCATCGGTATGCTTCGTCAATGTCTGGAGTATTCGCCCATTCCGGATGATGAACATGACATGGTGCAGCTGGTCTATCAGGTACAGGTGACCGACAACACCGGAGATACACCTGTGAAGCGCCAGTTCTTCTGGATGTACGGGTTTATGAACGTGTATCGTGATGGATCGATCGATCCTGAGATGACGGAACCGATGATGGATATGATCTGCTTTGATAACTGGTCTCCGCAAGGAAGTCTGGATATCAAGCGACTTCTGCGTCAGGCAGAAAACCGGTGTCCCTTGATGGAGGACGGGATCGACTATTCTCTTATTCAGCCGTTTGAAGGCGAGGAGCAGGAGGAGCAGTCTCTGGTCAAATCGATCGATCAGATCACGCCTGCAATGGAAGATGGGTACAAAAAAGGCGCCGAGGATTGGCTGGAGATCGGACGTGTCATCCCCGGAGCAGAGGAAAAAGGCATACATGTCGATGCCGTAGAATACGCCGGACTGATCTTTACTGTTTCAAACAACAAAGCGCAGAACTGTGTATATGTTGTGTATAAAGTCGACATCACAGATAAAAACGTAGATCCGCCGGAAAGCCGGACGATCTACTGGTATGTTGCCTTCGGCGGTGCATTTGACGGAGGAGAGATCCAGACCAGACTCGGTGAGAATACGGTCTATGATCCCTGGACGCTGTCGGACTGGGCAGACGCTCCCGGCACGATCGAAGAGCTTCGGGAACATATCCAGCATAAAGAGGCGACAGGCTGGATCTGCGAGGACAATCTCGAAAAACAGGTCGACGCGAACATCACACCTGAACCGAGCCCGACCAGCTAATCAGACAAATACCGTGTGAAATGCACTGTCTGAACATCATTGGGGTCATCATTGTCAAATTACTATGAAATAATATGCCCAGAGAAGTATACTCCAAAAGCACGACTATGACTTATGGAGGGGGCATATATCGTGAAACGTTCAAATGATAGTTTTGTTGATGGCAAAAGACATATCCTGGTCGCGGATGATGAGTTTATCAACCGCGTCTTTCATAATGAATCGCCTCTTTTCAATTAGGATAAGACAACAATAACAACAATGCTAAGCTCCATCTCAGGATTTCCCAGGATCTGTCTTTTTATCACATCCAGATTTTTGGTAACCTCACCGTTTTGGGGTATACATGTTGTGATCATGGAATAATAATCCGATACTGGTAGACCGATTATACCATTCGCCTGCGGGAGAAACGGGTCATCCTGCATCTGCAAAAAAACGCCTGATTTAGGACTTTTGGCTGATTTGAAACTTATATCACAAATACTTTATTTCCCGCAGTTTCTATGGTATTCTTCTGGTTGTAGTTTCTCGGGGGAGAAAGGGTATGTCATGAGGAAACACTTTTTATGCGTTCTGATTGTCATTGTGATGATGATCGGAATGATGCCGACCAGCGTGTTGGCAAACGATTTGGCAAACGATAGTTCAGATGGAGGCAGTTACGGAAGTTTTGTAGATGGAGATCACGTCATCAGTGATCTGATCAATCACAGCGGAATGAATGTTCATCCGAGAATTATCATTACACAAGAGAAGATTGATGAGCTGAAAACACACATTGGGGAAAATTCGGTGACGGGCAGTCTTCTCGACAAACTCCGGAAGGAAGCAGACAGAATCATTAAAGACGAAGAGATTCCGGAGTACGATGCATATGGCACAAAGCATCTTCTCGAAACGTCAAAAGCCATCCAGCGCCATGTAGCTACACTTGCGCTGGCATACAATATTTTGGGCGATGAGAAGTATGCCGAACGCGCCTACTTATTCCTGAAAAAAGCGTGTACGTATCCGGATTGGAGTCCGAAACATTTTCTGGATACCGCTGAAATGTGTACAGCTTTTGCTTACGGGTATGACTGGCTCTATCACTGGTTGACTCCTGCACAGAGGGATACGATTCGAACCAACATGATCAAAAAGGGCTTAAATCAGGTCATGGAGGATTACACCGACACTCCCGCAAACCGCACGCGTACTTACAAATGGTATCAGGATGACGATGGAGACAACTGGCAGCTCGTGTGCACCGGAGGCACGAATCTGGCAGCACTTGCTATCTGCGACGAATCCGATGCGAAAGATGTCGCTTCCAAAGTGCTTACCTATGGTTACGAGAGAGCGTACACATTTGTCCGCCATGCTTACAGCACCATAGACGGAACGTACAAAGAGAGTCTGGGATATTGGGATTACGCCACATATTATCTCGGTCTGCAATCTTCTGCACTGAAAAGTACAACAGGAACGGACTATGGTCTGGCTGATTACGAAGGCGTTTATAAATCTGCTTTTTTTGTACGCTATATGAGTTCCAACATTCCGTTGTCTTTCAGTTTCGGTGATGACCGCGAGGACAGAAATTCAGCCTGGGCCGTTTTCCTGTGGCTTGGCGAGCAGTTTGATGCATCGGAATTATCCTCGGTCCGCATCAGATACTTAGCTTCAACTACCACGTACAGTTATTTCGATATTTTGTGGATGGACGAGAGCAGATATATTGCTCAGGAACCGTATAGAGATACCGATTGGGCAATTCTCGGAGCGTCCAACGCAAGCTTCCGAACCTCATGGGGGCCGGAAGCTATTGTGGCGGCACTTCATACAGGCGTGAATGATTATTTCTATCACGGACACTATGATCTGGGATCGTTTTATATCGAATCAAACGGTAAGCGCTTTTTTACTGATCTTGGAAATGAAGATTACGAACTTCCGAACCGTGAGTATTCGTACCGCCTTAAGGCGGAGGGCCACAATACGCTTGTCATCAATCCGACAGAGGATATCGACCAGCGTGATGGAGCAAACTGTGTTATCACCAGTAGTAAAAGCGGAAATATAGCTTACGCCACCACAGACCTGACGGATGCATATGGTCCAAGCGGTGCAAAAAGCGTAGTCCGTGGTCTGAAAATGATCAAGGACAAAGAATGCGTGATCGTCCAGGATGAGATCTCTTTAAATGCACCGGGTGAGATCTACTGGTTCGCACACACGAAAGGAAAGATCGATGTTGCAGCTGACGGCAGAAGTGCTATCGTAACCGTCGATTCTGAAAGATTGTGGGTAGGACTGCTAAGTGAGGGCGGTCAGTTAACCGCGATGAATGCTGAGCCTCTTCCGACATCCATGTATGTGCCGGGTGCAGCGAAAAACGATGAATATAAAAAGCTTGCTATTCATCTGACCAATACTCAAAATACGACGATCTGTGTGGCCTGCATCCCGTTGAAAGACGGTGAAACAGCGCCTTCGTGGACTCCGTCAGTAATACCTTTTTCCGAATGGCCCAGCGAGGGTGAACCGGGACCGGGCACAGGAACCCCTGCGCCGGGAACGGGAACGCCGGCACCGGGCACAGATACACCGGTACCGGGATCCGGAACTCCGGCACCTGGAACGGGTACACCGGAACCGCAGCCGGGCAAGGATCCGTCTTTCGAAGAATTCGTAGAGCGCCTTTATACAGTAGCACTCGGCCGTGCTTCCGAGCCTGAAGGAAAAGCATACTGGGTAGAGCAGGTTGTGAAGAATGGTTTTACAGGTGCGGATTGCGCAAGATTCTTCATGCTGGGTGCACAAGAGTTCTTAGGCAGAAACCTGACCGATGACGAGTTCGTAGAAGTTCTGTATAAGACCTACTTCGAC
>JAGCVX010000037.1 GCA_017962145.1 Clostridiales bacterium | reverse complement strand
GGTATTCACATCCGTGCCAGGCACGGAAACATCCGGCAGATCCGTATCAGGATCTGCAAGGATGTCATTCTTGTTTCTCTTCTATATGAGAAACAGGAAGCGGAAAAGGCTGACTCGGATACCGTTATGGGCATCGATCTGGGAGTAAACAATCTTATCGCAGCGGCATGGAATTCGGAGATGACACCCATAATCGTGAATGGGCGTCCGATCAAGTCGATAAACCAGTATTTCAACAAAGCAAGAGCACACTTACAGAAGGAGGCCAAGACAAGTAACAAGCGTGACATAACGAGAAGGATAGAGAGACTGACAGAAAAGAGAAACAGAAAGGTCAAGGACTATCTGCACAAGGCAAGCAGGAAGATCGTGGATCTGGCAGAAGCATCAGGTGTGGGAGTCATAGTCATCGGCAATAACCATGGATGGAAACAAAATAGCGATATGGGAAACAAAACAAACCAGAACTTCGTATCCATCCCTTACAAGATGCTGGTCGACATGATTTCCTACAAGGCAAGACTGGTAGGGATCGAAGTCAGGATCGTCCCTGAGAGCTACACCAGCGGAACGAGTTATCTTGATGGAGAGATCCCGGATGTGGCATACTATGACAGGAATCGGAGGATCCGGAGAGGTCTGTTCAGAAGCAACACCGGCATCTGCATTAACGCGGATGTAAATGCGGCGTACCAGATAATCAAGCTGGGAAGCATTCGTGAGGTCCGGATAAAGGAAAGAGAACAGATCACCAAACTGAAAGTAGCCTGAATTAGATCAGGTAGAGGCATCAGGCTAGTGCCATTAAAGTGCTGGTATGGTATTCTTTTATCAGCGGTTTATAAATCTCAACTATAGAGTTGAAAATAGCCACGAATATATTTTAGAAAAGATGCAGGTAAGCGATGAAAAAGAATCATAATATATCCATCATTTCTCTTGGTTGCTCGAAGAATCTCGTTGATTCCGAGTGTATGACAACGATCCTGAAAGAAGAAGGATACGTTTTTGTAGATGATATTTCCCTGGCCGAGGCAGTGATCATCAATACCTGCGGCTTTATTGAAAGTGCAAAGACTGAAGCGATCGATACGATCCTGGAAGTTGCACAGTTAAAGAAAAAGGGGAAGAAGCGTCTCCGTTTTATCGTTGCTACCGGATGCCTGGCTCAAAGATATCCGAAGGAGATCAAAAAGAGTCTTCCTGAAGTTGATGCTGTACTGGGTACATCTCACTATCAGGATATCGCTAAGGTATTAAATAAGCTCTTCGATAACGATTCTTTCGGCTGGATGGATTATATCGGAAAACCCGGAAGTCTTTCGCAGATGCGTACTGACCGAATCCTATCGACCAAACCGTATGCATGGCTCAAGATCGCAGAGGGCTGTTCAAATGGTTGTGCTTTCTGTGCCATCCCGTCTATTCGTGGAAAATATATCTCCCGACCGATGGAGGATATCCTGAAAGAAGCGGAAAACATTACAAAGAACGGACCAACTGAGATCATTCTCGCGGCGCAGGATACGACCAGTTACGGTAAGGATCTCTATAAAAAGAGAATGCTTCCTGAGCTTCTTTCAAAACTTGCAAAGATCGAAGGTGTCCGCTCGATCCGTATCATGTATGCCTATATTGACGGAATTGACGATGCGCTGATCAAAGAGATGGCAAGAAATCCGAAAGTCCTGCATTATCTGGATATTCCGGTTCAGCATGGTGATGATGAGATCTTAAAGAAGATGAGAAGAAGAGATACGGTTGCTTCGATCACATCGACTCTCGAACGTCTACGTAAAGCGATGCCGGATATCACGATCCGCTCGACCGTGATGGTTGGCTTCCCTGGTGAAAAGAAAGAGCATTTCGAGAATCTTCTTAAGAATATCGCGATCTGGAAATTCCAGTGCCTCGGCTGCTTTATCTATTCGCCGGAAGAGAACACGCTCGGATATAACATGCATCCACGTGTACGAAAGGATGTTTCTGAACGCCGATACGCAAAAGTGATGGAACTGCAACAGGGCATTTCGCTCGCATATAACGAGGAAAGAGTCGGAAAAATAGTCAATGTGTCTATTGATAATATAGCCGATGATGGTATATTCTACATTGGGCGGAGTGAAAAAGAGGCTCCGGAGATCGATTCTGCGATCTATGTTGCATCGACGAATCGCCCATTGAACATCGGTGATGTGGTGCAGGTAAAGATCCTGGAATGCACACCTTATGAATTGACAGGAGTTACAGTAGATGAATCTGCCGAATAAGCTTTCGCTTACAAGAATCATTTTGATTCCGTTTATATTGTTGTTCATGCTTCCGATTCATATCTATGGATGGTCGCCTGTCGGCTGGAATAATTTCATTTCCGATTATGGCATGATCATTGCCGCTGTTCTTTTTGTTATCGCGTCCGTTACGGATCTCGTTGATGGAAAGATCGCCAGAAAGTATAACCTGATCACCAATCTGGGTAAATTCCTGGATTCTCTGGCAGACAAGATGCTGGTCATCTCCGTTCTGGTTGCACTCGTTGACCTCAACCGTATTTCTGCTGTATGGGTATGCGTGATCATTCTCCGTGAATTTGCCGTTACCGGTATCCGTATGCTGGCCAGTGCACAGGGCGTTGTTATGGCAGCGAAGATGATCGGTAAGATCAAGACCGTGACCCAGATGATCGCGATCACATATCTTATGTTCGAGTCGATCCTGATCCGTATTTTCCATGCGATCAATTCTGCATGGGCGGTGGCGGATATCACAAATGTGGTTCAGGCAATCGGTGATGTACTGTTCCTGATCAGCATCGCTATGACCATTATTTCGGGTATGGATTATCTTTTGAAAAATCTCAAGTATTTCAAGGAAAAAGAATGATTCTTTGATTTTCAAAACATTTTCGAAAAATCTTCCGTTTTTGTATTGACAATTTAATTATCTTCGATTAAAAACATATATGAAGATTGCTTTGGCAATTTGACAGGAGGTTAATATATGTCATCTGATTCTGTATTTGAGAGTGTAAAGTCTATTCTTGTTGATCAATTGAATATTTCTGAAGATAGTGTTCAGATGGATTCGCTGTTTGTTGACGATCTGAATGCGGATTCGCTGGATATGGTTGAACTTGTTATGGCCATGGAGCAGGAATTCAATATTTCGATTCCGGACGAAGAAGCAGAGCGCATCAAGACTGTTGGTGATGCTGTAGAGTTCATCAAGAGCAAGATGTAATAACTTTGCGCAAGAAGAAGTTAAGAAGACTGTCTCACATGTGGGACAGTCTTTTCTTTTTTGGTATACTATTACCAGAATGGATTTGGGAGAAATATATGGAAAGAGAGTATTCATCGAATCACGCCGAGCTTGAAAAAGCGCTCGGCTACAAGTTCAAGAATCATGAGTATCTTCTTCTTGCGCTGACCCACTCGACCTATGCTTATGAGCACAGGAAGTTCGGTATCGTTTCGAACCAGCGGCTCGAGTTTCTCGGTGATGCGATCCTTGATTTCATTATCGGTGAGGACATCTATGGACGGATGCCCAGATGGGATGAAGGAAAGTTATCAAAGACCCGTGCACTGGTAGTTTGTGAGAAGACGCTGTCTCAGGTTGCCAAGAAGCTTTCGGTCGGTCAGCTCCTTTTCCTCGGAAAAGGAGAAGAAAGTACCGGCGGACGCGATAAGATCTCGACACTGGCAGATACCATGGAATCTTTATTTGCGGCCATTTATCTGGATGGTGGTTTTGACGCGGCGAAAAAGGTCGTCCTTTCGTGCCTTTCTGAATATATCGAGGCTGCTGTTCAGGGAGATCTGGTCTTTGACTATAAGAGTAAACTCCTGGAAAAAGCGCAGACTCGTCACGCTCCGCATCAGGTCGTTTTCGATGTGGTCTGCGAAGAAGGCCCGGTACATGACCGGACATTTGTCGTGGCGGTTCTGATCGATGGTCAGGAGATGGTCCGTGCGGAGGGAAGAAGCAAGAAACAGGCCGAGCAGGAAGCGTCCAGACTGGCACTGGAAAAATGGCAGCCTTGATCGTTGCTTTCGTCCTTTGACGGGTATGGTATAATAATATTCCGAATATTATAAGAAAGAGTCGATTCATGCATCTTAAGAAACTGGAAATTCAGGGTTTTAAGTCATTTCCCGAGTATACTCTTATCGAGTTTGACCGCGGTATGACGGCAATCGTCGGACCGAACGGCAGTGGTAAGAGTAACGTTACGGATGCGATCCGCTGGGTATTGGGTGAGCAGAGCGTCAAGACACTTCGTGGTTCGAAGATGGAAGACGTCATCTTTAACGGTACCCAGTCCCGTCGTGCCATGAATTTCGCGGAAGTTTCCATGACGCTCGATAATTCGGACGGGATCCTTCCGATCGAATATTATGAAGTGCAGATCACACGTCGACTCTATCGTTCCGGCGAAAGCGAATACCAGATCAACCATGTTAACTGCAGAATGAAGGACATCCAGCAGCTCTTTATGGATACCGGTCTTGGTAAAGATGGTTATTCCATCATCGGTCAGGGCCGAGTCGATGATATCCTTTCGACCAAGTCTGAGGACCGTCGTAAAGTTCTCGAAGAAGCATCCGGAATCGTTAAGTATAAAACCAGAAAAGAAGAATCAGAAAGAAAGCTCGCGTCCGCGGAGCAGAATCTGGTTCGTATCAACGATATTCTCGAAGAATTGAGCAATCAGCTCGGACCTCTTTCCGAGCAGGCCGAAAAGGCGAAGAAGTATCATCAGCTCTACGATGAGTGGAAGAAAGATGATATCGCTGTGATCCTTCACATGATCGACCGAAACAAGGTATTCCTGGATTCAAGTGCGGATGAAAGACAGAATCTGGCAAAAGCCATTGAAGAGCAGGAAAATCTGGTTTTAAAGATCCGTTCCGAGAACCGTGAACTGACCGAAAGATCATCCCAGCTCGAAGAAGAAATCGAAAATACCCGTCAGGAGAGATCCGATCTTACAGAAAAGATCCATGAAATCAACAGCCAGATGCTCCTTCTGAAAGAACGTCACGATCAGTTGAAACTTCGTATCAAGGCGGCAGAGGGAACGGACGATGAGCGTCTTTCCGAGATCGACCGTCTCGAGACCGAGATCAATACGGGTAAGGAAAAGCTTTCTAAGCTTGAAACGGAAAAGACGAATCTGACAAATGAATTATCTGCCATCGAGCTTTCCCATAAGACCCTTATGGAAAAGATGGCGGCCAATCAGGAGAAGCAGTCGGAGCTTCGCAGAAAGATCGATGTGCTGACCGCGGAAGTTTTTGAGACCCGTGAGATGGTATCGAACCTTTCCGGTGACATGATGGTCAAAGATGCAAGGATCAAGTCTTTGTCCGAAGACCGAATGCTCATGATCTCCGAGCGCGATGAATCCGCAAAGAGAAGAGCCGAGGCAGATGCGGAATTAAAGAAAGTACTGACCGATGCAGCGGAACTTGCGTCCGCGGTTTCGGAAAAGCAGCTCGAACTTGCTTCGATGCGTAAAGAAGACAATGATTTTGCAGCAGATCTGGAAGGAAAACAAAGACTTCTGTCGAATGTTGATTTCAGTATCAAGACGCTGGAAAATCTCGAAAAGAGCCGTGAGGGCTATCAGGAATCGGTTAGAAGACTTCTGGCAAGTACGGATAAGATCCCGTCTCTTTCATCAAAAGTCATCGGCGTGCTTGGTGAACTGGTAAAAGTAGATAAAGAATATGAGATCGCGATCGAGATCGCGCTTGGTAATGCAATGCATAATGTCGTTACGCAGAATGACCGTGACGCATCGATGCTGATCGATCACCTCAAAGAGAATCATCTGGGACGTGTTACATTCCTCCCGATCGATTCGATCCGTCCGCGTCTTCTGGAAGAGAATTTCCTACGTGACGCGAAGCGTTCTGCCGGTTATATCGGTCTGGCATCCGATCTTGTAGAAACTCGTTCTGAACTTCGTGATATCATCGAAAACCTTCTGGGCCGTATCGTTGTCGTAGATACTCTCGATAATGGTATTGCGATGGCAAAAGCCGCCAGATACAACTACCGTGTCGTATCTCTTGCCGGAGACGTCGTAAACCCGGGCGGTTCGCTTACCGGTGGTAGTATCAACAAGAAGTCGGCTAATCTTCTGGGTCGTGCCAGAGAACTGGATGATTTCAGAAAGAAACGCGGTATGCTCGAGCGTGAAATCGCTAAGATGGAAGCACAGAAGCAGGACTTCGAACTGAAGATCAAGGATGTGGCCAGAGAGCAGATGGCTCTTGAAGAAAAGCTCCAAAGCTCGTCGATGAACCGCATACGCGTCGAAAGTGCATTTAACACGGCAGACGAAGACTATAAGAAAACGCTCGAAAGAATCAGCTCTGTCGAAGAGGAACTCGAGAAGATCTCGGCGGCGAAACTTACGTCATCTCAGGATCTTGAAGAGGCCAAGCAGGTCATCACGGAACGAGAAGATGAGATCGCGGAACTCAAAGAGAAAGTGGATACTTCGGCGGATAAGGTCGAGCAGGAACAGCTCGATCTCGAAAGATTCCGCGGACAGATCAGTGATCTTCGTGTACGTGTCGAGTCGATCAACGGTTCGATCACGGCAACGACCGAGATGATCCGTATGTATGAAAACGAAAAGCAGAAGAACCATGCGGATCTCGAACGTATCAAGCAGGAATGCGAGCAGGCAAAAGAAGACGCCGAGAAGATCAAGAAGCAGTTTGAAGAGCAGGCTGCTTTCAAGGAAGGATTGAAGCTCGAAGACGAGAAATTCGAGCAGAAGATCCGCGCGATCTTGCAGGAGAAAGAAGAACTCGAAGGAAAGCTTACCGGATTTATCGATAATGTGACTGCGGCAACGCAGAAACTCAGTGCACTTCAGACTGAACAGACCAAACTTGAAAGCAAGTTCGAGCGCTATGAACTCGAAGTGGATGACTGCAAGAACCGCCTGTGGGAAAACCACGAGCTTACATATGACAATGCTGCCGAATACCGTTTTGAGATCGAGAATCTTTCTGCGATCCAGAAGCGTATCAATGAACTGCGTTCTCAGATCAAGGAGATCGGCGCGGTCAATGTAAATGCGGTCGAGGAATTCCAGAAGATCAACGAACGCTACGAGTTTATGTGTGCGCAGCGTGATGATATTGAAAAGGCCAAGGCTGATCTGACCAAGGTCATCGAAGACCTCATCGCTGAGATGAAGACTCAGTTTATGGATCATTTCGCGCAGATCAACGAGAACTTTAAGACTGTATTCTCGGATCTGTTTAACGGCGGTACGGCGGAGATCCTGCTGGAAAATGAAGAAGATGTTCTGAACTGCGGTATCGATATCAAGGCACAGCCTCCGGGAAAGAAACTGCAAAGCCTTTCTTTGCTTTCGGGTGGTGAGCGATGCCTGACTGCGATCGCGCTTTTGTTTGCGATCTTGCAGCTGCGTCCATCTCCGTTCTGCGTACTCGACGAGGTCGAGGCCGCACTTGACGATGCCAATGTTAACCGATTCACGGATTTCGTAAGACGCTACTGCGTCAAGTCCCAGTTCATCCTGGTAACACATCGTAAGGGTACCATGGAAGCCTGTGACCGTATGTATGGTGTTACCATGCAGGAGAGAGGTATTTCCAAGATCCTTTCGATGAGATTGAGCGAATCGTGATAGAATAGATATACGATTGATGAATAAAGGAGCACGCCATGGGTATATTTGATGCTTTTAAGAGAGGATTGACCAAGACCAGAAACTTCGTAAGCGAGGGAATCACAAAGATCTCTGCTTCGATGGGTCACTTTGATGAGGATATGCTCGATGATCTCGAGGCGCTCCTGGTTCAGGCGGACTGCGGTGTCGGTGCGAGTCTTGCGATCATGGATGAAGTCAGAGATTCGATCAAAAAGACCGGTGACGACAGTAAAGAAGCTGTCATGAAGGTTGTTTCCACGAAGATGCTCGAGATCCTGGGTGAGAAGAAGACTCTTTCCATCGAAGACAATAATCTCAACATTATCCTGATGGTTGGCGTAAACGGTACAGGTAAGACCACGACAGCAGGTAAGCTCTGCCTGCGTTATAAGAATATGGGTAAGAAAGTCATGCTCGCGGCGGCAGATACTTTCCGTGCGGCGGCGATCGAACAGCTGACTGCATGGGGCGATATGACAGATACTCATGTTATCTCTCACGAAGAAGGTTCCGATCCGGCTGCGGTATGTTATGATGCAGTGCATTCCGCGATTGCAAAGCGTGCGGATGTTCTTATCATCGATACAGCCGGAAGACTTCACAATAAGCAGAATCTTATGGATGAGCTCAGCAAGATCTGCCGCGTTATCGAGCGTGAAGCGCCGTCTGCGAATACGCAGGCACTCCTGATCATCGATGCGACGACCGGTCAGAATGCGGTTATCCAGGCGGAAGTATTCAGCAAGGCTGTAAAGCTCTCCGGTATCGGTATTACCAAACTTGACGGTAGCGCGAAAGGTGGCGTAGCGATCGCAGTTGCGTATTCTACAAAGGCACCGATCTTCCTTGCCGGCCTGGGTGAGAGCGCCGAAGATCTGGTAGATTTTGATCCGGAAGTTTTCGTAAGTTCGCTTCTGCCTTAATCATTTTCTTTGTAACGAAATATAGGACCAATGTGTTTAACGGTTAGAAATCATTTCGAGGTACCGTTTATGCGAAGTTCTACTAAATCCATACTTTCTCTTGTATTAATCTTGACGTTGACGTTCACAGGTTCTTCCTGTTCTTTAAACGAGAAAAGCTTTGATCTTTTGGCTGCATCGAAGAAAGTGGGCGCCAAAGAAGTCGGAGTTACCGGATTTAAGGAGAATATGGGATATAAGAATCGGGATAACCCGATTTATGTAAATGAGACCGGTGTGGATGCGCAGGAACTGTTTGATACCACCATTAACCGGTTTGGAAATCTCCCGGATGTTAAGATAACTAAGGCGACAGCTATGTATTATCCTTTATCCGACGATGACGGAAACTGGCATTTTGTCCTGGCATATTCGTTCTCCTTTGAAACGAAGAAGGACGCAAAGGCCTTTTATCAGTACTATCAAGAAGAGATCACGGATAAATACGATGATGGTGGCAATGAAAGATTAGAGTCCGGAACGGCTTCAAAGGGATATGAGTATACCATTGGCGGAATGAAAAAAGATAATGGGAACTCTATAGTCTGGTCAGTGTACTTGTATGAGGATCAGGCCGTGCTCATTTATGTATCTGCCGAGGATAAGTCAGAACCGAAGCCGATACGTAAGATCAGCGCTTCAATGGGCGTAATTTCTCCATATTCTATATTTTGACAAGTAAATATACTTGACAGACGCTTTCTTGTTTGTTATTCTTCATTAGCGTGTGAAGGAGGGTACTTCTATGGACAGCGTGCAGGTTTGCTTATTGCTTGACTTTTATGGGCAGTTGCTGACTGAGCGTACCAGAGAGATCCTCGAGCTTCGTTACCAGGAGGATATGTCTCTTGCCGAGATCGCGGAAGACTTAGGCATCTCCAGACAGGCGGCACATGACGCGATCCATCGCGGCGTGGATTCTCTGACGGAATACGAAGACAAGCTCAAGTTAGTCGAGCGTTTCACACAGCAGAAAAAGACCATCGCCAGTGCATTTTCCGCATTGGAGGAACATAACGAAGAGAAAGCAAAAGAACTGCTTTCTACATTAGTTGAGGAATTATAAGTAGAATGTTTGAAAGCTTATCGCAAAAACTGCAGAACATCACCGCGAAGATGCGCGGCAGTGCCCGTGTAACGGAAGCGGATATCAAGGCCATGATGAAGGAGATCCGTATGGCGCTCCTCGAGGCGGATGTTAACTATTCTGTAGTAAAAGAATTTGTTGCTGATATGTCTGAGAAGTGTAAGGGCGCGGATGTCATGAAGAGCCTGACACCGGGGCAGCAGATCGTTAAGATCGTTCACGAGTCTCTGGTTACGCTTCTTGGTGAGACTTCCAGTAAGCTTGCGGTTTCGCCTTCCGGATTTACTGTGATCATGCTTTATGGTCTTCAGGGTGCCGGTAAAACAACGACCGCGGCAAAGCTGGCCAATATCCTGAAAAAGGGCGGAAAGCGTCCTTTGCTTCTGTCGCTCGACGTACATCGTCCGGCTGCTGCAAAACAGCTCGAAGTACTCGCACAGAAGATCGATGTTCCGAGCTTTATCATGCCGGAAGAAAAAGATCCGATCGTCATTGCCAAAGCAGGTATCGAGCGTGCGAAGTATCTTCTTTGCGACACACTGCTCGTCGATACCGCCGGTCGTATGACCGTAGATGAAGAACTGATGGACGAACTCATCAAGATCGGTGATTTCGTAAAGCCTCACGAGAAACTTCTCGTAGTCGATGCCATGATCGGTCAGGAAGCCGTTGCTGTTGCGCAGAGCTTCGAAGAGCGTATCGGTCTTGACGGTTTCATCATGACCAAGCTCGATGGTGACGCCAGAGGTGGTGCGGCGCTTTCGATCCGTAAGATGACAGGAAAGCCGATCAAGTATATCTGCGTCGGTGAAAAGATTGAAAATATCGAAGAATTCTATCCGAACCGTATGGCTGACCGTATCCTCGGCATGGGCGACGTGCTCTCTCTGATCGAGAAGGCACAGCAGACCATCGATGAGGAAGAAGCCGCCAAGTCCGTAGAAAGAATGCTCAGCAGTTCATTTAACATGGAAGACCTTCTTGCTCAGTTTGAGCAGCTAAAGAAGATGGGTTCCATGAAGGATGTACTTGGCATGATCCCCGGTGCTGCCGGTAAGATCAAAGAAGAGGATATCGACGATAAGGTGATCGATGTTAATATGGCGATCATCCGCTCGATGACGAAGAAGGAAAGAAGAGTACCGAATATCCTGAATGCAAGCCGCAGAAAGAGAATCGCGGCCGGTTCGGGTACGACAGTACAGCAGGTCAATCAGCTGGTTCACCAGTATGAGCAGACCGCAGAGATGATGAAGAAGTTCTCTAAGATGACCAAGGGCGGTAAGAAAGGCCTCGGCAGGATGGCCGGAATGGGCGGCTTTGGCGGCCTGGGTGGCTTCGGCGGGAAGGGCAAGTTCCCGTTTTAAAGTTGATGTTCACGCGAGATCCCGAATCGACAGTTCTTTTGCTTAGGGAAAAGACGCGAGAATATATATAAAAACAAAGAAACATATTGCTAGGAGGAATGAAAAATGGCAGTAAAGATTCGTTTGAGAAGAATGGGTGCAAAGAAGGCTCCTTTTTATCGTGTAGTTGTAGCAGATGGCCGCTATCCGCGTGATGGTCGTTTCATCGAAGAGATCGGTACATACAACCCGCTCACAGAGCCGGCTGAGATCAAGATCGACAACGAAGCAGCTAAGAAGTGGATCGCTAACGGCGCACAGCCGACTGAGACAGTTCGTGCTCTTCTGAAGAAGTCTGGTGCTATCGAGAAGTAATTGATACTTCGAATACAAAAAGGAGGCAAGCAGCACACCTACTTCTATTTTCATGCTGCAAATTGTAGAAATGGAATTATTAACTACAATGGCCAAGTCTTTGGTCAACCATCCTGAGGATGTATCCGTAAAGAAGTCTGAAAGAGGTAACACAGTTGTCCTCGAGCTTACCGTTAACCCGGATGATATGGGTAAAGTAATCGGTAAGGGTGGTCGCCGCGCTCAGGCGATCCGCTCCATCATGAAGGCTAAGTATCTTCGTGAAGGCAGACGTGTTATCGTAGATATCGTCGGATGAAAGATTATCTTATCGTTGGTAAGATCGGCGGCGCACACGGTGTCCGTGGAGAGGTGAGAGTCACCCCTCTTACGGATGATGTGCGTCGTTTTTCTAAACTGAAAGAATGCCAGATCCTCGATGAGAAAGAGAATCTCAAGACCACAAAAAAGGTGCAGTCCGCACGTGTGGACGACAGCCGCGTGCTGGTCAAGTTCGAGGATGTATCCGACAGAGACGAAGCCGCCAAGTGGAACGGTTTCTTTCTGGCGGTTTCACGTGACGCAGCCGTCAAGCTTCCAAAGGACCGCTACTTTATCGCGGATCTGATCGGACTTAAGGTGATCGATGATGAACATGGTGAGCTCGGTACGATCAAAGACGTGATCAATTCCGGTGCAAGCGATATCATCATCGTAAAGCGCAAGGGAAAGAATGAACTTCTGATCCCGTATCTGAAGACGGTCGTGACGAATGTCGATCTTGAGGCAGGTACGATGTCGGTTACCCTTCCTGAAGGCCTTTATGAGATCTATGAGTGAGGCATCGTCATGAAGTTTTCCGTTCTTACTTTATTTCCTGAACAGGTCAAGCATTTCCTTAGTGAAAGCATTATCGGTCGTGCCGAAGAGAAGGGAATCCTTTCGATCGATGCGGTAGATATCCGTGACTTTTCCGGGAATAAGTACGGAAAGGTAGACGATACTTTATTTGGCGGCGGTACCGGCATGCTGATGCAGTGTGAACCGGTCTATCAGGCTTTTTCGTCGCTTTATGATGCGGGAAATGAACCGAAGCCGCACTGTATCTTCATGAGCCCGAAAGGTTCGGTTTTGACTCAGGAGAAGGCAAAAGAACTTTCGAAGTACGATCATCTTGTGATCCTTTGTGGTCATTACGAAGGCATCGACCAGCGAGTGCTCGATGAGATCGTCGATGAAGATCTTTCAATCGGAGATTATGTCCTGACCGGCGGAGAAGTGGCAGCCTGTGTCGTGATCGATTGCATTTCACGCATGATCGAAGGCGTCCTTCCGAATTCGGAGGCCTACGAAGAAGAATCCCATATGCAAGGGTATCTTGAGGCGCCGCAGTACACGAAGCCGAATGTCTGGCATGACAAGAGAGTTCCGGATGTGATGCTTTCCGGAAACCACGCGAAGATCAAGGAGTGGAAACGTATCCACGGTCTTTACGATACCTGGAAACGTCGTCCGGATATGCTTTCCAAACTGAATCTTTCACCGGATACCTGGAAGCAGATGCTTCTTATCGATCAGGAAGAAAACGAGAAATGACATATTTAGGTGACATAAGATGAGAATCGAAGTTGAAAACGATAAGGTCCGTGCCAGAAAAAAGCAGGAATATGAGGATCTCGTTGCTGAGATGGAGGCAAAAGGATATGAGCCTCATGTTGAGAAGATCAGTATTGTAAAAGCAAATCTGTATGGTTGCATTTTGTTTATTTTCGCTGCGATCGCTGCTTTCGGCATCTATATCAAGGTAAATAAAGTAGACGGTGTATTTACCGGTTTGTTTTACTTTGAAGGTCCGGCCGGTCCTTTGTTTTTCTTAGGTGTCTTTGCGGTCTCGATCTTTCTTCATGAGTTCATCCATGGTTTCTTCTGGCATTTTAATTGTGAGAAGAAGTGGGGAAGTATCGATTTCGGATTCAATGCAAAGAACGTCACACCGTACTGTCATTGCTGCGAGGCTTTGACGGTACGTCAGTATTTTCTGGGCTGTATCGCGCCGACCGTGATCCTGGGAGTGATCCCGACGATCATCGGAATCATTATTGCGTTTCCGTTCCTGGTGACGATTGGTTTGGCCAATTTTGTAGGCGGAATCGGCGACATGATGGTCATTTTGACGCTTAGAAAGCACAAGGACTGTTCGCTTTTCGACCATCCATATGAGGTCGGATATGCGTATTTTACGAAGAAAACGGAAGATAAATAAAATAATACTTGCATTAGAAAATCCGTTATGTTAACATATAACGGCTAAAAGGGATGGTCCGCTGCGTGATCCCGCATGAACATCTATCGGAAGAGGAGGAAACAAAGATGGATTTAGTTAAAGCAGTCGAGCAGGATAATCTGCGTAATAGCTATTCCGAGGTCGAAGTTGGTGATCTTGTAAAAGCACACCTGAAGATCAAGGAAGGTTCCCGTGAGCGTATCCAGGTATTTGAAGGCTATGTGATTGCACGTAAGGGCGGCGGTCTTTCTGAGACCATGACAATTCGCCGTCTCTCCTATGGTGTAGGTGTTGAGCGTGTTTTACCCGTTCATTCTCCTAATATTGATAAGATTGAGATCGTCCGTAAGGGTCGTGTAAGAAGAGCTAAGCTTTACTACCTGCGTAATCGTGTTGGTAAGGCAGCTAGAATCACAGAGAAGCTTTCTTCTAAGAAGTGATTCGAGATACAATCGCAAACCAAAGAGGTGCTGTTTCAGAAATGAGACAGCACTTTTCTTTTGCCCTCGTAGACGGGGCACTATGCTATAATAAATCCATATTTGTTTTGGAGTTTTTCTATGGATGAGAATAAAAATATAAACTGGTTCCCCGGTCATATGCGTAAAGCACTGAACGAGGTTTCCGATAAACTGAAGTTCGTAGATATCGTGTTTGAGACCGTCGATGCGCGTATTCCGATCTCCAGCCGTAATCCTGAGCTGGATAATCTGGTGGCGAAGAAACCGCGTATTATCGTTCTGAATAAAGCCGATCTGGCAGATGAAAATGTCACGAACGCATGGCTTTCGTTCTATAAAGAACAGGGGATCGCCGCGATCGCGATCGATGCTTCCCACAAAAAGGGACTGGATAAGCTTCGTTTCATGGCTGTTGATATGTGTAAGGATGTTCTTGCGAAAGCCGAGTCGAAAGGCCGTATCGGACGTCCTGTCCGTGCGATGGTCGTTGGTGTCCCGAACTCTGGTAAGTCCACTCTTATAAATGGACTCTGTAACCGAAAGATCGCTGTAACCGGAGATATGCCCGGTGTAACACGCGACTTTAAGTGGGCACGATCCGACGGACAACTGGAACTGATGGATATGCCGGGCGTGCTCTGGCCGAGACTGGGAACACCTAGAAATCAGCTGGTACTGACTCTGACGGGTGCCGTTAAGGTGGAAGTCGTTGACGTCGTCGATGTTGCTTTTTCCGGCATGAAACTCGTTGAAGAACTCTATCCGGATGCACTTTATGCGCGTTATAAACTTGCGCCTTCCGGATCTGATGATTATATCGAGGACGACTATGAGCGTTTTGAAGAAGCGGCAAGAAAGATGGGATGTATCCTTTCAGGTGGCCGTATCAATGACGAACGTTTCGCTAAACTGTTTCTCGATGATCTGAGAAGTACACGCATCGCGCGCATCTCTCTTGAGACACCGGAGAAACCGAATAAGGAGAAATAATCATGACTCGTGAAGAGAAAATGAAAGAGAAATATGAAGTCATGTCGGCTTTTGAAAAGGAATGCGCTGCGGAAGGTATGCCGCTCTGCTGTGGTATCGATGAGGCAGGCAGAGGGCCGCTGGCCGGTCCTGTAGTTGCTGCTGCATGCATTCTGGATCCGGATAAGCCGATTTACGGACTGGACGATTCAAAGAAGCTTTCTCCGAAAAAGAGAGATCAGCTTTATGATGAGATCGTCGCGAATGCTAAGTGTTTCTGCGTCGTTCGTGTCGAACCGGATGAGATCGACCGAATCAATATCCTGGAAGCGACCAAAAGTGCGATGCGTTCCTGTGTTTCAGGTCTTGTGATCAAGCCTGACGTGCTTCTGATCGATGCCGTAAATCTCACGGGTACCGGAATTCCGGTTAAGCCGATCATCAAAGGTGATGCCAAGTCGAATTCCATCGCGGCCGCATCGATCCTGGCAAAAGTTTCCCGAGACCGTATTATGGAAGAATACGATAAAGAATTCCCTGGATATGGATTTGCCCAGCATAAAGGTTACGGAACCGCGGCTCATTATGCTGCGATACATGAACTCGGGATATCACCGATACATAGAATGTCGTTTCTGAAAAAGATGCATTAGTTTTCATTATTCTTTAAGATTTTTGGATTTTGATTAATTGATATGAGATGAATCTGCTTAAGTTGTGAAACTATTGAAAGGTAGGTTTTGAATATGTCTCGTAATCAATCGATCGGGAAGGCGTCGGAGGAGTTTGTTTCGGATTTTCTGGTTCGGCGTGGGGCGGTGATCCTGGCTCGGAATTATGCGGTGCATAACGTTGGGGAGCTGGATATCATCTGTCGGTATAAGGCCAGGGTTTTGGTGATCGAAGTGAAGTCTCGGGACTTTCGGACGAGATATGGGTCGCCGGAAGAGGCGGTGACGGCTTTGAAGCAGAATAAGATCCTTCGTACGACAGCGCATTTTTGTAAGGAGAATCATATCCCTTTAGAGTCGGTTTCGTACTTTGTGGCCGGCGTCATCCATGATGTAAATGGGAATGTCGAGGATGTGCGTTTTACTTCGTTTTTCTGATGCTTTGGAAAATGAAAATTGCTTCATTTGTTAAAATGCCATCGAAGCGCCTGCAAAAGCGGGTTCTTTTGTATATTTCATCGAATTTGCTATATAGGCTTGCAAGTTGCTTGCCAAAATATTTCAGATATACCATAATAGTTACGGCTCGAAGTCTGTAAAATGCAAGACGAGCGATCGAAAGTTTCTTTTTCGGTGCATTTCGAGCAGAGTCAAGGAATAATCATAGAACAAACTATTTGGGAGGCCGATGTCATGAAGACATATCGTGAACTGAGTAAAGCAGAACTTCAAGAAGTCCTGAAGATCCTGGAAATGCGCTACAATGACCTGAAGTCCAGAAATCTGGCTTTGGACATGACGCGTGGTAAGCCGAGTCCGGATCAGCTTGATCTGGCAAATGAAATGCCGACTCTTCTGGATACAAAAAACCTGAAGGCTGCGGATGGTTCCGACTGCCGTAACTACGGTGTTCCGTATGGCATCAAGGAAGTGAAGGCGCTTTTCGGTGAGATCCTCGATGTTGATCCTGAGCTCGTTACCGTTGGCAACAACTCCAGCCTCCAGCTTATGTATGATACACTTTCCCGTTCTCTGATCTTTGGTGAGATCGAGTCCGAGAAGCCGTGGGGTCAGATCCCGAACCGCAAGTGGATCTGCCCGGTACCGGGTTATGACAGACACTTTCTCGTAACTGAGACACTCGGATTTGAGCTGATCGCAGTTCCGCTTAACGAGGACGGTCCGGATATGGATATGGTTGAAAAGCTCGTTGCTGAGGATCCGTCGATCCTTGGTATGTGGGCAATGCCGCTTTACAGCAATCCGGATGGATATATCTACTCCGAGGAAGTCTGCAAGCGCCTCGTTTCCATGAAGACTGCCGCTCCGGATTTCCGTATCATCTGGGATAATGCGTATGTTGTTCATCATCTTTATGACGATCCTGCTAAGCAGGGAACACTGCCGGATATCCTCAAGCTTGCTCGTGAGGCCGGTAATCCGAACCGTGTATATGAGTTTGCTTCTACAAGTAAGATCACCTATGCCGGTTCCGGTATCGCTTGCATGGCTGCAAATGAAGAGAATACAACTCGTGCCAGAAAGTATCTGGGCGTTCAGTCCATCGGTCCGAACAAGATCATCCAGCTGATGCACGCAAAATATGTACCGAATCTTGAAGCAGTAAAGAAGGTTATGTCCAAGCAGGCTGATATCCTTCGTCCGAAGTTCGAGATGGTACTGAAGATCCTTAAGGATGAATTTGAGGGAAGTGGTATCGCAAAGTGGAATTCTCCTCTCGGCGGCTACTTTATCTCCGTTTACCTGATGGATGGAACAGCAAAAGAGACAGTACGTCTTGCTAAGGAATGCGGCGTTGCATTTACACCGGCAGGCGCGACATACCCCTACAAGAAGGATCCTTCTGACAGCAACCTTCGTATCGCTCCGAGCTTCCCGAAGGTAGAAGATATCGAAACAGCCGTTACAGTTTTCTCTGTTTGTGCTAAACTAGCAGCTGTAAGAAAACTTTTGGAGGAGTAATGTCATGAAAGATATCTACGAAAGTCCGCTGAATTCTCGTTATTCCAGTAAAGAAATGAAGGCGATCTTCTCGCCGGATCATAAGTTTAAGACCTGGAGACAGCTCTGGATCTATCTGGCTTCCTGTGAAAAGGAACTGGGTCTGAACATTACAGATGAACAGATCGCAGAACTTGAGGCTTCGAAAGAAGATATCAACTATGACGTTGCCGCAAGAGAAGAAAAGCTCGTACGTCATGATGTTATGGCGCATGTACATGCTTATGGCGAGCAGTGCCCGAAGGCAAAGGGAATCATCCACCTCGGTGCGACTTCCTGCTATGTTGGTGACAACACCGATATCCTTCTGATGCGTGAGGCACTGATCCTGACTCGTAAGAGACTGGTTGCCGTTATCGACAAGCTTGCTAAGTTTGCAAATGAATACAAGGATATGCCGACACTCGGATTTACACATTTCCAGCCGGCTCAGCTGGTTACTGTCGGTAAGCGTGCGACTCTCTGGATCCAGGATCTTCTGATCGATCTGGATGAGCTCGACTACACACTTTCCTGTCTGAAGCCGCTCGGCTGCAAGGGTACCACAGGTACACAGGCAAGCTTCCTTGATCTGTTCCAGGGCGACCACGACAAGGTTGAAAAGCTCGATAAGATGATCGCAGAGAAGATGGGCTTTGAAGCTTCCATCTCCGTTTCCGGTCAGACATATACCAGAAAACTTGATGCAAAAGTTCTCAATACTCTTTCCGGTATCGCGACTTCTGCACATAAGTTCAGCAACGATATCCGCCTTCTCCAGCACCTTAAGGAGATCGAGGAGCCTTTCGAGAAGACCCAGATCGGTTCTTCCGCTATGGCATATAAGAGAAACCCGATGCGTTCCGAGCGTATCTGCTCGCTGTCCCGCTATGTCATTTCTGCCGCTTTGAATCCTGCTATGACCGCTTCTGAGCAGTGGTTTGAAAGAACACTTGATGACTCTGCGAATAAGCGTATCTCCGTACCGGAAGCATTCCTCGCAGTGGACGCGATCCTGAGCATCTACCTCAACGTTGCATCCGGTCTCGTTGTTTATCCGAAGATGATCCATAACCACATCATGAATGAACTGCCGTTCATGGCAACAGAGAACATCATGATGGAAGCGGTTAAGCGCGGCGGTGACCGTCAGGATCTGCATGAAAAGATCCGTGTTCACTCCATGGCTGCAGGTAAGGTAGTAAAAGAAGAAGGCCTTCCGAACGATCTTCTGACTCGTATCGCTGAGGATCCGGCTTTCGGTCTGGATAAGAACTCTCTGGATTCGCTTCTGGATCCGAAACTCTACATCGGACGCTGCCCGGAGCAGGTTACTTCTTTCCTCAAGAACGATGTGGAACCTGTCCTGAAACTGTATGGTGCGGACCTGGATATGGAGGAACCTGAACTTACGGTATAAGTTATGAGCATTTATTTGGACAATAGTGCAACCACGAAGCCACTTCCCGAAGTGGCTCGTTTGGTATATGAAACCCTGAGTGGAGAAGACACTTTCGGCAATCCCGGATCTCTCCACAGACTCGGTGTGCTTGCAGAAAAGAACTTAAATGAGAGTGCGGAAAAGATCGCTAAACTTCTTTCGTGTAAGAAAGAAGAACTGTTCTTTACTTCGTGCGGTTCGGAGTCGGTCAATACATCCATCATGGGCTATGTTCATCAGAATCCTCGCCTCGGAAAGAAGATCATCTCCACAAGAACAGAGCACAAAGCCTCTCTGGAGTCGTTAGAACGCCTCGCAAAGGAAGGATATGAGATCTGTTATATCCCGGTCGGTCTGGACGGTAAACCGGATCTTCAGGCGCTTTCTGATGCGATCGATGAGAATACGGCGCTTCTTACTTTTACGCATGTCAATAACGAATCCGGATCGATCCTGCCTCTTGAAGAGATCGTGGCGATCCGAAATAAGAAAAACAGAAATACCAAGATCCATCTCGACTGCGTGCAGTCACTTGGTAAACTTCCGATCGCGCTTTCTCGTATGGGCATCGATATGGCATCTTTTTCGGGTCATAAGATCCACGCGCTCAAAGGTTTTGGTCTTCTTTATATCAAGACCGGCGTACGCGTCCAGCCCCTGATCATCGGCGGCGGCCAGCAGAAGGGAATGAGATCCGGAACGCAGAGCCCTTATCTCGCCAGTGCATTTGCCTTGGCTTTGGAAAAAGCAACTGAGAACATCGAAGAGAATCTTTCCAGACTGACTGCGCTTCGTGACGAGTTTTCTAAGAACCTTCAGGAAGTCGGTGCGCAGATCCTGTCACCGGAAGATGCGCTTCCTTATGTGTTAAATGTATCTTTTCCGTCTTTTCAGTCCGAAACCATGTTACACTGTTTAGAGGAAAAAGAGATCTATGTATCGACCGTGTCGGCATGTTCAAGTAAAACCAAGACAGTAAGCTACGTGCTTTCCGAGATGGGTATCAAGCGCGAGATCGCGAAAAATGCAGTACGATTCAGTTTCAACCGTTTCAACACAAAGGAAGAACTGGATCAGACGATCGCTGCGATCAAAGAGATCTACGCCAAATATGAGGTCTGAGGAACAGGAGAATCAAGATGAGTAATTCATACCGTACGATCATTCTGGCAAGAATGGGTGAAATCGCGCTGAAAGGATTAAACCGCGGCAAGTTCGAGCGTCAGCTGATGGATAACATGCGCTGGAGACTCAAGGAGTTCGGTGCATTTTCCATCGTACAAAGCCAGTCACGTATCTGGATCGAGCCGAAAGACAGTAATCCGGATATTCTTGAAGATAATGAAACAGCCAATGCTGTTTTAAATGCAGTGACCCAGGTTTTCGGTCTGGTATCTGCCAGTCTGGTCTGGAAATTCCAGGGTGAACTAGACGATATCAAAAAGCATGCGTGCATGCTGACTGAGGAGATCCTGTCCGAGCATGACTATAAGACTTTTAAAGTAGAGAGCAAGCGCGGAAATAAGCGATTCCCGCTGGCTTCGCCGGAGATCTGTGTAGAGGTCGGTGAAGCGATCCTGATCGCTAATCCCGATCTGATCGTTGATGTGCATAATCCGGACTTCATTATCTATGTTGAAGTGCGTGAAGATCTGTATGTTTACAGCGAAAAGGTAGAAGGTCATCGTGGTCTTCCGGTCGGAACGGCAGGGAAGGGCATGCTCCTTTTGTCCGGTGGTATCGACAGCCCGGTTGCCGGTTACATGATGGCTTCACGTGGTATGCAGCTCGAAGCGATTTATTTCCATTCGTATCCTTATACCAGTGAGCGTGCGCTCGAGAAAGTTAAGGATCTGGCCCGTATCGTATCCCAGTATTCGGGAACGATCCTGCTGCATGTATGTAACTTTACCGATATCCAGCTGAATCTTTATAAGAACAGCCCACAGGATATGCTGACGATCACGATGCGCCGCATCATGTTCGAGATCGCGGAAGAACTGGCCAACAAGCAGGGATGCAAATGCCTGATCACAGGTGAATCTCTTGGCCAGGTAGCAAGCCAGACGATCGAAGCGATCCAGATCACGAATGAAGTCGTAAAGACGATGCCTGTGTTCCGTCCGCTGATTGGACTGGATAAGGAAGAAACCTGCAACATCAGCCGCCGAATCGGTGCATTTGAAACATCGATACTGCCTTATGAGGATTGCTGCACGGTCTTTGTCGCGAAACATCCGAAGACCCATCCGCAGAAAAAGCACATCGTCGAGGCGGAAGCTAATCTCGATATCGAAGCTCTTGTCAAGCAGGGCGTAGAGAATATCGATACCTATAAGATCGAGCGTACATCCAAAGCATAATGCTGTTAACGTAACGCAAGGCGGGGATTTTCTATGTATTTACGTAATGGTGTAATGAAGGCATTAAAGGTGAAGAATGTGCTTTTGGCAATTGCCGGAGTAGTCTTGCTTTTTGCCGGCGTGATTGTAGGACTTGGACTGATTACTGAATATATCGATGATATCAACACGGCACTTCAAGCCAAGGCGATGCCCGGTGCTATTGACTGGGTGCTTATGGGCGCCGTGTTCCTTATTGTTGTTGCAATTTCCAGAAAACTCATGGGAGATGCCCAGTTCTATTCCAGTTACTTTGAAGGCTCTCTGGACGGGCTCATTCGCTTCAAGGATCTTTCTGCGGTAACCGGTAGACCTGCGTTTTGGGTCGCATGTCAGCTTTCCTTTTTCCGACTGATCTACATGAAAAAGTATTCTTTCGTGAAGACCGAAGGGGAGAAGCAGATCGAGCTTTATAGTAAGAGAGCACTTTGTGAATGCAAAAACTGTGGTGCGCCTATCGATAAGCGTATTTACTTCACCGGTGTCTGCAGTTACTGCGGAAGCTCCGATCTTTTTGCCAAAGTACTTTCCGGTGATAAGTTTTACAGCATCAGCAGCGATGTAAAAAGCGGATTCAATCGTCCGGCTTTCTACAGAACGAAGAGTATCGATATAAAGGATAATCTTTATCGCGTTCTGCTCATCGTTGGCCTCGGCGTTGCTGCTATATGTGGTTTTATGGTTGCCGATTCCATTTCGAAGTATAACGACAAAGACTATATTCAAAAGGAAATCCTGGATGCTACGAACAACATTTATTCCAAGGCGCAGGTGCGGGATAATCTTAATACTCTGATTCTTTTCGGATCTTTGCTGGGCGTGATTCTTTTGATCCTGGCTGTACGCCGTATTTTCCAGCTTATCTATGTTTCTGAAGCAAGAGCCGACTCGGTATTCTTTGCCAAAAGCAAAAAGCCCTTTCTTTCTAAGGAAGAGATCCCGTGGATCAAGACGAAAGAGAATAAGAAGATGCGACACATCCGCGGCGCACTTCGTAACGGATATCTGGCGAACTGTACGCTGGAATCTCATGACGGTGCGCTGCAAGTTGCTCTGGCAAAAAAGATCGTAAAAGACACCTGTCCGAGCTGTGCATCACCGATCGTCGGTGCGGTCGATGAAAACTATGTCTGCCAGGTGTGCGGCAATAAGATTCTGGGTGTAATCGAGAAGCGATAATCGATTTATTATTCTTTGTTGAATACAGTTTTGTTTTCCTATAAAATCAAGATGTAATGGGTTTCAATGTGCATGTTTTGCATTTGGAGGCTTTCTTATGACACGAAAACATCTTTTAACAGCAGTGATCGTTTTCCTAGTAATTGTATTACTTGTTTTTGCGTGCCTTTTCCTTAAGAATCACTTTGCTCCTAAACGTGAGTATACCTCTGATGAACTGACACAAATGGTTAGAGAAATCAACCAAATCTATGAGGAAAACAAGAATAATGATGATCACTGGATTCATTACATAAAAAGCATATATCCATATGAACCTGATGGTTGTATCTATGTTGTCATGCTGGAAGAGGATAAAGAGCACCTCAAAGATGTAAAAAAACATCTTAAGAAGTATCCAATAAAATACTTATTTACTGAAAAGATGGTAGTTATTGAGCAGTGAAAATGAATTGTTTATGGAGGTGGTAATGTAAAGGCTTGTAGATTATGTTTAATCATTTTCATTTGTTTTGCCACTATGTTAGTTTCCGAAAAACGCAAAATTGTGCTTGAATGACTTCTTCATGTGTTTTGATTTTTGTGCAGTTGCATGGGCGTTTCCTCTTTACGTAACGGGATTATTTGTTTATCATATTAGGGTAATTTTGTATCACATTGTTGGAGGTATCCCATGTTTGAACATATTAAAGCAGAAGATCCTGAGGTATTTCAGGCGATTACGCAGGAAGTGGAGCGTCAGCGCAATAAGATCGAGCTCATCGCTTCCGAGAACTTTGTAACGGAAGCAGTTCTTGAGGCTGCCGGTTCTCCGCTTACAAACAAGTATGCAGAGGGATACCCGGGAAAGAGATATTACGGTGGATGCGAATATGTAGATATCGTTGAGTCCCTGGCTATCGAAAGAGCAAAGAAACTCTTCGGTGCTGAGCATGTAAACGTACAGCCGCATTCCGGTGCGCAGGCTAACACAGCTGTTTATTTTGCAATCCTCGAGCCGGGCGATACGATCCTAGGTATGGATCTTTCTCATGGTGGTCACCTCACACACGGTATGAAGCTTAACGTTTCCGGCCGTACATATCACTCTGAATTCTATCAGGTAGATCCTGAGACACAGACTCTGAACTATGACAAGATCATGGAGCAGGCGAAGGAAGTAAAGCCGAAGGTTATCGTTGCCGGTGCTTCTGCTTATCCGAGAATCATCGACTTTAAGAAGTTCCGTGAGATCGCTGATGCTGTTGGCGCTTATCTCTTCGTAGATATGGCTCACATTGCCGGCCTCGTTGCTGCAGGACTTCATCCGAATCCGGTACCGTACGCTGATTTCGTAACTACAACTACACATAAGACACTTCGTGGACCGCGTGGCGGTATCATCATGTGCAAAGAAGAGTACGCTAAGAAGATCGACTCCGCGGTATTCCCGGGTCAGCAGGGCGGACCTCTGATGCACATCATCGCTGCAAAGGCTGTTGCATTTAAGGAAGCTCTTTCTGATGAGTTCCGTGCATATCAGGGCCAGATCGTTAAGAACGCAGCTGCACTGGCTGACGGTCTTATGAAGAGAAATGTTAACCTCGTTTCCGGTGGTACAGAGAATCACCTGATGCTGATCGATCTTCGTGGTACAGGCGTTACAGGTAAGGAACTGCAGCTGCGTCTGGACGATGTAAACATCACAGCTAACAAGAACACCATTCCTTTCGATCCGGAAAAGCCGTTCGTAACATCCGGTGTACGTGTTGGTACAGCCGCCGCTTCCGCTCGCGGCATGAAGGAAGAGGATATGGATATCATTGCTGACTGCATCGCTAAGGCAATCTTCAGCTTTGAAGAGAGCAAAGAAGAGATCAAGGCTGCTGTTGCAGGCCTGACAGCTAAGTATCCGCTTTATCCGGATATGAAGTACTGATCCCTTAATCCGGATCAGGAAGGACGTAGTTATGGGCGCAAATGAGGAATATAAAAAGAGAGAACCTCTGGCATTCCGTATGGCGCCGCGTACTCTGTCCGAATATATCGGTCAGGAACATATCCTGGGCGAAGGTAAGATGTTAAGAAGGATGATTGAGGCAGACCGTCTGTCCTCAATCATCCTTTTTGGTCCTCCGGGCACAGGAAAAACTGCTCTGGCCCGCTTGATCGCACATACTACATCCGCTAAGTTTGAGCGAATCAATGCCGTTACTGCCGGTGTCGGAGATATTAAGCGCATCGTTGAAGATGCGAAGAATCCGATCCTTACGCCGAACGGAAGAGTCGTTCTTTTTGTAGATGAGATCCACCGTTTCAATAAGATGCAGCAGGACGCGCTCCTTCCGCATGTAGAAGACGGTACAGTCATCCTGATCGGTGCGACAACCGAGAATCCTTTCTTTGAAGTCAATAAGGCCCTGATCTCACGTTCCACGGTCCTCGCTCTGAAACCGTTAACGGACGAGAATATCATCGCGATCTTAAAGCAGGCCCTTCAGGATAAAGAACGCGGTCTGGGAAATGAACCGATCGTTATTTCCGAGCGAACACTGGCCTATATCGCTGACCTTTGTAACGGTGATGCGAGAATTGCCCTCAGATCGCTTGAATTGGCCTATATCACGACTCCGCCGGATGAGAAGGGTACCATCACTATTAATGAAGAGATCATGCAGGATTGCATGCAGAAGCGCTCTCTGGCGTTTGATACAGACGGGGAGAGTCACTATGACAATATCTCCGCCATGATCAAGTCCATGCGTGGAAGCGATCCGGACGCGGCACTTTTCTATCTTGCCCGTGCATTACACTCCGGAGAAGACATCGAGTTCCTTGCTCGCCGTATCCTGATCTGTTCTTCGGAAGATGTCGGTATGGCAAACCCGAACGCGATCCTGGTGGCTAACGCGGCCTATCAGGGAATCATGGCCGTCGGTATGCCGGAAGCTCGTATCCTGCTTGCCGAAGCCGTAGTTACGGTGGCAACCAGTCCGAAGTCAAACAGTGCGTATCTTGCGATCGATAAAGCACTTTCCGATGTTGCGAACAAGCGTACCGGTGAAGTTCCGATGCATCTTCGAAATGCACCGGCGAAGGGCATGGCAGATCTCGGTTATTCCGTCGGATACAAATATGCACACGATTATCCGGAGCATTATGTGAAGATGCAGTTCCTGCCGGACGAGATGGTGGGAACCCAGTACTATGTACCCGGAAATCTGGGTTATGAGAAGCAGATCCGTAACTGGATGGATCATCTGAAGAACCGTGACGACGACTCGGAAAAGTCTGACGGATCCAGTGATCTCAAGGGTTGACGTTTTTCTCAATGTTTCCTTCTGTTTAAGAAGTAACAAAGAATTCACGAAATATATTCAGTTTTTTGTGTGTTTGACAATTGACACTCTGTAGAATGAAATCATATAATCTAACCCAGTTAGCTAATTTGGAGGAACTATGATTTCTGAGCAGGAAGTTATCCGTTTACTAAACGAATTCAACAGCATCAAACCCCTCGAATTTGTACAGCGTATCGATGTCAGTTCGATGGGCATCGGTAACGTTTTAGGCTTTCTTTGCGCCAGCGGTCGTGAAGTTTCTGCCGGCGAGATCAGTGACTATATGGATGTCAGTACGGCTCGTGTAGCGGTACTGATGAAGAAGATGCTCGACAAAGGGTTAATCACTAAAAGAGTGGATCCGAATGATAAGCGCAAAGTCATGGTTTCCATCACCCCCAAAGGCAAGGAAGCATTTGAAGAAAAGAAAAAGGAGATCATCCTTTATTCCAGCGCGATCGTAGATCATTTCGGTACGGAAAAACTCGAGGATTTTATCCAGTCCTGTAGGCAGATCAAGGAGATCGTCGACCGAATCGAGCGCGAACAGGATTTCAAAAACAAATAACTAACAATACTTTAGTTAATAACTAAAGCAAACACAAACGTTTTAGAGTAGATAGGAGACAGAATATGCTGCAGCTTAAAGACATCGTGAAGATCTATCCGGCGGGTGACAATCCGGTAGAAGCATTAAAGGGAATCAATCTTAGTTTCCGAGACAACGAATTCGTATCTATCCTGGGTCAGTCCGGATGTGGTAAGACGACCATGCTCAACATCATCGGCGGTCTGGATCAGTATACTTCCGGAGATCTGATCATCAACGGAAAATCCACGAAAGAATATAAAGATCGCGACTGGGATTCCTATCGTAACCATTCCATCGGATTTGTTTTCCAGAGCTACAACCTGATCCCGCATCAGAACGTCCTTTCTAACGTTGAGATCGCACTTTCCCTTTCCGGCGTAAGTAAGAAGGAGAGAAGAGAGCGTGCTGTAGAAGCACTTAAGAAAGTAGGCCTTGGCGATCAGCTGAAGAAGAAACCGGCTGAAATGTCCGGTGGTCAGATGCAGCGTGTTGCGATTGCCCGTGCGATCGTAAATAACCCCGATATCATTCTGGCCGACGAGCCGACAGGTGCTCTGGATACAGAAACCAGTGTACAGGTTATGGAGATCTTGAAAGAGATCGCGAAAGATAAGCTCGTTATCATGGTTACCCATAACCCTGAACTTGCTGAGCAGTACTCAACACGTATCGTCCGCATGCTCGACGGTAAGATCACCGGCGATACCGCTCCATTTAGCGAAGAAGAGCAGAAGAGTGCTGATAAGCTTGCCGAGGATATGGCAAAACTCGATAAGAAAGCAAAGAAGGAGGCTTCCAAGTCTGAAAAGAAGCCGTCCATGTCATTTGCAACTTCCTTTGGTCTTTCCTTGAAAAATCTCATTACGAAGAAGGGAAGAACGATCCTGACTTCATTTGCCGGATCGATCGGTATTATCGGTATCGCACTGATCTACTCAGTATCCCAGGGTACCAACAACTTCATTAACGATGTGCAGGAAGATACGATCTCTGCCTACCCTCTGGAGATCCAGGCGCAGACCGTTGATCTGAGTACGCTTCTGAATGCTTTCGTCGGTGACGATGAGCAGCAGCTGAGCCATGACAAGGATGCAGTATATCAGAGATATAAACTTTACGACATGATGAACTCCCTGATCGCGGTGGAAACACAGGAAAATGACCTGTCTTCTTTCAAAGCTTATATTGAAGAAGAGAAGGGCAAAGATGGCAGCAAGTTTGCTGATGCACTTTCCGGTGTGCAGTATTCTTACAATCTGAACCTGGCAATTTATACGAAGAATGTTGAAGGAAAGATCATTCATTCCGATACTACAGAATTGATGTCCGCACTCTTCGGTCAGTTTACAAGTACCATGTATAACATGGATATGTCCGGTATGTCTGAAAACAGCCAGTCCGCACAGATCATGGGATCATCTATGACACTTTGGAGCGAGCTGCTTCCAGGTGCAAATGGCGAGCCGACAAATCCTGTAACACATAAGCAGTATGATATCGTGTATGGTCGCTGGCCTGAAAGCTACGATGAGATCGTTCTTTTCCTTGATGAGAACAACGAACTCGATGACTATACTCTCTACGCTTTGGGTCTGAAAACGGAAGAAGAGATCACTTCCATGATGAATGCCGCTTTGAATAAGCAGCCGATGGAGTATTCTTTGAAGTCCTGGTCCTACGAGGAGATCTGTGCTTTGGAATTCCGTTCTGTACTTCCTTCTTCCTGCTGGAGCTATGATGCGACAACCGGTCTTTATACCGACCTTCGTTCCACGGATTCCGGTCTGCAGTATCTCTACGACAATGCGCTTTCCTTGAAGGTGGTAGGTATTGTCCGTCCGAATGAAGATGCTGTTTCTACCAGCCATCATGGAACGATCGGTTACACACATATGCTGACCGAATACATCATCAACGAGAGTGCAAATTCTGATGCGATCACCGCTCAGCTTGCCGATCCGACAACGGATATTACATCCGGTCTTCGTTTCAAAGAGGAGAATGCCGCTTATACAACTGAAGAGAAGGCTGCATATTTCCGTAACTATGTAAAGGAACTCGATGACGAAGGCAAGGCTGATATCTATGTGAAGGTAATGAGCATTCCTTCTGAAGCTATGATCCAGGAATATGTGGACACCGCCCTCGCTGCGCTTGACCGTGAGACGATGGAAGCCATGATGATGGAGACCATGACTACAGAGATGGGTATGGATCCGGAGCAGGTAAGAGGCTACATCTCCCAGATGTCCGATGAGGATATGAAGGAAGCATTTGCAATGGGTATCCGCGAACAGTATCTCGCTGAATATAGTGAAAACATGCAGAAAGAACTCAGCACTAAATCGAAGTCCGAACTGGCTAAGTCTTTGGACCACGCGATGGATGGCTTTGACGATGAGTACTGCGCCGGTTTCTATGACAGTGTGATCGAGTTCTCTCCGTTCACATACGATTACGCACTGATCCGTCTGGGCTGCCTTGATCTCGACGAGCCGGCTTCGATCCGTCTTTATGCTGCAACATTTGAAGATAAGGACACGATCGTAGACTGCATCGATGATTATAACGATTCTGTTCCGGAACTTCAGAAACTGAAGTATACTGACTATGTCGGCATCCTGATGTCTTCGGTAACAACGATCATCAATGCCATCACATATGTATTGATCGCATTCGTCGCGGTATCCCTGATCGTATCTTCCATCATGATCGGTGTTATCACATTGATCTCTGTTCAGGAAAGAACGAAAGAAATCGGTATCCTCCGTTCTCTGGGTGCTTCGAAGAAGAATGTCTCGAGCATGTTTAACGCAGAAACTGTCATCATCGGATTCACTTCCGGTCTTCTAGGTGTCCTGATCACTTATGTGCTCCTGATTCCGATCAATATCATCGTGCATAACCTGACAAAACTGAATAACCTTACTGCAGTACTGCCGATCGTTACGGCGATCATCCTGATCATCATCAGCGTTCTTCTGACACTGATCGCAGGTATCATCCCGTCCCGTTCTGCCGCAAAGAAAGATCCGGTCGTTGCACTTCGTACTGAGTAAGTCATTCGATCTACGAGGTCAATATGAAAAGAGTCTATCTCGATCACGCTGCTACATCCAACCCTTATCCCGAGGTCTTGGATGTTATGCGTAAAGCCTGGGAAGAAGGCTATGCCAATCCTTCCTCGGTTCATAGAGAGGGACAGACTGCACGCCGCATGTTAGAAGAGGGAAGAGAAGCAATCGCAAACCTTCTCGACTGTTCTTCCGAGGAACTTTTCTTCACAAGCGGCGGTACCGAGTCGAACAACTGGGCGCTTCGATCCCTGTGGAAAATGATGCAGTCTCAGGGTTCGTCAAATGCTCATAAACGAGATCACATCATCGTTTCATCGATCGAGCATCCTTCGATTCTTCGCACTGTGAAAGATCTATCAGATTCAGGCGCGAAAGTGACTTTTCTTCCCGTTGACTTTCAGGGTCTGATCTCTTCAGAGTCTTTGGAAAATGCACTGTCGCCGGATACGTCTTTTGTCTCGGTCATGTATGCAAATAATGAGATCGGTACCGTAGAACCGATTAAAGAGCTTGGCAGGATCTGCCACGAGAAAGGCGTTCTACTGCACACAGATGCGGTTCAAGCAGCTGGTGCTATGCCAATTTCTATCCGAGATCTTGATTGTGATCTGCTTTCATTTTCCGGTCATAAGTTTGGCGGTCCGAAAGGGATCGGCGGACTCTTCATCCGAAAAGGAATCGATCTTCCATCCTTTCTTACAGGCGGGGAGCAGGAGTATGGTCATCGAGCCGGCACCCAGAATCTTTCCGGTGTGCTCGGAATGGCAGAAGCACTTAAGATCTCTACTACAGATATAGAGAAGAAGAGTGCGAATATCAAAGCTATACGTAACCATCTGATCGAAGAAGTTCTTACAAATATCCCCGGAAGTCATCTTTGCGGACATCCTGATTTACGTCTTCCCGGAAATGCTCATTTCCTGTTTGACGATATCGATGGAGAAGCGCTTCTTTTGTATCTGAATCTTGCCGGATTTGCATGTTCTTCCGGATCTGCCTGTTCTTCAGGAAGCACTGAGGTTTCTCATGTTCTTAAAGCTCTTGGCATTTCCGATCAGAAAGCCAGATCCGCTCTTCGTATTTCGATCGGGTATGAGAATACGGAAGAAGAGGTATTATCGATCGTACCGGAACTTTTAAGAATCATTACTGATCTGAGAAAAAGATGAAAAATAAAGGTCGCTGAAGAATTATCAGCGACCTTTTTCTTTTAAGATTGATATCCGGTTACTCGATCACGCCGCGATCCATGCCGTATTCGTTACAGATCACCTGGAACTCAGGGCATCCGGCAAATGATTTCATCGCATCCAGACGGGAAGTGCCTCCCTTAAGGAGAGAAAGCCAGTAAGCTTGTCCATCCTCATCCGGTTCTCTGCCCATAAATGTGCGATAAAGACGTACAACATATTCTTCGTCCGTAAGTCCGAATCCGGTAAACTCAGTGGAAGTAAAGAAGAGGGATGCTGCCTGATAGCCGGTTGCATCGAGATTCGTCAGTGCCAACGACCAGTAACTCAAACCGTCATTTTCCGGAACACGTCCGAGGCAGCAGATGTAAAGGCGTGATGCAAAGTCTTTCGCATTTTTCGAAGGAATCGTGGCCTTATGGTAGATCGCTCCTGATTTTACTCCGTATGTGGCACAGATATTGCACCATTCAACGGATTCGATAAATTCCTCAACAAGCAAGGCACGCTCGTCACCTGAAGCGAGCCGAGCAAGCCAGTATGCTTTTCCGTCCGGTTCAGAATCTCTTCCGAAATAAGTTTTATAAAGCACTTCTACAAATGCATCATCTGAAAGATTTCTTCCTAAGAATTCCGGTGCACCGAGCATAAAGAATCTGGCGCAGTCCGCTCCTGTCAGGCCTTTGTTTACGACCTGATCGACCCAGTATGCTTTTCCGTCCGGTTCTGACGGACGATCGAGTGCGACAGTATAGAGACGCTCAACAAAATCAGCAAAGGATGGGGCGGAAGATGCAGTCTTCGGGCGGAAAGTAACTTCAACAGTAGCACACTCAGTAGGCATAGAGAATGTTGGATCATCTGCAATGTTTACGAATTTTCCTCCGGCCGGACGGTACCAGATGGCTTCCACTTCATATCCGATACAAGGCGTCGCCGCAACATAGATCTGTGTTCCGACGGTTGCTTCTTTTGCGGAAATGGCAGCATATCCGTTTTCGTATACGATAAAACTGATGGGGAATACCCGTGACGGATGATACTTCACTTTGATCGGTTCACTTTCAAGTTTTCCGCTGAACACATCCGGATAGGTAACAACAAGTCGAAGCTCCTTTGTTTCGTAACTCGCATCTATCAACAATTCAGAGGAACCTTTTTTCTCTGAAATATTTTTCCAGTAGTCTTTTTCGTCATTTCGAATCTGCCATGTATACACCAGGTTTTCCGGGAAGGCAAGATCCATACCGGTTACCTGCGCGGAAATTGTTGATTCAGGAACGGCGTCTCCGATGATGGAGATATGTCCGTCCATGTCTCCGTTATCTTGGTGGATCGCCATGCTCACATACCAGGCATAATCATATCCGTCCATATAGATATAACATCGCACCCAGAGTTCAGCACAAGGAGTAGCGGAAAAAGAAAATGTATCATTATCCGCGTAATAGGCTAATCCTTCATAAATATAGTCATATTCATAAAGAACGTGCATGGAAGAGTCAGGGATCGAAGCGTAATCTCCTGTCCGAACCATATTGTAGTGATATAGATCCGGCTTGCTGTCATCTTGTAATTCTCTAGTTATATCTCCGTTAAGGTATGGACTTTTACCGGTGGCTTCAGGAGAATGATACCAGCCGCTCCACATCTTGGAAATCTGCTTTCCACCATAGACCAAGTGCTTATCCATGGCATTGACGGCAATAATATAAATACCATCACTGGCAGGATGGGAGAGCATGGCACACAGATTAATGTGTGTTGCTTCGGTTAATCCGCCATAAACACGTCCGGTTTCGGTATCCGCGATGGTTACAAAATAATATGCGGCCCCATTCATCGGATCCCAGGACAGTTCGTTTCCGTTCAAAGAAACATTCTGCAGTGAAGGGAGTGAATCATCCTGTACTTTCGGAATCGCTGTTCCAAGGTCAAAAATGATCGTCACATAATTCTTATAGACTTGCTCCACGTGTGAAAATCCGACCGTGTTATAGATCTGATCGTTGAGATAGAAATTGATCAGGCCCGGAGTTTCGTCAAGTTCGAACTCAACTTCTATCCCATAATGCGTGTCACCCGAAATCGCGACATGATATTGTGTCGAATATGTTTCCCATTTATGAGACCTGTATTCTGCCCATAAAGGTATGCTGTAAATTTCGTACGGCGCATCATTTGAGACAGAAAGGTAAGGTTTTGGGCGAATAAGCGGCCCCTCATTAACAGAAGTGATCGTGCTGTATAATCTGATCTCAGTAACATTGTCAACCGTGTCTGCCTTCAAAACGGCTTCTGAAAAGAGTGTAAGCGTTAGCGCAACTGTCAAAAGAACAGACAGAAATCTTGATGTCAATTTCGTTTTCCTTCGATGATACATAGATGATTCCTCCCTTGGATAATTCTGTCGTTATTCGATCGCACCTCGAATCATGCCGTAAGCGTTACAGATCGTTTCAAATTCAGGGCAGCCGGCGAATGTCTTCATCGTTTCCACACGAGGATCTTTACCTGAGAAGTTTCCGCTTCTAAGGAAAGTGATCCAGTATGCAGAACCCGGCTCGTCAGGTTCTCTTCCCATGAAAGTTCTATAGAGTCTTTCAACAAATACATCGTCGGAAAGACCCAGTCCGATAAATTCAGGAGAAGTGAAGAAGAGGGAAGCAGCCTGATAACCGGTCGCATCCAGATTCGTGAGTGCCAGTGCCCAGTATGCCAGTCCGTCTTCCTCCGGAGCTCTTCCGAGACAGCAGATGTAAAGGCGGGAAGCAAAACGCAGTGCATTTTTAGAGGGCTTCGTTGCTTTGTGGTAAAGCGCTCCGGATTTGACGCCGTAGTACGCGCATACGTCACACCACTCGGTCGATTCGATGAATTCCTCAACGAGTACGGCACGCTCGGTTCCTTCAGCAAGACGACCCAGCCAGTATGCCTTGCCCTCCGGTTCAGATTCGCGGTTAAAGTATGTCTTATAAAGTACTTCTACGAATTCGTCATCCGTGAGGTTTCGGTTCAGGAACTCCGGTGCACCAAGCATAAAGAAACGTGCACAGTCCGCACCGGTAAATCCTTTGTTCACTACCTGATCGACCCAGAATGCTTTTCCTTCCGGCTCAGACGGACGATCAAGCGCAACAGTGTAGAGGCGCTCGACGAATTCTTCGAAAGAAGGATCCGAGGAGGATGATTTTACCTTAAACGTTACTTCAACCGTGACATTGCAGTGCGGCATGGTAAATTCCCCGAGAGCAGTAATATCTTGGGTAACACCGTCTTCGGTTTTTAAAATGATCTTGTCCACATCATATCCGACAGCACCGGTTGCAGCAACGGAAATTGTCTTTTTTGATGCTGACTTAGTAGCAGATGGAGCAGCAAATCCGTTTTCACCAACATTCATCTTGATATCGAATTCATAATTCGGATCTTCGGTCCAAATCGCGTAAAGATAAACCATATCCAGCAATCTCTGGCTAAAGTCGAATTCAACTTTACCTTCTTTGTCAGTGCTCCAGTATAGGAAAACGTATCCGGGATCTATCGGATCCGGGATCTTTTGTGCATATCTATACGTTCTCGTATAAAAATATAAAGGATCTCCATGACCGTTCATATCAAAGGTTACCGGAATGACTTTGGATTCGGCAATATAGACGGATTTGCTTACCAGTTGGCCTTCAAAATGATCCGGCTCTTTTGCAACAACACGAAGATATTTTCCTTCCTGACCGTCTGCGATCTCGAAAGAAGGTTCTTTGGAGAATGCATCACGACCAGGTATATCTGACCAGCTCGATCCATCATCACTGACCTGCCATTTATATAGGAGGTTTTCCGGATGGGCCATATTCAGACCGGCATTCTTGACGGTCAATGTTTCTCCCCAGTAACAATCACCACTGATCACGATCGTTCCGAACAGAAGCGGTTTTTCTTCATAATAGGTATAATCCATAGTGTACATGTAATAATACCCATCTATGGTCAAATAGCAGTTTATATGGCTATACATCTTCGGATCAATAGAAATAGAATTCGTGAAACTTGGGAGGAAATAGTGCTCGCCCTGATAGTAATACGACCAGCAGTAATGCGCTTTGTCACTGTATTGTGCATATTTGCCGGAGAGTGTCACGGAAAGATCAAGCTGATCGCCTTTTGAAGAATCAAGTTTGATGATTTCTCCAGAACCTGCGAGCTCAAACACTCCTATAGGTGTGCTCTGGCTAATGGAATACGAACCTTTCCAAGATTGAGAACATCTTTTTGCATTGTCATCCGTTCCGGTCAATGCGAACAGATCAAGGCTGTATGTACTATCCTTTGACCAGAAACCGAGAAGGGCAAGAAGATCACAAGAATTCTCTTTCAGTGTGAAACCATGCACGCCGCCGTAAGTTGTATTTTGGACGAGAAGAAAATACGTATCCGTTCCGGATAACGCATTCCAAGATAATATGTCTCCTGAAAGATTCACATTCTGAAGAGCCGGAAGATTCGGATCAATTGTTTCAGGCAGGGCAGGTCCAAGATCATAGAACACATGGCAGCATTCGTCATTTATCCTTAAGACATCTGAATAACCTTTGTTTTTGTAAGACATATTATTCAGATACAAAGATACATCGTTACTGAATTTATTCTGGGAAGGATCTACTATATCGATTTGAAACGATAGCCCATAATGCGTGCCATCTGCAACAGCTCCGGCGTTGGCATGCCCAAAACCCTGCCAGGAATTTGTGGTTTCATTATAGTAAGCCCAATTAGTAGTTCCAATTTGGTATTGAGATACTGTAGAAACAATATCTTTTACTTTTGGAAGGAATCCCGCAGTTACCGTCGGAACCGGACCTTCAAGAGCAATGCCGCTAAGTGTTAAAGCATATGTTTTTGGTGCTTGAAATGCAACAAAAGGAACGATCAGTGCCAGAATTAAGGCAGCGAATCTGCTTATGAATGACTTCTTCGAACTACGCATAAAAATACCTCCCCGAAAACCCGGATTTTCTGAAAACCACATTATTATTTTATTGTTTGTGGCGAAGGATTTCAATCCGTATAGATGAAACAGAAGAGGTTAGAGAGGTTCGCTGATCCTCTTTCTTTTCACATAGAAAGAATTCTCGGTAAAGCCGAATGTCTTGAGATATTCAGCGACTTCATCAAAATGAATGCAAAGCGTGTCTTTCGTATGTGAATCGGATCCCAAAGAGATATTTCTGCCACCCAGTTCGTAATAACGCTTGAGGATCTGCGGATCCGGAAGTGTATCGGTCAATCCTTTTCTGCGCATTTTCTCGATTGAACGGGTATTGATCTCCAGCGTCTTGTCCTTTTTTATAATCGCCGTTAAGAAGCGGTCAAAGCTTTCCGGACACTGGGAATACTTGATCTGCGGTTTTTCATAAGGCGCATAGCGGTTGATATAGTCATAGTGACCGACGATATCGAAGTTATTACAGCCTTCGACCAGATCGGCCATCTCTTCGATATAACGAGTATAGCAAGTCAGCATATCTTCTTTGTAACAGTCGCGGAAAAAGTAAGGATCCATCGCACGATAAAGGTGGTTCGAAAGAATGACTTCATCGAAAGGGTATTTCTCGATCATCTCATCGTAAAAGGTACACAGATGTTTCTGATATCCAAGTTCGATGCCGCGGTAAAGCGGGAAATCACCGGCATAATCAAGCCAGGCTTTTGTCTCTTCAAAATACTTCGGGATATCAAAAATCTGCGGATCGCCGATATCGTGCGGGTAATCTCCCTCATAATGCTCGGTGACCACGACGCCATTCATATTCTTTGCTTTACAGGCATCGATCAGTTCCTGATAAGTCATCTTAGCGTCGGAACTGAAGTGCTTTGTGTGGTTATGCGTATCTGTAAACATGTATGCCTCAAATTCGATTTAGTTAGTTATGTTTAACACGTACTTATGGTATCATATATTCGTATTTTTTGTTGAGTTTCTTTGTAAAAGGAGATGAATATATGGCTAAAGAGAAGAAGACAGAAAAAGTGTTGAAAGAAAAGAAGCCGAAGGTTTCCAAGAAGGAAAAGAAAGAGCTTTTTGCTGATTATCCGAATCTGTGGGCATCCCGTTCTCAGGACGATATTGACCACACCATGGCATTTGCCGAGGAATATATGGCATTTCTCGACATTTCCAAGACCGAGCGCGAGTTCGTAAATAACGCAGTTGCCGCTTTGGAAGATTCCGGATATGTGGATATCGAATCGAAGAAGTCCTTGAAGACGGGTGATAAGGTATATTCTTCCATCAAGGGCAAGGGCCTGATGTTTGCAGTCATCGGTAAAGATGCCATTGTGAAGGGCATGAATATCCTCGGTGCGCATATCGATTCCCCGAGACTTGACTTAAAGCCGAACCCACTCTACGAAGAAGATGAGCTGGTTTTCTTTAAGACTCATTACTACGGCGGTATCAAGAAGTATCAGTGGACTACGATCCCGCTTGCGATCCACGGTGTGATCATGAAAAAGGACGGCACCAAGCTTTCTCTCTGCATCGGTGAAAAGGATGATGATCCGATCTTCTATATCACGGATCTGCTTCCACATCTTGGTTCCGAGCAGATGAGCCAGAAGGCAAACGAGTTCATCAAGGGAGAAGACCTGAATGTCATGATCGGCGCAAGCAAGCTTCCTGACGACGATTCCTCCAACGCTTGCAAATACGCGATCCTGAAGCTTTTGAATAACGAGTTCGGTATCGATGAAAAGGCTTTCGTATCTGCCGAGATCGAGATCGTTCCTGCAATGAAGGCAAGAGATGTCGGTTTCGACCGTGCATTGATCGCGGCATATGGCCATGACGATAAAGTTTGTGCTTATCCGGCTCTGATGGCTGTGATGGCTCAGGAAACTCCTGCAAGAACTTGCGTATGCATGCTTTCCGATAAAGAAGAGATCGGATCTTACGGTAACTCCGGTGCACAGTCCCGTCTTTATGAGAATTTCCTGGTAGAAGTATTCGCTAAGGCAAATGGCGGCTACGACGAGCTCGGCTACAGAAAGTGCATCGCTAACACGAAGATGCTTTCAACTGATGTTTCCAATGCATTCGACCCGAAATACGCGAATGTTTCCGATAAGAGAAATACCGCATATCTCAACAAGGGCGTGAAGATGGAAAAGTATACCGGTGCAAGAGGCAAGTCCGGCGCAAGTGACGCAAACAGCGAATTCTTTGCATCGATCCTTCGTATCTTCGCAGAAAACGATATTCCGTGGCAGACCGGTGAACTCGGTAAGGTAGACGCCGGCGGCGGCGGAACGATCTCCGCATATCTTGCTAAGCTCGGTATGGAAGTCATCGACTGCGGTGTTCCGGTACTTTCGATGCACGCTCCTTACGAAGTCATTTCTAAGATCGACCTTTATTTCACCTATCTTGCATATAAATGCTTTATTGAAAACATAAAATAAGGTATAATGCCTTTTCGTAGTATGGTAGGTGTGGTGCATGGAGCATCACAAGAAAGAAGGTAAAACATGATTATTGTAGTAAAACCGGGTGCCAATGATACTCAAGTACACGAGATCATTGATGTCCTCGAGAAAAACGAACTGAAGGCACATGTGTCTGAAGGTGCGGAGCGCTTGATCATCGGTGTAATCGGTGATAAGTCGCGTCTCACTCCGGGCTCTCTGGAAGTTCTCTCCGGCGTTGAAAAGATCGTTCCGATCATGGAGTCTTACAAGCTGGCCAGCCGCCAGTTCCGTCCGGAAGGCACGTCTTTTAATGTAAAAGATGTTACGATCGGCGGAAAAGAGCTCGTCATGATGGCCGGTCCTTGCGCGGTTGAGAGTGAAGAGCAGGTTGAAGCCGTTGCTTCCAAGATGGTTGCCTGCGGTGTAAAGGTGCTTCGTGGCGGCGCATATAAGCCGAGAACATCTCCGTATGCTTTCCAGGGCCTTGAAAAAGAGGGCTTGAAGATCCTTCGTCGTGTGGCTGACCGTTATGGTCTTCTCGTTGTTTCCGAGATCACATCCGAGAACGATATCGAATATGCATCGAACTATCTGGATATTATCCAGATCGGTGCTCGAAATGCTCAGAACTTCCGACTTTTGTCTGCTGTCGGCAAGTCCGGTATTCCGTGTATGTTGAAACGCGGTATTGCCGAGACGATCGACGAGTGGCTGGGCAGTGCGGAGTACATCATGAGTGAAGGTAACTACCACATTATGATGTGTGAGCGTGGTATTCGTACATTTGAAACAGCAACCCGAAGCACACTGGATATCAGTGCGGTTCCGGTTCTGAAAGGAAAGACTCATCTGCCGATCATCGTGGACCCGAGCCATGCGGCAGGTAAAGCTCAGTATGTCGAGCCTCTGGCTCTTGCTGCGATCGCGGCAGGTGCAGACGGCCTGATCATCGAGGTGCATCCGGATCCGAAGCATGCACTTTCCGATGCAGCTCAGCAGCTGACTCCGGAAGCTTATGCAGAACTGGCTCAGCGTGTTAAGGAGATGGCTGTGATCGTGAAACGATCCTATCCGCAGCCTGTTGCCTGAGCGCAAAAGGATGTTCTTGTAAAACTGAAACAGATGTGATACTTTAGTAAAGGACAATCACGTTGAAGGGGATTAGTAGATATCTCCCACTTCTTACAGAGAGCCCGTGTCTGGTGGAAACGGGTAGAAGAGAGGTTTTGAACTCGCCCTGGAGTGCGCTTTCTTGAAGTCACAGTAGAGAAAGTCGGAGGCTCACCGTTATCAGAGAGCAGAATATCAGAAACTTTTTTCTCGTATTCGATGAGTGCATCCCACAGAAGGGATGAACAAGAGTGGTACCGCGGAAGTTAAGGCTTTCGTCTCTTATTGGAGACGGAAGCCTTTTTGTTTTGACATTTTTCTTCAAAAGAGAAGAAGAAGAGGAGGGAAGACGATGAATACAAGCAAATACCAGATGCCGAAAATGATCGATTTTCCGGAGCGCACTTGGCCGAGTAAAAAGATCACTAAAGCACCGATTTGGTGCAGCGTAGATCTGCGCGATGGAAATCAGGCACTTGAGGTTCCGATGGATCTAAATCAGAAGATCCAGTTTTTCGATTATCTGGTAAAACTTGGTTTCAAAGAGATCGAGATCGGTTATCCGGCAGCATCCGACACGGAATATGACTTTACCAGATATCTGATCGACAACGATCTGATCCCGAAAGATGTCACGGTTCAGGTACTGACCATGGCTCGTGAAGATGTCATCAAAAAGACCTTTGACGCAGCAAAAGGCGCACGTTCCGCAATCGTACATCTTTATAACTCGACATCCAGACTGCAGCGCGAAGTGGTATTCGGTTTTGACTGCAAAAAATGCAAAGAACTGGCGGTAAACGGTGCTAAGATGATCCAGGCAGAAATCGATGCAGACGAAAGCAATACCGAGTGGCGTCTTGAGTATTCACCTGAGAATTTCTCGGAGACCGAGCCGGAATTTGCCGTTGAGATCATCGATGCCGTACTGGATATATGGAAACCGACACCGGATAACAAAGTCATTATTAATCTTCCCGAAACCGTTGAAATGACTTATCCGAACGTATTTGCCGATCAGGTCGAATACTTTGCCACACACACAAAATACAGAGATTCGATCATTATCTCCGTACATACACATAATGACCGCGGAACCGGCGTAGCATCGTCGGAAATGGCTTTGCTCGCAGGAGCTGACCGCGTGGAAGGAACTCTTTTCGGAAACGGTGAACGTACCGGTAATGCGGATATCGTAACGATCGCCATGAATATGTTCATGCAGGGTGTCGATCCGAATCTCGACTTTTCAAACATCGATGATGTGATCGATATGTACGAAGGATGTACCGGAATGCGCATCGGAGACCGTCAACCCTGGGCCGGAAGACTTGTGTTTACAGCCTTTTCCGGTACGCATCAGAATGCGATCCAGAAGGGTATGGATAATGTGAAAAAGAGCAATACCTGGTACGTTCCGTATCTTCCGATCGATCCGAAGGATGTCGGCAGAAATTACGATCCGATCATCCGTATCAACAGCCAGTCCGGCAAAAATGGTCTGGCCTATATTATGGAGCGCAACTATGGTCTGCATCTGCCGAAAGCATTCCAGAAAGACTTTATGCAGATCGTGACAAGCGAGTCCGAGAATCGTCACAGTGACATGATGCCCCAGGAACTTTTCGAGCTCTTTGATGAGGTCTATGTAAATGTAATGACGCCGTATCACATGATCGGTTATCGAGAAGATTCTCTCGGCGATAAGAAAGCTCACGTTACAGTCAACCTGAAAAAAGGTGAGGATCTTATCGAGATCAACGGTGACGGTATCGGTCTTTTGGATGCCTTCTGTAATGGTATCGAAAAGACACTCAATGTAAAGATCTCGATCCGTATGTATAACGAGCACGCGATCAAGAGTGGTTCCGATTCGGCAGCGATTACGTATGTTCAGATCGCCGATCAGGACGGAAATCTGCATCTTGGTGCCGGAATCTCAAGTTCTGTAACCAAGTCATCGCTGCGAGCTGTAGTTTGTGCTTTAAATCGCATGATCCGATAAAAATCCAATCGAAGAATCAACAAAAAGGACTGCCCAACCGGACAGTCCTTTTTGTTTAATATTTTTAACGAACCAATCCGTAATTCTGGCAAATATCACCGAATTCCTTTGAGTAAATGAACATCAGAATCAGATCGTTTCGCGGAACTCCGTATTCGAGAAAATCCACCCAATAATCAATCTCTTCATCATTCGGGCATCTTGAGAAGAAAGCTAAATAAAGAGTATATACATATTCCCAGTCTTCTTTTTTCATCGAAATGAATTCATCACTATTAAACATATAAAACATAAACTCGCCTGCTGTGATTTCACCTGAGTTGAGTTTTGTGCACCAGTAATCCATAGCAGTTCTTTCTGTTTCACGGAAGAACATGTGGTAATACACGCTGTCAACGAATATCATGGTGCTAGGATACTTTTCAACCGGATCCGGAAAACTAATATAACCAATCGGGATACCGTAGTAATCACACAAGTCGGCAAATTCCGGAGAGTTGATAAAGTGTGCGACAAGGCTTTCCTTGGATCCTCCCGCGCATAAGAAACAATACCAGTGCCTAAAACCTTCATCATCCGGAGTACGATCAAAGATCGCCCGATAAAGAATTGCGACATAATTCTGATCATCCAAATCCATATTTAGGAGTTCCTCTGAAAGACAGAAATATCGTACGATTTCTGAACCGGTCAGACCGTTTTCTATTTTTTCCTGCCAGTAAGCCTGTCCGTCTTCATCAGGCTGACGATCCAGAATGATATCATAAAGACGCCAGATAAACTGCTCACTAAGTGACTTTCTTAAGCCCGGATCCATTCTGAAAGCAAACTGAACGGAAGCATAGGCATCTACCTGTCCATAAGCAGTATAGTCGTCAAAACCAGGAGTATAGAGGTCCAGTGCTCGATCCTGCATCAGGTTTTTTACATCTATAGGCGGAAGACTCGGATTAACAGCAAGGATCAAAGCAGCCACACCGGAAACAATAGGAGCTGAAAGTGAAGTTCCGCCTGCACACATATACGATCCATTCATCGCACAGGATGTGATATATCTTCCAGGAGCAGCAATGTCTTTAAGCGGACCATAGTTACTAAAATCTGCTTTTCTATTAAGTTTAGGATCATCGACATAATCCAATGCAATGACGCTAATGACTTCAGGCAGATCAGACGGCATGTTGAATTTTGTTGTATTGTCATTTCCGGCACCGCCAACAAGAACAATACCAAGATCATATGCACGACATATTGATTTATGTAAATAGGAATCGTAATGATAATCTCCCAAGCTCATATTGATAACCTGACACTTATCAGCAATCGCTCGTTCCATTGCTCTGACAAGAAATACAGAACAGGTGAAGTCATTGGGCAATTCGTAGACAGCATAGCTAACCAGTTCAACAATATCATTGTTATTGCCTGACGCGATTCCCCTGCAAGGATCATCATAACCGGAATTATGCGCTGCAATAACACCGGCCACTAAAGTTCCATGATCACCAAAGCTAATCGGACTTAATGTTTCTTCATAACACACGTCATAAGATAATTCCTTGTTTACAACTCCTGCAAGTTCAGGATGTGTATAGTCAACACCAGTATCAATAACTCCTACACGAACTTTCTGATAACCACGAATATCCATCAGAGACCACGCAAATTCGGCGTTTGTCTGTTGAATCTGATATCCATCTAAATACGGATCCGCGATGGTATCCTGAATTAGAGTGTCTTCAAGCTCGTAGATGTAGTTATACTGGACATATTCAATGTTTTGAAGGGAAGAGAAGAGAGCTATAATCTCATCTTGATCCATAGACTGGTTGTATTCAACCAGATAAGTTGTATCTTCAGAGGTCTCCCCCAGTTTTTCGATAGAGAAGAGGCTGTCCTCGATCGATGACTCCCCTTCCAGATCAAAATCTTTCGTACAGACGATCAGTTGACCGGCAACGTGTGGAGCATCTTCTTCAAGGTAAAACTCACAAGTGTCATCATCCATAGAATTTTCATCCGCTCGAACATTGTTTTGGGGTATCAGACATGAAGCACTGATAAATGATGTGGCAAGAATCGAACAGATAATCCTTGCACAAAAAATCTTTTTCATAATACAAACCCATCCTGAAAAATAATTTGCCAATCGGCTTTCACATATTAATAGTGCAAAAATGTTACTGATGGTTTCAAGAAAATGAAAAAAAAATCAGCTTAGTAAAAACATGAAACGAGTGAAGCATGATCATTTAAAAAAATTGAATAGAATCTCACGTTTCGTACGATTTATCGTCCGAGAAAAAATAAATCGCTCCTGAGCGGTCATCATATTTGGGAATATCATTGAAAGAGGCTCGAATAGGGCTGTTTTATTATTTGTATATAAAAAGACCTCTTTTCTATAAATACCTCTTCTTAATTAAACAAAACTGTGATTTTGTTTAATTGCATATGTCACAAAACGGCTCTTCTTTTTTGAAAAAAACAAAAAAGCTGCCTCTTCATCTGAGACAGCCTCTTCTATTAAAAGCTATACAAATCATGTGGATGATTCGGATGATGGTAATGTCGTATCAGATGGAATCGGTGTGACTGCTTCCGATTCTAATCCGATGACCGCATTTGTTGTTTCCGTTGCAAACGGATCACTGGATGTCAGATCATCGATATCATTAATACCGATCATCTGTTTGTATTCCTCGGTATCAAGCTGCGGCATGATCCATCTGTAAACCATAACTACGACCAGGATCAATATGGCCGCAACCAGAACCTTTCTGATGATCAAAAGAGTTCTTTCTTTTCTGTATTTTCTATCTACATACTCTTTGGTCGTATAGCCGACAAGCACATAAACCTTATGGATCGACTTTCTCTTCGGCATACGTCTTCTTTCGTTGATCTTTTCCTTGAACTTGTTCCGGATCTGTACGGGAAGATTCTTGAAAAACTTAACGGTCGTACTGCCTAAGAAACAGAAAAAACCGACGATAGCAAAGAGTACTCTTTCTTTCAGAGACTCGTTTGCGGATTCTTCCGGTTCGTTATGAAATTCTCTTTCGTTATTTTCTGCCATAATCCATCGTTTCTTTTTTCGAATCATCAAAATTATAGCACAACGACTTCATGTGTGCATTATTCTTCCGTTTTGAGTCCTTTCGGAACCAGTTTTTTAAAGACCGAATCTCTGTTTGCGTCGTGTTTTGAGGCTTTCTGGCGGTTTTCTTTTGCTTGATTTCTTGCTTTTGTACGACCCAAAGCGGCAGCACTTAGTATCAGCATGCACAAAGCACATATCACCAGAACATAAAACGCCATATTTTCGGGCTTTTTCTTTGTTTTCATGGTGTTACCTTCCTGTTCTTCAAAATTCGAACAATCGTTTGACAAGTAAAATAAGGAATGTTAAGATAAAAATTGAAATAACGTACGGAGGTGGAATTATGAGTACTTACAGGTTCACGAAGAGTAATCTTAACGAGACTTTAGAGATCATCTACTCTTTCATCGTTTCGTATATCAAGAAAGAGGGTTATCCGCCGTCTGTACGTGAGATCTGTCAGGGTGTGGGCATTCGTTCCACTTCTACAGTTCATGCACATCTGCACCGTCTTGAGGAAGCAGGTAAGATCGAATATACACCTGGTAAGCGTCGTGCGATCCTGATCAAGGAGACCGCAAAGCGTAATTCCCAGATATCAACTGCCAAGATTCCGCTTGTCGGAACTGTTACCGCAGGTGTTCCGATCCTGGCCGAAGAGAATATCGATCATTACCTTCCCTTCCCGTCTGAATACTTCAACAGCGCGGAATACTTCATGCTTAAAGTTCGTGGTGACAGTATGATCAACGCACATATTATGGATGGCGATTATGTTATCGTTCGTCGTGATAATATGGCAAACATGAATCAGATCGTTGTCGCGATGATCGGCAATGAAGCTACCGTAAAAAGACTTGCCTATAAAGGCGGTCATGCGCTGCTTCTTCCGGAAAACCCGGCCTACTCCCCGATTCCTTTCGAGGACGATGACTGCAGGATCCTCGGAGTCGTAGCCGGTGTCTTCCGTTCGAAAGTGAATTAATCCTTTTTGTTCTTCGTGTAGTACTTATTCTCCTCATCCATGGTCCGCATTTCCTTCTCCGGGATGATCAGACTTTTTCCATTTACAGGAGTAATATAGTCGATGGCATGCTTATAGATCAGAAGCTGTGTCATCTCGTTATGCAGAACGATCGTCTCTTTATCGTATCCGTCAATAAATCCGTTGATGACTTCACCGGATTTGGTTACGACCTCAACATTTTCACAATCTTTTCTGCAGCAGTTCAGGAAGATCTCATGTACATGGATCGGTGTCTTGGTTCCTGAAACAAGGCATAATTCATCTCTCATGTTGTCGATTCTTGATAAGCTTTTCGGATAGTGTTCTTTCTTAATCGGACTTGTTTTCAACATAAATAATCCCTCCTGTTTTTTCTTGTGAAAGAATAATATCATGTTTATTTGAAAAACACAGGATGATATATGCGAATTTTCATTCAATTGCGTTATATCAAAAACGAATTTAAAAGATTATATTCTCCATCTGTATATTTGCCCCGTCTAGCCAGTTTATACCGTCCAAATGACGGAACCAGGTCAGCTGTCTTTTAGCATAATTTCTTGTGTGCTGCTTTAGTTTTTCGACGCAGTCAGAAAGCGAAGCACGATCCTCGAAATAAGGAAAGAATTCTTTGTATCCGATTGCCTGAAGAGCGGTTGTATCTTCCGGGTAGTTCTGATCGTAAAGCCACTTGGCTTCATCTACGATACCCTCCTGGATCATTTGATCGACGCGAAGGTTGATACGTTCGTATAAAACATCACGAGGCCAGTCAATGCAAAACAACGTGAATGGATAACGCGCACCATTTTTTAGAGATTCTTCATGGATCTCCTTCGTTGTCTTATGAAGAGACTCAACCAAAGCAAGTGTATGGATCACACGTTTGGTGTTATTCGGATGAATGTTCTCTGCCCCCTTCGGATCAAGAGAAACAAGTCGCTCGTAAATACCGTCAATTCCGTTCTTCTCATATTCTTCGTAAAGCGAGTCCTCAATCGATCTGTCGATCGGCGCATCGTCAAAAGAGATGCCTTTGTAAAGTGCGGAAACATATTGTCCCGTTCCTCCACAGAAAACAGGAAGAATGCCGGCTTTTAGAAGTTCATCAATCTTGGCATAAGCTACATCGAGATAGGATGCAACATTAAAGGGCTCAGAAGGCTCAACAAGATCGATCAGATGATGCGGAACCCTCTTCTGCTCTTCAATTGTCGGCTTTGCTGTACCAACGGAAAGATGCGTATAGATCTGCATCGAATCACAGCAGCATATCTGTCCGTTATATTTCTCCGCAAGCGAAATCGAAAGCGACGTCTTGCCGCTCGCCGTAGGCCCGCAGATCACAGGGATCGACTTATGGCCGGTTGCTTTTAAGATGTCGTTTTCGTCGTACTTCATAATCAAACAATACGCTTAAACTCTTTCTCGATCTCTTTTTCGGAAAGGCGGATCACGATCGGACGTCCATGCGGACAGTGATATGGATCTTTCAACTTGGCAAGATCTTCCAAAAGCCTCTTGATCTCGATATCGTGGAGCTTGTCATGTCCTTTTACAGCTGCTTTGCACGCAGAGGTCGCAAGAGAAAGAATAAGTGCATCTTTTTGCGTCTTGCTTGCATGCATCCACTCATCCACCATGTCGATAAACGCTTCCTTGATACTGTTCGGATCGATCTGTGAAGGGATCGAACGAATCGCGATATCGGTATCTCCCATCGAAGATATCTCAAAACCGATCGCAGCAAGCTTATCTTCGTTTTCCTCGATAAATGCAACGTCGGAACGCGACATGGATACGATCACCGGAGAAAGCAGAGGCTGTGTAACCACTTCTTTTTCAAGCTCCTGCGCAACCAGCTGCTCATACAAGATCTTCTCATGTGCCGCATGCTGGTCGATCATGAGAAGCTTTCTATCTTGTGATTCCATAAGGATATATGTATCGAAAAGTGTTCCGATGACACGAGAAGACAAAAGCTCGTGAAGGCTTTCCTGTCTTTGGATCAGACCTGTATCGACTAAAGAAGGCTGAACCGGATCGGCTGCCGGAGGCGGAGTAAGATCTTCCTGCATCGGAACTTCAGGAGCATGTGCTTCCGTAGTAGCAGAAACTACCGGCGCCGGTGCATTTCCCGAAGAAACAGGAGCTTCGGAAACAGGCGTATATGCCGGGGTCTTCTCTGCAAAATACATATTCGAATAGCCGATATCTTTCGAATGATCCGTCGATACGATATTCGATACTTTAAATGCACTTGGAGCGGTCGTATTCTGCTTCGGAGCGGGTGCCGGAGCAGCTTTCGGAGCCGAAGGTGCCGGGGTCTTCTCTTCAGTTTTCTGTGGTTCATCGGAGTTTCCGGAGAACGAATAATCGATCGTCATGGACTCCGTCGAAAGCGTATTTACGATCGCATGATAGACCGCACGGTAGATCACGGATTCATTCGAGAAACGGACCTCCGCTTTCTGCGGATGGACATTTACATCGATATCCGCGGAATTCATGTAGATATCGAGGATCACGAATGCGTACTTACCCTTCATGAGCATGTTGGTATATGCAGCATCGATCGCGGCATTTACGGTCTTACAACGGATCAGTCGCTGGTTTACAAACACGATCTGCTCCGAACGCGAAGAACGGGAGATATTCGGAAGTCCGGCAAAGCCTTTGACCGTGATTCCGTCGATGGTACTGTTGATCGGCTTGCAGGAATTGACGATATCTTTTCCGTAAACGCTGTAAAGCGCAGAGGAAGCATCGCAGTTTCCGGGGCTGTTGAGAACTGTTTTTCCGTTTTTGATGAACTTGAAAGAGATATCCGTATGACAGAGGATAAAACGTTCAACAAGGACCTGGATATAGTTTGCCTCGGTCTGGTCTTTCTTCAGGAACTTAAAGCGCGCCGGAAGATTGTAGAAAAGATCACGGACCTCAACAGTTGTACCCGAAGGAACACCTACGGAAGTGCATTCGACAAACTTGCCTGCTTCATAACGGACACATGTGCCGCGCTCGGCAAGCGGCTCTTTAGTTGAAAGAGTGACTTTTGAAACCGCGGCGATACTGGCGAGTGCCTCACCACGGAAACCCATCGAATGTAAAGAAAAGAGTTCGTCGAGTGACTGGATCTTACTGGTGGCATGAATCAAAAATGCGGTCTTTGCATCTTCTTCATCCATTCCGCATCCGTTATCACGGACTCGGATCAATGTGATACCACCGTCCTGGATCTCGACTGTGATCTTTGTCGCACCTGCATCGATCGAGTTCTCCATCAGTTCTTTTACGATGGACATGGGACGTTCGATGACTTCACCTGCGGCGATGGCATTTGCGGTTTTACTATCAAGTACGTGTATTCTTGACATCGTTACGCGTCTCCTTTTGCTTTTTCAATTAATGAGAATAATATGTTCATCGCCTCAAGAGGTGTAATACGGGAAATATCCATGCCGGCAAGTTCTGCACGTAAAGAGTCGGAGCCGGACGCAGAAGAGTTTTCGGGCGCAAAAAGCGGGATCTGCCCGGATATCGGATTGCTAAAAGAACTCTCCTCATTTCCGTCTGACTCAAAGGAAATATTCAGTTTTTTCGTCTTCTCCAGTTCAGAGAGGATCAGGTTCGCACGAGATACCACGTCAGAAGGAACACCGGCAAGACGGGCAACTTCGATACCATAGCTGTCCGAAGTACCGCCAAGCGAGATCTTATGTAAGAATCGGATCTCCTTATTCTCTTCTTCTACGTTGACATGTGCGTTATACACACCGTCGATCGTCTTTTCAAGCTGGTTCAACTCGTGATAATGTGTCGCGAAGATCGTTCTGGCAAACATGATCGATCTGTTTGAGATAAACTCGATGATCGCCCATGCGATAGCAAGACCGTCGTAGGTGCTGGTTCCACGTCCGACTTCATCAAGAAGCAGGAGGCTTCGATAGGTACCATTTCGAAGAATACCAGCAACCTCATTCATCTCGACCATGAAGGTAGACTGTCCAAGCGAGATATCATCAGAGGCACCGATTCTCGTAAAGATTCGGTCTACAACACCGATATGCGCGGTCGTCGCAGGAACGAAACTTCCGATCTGCGCCAGAAGCACGATCAGTGCATTTTGACGCATATAAGTTGACTTACCTGCCATATTCGGTCCGGTAAGGATCATGATTCGTTTCGTACTGTCATTCATCGAGATGCCGTTAGGTACGAATTCGCCTTCTTTGAGCATCTTTTCGACTACCGGATGACGGCCTTCTTCGATAACCAGTTCGGTAGAATCATCGACTTCCGGACGACAGTAATTATTTCTGTCTGCCAGTTCTCCCAAAGATGTGATGACATCCCAAAGAGAGATCAAGGACGCGACTTTGAAAAGACGGTGCACGGAGGCAGAGATCTTTTCTCTTACTTCACAGAAAAGGTCATACTCGAGATTGATGAGTTTTGCGGTAGATCCGACGATCTCGTTTTCGATCTCCTTCATCTCTTCAGTGATATAACGCTCACCGGTCGTCAGCGTCTGCTTACGGATGTAGTGAGACGGAACGAGCGGGATGTTGCCCTTGGAGACTTCGATATAGTAACCGAAGACCTTGTTATAGCTGATCTTTAAGTTCTTTATGCCGGTCGCTTCTTTTTCTCTGGCTTCCATATCCAGGATGATGGACTTGCCATTCGTCGAGATATTACGAAGATGATCGGCTTCTTCGTTATAGCCTTCTTTGATGATGCCGCCTTCTTTAATGGAGATCGGCGGATCTTCGGCAAGAGACTTATCCAGTAGTTCATAGATATCCGAAAGATCATCCTGATCCTTCAATGCATCCTTTAAGATACCTTTGTTAAAGTGACTGGCGCATTCGTAGATATACGGAAGTTTGGCCAGAGTATTTCTAAGGCACAGAAGGTCTCTGGCATTTACATTTGAAAGAGAAATACGAGATGCCAGTCTTTCTATATCGTATACACCTGTCAGCGCTTCACGAAGCTCCTGACGGTGAATAAAGTCATTCTTTGCCTGCTCGACCGCATCGAGTCTTGCATGGATCGAAGTAATATCGATAAGAGGTTCTTCGATATACTGTCGAAGAAGTCTTCCGCCCATGGAAGTCATGGTCATATCGATCGCCCAAAGAAGACTTCCCTTTTTCGACTTCGAGCGGATCGTAGAAGTGATCTCAAGATTCGTACGGGTTGCTACATCGAGCTCCATGGTATCCGAGATCTCGAAGACCCTTGCTTCAGAGAAATGGCTTACTTTCGCCTGTTGTGTCTCATCGAGATAACTTAGGATCGCATCGATTGCGGAGATCAGAAGTATATTTTTCGTTTCTTCTGCAAATGTCGTCTTCTTGGATTTTCCGTTCTTTCCGGTTTCTTTCTTATATTCCGGAGGAAGTACGCGATCGGAAAGACCGCAGGAAAAATCTGCATTCGGACGCAGTGTTACGGATGCGACCAGGTTATCGGACACATAAGAAAACAGCGGATCCTTGGAGAAATCTTCGTTATAGATCAACTCGGACGCACGGTATTTTGAGAGGAGATTGATCAGGTGCTGGGCGGTATTTCCGGTAACCAGCTGCGTTGCTTCCATGATACCCGTCGTAATATCGGCCGCAGCCACACCGTACTGCATACCGATCTTAAAGACACATACGAGATAGTTATTCTTCTTCTCATCCAGACCGCTCGTATCGGTAACGGTACCCGGAGTCAGAACACGTGTGATCGAACGCTTAACAAGACCTTTTGCCAGAGCCGGATCTTCCATCTGTTCGCAGATCGCAACTTTATATCCCTGCGTTACAAGGCGCTGCATGTACGAAGAGGCCGAGTGATGCGGCACACCGCACATCGGAGCACGTTTTTCCAGACCGCAGTCTCTCGAAGTCAGTGTCAGTTCAAGGATACGTGATACCGAGATCGCATCGTCAAAGAACATCTCATAGAAGTCACCGAGACGGAACATGAGGATCGCATCTCCGGCGATCTTCTTCATGTCGAAATATTGACGCATCATCGGAGACAGCGACGAATAATCGACAGTAGCATAAGTTAACAATTCTTCGTTATTCATCGATAAAAGACTCCAATTCTCCTTCTACGGAATAAGGTTTGGCCCGGAGGATCTTAACCATCGCAAGCTCTCCTTCAAGGTCATCCGCGTCAAAATCCGGATCAGAACTACTGATTTTTCTGCCTTTAAACATCGTTCCTTCCGGGATCGTAAAATTCACCAGACGGTTCGAATTCGTGCGTCCTGTTAAAACAGAATCCGCAGTTGCACTTTTACCCTCGATCAGGATCTCTTCAACGTTACCGACTACAGATTCGTTTGAAGCAAAAGTAAGGTCGTTCTGAAGCTTCAGAAGACGGCCAAAACGCTCGGTAACCACATCGTGCGGGATCTGATTCGGAAACTCCGCGGCCTTCGTTCCGGGTCGTCTTGAGTACTGGAATGTAAATGCACTGTCAAAGCGCACTTTTTCTACTACATCGAGTGTCGCCTGGAAATCTTCTTCCGTTTCTCCCGGGAAGCCTACGATGATATCGGTCGTGATCGTCGCGTCCGGAAGCATCTCACGGAACAATAGCGCAGTTCTCAGATACTGTTCCTGGTTATAGTGACGGTTCATCTCTTTTAAGACTTTGTCACTTCCGGACTGCATCGGAAGATGCAGGTGACGCTCGATATTCTTATATTTCTGCATGGTCCGGATCACTTCGTCCGAGATATCTTTCGGATGAGATGTCATGAAACGGATGCGGTTGATGCCTTTGATCTGTGCGGCTTTTTCCAAAAGCTCAGCAAAGGAGATCTCCTCTTCTCTGTCTTTTCCGTAGGAATTGACGTTCTGACCAAGGAGCATGATCTCCTTATATCCCTCATCCGCAAGTGTCTGAAGCTGTTCCAGGATCTCTTCCGAAGAACGGGAGCGCTCACGTCCACGAGTATACGGTACGACACAATATGTGCAGAAATTGTTGCATCCGTACATGATCGGAACCAGAGCACGGAACTTTCTCTTTCTCTTGATCGGGATAAAGTTATCTTCCACCATATAGTCCTCTTCGGATACGGAGAAGACTCTCTTTTTCAGGTGAAGTTTCTTTTCAAGGATAAACGGAAGCAGATGGATATCAGAAGGTCCGAAGCAGGCATCTACATAAGGAAAACTCTTCTTGATGCGGTCGATGTTTTCCTGCTGCTTCATCATGCAGCCGCAAACTGCGATAAACATGTTGCGGTTCTGCTTTTTACGGGCTTTATAGGCGCCGAGATTTCCGAAAAGACGGACATCTGCATTTTCACGGATCGTACATGTATTTAAGACGAGAAAATCCGCATATTCATCTTCTTCAGCTTCGATCAGGCCGATATCTTCAAAGATACCTGCGATCTTTTCGCTGTCCGACTCGTTGAGCTGGCAGCCATATGTCTTGACGTAATAGGATAACGGATGACCACTTTCCGCCGAAAGCGCCATAATCTGGTTTTTTAACGAAGACAAGACAGAGTTATAGCGCAATAACTCTTCTTGCGATACAATAACAGTTGACACGTAAATGACCTCGATTTCTACTTCGATTTATTTTCGTTGATGTACCTATTCATGATACATGAAATCACTCATTTTGTGAATGAAGAAAACTGATTTTGAGGGAGAAAAAAGACGAATGCAGACGAGACGACTTTTCATGCGGTTTACGGCCGGACTTCTCCTGGTTTGCATGCTCTTTTCCATTCCCTTCTCCCCGATTTTAGCTGAAACAGACGAGACGACGACCGAGCCAGACCAGGGCGGTGTGATCACAGTCGACAACCCGGTTCACGGTCTTCTTGATCCGATTGCGGAAAATGCACCGTATTCGGACTCTCGTGCTTATCTGATCTACGATACGCTTTCCGATACCATGCTGATCGGAAGCGAATACGATACACCTCGCCAGCCCGCCAGCATCACGCAGATCATGACGATCCTTCTGGCTCTGGAACAGCTGCAGCTTGACGATCAGATCACGATCACCAAAGAGATGTATGAAACGATCCCGGAAGAATACGTACGCATCGGATTTACTGAAGGCGAAGTTGTGACCGTGGAACAGTGCATTTACTGTAGTCTCTTAAAATCCGCAAATGACGCGGCGATGGCGCTTGCGATCTATATGGACGGCGATGTCGATACATTTGTAAAGCGCATGAATACACGTGCAACCGAGCTTGGATGCACGAACACGCATTTTACGAACCCTTACGGGCTTGCGGAAACGGATCATCTAACGACATGCCACGATATGGTATTGATCCTGGAAGAAGCCCTGCGGCATCAGGATTTCATCACGATCGCGACGACGACATCCTACTCGATGGAACCGACCAATAAGTATAACGATAAGCGTGTTTTGAATAACGCGAACCGCTATATCTCTACCCCTTCTTCTGCATATGAGTACTATATCGGCGGAAAGACAGGATACAGCGACCTGTCCGGTTACACGATCATTGCCGGTGCGGAAAAAGAAGGAAAAAGACTGATCGGAATCCTGATGGGAGCAAAGGATGCTGAATCCAGATACGAAACCCTGACCGAGCTTTTCGAGTACTGCTTCACTAAGTACAGTACAACGAAAGTCGAGCCTTCCGAGTTTACGGAGCTTCAGAATTCAACAGTCGAGCAGATCAATACTTCTTTGGCACAGACGAATCTTGTCGTTGCGGCATCGTATATCCATATCCTGGAATACTATACGGTTCCGCTTTCCGTCGCAAATGCCGGTTACAGTAACGAGATCGACCTTTCCCAGATGGTCATCGATCCGCTTGATCCGAACCAGTATTTCGTACTTCCCATAAACCGCCATTTTTCAGACCGCGTGTCTTATACGATCGGATATCTGACACTCGAGATCAAAGATAAGAATGCGCTCGAAAGCGAAGCCGATAAACAGACGACAGAAAAAAAGACCGATATAGGAAAGATCATCCTTATCAGTCTTCTTGGTTTAGTTTTAACTTCGATCCTGGTTTTCGCGATCGTCTTCTTCATCAAACTCACAAAGAAGAGAAAATTCCTGAAAAACCACAAGAATCCGAGGATCCTGTAACTTACTCACCTGCTACGGAAACATCCGGGATCAGAAGGCTCGGAGACTGAGTGTGGCCGCGTTCCGGAGAATGGTAATCCACGTCATTTCCAAGTGCTTCCACCTTCATCAGAATGTCGAAGAAATTATCGGCGATCGTGATCTGATTGATCGGTTTTCCGACTTTTCCGTCTTTGATCTCAAAGCCTTCGGACATCAGCGAGAACTCGCCGGAGATACCGTTGATTCCGGCGTGCAGGCCGTGGATCGCAGTGATCAGGATGCCGTCCTTCATCTTGGCAAAAAGTTCTTCCTGCGTCATATCACCGTTTTCAAAATGCAGATTGGTCGAAGAAATCCCGAGAGCGCCCTTCGGACCGCCACGGAAACCATTACCTGTACTTTCAAGACCATCAACAAGCGCAGTCTTTCTGTTATGCAGCGCAGATGTAAATACACCTTTATCGATGAGAACCGTTCTCTTGGCGGCAACTCCTTCTGAATCGAACGGGATGCAGAACGGGCTGTCCTCGATCATACCTTCATCAATAAGCGTCACCTTCTCATTTGCGATCGTCTCACCGATTCGACCGGCCAGACGGGAAAGACCCTTATGCATCGATTCTGCGGAAAATGCACCGGCGAATGCAGCCAGAAGGCTCGTTGCAGCGGACTGGTCCAGCACGATGGATGTCTTAACCGACGGAACCGGAGCGGCACCGAGTTTTGCGATCACGCGTTTTCCGACTTTTTCGACACAGTCTTTCATCGAGAATTCGGAAAGTTTGCAAAAACACCAGCTCTTTCCATAGGTCTGTACATCATCATTCTCTTTGGCACGGCATCCGAGATAGACGTCAAAGCTGTTTGTTCTAGCTTCACAGAGCATGCCCTTACTGTTTTTGATATAAAGCTCGGACTCGTTATACATCGTATAACAGTCATCCACAGCTTGGATACGCGGATCGTAGTCTAAAAGGGCACCTTCCATCTCGAGAGCCATCTTCGAAAGCGAGTCATAATCCAAAGAAGTCAGTTCTTCCGTAAACGATTCAAACGTCGGATACTCTTTGTCGCCTTCATAAACGGTGATCTTCTCTTTTACTTCAAGCACACCGCAGTTATCCTTAGCCTGGGAAAGCAAAAACGGAATCATCTCATCGTGAATATCTTCCGTATAGGCATAACCCATCTGTCCGTTATAGAGACCTCTGAAAGAAAGACCGGCCGCATCCGAACACTCGAACTGGGATATCTTTCTTTCTCTTGCCGCGACAGACATAGAGACATCGCTCTCATAGTAGACTTCGGATTCGACGAAGCCTTCCTTTTCCGCCGCCTTCAACAAATCATCGATATATTTACGAATCTGGTTGTCCATCTTCTTTCCTTCCTTAGCCCTGGCCGCCAACTGTGATTTCCGATACACGGATCGTCGGCTGACCGACATCTACAGCAACACTTCCGCTTTCCGAACCGCAAACACCCTGAGCGAGTTTCAGGTCATTTCCAACACGGTCGATATTCATCAGGACTTCGTTGCCTTTACCGATAAGCGTCGCGCCTTTTACAGGCTCGCAGATCTTACCGTTACGGATCATATAGGCTTCATTTACCGCAAAGTTAAATTCACCGGTCGAGGTATCTACCGAACCACCGCCCATATTGGCTGCATAGATTCCGTATTCCGTATCCGCGATGATCTCTTCCGGAGTGCTTTTTCCTGCGGCGATAAATGTATTCGACATACGGGATGTCGGAGCAAATGTATAGTTCTGTCTTCTGGAGCATCCTGTAGAAGGCATATTCATTCTTCTGCTTCCGATCTTATCGATCAGATAACTGTTCAGGATACCATCTTTGATCAGAAGGTTCGTTTGTGACGGAGTTCCTTCATCGTCGACCTCATAAGAGCCCCATTCTTTGGCGATTTTCGCATCGTCATAGGCAGTAACCAAAGGATTGGCGATCTGCTGGCCGAGTTTATCGGTGAAATACGATGCCTTGATTCCGACAGAAGTTGCTTCCAACGCGTGACCACAGGCTTCGTGGAAGATAACGCCGCCGAAAGCATTTCCGATAACTACAGGCATCTTTCCGGAGGGACAAGGCTTAGCAGAAAGCATCGTAGTAGCGATCTTTGCTGCCTGATTGGCAAGATCGTCCATATCGAGTTCTTCGAAGAACTCATGTCCCTGCGCACTTCCGGGGCCGAAATAGCCATACTGCTTATCTTCTTCGGAACTTGCGATCGCCTGGATCATTACACGCGTACGAGATCTGTGATCAGCCACATAAAGGCCGTCAGAATTCGCGATCCATACGTCTTTTTCATTTGCGGCAGTAGATGCGGACGTCTGCGTGATCAATGAAGAATACGCCGTGGCCGTTTCGCTGGCACAACGAAGTTTCGCGACCTTTTCGGACTTCGAGACCGAAGTCGGCGCGATCTTGTATTTATGTGAAAAGTATTCGATCTGAGGCTCTAGATAAACAGTCTTTCCGGACTCGACCTGAGAAAGGGATGCAGATGCATTTTGAGCCATGCGGATCAGTTTGTCTTCGTGATAGAGATCGTTGGAGTAAACATATACACATTTATCTCCTTCCAGTATACGAATACCGATACCCAGATCCAGATGCGATCCGGTACTCTCTACGACTCCGTTAAGCAGAGACACAGAGGTCGACTTACAACGCTCGATATATACTTCGGAAAAATCACCACCGCGTGAAAGTGCTGCGGTAAGGATCCTTTCGATACTTGATTGAGATAACATGCAGGTTTGGGGCCTCCTGATTTCAGATTATTTCTTATACTGTCTTCTGATCTTTTTACTGGTAGTCTTCTCGAATTCCGTATCACGAAGAACAACGCGCTTGATATGCTTATAGTTGACCAGATTCTTATTTACCTTCGCGACTTCTTCATCCATGAGATGCTGTACGGCATCGTCATCCGGATTTTCGCCGAGAAGCTTCTTCACTTCTTCCATACACGGGAAGATCGTTGCAGTGATGATAACATCATCGTTTTCTTCTTCACCGGAAACCAGACACTCTTCGATGTAATCGGACATGCAAAGCTGTGTCTCGATCTCTTCAGGGAATACGTTCTTACCGTTCTTTGCGATGATAACGTTCTTCTTTCTGCCAGTGATGATGCAGAAACCGTCTTTATCGATATAACCGAGGTCACCGGTATGATAGTAACCCTTCTCATCGATCGCTTCTTTCGTCGCTTCTTCGTTCTTGTAGTAGCCCATCATGACGTTATCGCCCTTTGCGATAAATTCACCGATGCCGTTTTCATCTTTATCAACGACCTGAACGTCTACATCCGGAAGCGGAAGACCGGCAGCACGGTTATTAAAGTCACAGTCACGATTCAAAGCCAGGATCGGAGCACACTCGGTTAGACCATAGCCCTGTACGCAGCCGAATCCCATATCCTGCATATCCTGGATGATCTGCGGGTCGATCGCCGCACCACCACTGATGATCATACGGAGGTTGCCGCCAAATGTATCGTGGACCTGCTTAAAGATCTTCTTACGCTTGTCGATACCGAAGAAAAGAAGGAATTTGCAGAGTTTTCTACCAAATTCGAACTTTCTGGCCATCTTCTTATTTGCCTTGGCTTTTGCCATGATGCTCTTATGGAACTTTTCAAGCATGAGCGGTACGACGAGGATGATGGATACCTTCGACTGCTGCATGTTCGGCACGATATAACGCAGACCTTCGCAGATCGCGATATGGGAACCACGATATACCTGGCAGAGGAAGCCGCAGGTGCACTCATATGTGTGATGCAGAGGCAGAACGGAAAGGAACATGTCGTTCTGGTCGATATAGAGCATCGAGCACATGCCTTCAAGGTTCTTACAGATATTCTTCTGGTTCAGCATAACCGCCTTACTTCTGTCAGTTGTACCACTGGTAAACAGAAGGATCGTCATCGCTTCACGATCGATCGGCGCGTCAAGGAAGAGTCTGTCGCCTGCATCGAGTTTCTTCTGGCCATCGTTGAGAACATCATAGAAATAGTTAACGCCTTCGCGATCAGTCTTATCCATGCAGACGAAATACTTAACGCCCGGAATCTGATCCTTGATCTCATCGAGAACATTCTGCTTCGAAGAAGAATAGATTACACAGTTAACTTCAGCACGATTCAGACAGCTGGCAACTTCATCCGGCGGAAGCTCCTTATCAAGAGGAACCACGATACCGGTACCGTTTGTGGTAGCCAGATAGGATACATACCACTCATAGCGGGTCTCCGCGAGGATCGCGATACGGGATCCGAGTCCGCAAAGATGGGAAAGACCTGTACCCATTGCCTGAACTGATTTATTGTAATCATTGAAAGTATAGTGTTCGTACTCCCCGCCCTTCACTTTCTTGTAGTAGAAAAGTGGAAGATCTCCATACAGTTCGACGCTCTGCTTGAGCATGTCTCGAAGGTCTTCGATGTGTCGTACTTCGTATAAGGGAATGTTCTTCATAAAGTAAGTTCCTCGCGTTTCCTAAAATCCCGTTAAAACTCGAAAATTCCAACAAAAATAGTATATCGAATTGACATTTTTTAATCAACCGATTCTATTGATTTGCTTCCTTTTTCGGTATCTCATATTTTCTCAATGCCGCACGGCAGGCTTTATAGTCCGGGCAGTATCGGGCGACCTGTGCCCAGAATGCCCGTGAATGGTTCATATGGTAAAGATGTGACAGTTCGTGGATCAGTACATATTCGAAAAGTTCCGGCTCGACATCCAGCAGATACACATTTAGCGAGATATTGCCTTTACTCGAACAGGAGCCCCACCGGCTGCTCATATTTCTCACGAATATGCGGGATGGTTTCTTTCCGTCATATACCGCTAGAAATGCACTGGCCCTGGCCTTGATGATCCTTGCTTTTCTTCTTTGCTCGGCTTCATCGATCCTGGGAAGACGGACCTTAGTGAGCTGCTTTCTTCTTTGCTTATCGATCCAGTCCAGATTGCTTTCGATAAACTGATCGATCTCCTTGAGCGTCACACGTTTCGGCGCATGCGCGACGACACGGCCGTTCTCATCCAGATGGATACGCAGCCGCTTAAGCTTGCCATAACGGATCGTGACCGGAATTTGATAGTTTCCGGTCACGTGTTGTTTTTCTTCGTATGTCCGACGGATCAAATTATTCCCTTCCCGGCACATAGCCACGGGAGATCGCCATCTCAGCACGCTTCTTCGGCTTTCCGCCGAGTGCGATCTGCTCGTCGATAAAGTTCGGATGCGCAACCAGGAATGCCTTCATGTAGTCGATCGGGTTTTCCATGAAGTGAGCAACCATTTCGCGCTGCGCCTGAGAAAGAACGCCCTTCTCTACAGCTTCATCAAAGAGTGAGAGTTCGATCTTTGCGAAGGTATACATATTGACGCCTTCCTTCTTGAGGTTCGCTTCACCGCCCTGAAGACGGTCGATAACTGCGATCGTATCGTTGATCTTGGCACCGACACCGCGGATCGACGGGATCCATGCATTTGTATAAGAAGAGGCTTCCGTGATCAGATCTGCGATATGAAGAGATACTTTTCCGGAAAGATCGCCTTCTCCGACTTTCTTGGCCTTGCCTTCCACATTCTCAGAATAGTAGGTCTCACCATCTTTAAAGATGCTCAGATGCGGTTTTCCGAGAAGGTATGCCGGCATCAGGGAGAAGAAAAAGTCTCTTCTTTCACCACCGGAGATAAAGTCGAAATCGAGTTCTTTAGCCTTTGCTACGATCAGATCGATAACGGTCTTATAAGACTCGGATGTCTCGTACTGTTTCTTCACAAACGGGAGAATGGCAGTAAGAAAATCCGCGCGATCGCCGGCTGCTGCCTGTTCGATCAAAGCCAGAAGTTCGTTTGCCTTTTCTTCCGACTCCAGAAGGAAGTGCGTATTTACGTAGAATGGGCCGAGTGTTCCGGAAGCATACCAGAACGGCTTCTCCGGATCGCTTACACGAACCGCATTAGTAGCAAATAAATAATCTGAAATCGTTTTCATTTTCTTACCTCCACAATTCAAGTGTTCCTGTTAAGGAAGACAGTTCTTCAATTCCATTATCAGCACAGTATTTTGCAAGATCTTCGACGATCTCGGCCGGACGGGTCGGATGAACCAGCGTGATCGTTCCGAGCTCGACAGCCGATGCGCCGGCGATCATGAACTCGAGCACATCTTCATAAGTAGAGATTCCGCCGCATCCGACGACAGGGATCTTCACCGCATCGTAGATGTCGTGAACCATACGAAGTGCGACCGGCTTGACACAAGGACCGGAAAGACCGCCTGTATTGTTATGCAGCAAAGGTCTTCTTGTTCTAATATCGATTGCCATACCCAGCATCGTATTGATTGCCACGATCGCATCAGCACCACCTGCTTCTGCGCCTTTTGCCGTTTCCGCGATAGATGTGACATTCGGCGTAAGCTTGATCCACATCGGAAGATCCGTTCTTTTTCTAAGATCAGATACCAGCGCCTCGATCGCTTTCGGAGAAGATCCGATTACCATACAGCCTTCTTTTACATTCGGGCAGGAGAAATTCAGTTCGAGTGCATCGATCTTATCCTTGTAAGGATCGAGCTTTTCAACCATTGCGATATAGTCTTCGTTCGAATGTCCTGCCACATTTACAACGACACCGGCACCGCTTTCGACCATATAATCTAATTCCGTAGCCAGAAACGCATCCACGCCGGGGTTCTGAAGACCTACGCAGTTGAGCATACCCGAAGGTGTTTCCGCAACACGTACGCCCTGGTTACCATCTCTGGGAAGAAGCGTCAATCCTTTTGAAGAAAGGGCACCGAGTTTGCTCAGATCCATATACTCAGAGAGCTCTCTGCCGAAACCACAAGTACCGGAAGCCAGAATGATCGGGTTTTTCAGGTCGACCTGACCTACTTTTACTGCTATACTCACCAGATCACCTCCTCAGCTTTAAAGACCGGACCGTCTTTGCAGCAGCGTTTATGAACGAACTCTTTTCCTTCCTGTTCTGCCTTGATCTTGCAGACACAAACCAGGCATGCGCCAATACCGCAGGCCATGCGCTGTTCAAGCGAAACATAGCAGGTCAGGCCTTTTGAAAGAGCCCATTCCGAGACTTTTCTCATCATGATACCGGGGCCGACGACCATACAAGTGGTGTCGGCAAGTTCTTCATCGCCCATGGTTTCAAGGTAAGCCATAACATTACCTTTTACACCGAGATCACCTGCATCGGTAGTCACATGGAACTGTTCACATGCGCAGGAGAACTGATCATATAATAACGCATCGTTTTTGCATCGATAACCATTTACGACCTGGCAGGAAATGCCGTTTTCCTTTGCAAACTTGGTTGCAAAGAAGATCGGGAAGATTCCCGTACCGCCGCCGATCAAAAGGAGTTTTTTTACTCCGTCAAAAGAAAATCCATTTCCCAAAGGACCCAGAACGGTGAACTCTTCACCTTCTTTTGCCGCGATGATCTTCTCTGTTCCTTTTCCGACTTTGCGTACACCGACAGAGAAAGTCTTGCTTTCTTTATCAACGCACATGATACCGAAAGGACGCTTCAGAAAGTACGCACAGGACAGATTAACGAACTGTCCCGGCTTAGCGGCTTCTGCGATTTCCGGGCATGAGAAAGTCAGGACGGCACAGGTATCCCCGAGCACCTCTTTCTTTACCAGCCGGACACTATACTCTTTATTCATGTATTTATCCTCTTCTCAGCAAGCTCAAGCCTTTGCTGTTTCTGCGATCGCACTGTTCAGGTCGTCGCGCATGCGGATCGCTTCTTCTCTGGTTGCTCTCTGGAATCCGAGAAGTTTTGTGCCTGTCGGACCTTCTACTGAAGACTCTTCCATCGCATTGATATCTTCTCTCTTCTTCCATGCGCACATCAGGCTTCTCGAAGCATTTACGATACCGCCCTTACCATTCACAAAGGAAGCAACCGCATCTTTACCGGAACCGCCCTGAGCACCATATCCCGGGATCAGGATCAGCGCGTGCGGCATGATCTTTCTGGCCTGTACAGCCTGCTCCGGCCATGTTGCACCAACTACAGCACCTACCGAGCTGAATCCGCTTTCACCGATCAGCTCCTGGCCCCATTTTTCAACATTTTCCGCCATCGCTTCAAATACCTGGCGTCCATCTTCGAGTTTCAGATCCTGAAGATCTCCTGCAGACGGGTTCGACGTACGAACCAGTACATAGAGGCCTTTGCCCTTTTCTTTCGCAACATCCATGAAAGGTTTGATGCCATCGATACCGAGATATCCGTTGACTGTGATACAGTCACAGTCAAACATACATGCCGTGCTTCCATCGATGATCTTTGTTTCACCGATAATAGCATTTGCATAAGCTGTCGCGGTCGTTCCGATATCGTTTCTCTTTGCGTCAGCAATGACCAGCATGCCCTTTTCCTGAGCGTAGCGGATCGTCTTAGAAAGTGCCTTGATACCTTCGATACCGTACATCTCGTAATAAGCGAACTGCGGTTTTACAGCCGGGATAAGATCATATACAGCATCGATCAGAAGACGGTTGTATTCGAAGATCGCCTTTCCTGTTGCTTCCTGCATATTCTCGGCACCGGAAAGGAACTTGTTCAAAAGCTCTTCCGGAAGATAATCCAGTTTCGGGTCCAGGCCCATAACTGTCGGGTTATTGCATTCTTCGATCTTCTTTGTCAGTCTGTCAGCGAAGTTCATCATATGTGATCTTTCCTCCTGCGATTGTAAGTTTTACACGTCCGGTCAGTTCCTGTCCGATATAAGGCGAGTTCGTAGCCTTGCTGAGGATCTCTTCCTTCGTGTATACAAAGGTCTGAGAAAGGTCAGCCAGCATGACATCCGCCGGCATGCCCTTATCCAGAGTACCTCTTCCGAGGTGGAGGATCGATGACGGGTTGACTGTCATAGTCTTGATGAAATCAGCAAGTGAGATATAACCGGGCTTGACCAGATAAGTATACCCTACTGCGAAGGCAGTTTCAAAGCCGATGATACCGTTGTTGGCCAGCGAGAACTCAAGGTCTTTTTCATCGATGTGATGCGGTGCGTGGTCCGTTACGATACAGTCCAGAGTTCCGTCTTTCAAGCCTTCGATAACCGCGAGTCGGTCTTCTTCTGTACGAAGCGGCGGATTCATCTTATAGTTCGTGTCATATGTCTGGCAGCATTCTTCAGTCAGGGAGAAGTAGTGCGGGCAGGTCTCTGCCGTTACTTTTACACCGTTCTTCTTTGCCTGACGGATGATCTCGATACCTTTTTTCGTACTTACGTGGCAGATATGGATCGGCATATCGAGGTAATCTGCAGTCTGGATATCGCGGGAGATCATGATCTCTTCTGCAATCGCCGGGATACCGCGAAGGCCCAGCGATGTCGAGATCGCGCCTTCATTCATGGCACCTTCTGCGATAGACAGATCTTCGCAGTGGTTCAGAACCGGAAGATCGAAGTCCGAAGCATATTCCATTACTTTCTTAAGAAGGTTAGCTGTCGCGATCGGCTTTCCGTCATCGGATACCGCAACGATTCCGGCTTCCTTCATGAGACCCATCTCCGCGATCTCTTTACCTGCCAGACCCTTACTGGCTGCTCCAATCGGGAAAACATTGGCAGATGCGACAAGATCCGCTTTTCTCAAGATACCTTCGACTACTGCCGCGTTATCACATACCGGATTCGTGTTCGGCATGCAGCAGACGCTTGTAAATCCACCCTTAGCAGCACTTTTCGTTCCGCTCTTGATGTCTTCTCTGTACTCGTAACCAGGCTCACGCAGGTGGCAGTGCATATCCACCAGACCCGGAAAAACGGTCAGACCTTCTGCATCGATGACTTCATCCGCTTCTCCAGAAAGACTGTCTGTAAAAACACCGTTTTCAATATAAAGTGTTACTTTCTCATCCGAAGCAAAATGCTTCGCGTTTTTGATCTCAATTCTTTTCATTCATGTTTCTCCTTGCCATCAGTAAGTAAAGGACTGCCATTCTTACGGCTACACCGTTTGTGACCTGTTCATTGATCACAGACTGCGGGCAGTCATATACGCTCGTCGGAAGTTCGACTCCGTGGTTACAAGGACCCGGATGCAGAAGATATGCGTCCGGCTTTGCAAGCTTAAGTACATCTTCGGAGATAGAGTAGAATCGTGCATATTCCGCAACCGACGGGAACAGAGACTTCTGCTGGCGTTCCAGCTGTACGCGAAGGCCCATGACTGCATCAGCGTCTTTCACTGCCTCGGATACAGACCGGCAGACTGTGCAGCCCATCTTATCGAGTCCCACAGGAACCATGGTCCTCGGACCGGCAACACTGACTGTCGCGCCAAGTTTGGTCAGACCGATGACGTTACTTCTTACAACACGGCTGTGATACAGATCGCCGCAGATCGCAACTTTCAAGCCATCGAGATGACCGTATTTTTCGTAGAGAGTAAACATATCCAGAAGCGCCTGTGTCGGATGCTCATTCATTCCGTCACCGGCATTTACGATGGAAGCTTTTACTCTTGGTGCCAGATAATGCGGGGCACCGGACTGGCTGTGTCTCATGATGATGATATCCGTAGCCATCATATCGATGGTTCTGGCCGTATCCAGAAGGGATTCACCTTTGTTTACCGAGCTTCCCGAAGTCGTGATGTTCGCACTTGCGGAACCCATATACTTCGAAGCGAGCTCAAAGGAAAGTCTTGTTCTTGTACTGTTCTCATAAAAGAGAGTTACGACGGATTTGCCCTGCAGGTGGGAAGTCTTCTTATTTCCCGATGTGAGCACCATCTTCATCATCTTCGCGGTATCGAGGATCTCCATGATCTCTTCCGCAGTTAATTGTTTCAGACCCAGAAGGTCTTTGCTTTGTAATCCCATTATTTCACCTCTTCACACAGAACGACCCGATCACAGCCGTCGATTTCCGAAAGCTGCACCTGAACGCTTTCTGTTGTTGATGTCGGAACATTCTTTCCGACGTAATCCGAGCGGATCGGCAGCTGCCTGTGGCCTCGGTCCACCAGGGTCGCCAGCTGGATGCATGCCGGTCTTCCCATATCAAAAATCGCCTCGATCGCAGCCCTTACCGTTCTTCCGGTAAAAAGGACATCGTCGATCAAGACGATTTTCTTGTCATTGATGTTAAAATGGAGCGCGGTGCCGTTTACTACCGGGTGCGCAGCAAGTGTGCTTAAGTCATCTCTATAGAAAGTAATATCGAGAATACCTACGTCCGGTCTGGTACCTTCTACGTCTTCGAGTATCTTGGCGATTCTTTCCGCCATCGGAACACCTCGACGCTGAATTCCGATCAGAGCGACATTATCCAGACCTTTGTTCTTTTCGATGATCTCATGGGAGATACGGATCAAGGCACGGGAAATGCCCTGTTCATCCATGAGGACCGTCTTTTCATGAAATTCTTTCAAAAGATCCACTCCTTCCCTTGTTGCCGGGCACAAAAAAGCCGGCTTTGTAGTTACCTGAGCACCCTCAAAGCCGGCATTATATCTGCACGAATATCGCCCCCGATTATTCATCGGAGAGTAATTATCTCATCGACATATGACCTTCCTGTTCTCACTGGAACAGACTTAAAGGATACACACTGATAAAATAATAGTCCAAGCGAAGGCAAAACGCAATACGGAAATTACCAAACCGGTAACTCGTCGTAATACCAGTTCCAATCCCGGGCCTGAGCCTGGGACTGACGGCGTTCCTGCTGACGCTGTTGATCAGATTTCTTCATACGCTCACGCATCTCGTCTTCGATTTCCTTCTGGCGCTGTTCCTTCTGATCGCCGTCTTCATCATCCTGCTGCGGGTCCTGCTGCTGCGGGTCGCCATTCGGATCCTGCTGCTGCGGGTCGCCATTCGGATCCTGCTGATTGGGATCCTGCTGTTGCTGCTGTTGCTGCTGTTCCTGCTTCTCTTTCTCCTCTTCAGCCTCATCGAGCATCTCTTCGATCTCGTCATAGAGACGCTGAGCACGGTTATCGTGGCCTTTACCGTTCGACTGAGCGCATCCGTCCTCAGAAAGATCTTTCAGACATTGTTTCAAGACTTTGATGGTCTCATCGATCTTATCCTCGTTCATGTAATCATCACCGAGCTTAGCAAGTTTGGAAAGAACAAGGTTAATACGAATCGGACATTCCTTACCTTCCGGCGGATTGTGCTCCAGAGCCTGCTCATAGCACTCGATAGCCGCATCGTAGTCCTTTTTCTGATAATGCACATTACCATTGTTGTAGTAAACGATATAAGGCTCTGTGATATTGAAGAGCTCGAGAAGACTAAAGTTTTCAGAGTAGTCTCCGTCGGAGTACTTATTGATGACCCATTCGTTGTATCCATAAGTAAAAGCGAACTTAAAGAGCAGTACAAGAACGACAATATATGTACCGATAAGAATATACTTTTTGGCGTTATTATTCATTCTTTCATCCTCCTTTTATAGTAGATCATGTCATAGACAAGTAATACGGCCAACGGTATGCAGAAATAGTAATATGTGTCTTTATAGCCTTCCGTTCCGGTCTGTCCCTCTTTCGAGAACTCATCCAGATAAGAGGAAATATCACCTATCACATCACGGATCGCTGAATCTTTCTCGATGTGATAATAATTCACTCCAAGATCACTAGCGATCGCCTTAAGGTTCTTCTCATCGATCTTCGAGATCGCGTCAACCAGAGAACCGCTATCGTTTCGAGTCTGCATGTAGAACGGATCACCGTAGTCACCTTCGTAGCTGTGGACCTTCATGCGGCCGCCCTTAGATGTACCATATCCAAGAACCGCACCGGAAACGATATAAGGCTGCGCTTTTTTATAAGATTCCAGTTTTTCATTCTCACTTGTGATCTCACCATCACTGAAGAAAAATACAACCTGGACTCTTTCGTCATCCTGCTCCTGATCTTTCTTCAGAGCTTCAAGCATGATCTTGTAAGGCATATTCAGTGAGGTACCTGCCGCATAATACTGCGTCTCACCTTCGAGTGACTGGATCGCAGTAAGAACAACATCGTTATCACTTGTATAAGGAGCCAGGCGATAAGCAAAGTTACCGAAAGAGATAACCGAGAAACGCGCGCCGTTCAACTTATCCATGATGTATTCACAGTCCTCTTTTACTGCGTCGATTCTTCTTCCATCTCCATCAAAGTCTTCAGCAAGCATACTCATGGAGTTATCAATAACGAAAAGCACATCGATATTGAGTTCTCTTTTCGGTACATCTTTATCAAAGACCATGATGCGCAGGTTAATCGTGAATATCAGAAGCACGATCAGGATCTGGCGGATGAAATTCCACACGCCCTTGCGCTTCATGACAAGCATCAATACGCACATTATAGACATCAGCCATATAGGCAGTATCGGATGTATGATCATAGTTTTATCCTTCTACTTACTAAGAAATGTACAAACAGGCAGATCGCGATCAGCGCTACCAGTTTTTCAGGATACTCAGTCGTGACGGTCTCACTCTTGAGCAGCACTGAGGTTTCTGTATTATCGATCGCACGAACCATATCTTTAGCAACCGAATCAGAATTCAGTGTAAAGATCTGGCCACCGGTACTTACAACGCATCTTTTATATTCGTCATAATCGACAACATACTCCGGAGCTGCGGCAAACACTTTGATCTTATACTTTACGCAAAGCTCTGCAGCTTCAGAAAGCTCAACAAACGGCTGACCGAAAAGCTCATTATCCGTACAAAGTACGATAACACGTGTTCTGGAATCGTCTTCCTTAATATCTGGGAACTGGAATACCGTAGAAGCAAGTCCATCACCGATCAAAGAGGAACCGGAATCATAATCATATGTGATGGTTCCATCTTCGATGAACTTATACTTTGCGTAGTCTTCTTCAGAATAATATCCTTCACCATACTCACCCAAAGCGATTCGGCAGGCTTCCTCGATCTGATCGAGAACTTCGATTACATAGTCATAATCCGTAGTAAGAGGAACCAGTGTTACGGTCTGGCAGTTAAAGATCGTGATACCGAATCTTTCTCCCTTAAGACCTTTTACCACTTCTCTCATCTTCTCACAGACCTGAAGGTCAACTTCGGTCATGGATCCGGAAGTATCCAGGCAAAGGAAGATATCACGGTTACGGATCTCGGTAATATTCTCGCTTGTCTTGTAAGGACGGGCGAGCGCGCCTGTCAGGAAAGACATAGCCAGAGCAAGGCTTACGACCGAAACGACTTTGCAGATACGATACTCGACAATACGCCACTTAAAGTAGGAAGTATTCTCGATAAACTCGGAATTTGCGACTTTTTTGCCGTCCTTGTACTTTTTCTTTCTCCGGAACGAGAAGGTAACGATAGAAAGCACCAGGATTATCGGAATTCCAATATAGATAACATATGGGTGCATTAAGTCCATGATGAAATCACCGTCCTTGCATCGCGAATAGAATCATTTGTCTCTTTGTCAGTACGAAGCGCAAACTCCGGATTGTAGAACTCTTCGATCAAACCACTGATCGATGTGATCTTCTGTTCTTTCAACTCGTTCAAAGAGAAGTTCTGCGCATTAATACCTGTCATATCATGTACGAACATACGAACCACTGCGGAAAGCTCCTGGTGTGTCGTACGTACATCCATCGAACCATCTTTGTATTTCTGCTCGATCTTATCGATCTTGCCGAGATAATCTTTTCTGATCTCTTCTTTGTTTCTCGGCTTAAATACCTCTTGCTTCTTCTTTTTGACTTTTACGGTACCTTTCAAGCGCTTACGCAGAATGATGATCGCAACAAGTACAATAACCGAAGCAACGATCGCAGCGATAGTAATAACGATCGGCAGATAACTATATGAAAATGGATCTTGTAAATCAACGGATATTGGCATATCTATGTCTCTCCAATAATTCAGTTATCTTATAGGTCAAGTTTTCTTTGCTTCCGACTTCCGTCGAAATGATCGCATGACGCATCAGCATTTTGGAATTCTTTTCCTTCATGCTTTGTTTCATTTCTTTTTCCATCTTAGCCAGCTTTTTGTCGTCTGTTAAGAATCTGGGCACATAGCGGTTACTGTCTACTTTAAATGTATGACCGCCTGTGAAATCAACATCGTTAACAGAAATGAAGAGAATGTCATGCTGACACATCAGTTTCTTCAACAACTGTTCGGATACACTGGCGATGCCCTGCATATCAGTTACAACAAACACGACCATCTTACGTCTGAAGTTCTTCATCAGGTATTCCAGACTCTTATTCAAGTCAGACTTCTGCGAATTCACGATATCTTTGTCGTAAGACGAGAGAAAATGCTCGATGTCGTAAAGACGTGAACGCAGCGGGAAAAAGCGCATCTTGCCGTCTACATTATAAAGGCTGCCCACGAAATCGCCGTTTGAATAAGCGAGGTAAGCAAGTGTACCGGCACTGTAGATCGCAACATCTTTCTTGATCTCCATCTCATCCGTATGTGCGTTCATCTTGGCACCGGAATCAAATACGATCATGATGTTGTGCTTCTTCTCTGCAATATATCTCTTCACCAGGAGCATACGGCTGCGCGAAGATGCCTTCCAGTCGATATCACGAATGTTATCGCCCGGGATATACTCACGCAGGTCTTCGAAATTCAAGCTTCGTCCCATAAAGATCGAGTTATAGGAACCGTCAAGAATACTCGTCGCCTTGATGTTCGTATGAATCGCAATATTGGCTTTGATTTTCGTTACATAATCCAGAATCATGGTGTCTGAATAGCTCCTACAATCTTATCAATAATCAATTCTTCAGTAATTCCATCAGCTACAGCTGCAAAGTTCAAAGAGATACGGTGACGCAGTACACTGTGGATCAAGGTCTTAACGTCGTCCGGTGTAACATAGCCGCGGCCGTTGATCAGGGCAACTGCCTTGGAAACTTCCATCAATGCGATACAACCACGGGTACTGGAACCAAGTGTGATGTATTCAGAAAGTTCTTTTCCGATCACGCTTGCCGGATGTCTTGTTGCATTTACGATCTGGATGATGTACTTCTTGATCGCATCGTCGAGGTAGACTTTATTTGCGAGCTGCTGGAGGAAATATACATCTTCGAGCTCGGCAACAGCCTCAGACTTGCTGAATACATCCTTTTCGATACGGTTTAAGATCTCGAACTCTTCTTCCTGAGTCGGATAATCGATCTTTTCTTTCAAAAGGAAACGGTCGAGCTGAGCCTCGGACAGAAGATATGTACCTTCCTGCTCGATCGGGTTCTGTGTTGCAATAACGGTGAAGATCTTCGGCATCGCGTAGTTATAACCGCCGATTGTTGTCTGATGCTCCTGCATGACTTCGAGCATAGCACTCTGTGTCTTAGCAGAAGAACGGTTGATCTCGTCGAGGAGTACGAAGTTCGCATATACAGGACCGAGCTTCGTCTCAAAAGTATTGGTTGTATAGTTAAAGATCTGAGTACCAATGATATCACTCGGGAGCAAGTCCGGTGTACACTGGATACGGGAGAACTTACCATTTACCGCATCAGTAAGTGTCTTCGCCGCGGTTGTCTTAGCAAGACCAGGTACAGACTCCAAAAGAATATGTCCGTTTGAAATGATGGCAATCAACAAAGACCATCCAAGTCTTGTCTGTCCAACCATCTTCTGATAGTAACAATCAGTGATTTTAGAGATGATCGCTTTACTCTTCTCTAATTCTACATTGGTAATTTCTGATCGATTTTCCATTATCCTTCTCCTTGTTGAATTCATAAAATTCTTTGTCGCTTATATATACTATTTCATAATTATAGCATTTGTAAATGACTTTTCTCTAATATAAGGACGAATTAGAAATACCTTTTGTTGCACTTTTTGGAAAAAATCCCAAAAAGTTTTCCCGAGACTTCAAAAACAAAGAAAATCCCCGATAAATCAAGCGTTCTAACTGATTTATCGAGGATCTATCAATTCTTGGTGGGGCTGATGGGACTTGAACCCATACGATTTAAGGTCGGCAGATTTTGAGTCTGCTGCGTCTGCCATTCCGCCACAACCCCGTAGCGACGAAAAATATAGTAGCACACTCAAAAAACTCTGTCAAATAGCGAATATTAAGCGTTTATGCGCATTTTCGCAAAGCGGAATGCATCCTTGCACATACGCTCAAGATCGTACTGGACTTTCCATCCCAGTTCTCTTTCTGCCTTCGACGGATCCGAATAACAAAGATCGATATCACCCGGACGACGCTCCACAATCTGATAAGGGATCTGAATATCATTTGCCTTCTCAAATGCATGAACGATGTCCAAAACGGAATAGCCGATTCCTGTACCGAGGTTATAGATATAGGTGCCCGGTTCGTCTGAAAGCTTCTGCAGAACAGCCACGTGACCCTTTGCCAGGTCAACAACATGGATGTAATCACGTACACCTGTTCCGTCATGTGTCTTATAGTCGTTACCGAAAACACGGAGCATCGGAAGCTTTCCTACTGCTACCTGCATGATATACGGCATCAGGTTGTTCGGAATACCGTTCGGCTCCTCACCGATCAGGCCGCTTTCGTGGCATCCGACAGGATTGAAATAACGAAGCAGCACGACATGCCAGTCAGAATTTGCCTTGTTGAAGTCGGAAAGGATCCTTTCCTGCATCTTCTTTGTCTCGCCATATGGATTGGTCGTCTGACCCAGCGGGCATTCTTCAGAGATCGGAATGACAGCAGGATCGCCGTAAACAGTCGCCGAGGAAGAAAACACGATATTCTTCACCCCGTGCGCCTTCATAACGGAAAGAAGATTCAGCGTACCACAGAGATTATTCGAGTAGTACTCGAGAGGCTTGGCTACGCTCTCACCTACTGCTTTAAGACCGGCAAAATGAATCACGGCGTCGATTTTCTGCTCGGTAAAGATCTTCTCCAGTGCGTCTTTATCGCACATATCCGCGAGGTAGAATATCGGCTTTTTACCTGTGATCTCCTCGATCCGGTCCAATGTCTCTTTCTTCGAATTACTCAGGTTGTCGAAAATAACGACTTCATGGCCTGCCTGGATCAGTTCCACACATGTATGAGAGCCGATATAGCCGGTGCCACCGGTAACAAGAATATTCATATAATAATCTCCTTATTATTCTTATAGATTATCAAATCGATGAAAAATCAGCTATCTGCGATACGACGATCCACCTCTTTCTGCATGGCCTCGATGAACTTGTCAGGATTGCATTCATCATATTCATTCATGAAATCCTTCCAATCCGATTTAAAGTTAGTCGATTTGATCAAGATAGGCGAATACTCGTGTCTAAGATCCGAAATAGCATAATACTCGGCACCGCCATCGGAATTGTACGTCAGAGTATTTGAAAACGAATACATCGGATACCATACTCTGGGTTCTTCTTTTACAGAACCCAAGAAATCTACATAGTTTTTCTTTCCATATGCCTCAAAACACCGAGCAACCGGTTCCGGCAAGGTCGCCATAAACTCGTCCGGCTGTTCTGCTGCCCGCATCGCATTGATACCGTCTCTGGAAGTGCCATAGTAATTCGGGAAATAAGGATACTCACATACATGACTATATCTATAAGACGAATCTTTCCAGATTGCTCTCATGTTATCTGTCTTATAGAAAATGCCGTCAGCATCAATCATGTAATCTATATCCACCATGCCCCAGTTACGCAGATTCAGGATCTCCTGATCAAGAAGGCTGTTCATAAAAGAAAACGCCAGATCCGGATCCTGGCATCCGGTTGTAACAGCCACACCGGATGCATTGTTGATGGTATGCTCGTAGCTGTGGTAACGGTTTTCCATGCCTTTATCGATCGTCAGTGCGAGCGGAACATAGTCGTAGCCGAGATCGCTGAAACCGTTATTGGCAAAATCATACTGGATATTGTAGTAAAAATCCCACCACTCATCACACATACCGAGGACTGCACCTGAACAGATCTTGTTGACATATTCATCATAATCCATCGAATCAAAATCAGGATCTACCAATCCCCTCTTATATGCCTCGTTCAACGTCTGCAAATAGGCCTTTGTCGTTTCAGTAGTGGTATAGTCAACAACCGTAGGTGTACTATAGTTCTGATCATCCACGATAACCGGACGATTGTTTTCAAATCCATCCAGAAGGATCGAAACACCATTAATGGTGAAATCACGCCAGCCCTCATTGAGGCACGTATACGGGATGACCTTGGTCCCGTCTTCATTTACCGGATTTGCTTCATAGTATCTTTCGAGCAGATCAAAATACTCTTCAAGTGTCTCGATCTTCGGATATCCGTCCCATTCCAGAACACGAACCTGGATCCAGAAAGCTAAGCTGTTATGGATCGTCGTAGTATCTTCGCCATATGAACGGTCAAATTGATTTGCCCAGTAAATATGTCCATCAGCTTGACGGAATAACTCCCATTCCTTATCTGAATATAGTTCTCTCAGATTCGAATAAGCCGGATCCGCAAGATAATCATCCCAAGCAATAAGAGCGCCATTGAGATACAATTCGTAATTTGCTGCGCCACCGTCAATAAAATCCGGAAAGTCTCCACTTGCAAGAATTATGGAAATCGCTTCATCTGCAGTCATGCCGCTCAAATAAGTTTCTTTAACTCGAACACCGGTCAGATTTGCAATCTCTTCCTGAATATCATTGGGGGAATTGATTTCAGTTCCGGGCATTGCGATAAACATGCTAAAATCAGTCACGCCATTTGGCGGTGTAACCGTCTGTCTTCCTGTAGTGTCTGTCGGCTCGGAAGGTTCGGTATCGATCGTAGTGGATTCCGTAGTCGATTCTGTAGTTGTTTCAGTAGTTGTTTCTTTCTTAACTTTCTTTCTTTTCTTTTTCTTTGTTTCCGTTGCTTCAGAAGAGCATCCGGCAAGCATAGCCGTTACAAGAAGTAAAGCAATGATTCTTAATGCATTCTTTTTCATAATCCATTCCTCTCTTTTCATATACCCTAATGAAAAAGTAAAACCAGATTTATTATAGATGAATACGGACATAATGAAAAGAACTGTTCTATCTTGCGATAAAACAGTTCTTTTACTGGTGGGAGAAGGTGGATTCGAACCACCGAAGTCGGTGACAACAGATTTACAGTCTGCCCCCTTTGGCCGCTCGGGAATTCTCCCTCGAAATATATAAGATTTTGTTTGGCTTCAAAGTGGTGGGCCTTCAGGGACTCGAACCCAAGACCGACCGGTTATGAGCCGGTTGCTCTAACCAACTGAGCTAAAGGCCCGCTTGTTTGAGTTTGTACCCATTTCTCAAAGCGCAAGAAAGATTATAACGATAATCTCTCCGTCCGTCAACACTTTTTCGAAAAATCATTTCATGATGATCTTTCTTTCGTCTTTTCGGGCTGAAAGCGCAAGTGATCCGCTGTGAATTCATAAGGATCCACAGCGGACCGACCTGTTTATTCATTAATCCTTTGCTGTCAGATAACCCTTCTTGTAAAGGAGTTCAGCTGTCAGCATCGCGCCGCCTGCGGCACCACGGAGCGTGTTATGGGACAGGCAGGTAAACTTGTAATCGAAGATCGGATCTTCTCTGAGACGGCCGATCGAAACGCCCATGCCGCCTTCGAACTTCGCATCCAGAGCCGGCTGCGGACGATTATCCTCATCGATATACTGAAGGAACTGCTTCGGAGCATGCGGAAGATCAAGTTCCTGCGGAACGCCCTTATAGTTCTTCCAGGCTTCGAGCATCTCTTCCTTTGTCGGCTTCTTGTCAAACTTAACTGAAACTGCAGCAGTATGACCTTCCTGAACCGCAACACGATAGCACTGAGCGGAAATGATCGGAGCTTCTGCCTTTACGATCTCGTTGCCCTCGATATGGCCCCAGACCTTCAGCGGCTCCTGCTCGCTCTTCTCTTCTTCGCCACCGATATACGGGATCATGTTGCCGACCATCTCCGGCCAATCCTTAAATGTCTTACCGGCACCGGAGATCGCCTGATAAGTGCAGACATTGATATACTTGATACCAAAGCCGAGAAGCGGAGTTAATGCCGGAACATAGCTCTGGATGGAGCAGTTCGGCTTAACAGCAATAAAGCCACGCTTTGTGCCAAGTCTTTCTCTCTGCTTTTCGATGATCGCAGCGTGATCGGAGTTGATCTCCGGAACCATCATCGGAACATCTGAAGTCCATCTATGTGCGGAGTTGTTCGAAACAACCGGAGTCTCGAGTTTTGCGATCTTCTCTTCCAGAGCACGGATCTCATCCTTCTTCATATCGACTGCGCAGAAGACAAAATCAACCTTCTCACAGACCTTCTCGATATCCTCTGTGCTCTCAACGACCATATTCTTAACATATTCCGGCATATCGCAATCGATCTTCCAGCGACCTTCTACTGCCTCACTATAAGGCTTTCCGGCAGAACGCGGAGATGCGACAACAGCGACACACTCAAACCACGGATGATCATCCAGCAAAGAGATGAATCTCTGTCCTACATAACCTGTTGCGCCAATAACGCCAACTCTTAACTTTGCCATATTCTTTCCTCACTAACTGTCCGCCCACGGTGGACATTTGTCTTTGATGGGTGTATTATATCGCAACACCAGGGGAAAAACAAGATGTTTTCTGCAATTTTTTTGGAATGAGTAATATAATGCTAGTATAAGAAAAAAAGTAAGAAACAAGGAAGGATCTATGTCTCGTCCAAAAGGTAAATCTTCCGGTGAAAATGCCACCTTTCCCGTTCTGGATCAATATCTGCGTTATATGCAGGCCGTCCAGGAAAAGTCTGCGCTTACGATCAAGGAGTACCGCTACGATCTGATCCTTCTTTTCCGTTACTTAAAACTCGACCGTGGACTGGTAACCTTAACGGATGACTTCCATTTCGAAGATATCGCGATCGATGACATCGACGAGAAATTCCTGAATTCCATCACGCAGGACGATCTTTTTGCTTTCATGATCTATCTTTCCAGAAAGAGAAATGCTTCTGCTGCTACCCGCGCACGCAAGGTAGCTACTCTGAAGTCCTTTTTCAAATATCTGTTTCAGAAGAAAAGAATCATCAAAGACGATCCTGCCTACGAGCTCGAAACACCGAAGCGCCCGAAGCGTCTTCCGAAATATCTCAATCTTTCTCAAAGCGTGCAGCTTCTTGAGACTGCAGAGCATTCCGAGAAAGGAAGTTCTCAACGGGATTATTGTATCGTAACTTTGTTTTTGAACTGCGGCATGCGTCTTTCCGAGCTGCAGGGGATCAATCTATCGGATATCTCCGAAGATACTCTTCGCGTAGTCGGAAAAGGCAATAAAGAGCGCACCATCTATCTCAACCAGGCGTGTCTTTCCGCGCTGGAAGACTACTATCCGCAACGGTCTGCCATGAAAATCAAGGATGACAAGGCTCTGTTTTTGAGCAAACGCGGAACACGTCTCAGCACGCAGATGATCCAGAATATAATTAAGAGGCTTCTTACCGCTTCGGGTATCGACGCCTCCAATTATTCTGTTCATAAGCTGAGACATACTGCCGCGACGCTGATGTATAAATACGGACAGGTAGATATCAGAAGTCTTCAGACGATATTGGGCCACCAGAGTGTTGCCACAACGCAGATCTACACGCACGTAGACGATGACAGCCTGCACGAAGCCGCTTCAAAGAATCCGCTGGCAAATATCAAGAAAGAGCACTGATCAGAGTTTTTCGCAGATCTCCCAGAAGCGCATGGCTACTTCTTTTTTATTCTGCGGATGCAGATCGTTATATTTTCCAAGGTCATATGTCTTAACCAGATAACCGTCCGGGATCTCTTGGATCACTTCACGCTGGACATTTCGTACACCATCGAAAGGATCAGAATCATAGACCGGGCCGTCTCCGAGCCAGTAAGTCACTTCTGCCATTACAAAAGGAACCTGCTCACCGATCACATCACGCCACTCTTTCACCATATCCTTCAAAAGCGGAGCATAATACTGCGGATATTCGCAGTTCGATTCGCCCTGGTAAAAGAAGATCGCTTTACACTTCACATCTTTCAGCGGATGGATCATCGAATTGAAGAGGCCAACCGGAGACCAGATAAAGAATGTCTGTCCGACAAGACGTTCCGAAACTGTACCAACGCGCATTTTCCATTCGCCTTCCAGTGAGATCTCCTTCTCACCCAGTTTCAACACATACGGACACTCCGGGACCGCACCGCCGATATTTCCGTCAATACCCAGACGGATCGTGATCGTATTTTTCCCGGCAAAAAGAGTACCCGGTTCCATAAAGTATCTTCTCGGAGGATATTTGAAGCCGAACTCACCGACTTTTTTACCATTTACATAAGTCGTATCCGAGTCGATCAAAGTACCAAGGCGAAGTTCGACACGCTGATCGCACCAGTCTTTCGGAACATCGACTTCCTTCTGAAGCCAGATCGAGCCTTTGAAATCCTCATACTTGGTTCCGAGGAATGTCTGCGGCATGTTAAATGTTTCACACGAGATACTGCTGTCCCATGTATTCTCCCAATGCTCAGCAAAACCCGGATCTCTGTCCGCAAGATCTTTGTGCCAGGCATCTTGACGAGCAAGATCCTCCTTGATGGTCTTTTCGACCAGAGCCTTGTCGTGATCTCTCTTGAGCATATCTTCATAGCAGAAGATACAGCACTTACTCTTAACGTTGTTGCACTTCCCTGTCAGATTGCCTTTGGACTTGATCGCCTCAAAGCTCGAAATCAGGTTTTCTTCACTCATCAATGCTTCAACAGGTGCACCACCTACTGCAGTCTGGATCAAACCAACCGGAACACCGTCTTTTGCAAACTTTTCTTTTGCAAAATAGAAACCAATCGCACTAAAGAGCCAGACATTCTTCTGATCGCAGTTTGCCCAGTGTCCATCTTCATAAAGAACATGCTTCTTATCGAAATCCGGAATCTTCGGTACTTCGAACTGACGGATCAGCGGAAAATCCGCAGATACGATCTCATCGTAATGACAGTCTGTTGTCCAGATCACAGGAAGTTCCATATTGGACTGTCCGCCGAGAACATAGACATCACCGAAATAGACATCTTTAATCTCGATCTTATCTGTGCCGTCAGAAACTACGATTGTATGCGGGCCGCCCGCTTCCTGAGAAGGAAGCTCGACTTCGAAGCGGTCTTCTTTAAACGTTACAGGCATCTCTTTCTCATCGAAATGCACTGTTACTGTTTCATCTTTATCTGCAAACACCGGAATCGTATTGATGGTTTGACGCTGTAAGATCATTCCGTCACTGAATAACTTCGATAATTTCATAGATGCCTCCTAAAATGAATATTAACTGAAGAATAAATAGTCTACAAAAGACGGATTCAGTTCTGTAGGTTTCTCAAGATATACAAAACAAAGATAGATCTCCATGTCAGGGCAGCCCATCTTTTCCAGAACATTCTCCGGTAAACGGATTCCATATACATGCCCTTCCGGGTTGATATAGTAATCCAGATCCTTATACTTCTCTTCTGCTTTCATATCTGAAAGATCCAGATAGAAATCATAGTTTTCATAATGCTCCAGCTCATCTGCCGTAAACATCGCATATTGATACATACCAACCGAAACCTGAGACGTAAAGATCAGTTCCATCGACATATCGTTATACTTTGCTTCTTCATAAGTCTTCATCAGTACATTTCGAGCAACGGAAGCTTTGTTCTTCTTATAACCTTTGCCAAGATACTTGATAAAGCCTTTCGTCAGATAGTTTTCCCCTTCGTCAGACAAGTCAAACCCAACCGTTGCACCGGAATAGATGATCTTCTTGGAAGCAAACAAATCTCTTCCAAACCATACAAATGCACCGATCACGCAAAGAATCAGCAAAAGAGGAAGCAGATAATAATCACGAAAATAGATCTTTCGGGTGACCCCATCCATTTTCATGAACTTATCTTTCTCTTTCGAGAATTTTTCCTTCAAGCTCATATTCTCAGGTGTTTTCTTCTCTTTGCCTTCTGTCACGATTCGCTACTTTCCTCTTCTTCATCATCTGTTATAAAACGTGCTTCGAGTTTCTTAAAACCATTCTGCAGAACCAGACAGTGGCAGAAAACAATGACCACGTGCGAAAGCACCAAAATCAGCGGGAGCCAGTTAAAATACTTGATGCAAAGGAAAGCGGAAAATAATACCAGGATCACGATCGCCAGAAGTCCGAAGAAATACAGCATGGAAAAAAGAGCCGAAGTTTTAAACGCCTCCACCACGGTAAGTTCAAATCGGGAAATGATCGGGAAGATCGTGAAAATAACAAACGAAACGATAACCGTAACGAAAACTGCGCCAGCAAAATACGGTGTAGGCACATTGTCCCAGCCTGTTTCATACATCCATGTCCAGTCGATCATCAAAAGCACACATGCAACGAGCAAAAACAGCCATGCGATGAGAGATTGTTTGAAATTCTTTTTAAACGCAACAAAGAAAGGCTTTAATACAGCCGGTTCTTCCCTTCTAACAATTCGAAGAGCTACATCATATTTTGCCGTCAAAGCAGGTCCGATCGTAATAATCGGAATGCAGCAGATCAAACATAATACATTCAGTATAAATAAGTCCGTCACGATACCGATAAAATGCCAGAACGGACCATCGTACTTAAAAAGATCCATAAATCTCTTTCCCTTCTATTGTTCAAAGGATATGCAGGACTAAGTCCTCACCCTTATCGTCGAGAACAAAATCATATCTTTGTTCATCAACATATAAATCATACTTCCCTTTAAAGCCTTCGACAAGAGCACAACCACTATCATTTGTAGTTGTTTCGAATCTTTCGGTAAACCATTGCTTCTTAATCTTGTTCTTCAGCATAGTATAAGCCGGTTTTACCGTATTATCCTGCCGGATCAGTCCGGACGGAGCTTTCAACCAAGCACCGTCGGTGAAATCCCACTGTGTGATCGCCTTCACGAAAGGATACGAGAACAAGATCGTGTACATTTCTTCCAACTGTTCTGCCTGCAATGCTTCATATTCAGGAAGAGACGGCCAGGATTCAACCTGCCAGTCGTTTAGATCCTCTATTTCCTTCGGAACCAAAGTTCCGGAAACTATTGTATTCTCAGTAAAATGAATCGGAAGCCCAAATCGCGAAAAGCGTTCCAGAACATCCAGAATCTTCTCTTTCCCCCAGTATCCCTGATGCTGATGAGACTGAATTCCGATCGCAGATATCTCGATTCCTGCATCCAGGCATCTTTCGATCAGATCTTCATATGCCTTGGAAGTGTTGAAATCATTTATCAGAAGGGTCGCAAAAGGATCTGTTTCCTTTGCTGCCTGAAATACCTTCTTCACCAGTTCCACCTGACCGTATTCTTTGCAGATACGGGTTATGGCGTTATCGTATTTATCAAAGCGGGGCATGATCACTACCTCGTTGATCACATCCCAGTATTTGAAATAGTCTTTTAAATCCGAAACATCTCGATGAATCCTTTCTATCTGCTTGGAAAAGATCGTCGGGTTATCATACTTTAAAAGCCAGTCTGCGCAAACAGTATGCCAGCAAAGAGGATGTCCCTTTACTGCAATATCGCGCGAATAGAGGTATTCACCGATTTTACGCGTGAGCTCAGTATTCGGCTTTCCCTCTTCTTTTTCGAACATTCCCCAATATACAGGAATCGTTCCATAATTGAACACCTCTTCCCAAAGAAGGGTTCTTTCATGAAACTGCTCTTTCATATCGGGCATAAAATTCATTATGTATGCCAAAAAGTCAAAAGCACCGCAACCAAACAGAAACTCATGCTGTTTCTGGCGGATCTCGATTCGTTTAGAACAAACAGGTCTTCCCTGATTATCCAAAAGACGAATCAACTTTTTCCCTTTTCTACACTCAAAATTCCCCATAAAACTCCAAAAAAATACTACCTGCCCCTGTAAACCAGGGACAGGTAGTAAATACGAAATGCAAATTACTCTTTTACACCACCGATTGTCAAACCAGTTACAAAGTATCTCTGAAGCATAGGATACAAGCAGATGATCGGCAACATAGTAGCGATTGTAGCTGCGGAACGAACCGTTACCGGAGTAACCTGTGCGGAAGTACTTGTCTTACCGGCACTATCAGCACTACCAGACTGCTGCATAACGCTGCTGAGGAGTTTCTGCAGCTCATACTGAAGTGTTGTGTACTCAGGCTTATTACGGTTGTAGAGCATAGCGTCGAACCAGGAGTTCCAGTGACCTACGGCTACGAACAGAAGAACTGTAGCGTATACCGGCTTACACAGAGGAGAAATGATGCTGACGAAGATTCTCATGTAACCAGCGCCATCGAGCTGAGCAGACTCTTCATAAGAATCCGGCAGCGACTCCATGTAGGTACGGAGTACCAGGATGTTAAATGCACTTACGAGACCAGGTACGATGTATACCCAGAAGCTGTTGGTGAGACCCAGGTTCTTTAAGAGCAACAGGACCGGAATCATACCACCGTTAGCGTACATCGTGATAACCCAGAACAGAGACAGGCTCGAACGGAACATGAATCTCTTTCTGGAAACGATGAATGCCAGCAAAGCATTTACGATAAGAGCAAGAATAGAACCAAGAGCTGTACGAGCAACGGTTACGATCGCGCCCTGACGGATACCCTGCTTGTTAAATACTGTCTTATAAGCATCTGTAGCGAACTTACGAGGCAGGAGGTGGATACCACCCTTAACAGCATCGAGACCATCGTTAAAAGAATAAGCTAATGTGTTAAGAACCGGATAGAGAGTTACGATACAGAACAGTACGAGGAAAATCGTATTGCAGATAACGAACGCCCAGTCCCATCCACTCATGTGTATTTTCTTTTTTTCTTTACCATTCATATTCAACTTACCCCCTTAGAACAAGCGTTCATCGCCTGTCTTCTTCGCAATGAAGTTGAACAGGAATATCAATGTCATCGAAACAAACGTCTTAAACAAACCAGCCGCGGTACCGATTGAGTAGTTCATCTTACCAACACCATAGTTCAATACGTAGATGTCGATCGTCTGAGATACGGACTGGAGGAGACCATTACCGAGCAAGTACTGAACTTCGAATCCGGCGTTGATAACATTACCGATGTTCATAATGAGCAGGATAATGATTGTGGAACGAAGTCCCGGCAAAGTAATGTGTTTGATCTTCTGCCATCTGCCTGCACCGTCCATTGCAGCAGCTTCATAAAGAGCCGGGTCAATAGAAGAAATTGTAGCGAGGTAGATGATTGCGTTCCAACCTGTTTCCTTCCATACGTTAGAAATAGCAACGATAGGCCAGAAATACTGAGTATGAGAGAAGAAACTGATCGGCTTACTAAGAATATGTAAATTAACAAGTACTTCGTTAATGATACCGCTTGTAGAAAAAGCTTCATGAACGATTGATGTTACTACGATCCAAGAAAGGAAGTGAGGGAGATAAGAAATAGTCTGGACAAGTTTCTTACCAAGAACATTTCTAACCTCACTGAGGAGAATTGCGAATGCAATAGCTGTTACTGTCTGAGAAACCAGGTTAAGAACACCCATTGCTAACGTGTTACGCACTACACGAACAAAAGTAGCATCCGAAAAAAGGAACTTGAACCATTTCAGTCCAACAAATTCGGATCCGAACAGACCATCTTTAATCTTATAGGTCTGGAAAGCCATCAGCCAGCCGACTAACGGCAAATAGTAAAATACAATACCATAAATGACATAGATAGCTGCAATGATGAGCAGAACACTCTGTCTCTTCACTTCAGCTTTGTCAGATAACTTTTTTAAAGCCGGAGTTTTTGAATCCTTAAGGCTCATAAACTAATTGCCTCCCCTAAAGTTTAGAAGTGGCAACCACAGTCAGACTGTGGTTGCCACCACCTAAATTACTTGATTGCTATTAAGCGGACTTACCCAACTCAACACGACGATCGAGCTCTGTCTGCATCTCAGCGAGGAAGTCTTCCGGCTTACAAGCCTTGTATGCATCCATGTAATCGTTCCAAGCGGAATCGAAATCAGCAGCCATAACTACTGTCGGGAGCCACTGGTGCTTACATTCGCCCATCTTTGTCCAAGCAACACCACCATCAGTATTTGTGGACATGTTGTTGGAATAGGAGTACATCGGGAACCAGAAGCCCATCTCCTCAACCGGAGAACCAAGGAAGTCACCGTATGTGGTGTATCCATAAGCTTCGAAGCACTTAACGAGCGGATCAGCCAGAGTTGCGAAGAACTCAGATGTCTGCTCACCAGGGGACATAGCGTTCTTTCCATCACGGGAAGTACCGCCCCACTGAGGCATGTAGGAGTAAGAGCAAACGTGAGAAGCTGTGAAAGCAGAATCTGCCCAGTTGTCTCTCATTTCCTGTGTTCTGTAGAAGAGACCGTTCTCGTCTACGAGGTAGTCTTCACCCTCGATACCCCAGAAACGGAGGTTGAGGATATCCTGCTCAAGGATTCTGTTAAGGAATGTGAAAGCCTTATCCGGATCCTTACAAGATGTTGTTACAGCACAACCAGAAGCAGAGTTCAGCGTATCGCCGTATGTATGCCAGTGGTTTGTCATACCCTTTTCGATCGTCAGACCGAGAGGTACATAGTTGTAACCAAGCAGATCGTAACCAGAAGCCTGCAGGTTCGGGTTAACTGTGAATGCGAAATCCCACCACTGATCGCACATACCGAGGATAGCGCCGCTGGAGAGCTTAGCCATGTACTCGTCGTATGTCTGGATAGCGAAATCAGGATCCATCAAACCCTTGTTGTATACTTCGTTCAACTTAGCGAAGTACTTCTTAGCTGTAGGTGTGGTGTTGTAGTCAACGATTGTCGGCTTGTCGTAATCTGTCAGGTTAACGATTACGGAACCGTCGTTCGGATAACCATCGAGGAACTGCGGAGCGTTCTCAATACAGAAATATCTCCAGTCTTCGCAGAGACATGTATAAGGAATAATCTTTGTTCCGTCAGCATTCTCTTTGTTTTCTGCATAATATCTCTCGAGCAAATCGAAGTACTCGTCGAGTGTCTCGATCTTCGGGTAGTTAGCCCACTCAAGAACACGAACCTGAATCCAGAAAGCCTCGTCGTTATGACCTGTAGCTTTTGACTCGCCGTAGGTGTTGTTGAATACGTTTGCCCAGTAGATCTTACCGTCAGCCTTACGGAAAAGCTCCCACTCCTTATCGGTGTAGAGTTCCTTCAGGTTGGAGTATTCCGGCTTAGCGAGATAATCATCCCAAGCAACGAGGCAACCAGCCTCATAGAGAGCATCAGAACCGTCACCACCATCGATGAAGTCCGGCAGATCACCACCGGCTACGATAGAACCAACAGCCTCTGCTGCAGTCTGACCTGTGAGCCAAGACTCCTTTACACGTACGCCTGTCAACTTAGCGATCTCTTCCTGGATCTTATTGCCGTCGTTGATTTCCTTACCAGGCATACAAGCGAACATTGTGAAATTCGTAATGGCATCTTTCTTCTTTGCGCAGCCTGCAAATGCACCAATACCCATCATGCAAGCCATTGTGAGCGCGAAAATTTTCTTTGACTTCATTACATAACCTCCTCATTTAATTTGTTGCTTGTCACAACATTACTTCATGTTTAATTGTAGTTTTCTATGCAAATTTCAACAACCCGAAAAACTCTCACTGCATACCCGAAAAAGTCTAGGCAAAAAACACAATAAAATATAGTCGAAATCAAAGTGCTTTTATGCTATTTGCATTATTTGTCTTCGTGAATCTTTCTAAACTTAGAGGGAGTGCATCCTTGGGTCTCGATAAACTTACGGATAAAGTAGTCACAATCCTTGTATCCAACGTCGGAAGCGATCTGGTTCACCTTCTTATCTGTCGTCAAAAGCTGCTTGGTCGCTTCGTTGATTCTATAATTTGTCAGATAGTCCTTAAACGACTGGTTATACTTTTTCCGGAAGATCTGTCCCAGATATGAACTGTTGATGTAGAATTTCTCACCCAAATTGCGAAGACTGATGTTTTCGGCATAGTGCTCGCGGATCTCTGCCTCGATCTCAGAAAGGATACCACGGGATACATTCTTACGAAGGCCATTAAGATACTCGGCATATTCGATGGCAAATCTTTCCAGATGCTGGCAGCTGCCTCTCTTGATCGAGTTTTCAAAAGATTTCTCGGAAATATACTGGACTACTTCTTCCTGATTTACGTTGTCATCCTGCTCTGTTGCCAGATGGATCAACTGGAAAAGCAGATAGTTGATGTTTAGATCGATGACGCTGCTGTTCCCTTCATTTTTATTCATTTCCTCATAAAGATTCTCGACTGCTGTCTTAATAGCTTCGGAATTATTTGACTGGATCGCGGAGATACATTCATCCAGGCTGTTCTTACAAAGCACGATTCCGCCGTTTCCGACCTGAATATCTTCTTCATAGAAATAGAGGTTCTTCTGATTATGGAATCCCTTGATGCTGTTGATCCTCGCGCAGGAACTATAGGACTTTGACAAAGACGACACGTCCGGGACCAGTTTTCCGCACATGATTCGAAGCGGCTTGATGAAAACGACTTCAAGTTTTTTAAGGAACATCTCAAAGAATTCAATCTCATTCATGTCTCTTCTTGTCGCCATATTCTCACAATAGATGAATCCGACGTCATAATTGTCCTTATCATAAGAAACGTCAAAGATAAAATGATTCGAGTTTTCTTTCAGGATCTCTTTGCAGGCATTAAAAAGCTGCTTTTGAAGTATGCGCATATCGTAGTCGTCCTCATCTTCTACGACCACATCCGTCATGATCTCGATATCGACAAATCGAAGTCCGCCGGTAAGTTGAAGATGATTCTTCACATACTCAACATTTGTATCGTCATATTTACCTTTTATTATTGATATAAGATTGGAAGCAAGATAGGCGTCTTCCATCTTCTTCTGATTCTCCTGGACCTGCTCCTTCTCTTCATTCATATTCGAGACCTTACGCAAAAGCGCGGTAAGATCTTCCTTAGATACAGGTTTGAGAATATAGTCCAGGCAATTATTGCGGATCGCCTTCTGTACATAAGAGAAATCATCATATCCGGTCAAAAGAACAAATTTCGCATCTGAAAGATGCTGTGCGGCAATCGTCTCGAGCAGTTCAAGGCCCGTCATAACCGGCATCTGGATATCCGAGATGATCAGATCGACCTCGTGATCTTTTAAGTAATTTAAGGCATCTTTTCCGTTCGACATCAGAGCGTCGATTTCAAAGCCTTCCTTATTCCAGTCGATAATAACCTGAAGTCCCTGCAGGATATAAGGCTCATCGTCAACGATCATTACTTTCAGCATAGTTCTCTCCTTTATTCCATTCCGGATTTTAATCTGTCCAGCGGGACACGAATCAAAACACACATGCCCACGCCCTCTTCACTGTCGATGGTAATCTTTACCGCATTCTCCGTATGCATCTTCAGACGCAGACAGGCATTTAAGATACCAACATGCTTCTTTTTCTTGATCATATCGATAGTAACATTTTCGATACTGGTTGTCATCGCCGCTACTTCTTCTTCCGTCATACCACCGCCTGTATCTTCGACCTCCATACAAAGATCCGAATCTTTCTTATACACACGTACAAAGATCCATCCGGCAGAAGACTTGGATTCGATACCATGAACACATGCATTCTCAACAAAAGTAACCAGTGTCAGCTTCGGGATCAGAAGAAGCTCGCAGTCCTCTTCTATATCGATATCAAATGAAAGTCGGTCTCCGAAGCGATAACTCTGCAGATACAGGTATGCCTTGATCGACTCGGTCTCTTTCTTGATCGTAACGAGGTCATTTCCCCACTCAACATTCTGACGCTCCATAACCGCCAGTTTTTCAACCATCTCCGCCGTCTCATCCTCACCTTTGAGAATACTGTGCATTCGGATGCTTTCCAGGGCATTGAACATAAAGTGCGGATTGATCTGGCTCTGGAGCGCTAGAAGCTCAGCATTCTTTCTGGCCAGGTCATTCTCCTGCTCTTTCAGTTTATCGCGGTAAAGAATATTGATCAGTCGATTATTGATTGCAACGATGTTGTTATAGTTTTTCATGAGAGATGAGATCTCGTCATTACCCTCGATCGTAGTGATCGGCTGGAATTTGTCTTCATTGTCACCGCTGATCGCAGCACCGAGCTTTGAAACACGAGACGAGATCGATTGCTCGATGATGGACATGATAAACAAAGGCAAGATCAAAGTTGCGATCAGGAAAACGATAATGACCCACAAGTAGTGATAAAGTACCGAAGTAATAAGAAGCTCATTACTGAAAACATAGATATCGAGCTTTGTACCATGGGTCGAAAAGATGTGGTGGGTACCCATTCTGTAGTGAGATGCAAGAGAGTCCGGATTCACGTTTTTCATCGTGTCGCCGTATCCGGAAAATGCTACATAGTCGCCGCAGCAGATATACATGGCGTAGTCTGTTGATTCACGCAGCAGCTGAATCTGCATGTCTGTACTGTTTATCTCGATCATGACGAGCTTATCATACTTGGAATCATAAAGCTGCATCTTACGAACATAGATCATCTTGCGCTTGTTTTCGATATTTCCATCCGCTGTTTCATCATAGTAGATCAAAAGGCACTCGTCGGTATTGAGATTCCAGAAACGTTTATACCACTCGGTATTGATCGCAGTACTGAGCGGACGGAAATAACGGCCGTTACCGATCGTCGGATTATCTACGTATATGTTTATCGTATCACTTCGGATACCATTGATGGTTTCAAAAAAGGAATTACTGATAAAGCTGTAATAGTTTACATAGTAGTCAAATGAATCTGTATAGGTCTTATCCAGAAACTGGTTCAACTCCGGGTTTTCGCAAACAGCACGTGCGATGTTGGCTTCATAATTGACTACGCTCTGAATATCGCTCTGATATCTGCCGGCAACATAATCCATCGAGTACAAACGCTCGTTATACTCCTGTCTGTAAACGGCCAAAAGTACGACCGAGTCCGTGATGACAAGTGGGATGATAACACAAAAAAAGTACATAATAAGAAACTTATTATGCAGTCTCATGTTATTCAGAAGTTTTGTCAGCATTCTCTTTAACAAGGGCTTCCTCCAGATTCCAAGAAGCGGATCAAGAGATATAAGATCCAAGGATCTATCATCGCTATATTATAACATATTGAATAAGGGCTGTCCTTGTCTCCGTAGGGAGAAGGGACAGCCCTCAGGTTTTCTAATTCAAGAAAGATCCTACTTCAGATCATCCATTAGTTGAACGGATTCTCTGTCTTGTAAAGATCACCGGCCGGCTTGTTGTAACCGATCTTGCACGGGCAGATGCCGAGGAGCTTAAATGTCTCGAACATCAGCTTGCCGTAGTGACCGAATGCAACTGCACCGTGGTGCGGGAATCTGCCCTGGATGAGAACGTGACGATAGAATCTTGCCATTTCCGGAATAGCGAAGATAGCGATACCACCGAAGGAACGTGTCTTGACATCGAGGATCTCACCTTCAGCAATGTAAGAAACGAGTTCTCCGTCACTGTTGCACTGCAGACGATAGAATGTGATCGGAGAAGCAGCGATGTCACCCTCAAGAGTACCACGTGTGAAATCCGGATCAGAACCAGCCGGCTCAAGGAGTCTGTGCTGGATGAGCTGATACTTGATCGCACGGTCGGCGCACATCTTGCAGGAAGGAGTGTTACCGCAGTGGAAGCCCATGAATGTATCTGTGAGCTTGTAGTTCTTGAAACCTGCTCTATCCTCATCATAGATGTACTGCGGAACGGAGTTGTTGATGTCAAGAAGAGTAATGGCATCATTGCTGATGCAGATACCGATGTACTCGGAAAGTGCTCCGTAGATATCTACTTCGCAGGATACCGGAATACCACGGGAAGCCAGACGGCTGTTAACGTAGCAAGGCTCGAAACCGAACTGGGACGGGAATGCCGGCCAGCACTTATCAGCAAATGCTACATACTTTCTAGCACCCTTATGCTTTTCTGCCCAGTCAAGCAGAGTCAGTTCGAACTGAGCCATACGAGCGTTCATCTCAGGATAGTACTTGCCTTCGCCCATTTCCTTAGCCATATCTTCGCAGACAGCCGGGATACGCGGGTCGTTCTCGTGCTCCTTGTAGGAAACGAGCAGATCGAGCTCAGAGTTCTCTTCGATTTCTACGCCCAGCTCATAGAGACCCTTGATCGGAGCGTTACAAGCGAAGAAGTCCTGCGGACGAGGACCGAATGTGATGATCTTGAGGTTCTTAACACCGATAACTGCACGAGCGATCGGTACGAAGTCAGCGATCATTGCTGCGATATCTTCAGCTGTTCCGACAGGATATTCAGGAATATATCCGTCAAGATGTCTCATACCGAGGTTGTATGAGCAGTTGAGCATACCACAGTAAGCATCACCACGGCCATTGACCATGTCTCCGTCACCTTCTGCTGCAGCCACGAACATGCAAGGACCATCAAAATTCTTCGCAATCAGTGTCTCAGGTGTTTCAGGACCGAAGTTGCCGAGGAAAACAACCAGTGCATTGCACTCTGCCTTCTTTACATCTTCCACTGCCTTGAGCATATCGAGTTCGTTCTCAACTGTTACCGGACACTCATAAAGATCACCCTTATAAGCTGCCTTGATAGCACTTCTTCTCTTCTCGGAAAGTGCGATCGGGAAACAGTCACGAGATACAGCAACGATACCTAATTTGATTTCTGGAATGTTGTTCATGTCTTTAATCCTCCTTAATTGGTTATTCCATTATAGCATTTTTATTGACCATAATAAGCATTTTTTCCATGTTTTCTGAAATAATGTTTATCCTGCAGTTCAGACGGCGCCGGAAGCACATCTTTGTTGATCAGTTCCGTGCGGTAAGCCATCTTGGCAACCTCTTCAAGAACGACTGCGTTATGCACCGCTTCATGCGCATCCTTACCCCAAGTAAACGGTCCGTGGTTCTTGCAGAGCACGCCCGGAACAGCTTCATAATCGAGATTTTCCGCTTCAAATGAATCGGCGATGAGGATACCTGTATTTGTTTCGTAATCCGCCTCGATCTCATCTTTCGTCAGACAGCGGACACACGGGATCGCGCCATAGTAATAGTCCGCATGAGTCGTTCCGTAGCAAGGGATACTGCGTCCGCTCTGGGCCCAGGAAGTCGCATAGGAAGAATGCGTGTGAACGACGCCGCCGATATTCGGAAATCTCTTATAAAGAATAAGATGAGTCGGTGTATCGGAAGACGGCTTATACTTTCCTTCGACACGGTTTCCTTCGAGATCCATAACGACCATATCGTCTGCGGTCATCGTCTCATACGGAACGCCGCTCGGCTTGATCACGAAAAGTCCGCTCTCACGATCGATCGCACTGACATTTCCCCATGTAAAAGTAACGAGGCCATACTTCGGAAGAAGCATATTTGCTTCAAATACTTGCTTTTTCAGTTCTTCTAACATTTTAATCACTCCAGTTTATATGATTCAGATCAGATCTCGACTGCGGCTTTTTCTACAGCAAGACCGGCAACATATTTCTTCATGAATGCACGGAAGCCTTCCATATCTTCAGCTGTTGCAGAAAGCTCGCTGCCTGTCGAATTCGCATAGATCTCATTATTGAGGTAATCGGCAAGAGTCTCGCCGTCTTTCTTTGCGATCATGTAAAGAGCCAGAAGTGCGATACCCCATGCACCGCCCTCACCTGCAGTTTCCATTACGCAAACAGGAGAACCGATTGCAGCGGATGCGATCGTCTGACCTGCCTTCGGCGTCTTGAAGAAACCGCCATGGCCGTACATCTTCTTTACGGTTACCTTCTCTTCTTCAGTCAGGATATCCAGACCGACTTTCAAAGCAGCAAGCGCAGAGTACAGGTGCATTCTCATAAAGTTCGGAAGAGTAAAGGAATCCTCGGCGCTTCTGAAGAACAGCGGGCTGCCCTTCGAAAAACCGGTAACCGGCTCACCGGAGAAATAGTTATAGGAAACCAGACCGCCGCAGTCCTTCTCACCTTCAAGTGCGATTCCATAGAGCTTTTCAAAAAGCGTTCCACGGTCAAAATCCGCACCCATATACTTGGCAAACTCATCGAAAAGCTTGACCCATGCGTTGATCTCGGAAGTACAGTTATTGCAGTGTACCATCGCAACCGGATCACCAGTCGGTGTGGTTACCATATCGATTTCCTTATGAAGATTCTTCATATTCTCCTTAAGAACGATCATAGCGAAAACGGAAGTTCCGGCAGAGATATTACCTGTCTCTACCATAACGGAATTCGTAGCGACCATACCTGTACCGGCATCACCTTCCGGCGGACACATCGGAATGCCTGCAGAAAGATCTCCGTCACGGTCGAGAAGCTTTGCGCCTGCTTCAGTCAGTGCTCCGGCATTTTCACCTGCAGAAAGGACTCCCGGAAGGATCTTTCGGATCGACCACGGAAATTTCTTGTCCGCGATCATGGACTCGAAAGTAGAAAGCATCTTCTCATCATATGTACCGGTCTTGGAATCGATCGGGAACATACCGGATGCATCGCCCACGCCGAGAACTTTTTTACCGCAAAGACGGAAATGAACATAACCGGCAAGCGTTGTGAAATGACGAATCGACGGAACATGTGCTTCGCCGTTGAGGATCGCCTGGTAAAGATGGGAGATGCTCCATCTCTGCGGGATATTGAACTGAAGTGCATCTGTCAGTTTATCCGCAGCTTCTTCTGTGATCGTATTTCTCCATGTACGGAAAGGAACCAGAAGAGAATCGTTTTCATCAAAAGCCAGGTAGCCATGCATCATGGCAGAAAAGCCGATGGCACCAAAGCTCTTTAATGTCACGCCATATTCTTCTTTAACGTTCTTTTTCAGATCGGCATAGCAGTCGGCAAGACCGTTCCAGATCGCTTCATCAGAATAGGTCCAGATTCCATCGAGGAGATCGTTTTCCCATTCCTTGCTGCCGGAAGCAATCGGATTACCCTTTTCATCAACCAGAACAGCTTTGATTCTTGTCGAACCAAACTCAATTCCTAATACACTTTTTCCTTCTGAAATCAAAGTCTTTGCGTCCATAGGCACCTCACCATTTTTTAGACGGGCATCTGCCCTTTTTGATTGCCGCACGTATCTCCACATAGCATCCGCAAGAAAGACACGTTCCACTAATTAAGTTATCACAAGAACGACAGAAATTTAAGCGTTCCTGATAAGTTTTTTCGTCGGCCCGGTCGTTTGCTTCGATCTGCTCGATACTTCTTTGGATCGAATCTTTCAGATCCTCATCTTTCATATCAGAAAGAAGGCAGCGACGGCAGGGCTTTTCCATAAATCAGAGCTCCACTTCGATGTGCATGACACTGTTTGCAGGGATCGAGAAAAGGATCTCATCTTTCTCGGACTTAAGCGCAGTAAAGTCACGAACCTGAACGTTCTGCGGATCGTCAAATGTATTCTTATCGTCCATCTTACCGGTCAGGATCTCCGCCTTAACGGACTTGACGTCATTTCCGAGAAGAGTTGTCTTGATCTCGTAAGCTTCCTCACAGGAAAGGTTTGCGAGCGTGATGTGATACTTCCCATCCTTGCCCTTAGAAACAGACTCATGGAGATTCGGAACCATATACTGTTCTTCCAGACCGATGGACTTGTTGTCGATAAAGCTCTCGATCAAGGTAGCATCCTGATGATGCTTATACATGGAGAAAACGTGATAAGTCGGAGTCTTCACCATCTTGTCGCCTTCCGTCAGAAGAACGGCCTGAAGTACATTTACGATCTGAGCGATATTCGCCATCTTTACGCGGTCACAGTGCTTATTGAAAATATTAAGATTGATCGCGGCAACAAGTGCGTCACGCATGGTGCTCTGCTGATAGAGGAAGCCCGGATTGGTGCCTTCTTCCACATCATACCAGGTACCCCACTCATCCACGATCAGTCCGATATTGTGATCCGGATCGTAACGGTCGATGATAGCAGAATGCTTCGAGATAAGCTCTTCCATAAAGAGTGTCTTGGAAAGAGTCATATACCATTCTTTCTCATTGAATCCTGTCGCGGCACCCTTCTTTGCCCAGTCATACGGAAGAGTGTAATAGTGCAGCGAGATTCCATCCATGAAACCATGCGCATTATTCCAGGAACCGGAAAGCTTGTGACACTGATCAAGAACCGTTTCCATCCAAACGTAATCCTGTGCATTCGGACCACATGCGATCTTATTGATATGCTTTTTCGGATCGTACTGCTTTACATAAGACTGATACTGTCTGAAAAGATTGGCATAGTACTCCGGAAGCATATTTCCGCCGCAGCCCCAGTTCTCATTTCCGATGCCGAAATAATCGACTGTCCAAGGTGCTTCACTTCCGTTCTTTTTGCGAAGCTCAGCCATAGGAGATACGCCGTCAAATGTCATATACTCGACCCACTCACTCATCTCCTGGACCGTACCGGAACCAACATTACCATTGATATAAGTCTTGCAGCCGAGCTGGCGGCAAAGTTCCATAAACTCATGTGTACCAAAGCTGTTGTCCTCAACGACGCCGCCCCAGTTTGTATTGATCATCTTCTTTCTGGAGGATTTGTCTCCGATACCGTCTTTCCAGTGGTATTCATCCGCGAAACATCCGCCCGGCCAGCGAAGGACAGGAATAGAGATCTCCTTCAGTGCATTTACCACATCATTACGCATACCGTTTGTATTCGGGATATCAGAATCCTCACCTACGAAAATACCGCCGTAGATACAGCGTCCGAGGTGCTCGGAAAAATGACCCTGTGTTTCCGGGTTGATATGACCCAGCTCTTTTTGAGGATCGATCACCAATTTGAACATAATGGGAACTCCTTTCGTCATCTGTGAAACAAAAACGTTTTTTGTTTCACTAAATGATGAAACAATATATAAAATGCTTGAGTTAAAGTTACATTACTCGATGTCAAAAATCAAGACTCTACACTGATAAATCTGAAATTTACAGGGGTACATCTAGACTTTTTCATGTTGAAGAGAAAATCAATATTGTTTATGATGATTACATAGTAAAAAGTGAAATAGTCAATTTTACGATTAAATTATCCTGGAGGCCTGAAAATGTTGTGTCTGCACTCTTTACAAGAGGCATCGGAAGTCTTCAAAGCTTTAAGCACGGAGACCCGAATTCAGATCATGGAGTTGATCTACGAAAATAACAATCTCAGCATGAACGACCTGGCAAGTATCCTTGGAGTTACGAACAGTGCGATTACACTGCATATCAGCAAGCTCGAAAAGGCAGGACTTGTATCCATTAAGACCATGTCCGGAAAACGTGGCATTCAGAAGATCATCCAGCCGATCCACGACAGGATCATCATCGATATGTTCCACGATGCTAACGAGAATCCTCTTCCTTGTTACGAAGACAGTATCGGCATCGGACATTATACACGCGCGGATATCCATCCGACATGCGGTATCTGTACATCCAAAGAGATCATCGGCGAACTCGACGACCCACGTGTCTTCTCCTATCCGGAGCGCTTCAACGCCGGCGTTCTCTGGTTCGGTTACGGAAGCATCACCTATAACCTTCCCAACCGTCTTCGTGCCGGTCAGACGCTTCGCGAGATACAGATCTCTTTCGAGATCTCATCCGAGTGCCCTTCTTTCAACAACGATTATCCAAGTGACATTTATTTCTATATTAACGATATCTGCCTCGGAAACTGGATCAGCCCGGGTGATTATGGCGACAGAAAAGGCCTGATCTCACCTACCTGGTGGCCGGAACCGCTGAATCAGTATGGTCTTCTCAAGACTCTTCTGATCAATGACCGAGGCACATTTATTGACGGCACACACAAGATCGGTGACCTGACGATCTCAGATCTGAATATCGACTACAACAGTGAGATCGATCTTACTTTTGCCGTTCCGAGAGAAACTCCGAACTGCGGCGGTATGACGCTTTTCGGCGAGGACTTCGGAGATTACAGCCAGAATATCGTAATGAAACTATATTATCAGTACAGACGTAACAAGGAGGGTCAAATTGCTTAAGTTAGTTCAAACAGAAAATGGTCTCGTAAGAGGCTTTCAGGGAAATAACACAAGAATCTCCGTTTTTAAAGGCATTCCTTTTGCTGCACCGCCGGTCGGCGAAAACAGATGGCGCGCTCCGCAGCCCTGTGAAAACTGGGAAGGCGTAAGAGACTGCGGTCATGTCGCCCCGATCTCGATCCAGGATCAGCCCGGTGTCGGAACAGACATCTACTGCCGTGAATGGCACGTCGATAAGGATATCGAGATGGATGAAGACTGTCTGTACTTGAACGTATGGACACCGGCAACATCTGAAAATGATAACCTTCCGGTTCTCATCTGGTTCTTCGGAGGCGGATTCCAGTGGGGCTATCCGCGTGAGATGGAATTTAACGGCGAGCAGATCGCAAAGCGAGGCGTAATCGTCGTAAGCGTAAACTATCGTCTGGGTGCCATCGGCTTCCTGGCTCATCCTGAGATCACTAAAGAATCTCCGGACGCACCGGCAAACTTCGGTAATCTCGACCAGCAGGCCGGTATCAAGTGGGTCATCCGTAACATCAAGGCGTTCGGCGGCGATCCGAAGAACATCACGATCTCCGGTCAGTCTGCAGGCGGCGGATCGGTTCTGACACATCTGACCAGCGAATCCAGCATCGGTCTTTATCAGAAAGCGATCATCTACTCCGGTATCATCGAAAGTCCATTTGTAAAGGATAACGTCATCACACCTAAGCCGATCGAGGAAGTAGCCGAATTCGGTAGAAAATTCTTCGAAGCACTCGGTGTTTCTACACTTGAAGAAGCACGAAAAGTAGATGCACAGACCATCTGCCATACCTATGCGAAGTTCCGTGAAGAAAAATTCTTCTTCTTTACTCCTTGTATCGATCACGTCTTCCTGAAAGACGAACCTTTCAAGCTTATGCTCGAAGGGAAGCAGGCCAATGTACCGCTTATCGCGGGTAACACTTTCGACGAATTCCCGAGCTTTATCTTTGCGGATTCCGAAGAAGCATTTGAAGCACAGGCAAGAAGCAATTTCGGTTCCCGTGCCGATCAGTTCCTCGCTTTCCCGGAAGCACACGAAGTTCGTGATGGAAACAAATATGGTACGGTTCGCGGCATCGAGGCTTCGGTTAAGGCTGCTATCAATAAGACAGCGGCGCCCGGCTACTACTACAGCTTTGAGGTAGATATCCCGGGTGAAGACAATCCGGGCACTTTCCACTCTGTTGATCTCTGGTTCTTCTTTGAAACGCTCGCCGCTTGCTGGAGACCGTTCGTAGGAAGACATTACGACATCGCAAGACAGATGACGAACTACATCACCAACTTTATCAAGAACGGAAATCCGAATGGTGAAGATATCGATGGTTCCCAGATGCCTGAGTGGAAAGCATACACGAACGAAAACCGTAACGAAATGCATTTCACGCCGGATGGTTGTGTACCAAAGCTTCAGACATCTGAATACATCCAGTTCTTTAACGACTGGCTGACAGACCGCACACTCGGAAAGCTCGAAGAAACTACAAGACAGAATGCCAGCATCGCGGCGATGGCTGCGCCTACCAAGAAACAGGCATTTAACCCGTATCTTCCTTCCTGGGAATATATCCCGGATGGCGAACCGTATGTATTTAACGATCGTCTTTATATCTACGGATCCCACGACTTCTTCAACGGCGACTTTTTCTGCCCGGGTGATTATGTCAGCTGGTCCGCACCGGTAAACGATCTCGGCAACTGGAGATACGAGGGTGTTTCCTTTAGAAGAACCGACGATCCGGACAACCAGGAAAACCAGGGATGCCTTTATGCCCCGGATATCACGATAGGACCGGACGGAAAGTATTACCTCTTCTATGTTCTGGATAACCAGAGCGTAGTTGCGGTAGCCAGAAGCGAAAAGCCGCAGGGTCCGTTCAAGTTCTATGGTCACGTGCATTACGAAGACGGAACACTTCTCGGAAAGAAAGAGTCCGACGAGCCGCAGTTTGACCCGGGTGTCATCACCGTCGGCGATACGACCTATCTTTACACGGGTTTCTGCGGACAGACAGATGCTTCCCGTCACGGAGCGATGGTCACCGTAATCGGACCGGATATGCTCACCATCAAAAAGGGACCTGAGTTTATTGTTCCGGGTACGATGTATGCATCCGGTACGCCGTTCAAAGGTCATGCGTTCTTTGAAGCGCCTTCGATCCGTTTCAGAAACGGCATCTACTACTTCGTCTACTCTTCTCAGGTCATGCACGAACTCTGCTATGCAACTTCCGATAATCCGGAAGGTCCGTTTACTTACGGCGGCGTAATCGTCAGCAACTGTGATCTTGGTATCGGAACATACAAAGAAGCCGACAAGCCGAGCGCATATGGCGCAAACAACCACGGAAGCATCGTAGAGATCAATGGCGAATGGTACATCTTCTACCACAGACATACCAACAACACCTGGTATTCCCGTCAGGGCTGTGCCGAGAAGATCTCTTTCGACGAAAACGGCAAGATCGCACAGGTCGAGATGACTTCCTGTGGTCTGAACGGAGCACCGCTTCGCGATACCGATGAATATCCTGCCTATATCGCCTGCAACCTCTATAACGCCAAAGAGCATAAGGAACCGTATGTCGGACAGCACAATGCTCCTCGCATCGTTCAGAACGGCAAGGACGGCGATAAGGAAACGGCTTACATCACCTCGATCTTCGAAGGTACGACCATCGGCTTTAAGTACTTCGATGTAAAGGACGTAACAGGTATCGAGCTGACTGTTCGCGGCTATGGCAATGGTACTTTCGAAGTACGCACCAGTATCGACGGCGAAGTACTCGCAGAGCTTCCTGTCACATTTATGACTGTATGGAGAAAATACAAAGAGAGCTTGAAGATAGAAAACGGTACGACAGCTTTGTATCTGACATATAAGGGCGGCGGAAGCGTCATGCTGAAGTCTTTCCGCTTCCTGCACTAATCACCGGTTATTCCCCGTATCAGCAACGGGCCAATAATTTTTTTCAATCCTCATCTTAATAGAAAAGGCGGCCTATGAGCCGCCTTCTCTATTTATTCTGAAGTTTAGAAAAAATCAGAGCAGACCTTTGATCTTATCTACGATTCCGCCTGCCTTATCTACCGTAACCTTGGCCTTTACGCCATCGACTACCTTATTTACTACATCATCAGGAAGATCTACACCGATGATGCCTTCAACAGTCTTAACCGGTTCTTTTTCGAAATCCTTAGCAACAGCCGGATCACTCTGAACTTTCTTTACTACTTCATCGATTTTTGCCTTAATATCCATGTTTTGAATACCTCCCGTACAATTATGATTTTATTCTAACATATTATTTTTCGAAGTCGGACAAATTATTTGAGAAATTGCCTTGCATTTTCCAGACTCTTTTAGTATTATAGTTAAGCGCTTGCGGATATGGCGGAATTGGCAGACGCGCTAGCTTCAGGTGCTAGTGATCGCAAGGTCATACAGGTTCAAGTCCTGCTATCCGCACCAGGATCGGAAATCGAAAGGTTTCCGATCTTTTTTTGCAGATATATTATCTTATTCAGATCAAAAGAAAGAAGCTTTCTTGCGCCTCCACAGGACATAAGTCCGAGGACAGCGAAGAAAGCTTCTTCTCTTTGACTGAACGAATTAAGTTTATACAAAAGACTTTCTGAGTTCTTCTGCAGAGAGAGGACTAAGATAAGCCGGTGCGATATCAAGAACAGTCTTGCAGCCTGTTACGCCTTCTTTAGAAAGACGAGCAACAGCACGTGCATATGCCGTGAGAACGCCCGCAGTGAACTCCGGATTGGAATCCAGCTTGAGGCTGTACTCGATAACGTGCTTATTTTCTTTCTCAAAACCTGTTACACCGGAACGGATGCAGAAACCACCATGCGGGATACCGCTGTGATTCTTCTTCAGTTCTTCTTCAGAGATAAAGTGAACGGTTGTATCGTAATCAGAGAAGTAGTTCGGCATGGTCTTGATGTCGTTTTCGATCTTGTTGAGATCCGCACCTTCTTCAGCTACGACAAAGCACTCACGTGTATGCTTCTGACGAGTTGTCAGTTCAGGCTGCGAGCCGGAACGAACTGCTTCAAGAGCACTCGGTACCGGAATCGTGTACTGCTTACCATCCTTAACGCCCTCAACACGACGGATCGCATCAGAGTGACCCTGGCTTACGCCCTTGCCCCAGAAAGTATAGCTCTCACCTTCCGGAAGGATAGAGGAAGAATAAACTCTTGCAAGAGAGAACATACCCGGATCCCAGCCTACAGAGATCGCGCCGACTGTGCCGGCTTTCTTAGCGGCTGCGTCTACCTCAGCAAAATGCTGCGGGATATTTGCATGTGTATCGAAGCTGTCGACGATATTGAACATCGCGGCCATCTCCGGTCCCTGAACCGGAAGATCTGTAGCACTACCGCCACAGAGGATCATGACATCGATCTGATCTTTCATCGATGCTGCGTCCTTAATATTCATAACTTTCGCAGACGGTGTCTTAATAGAAATTGTAGAAGGATCACGACGTGTGAATACTGCAACCAGTTCCATATCCGGATTCTGGGCAATGCTCGCTTCTACACCTTTACCGAGGTTACCATAACCATAGATAGCAATACGAATAGCCATTTGCAACTTTCTCCTTTGAAAATTTCATAATCTGAATCAACATCTCGAAGTATACCACTCAAAAAATGCTTATACAACCGATTTTTGAAATTTCACGCCGGATAAATTGCATAGTTTTCATTTTTCATAATGTAATATAATATTTCTATGGAAAAGGCACTGCACAAGATCTCAGTTCGCTCCCTCAGTGAGCGCCTCTACCGCACCGGTTCTCTCATGGGTGCGTCGTTTGGCGGTGTCTCGGGACAGGAAGGAACGCGTGTACATCAGCGGGTTTTCAAAGATCTTTCTGAGCAATATGCTACAGACTCGGTCATGCCTGAATTCTCTCTTTCTACCGAGATTGAATTCGAACTATTCAGACTTCTCATCTCAGGTCGTGCGGACTGCGTTCTGGAAAAAGACGGTAACATTACGATCTTCGAGATTAAAACGCATAATCGTATGGTCGAAAAGGTTGAGCAGCTGATCCTGCCGACTCACGAAGCGCAGGTAAAGATCTATGCACACCTGTTCTATCTGAGCCACCCGGATGTCGAAGATATCACGATCACTCTTCGATACGTATCTGTCATCACCTACCAGTTCCTCGAGAAATGCACTGTATTCTCGCGTGAGGATGCGAAAACCTTCTTTGATGAGACGATGGACCGGTATCAGGAGGAAGCGACACGTATCTATCTTTACGAGAAGAATCGTGACGAATCCATCGTGGATCTTCAGTTCCCATATAGCGTCGTAAGAAGCGGGCAGCGTGATTTCATGAAGGCCGTACTTTCGAGCATCAAACACAAAGAGACGCTGATCGCCGAAGCTCCAACCGGTATCGGTAAAACGATCAGTACCCTTTTCCCTTCCGTCAAATGGCTGCCTCATGCAGCAGGCGGTAAGATCTTTTATACCACTGCCAAACTCGCAACTCGTGAAGTCGCGGATAAAGCGCTTAGCGATATGCGAAGCAAAGGGCTCGTGATCAAGTCGATCCTTTTAAGCCCGAAGGAATCGATGTGTACGGCAGGAGAAGATTTCTGCGACAGCAAATACTGTAAATTCGCCGACGGCTATTACAGCAGGCTGAACGCCGCTTTGGAAGAGCTCTTTATTCTCGATGCCATCTATCCCGAAGACATCCGTCGAACAGCCGAAAAACACCGTATCTGCGCACACGAACTGCAGCTCGATGCTTCGAACATGTGCGACGTGATCATCTGCGACTATAACCACGTCTTCCATCCGAGAGTGCATCTGCAGCGTTATTTCGCAACAGATGAATTCAGTCATACGATCCTCGTTGATGAGGCGCACAACATGATCCCCCGTTCTGTAGATATGTTCAGTGCCGACTTAAACCGAAGTACGCTTCTGACTGCGCTGCCGCTTCTGTCTTCGATCTCCGATAAGACCGCCAAATACAGCCACCAGATCGCGGACTATTTCTCAGTGCTGGATTATTCTTTTGAAAAAGAATCTACAGGCCTGAATATCGTTGAAGATAAGATCACGGAAAAGGAAGTCATCGTCGCGGATAACTTCCGGGCAACAAGAGCCGCACCCTCAGTTCTTTACAGGCTTTTGTGGGCACTCTGTTTTCACATCGCGAATATCCTCGCCGAACTCGATGACCGACCGAAACGAAGGATCCTTTCGGAGTTTTATTTCGAAGCACGCTTTTTCTTGACGATCCTCGAACTTTACTTTAACGACGCATATATCATGGAAGTAAAGCGCTCAGGTGCCTGCGAAAACGGCCAGTACGATATCTGTATCCGCCTGCAGTGCCTCGACGCATCGGAAAGCATCGCCAACATCCTGAAAGATTCGCACAGCGCGGTATTCTTTTCTGCGACGATGTCACCGGCACAGTATTACCGAAGCATGATCGTTGGAAAAGACACGTCCTTTTCCCGGCTTCTGCAGCTGCCCAGTCCATTTCCACCGGAAAACCTGCAGGTCATCATGATCAAAGACATCAAGACCACTTACCAGGACCGATCGTTCACCTGCGCCTCGATCGCAGAGACGATCCTTCGCATGGTTTCCGGGCACCACGACAATTTCATGGTCTTCTTCCCTTCCTTTGCGTATATGGAGATGGTCTATCAGCAGATCTTCAAAAAATGCGCTACCGACCGAAGCATCGAGCTACTCAAGCAGACGGAAGGCATGAATGCCGACGAGAAAAAGGATTATCTGGCACGCTTTGACCGCCACGGCGATAAGACACTTCTGGGATTTGCCGTTCTCGGCGGACATTTCGGAGAAGGCATCGACCTCGTCGGCGATAAGCTCAAAGGCGCATTTATCGTAGGCGTGGGGCTTCCGCAGATCTCTCCGGAGCGCGAGATCCTTTCGCAGTATTACCAGAACAAGTTCGGCGACGGATTCGCATACGCATATAAGTTCCCGGGCTGGGAGAAAGTCCTTCAGGCCGCGGGCCGAGTGATCCGAAACGAAAATGAAAAGGGATTCATCGTACTGATGGATGAGCGATATCTTCGTCCGGATTATCTGGTGCTTCGTCCCGACCACTGGCGCGCCGAGGAGTACCTTTCTACCGAAGCCGACATCCTCTGGGACGAGCTTTAATCTTTGCCCATTGGCGGAAGCGTCTCGAGGATCGTAAGTTTATCGTAATTCTTTTCCAGACGCTCGCACAAATACTGATGTGTCACCGCGCACAAGTCGTCCAGTACATATTTTTCCGCACGAAATGCACTTAAGCGCTCAAGCGGTGCATTTCGGATATAGCGAAGTGCTTCCACGCAGCCCAGCGAGACGAAACGATAGTCCTTGGCTTTCGTGACACAGCCCACATTGGAACAATACAGGCGGCATTTGCTGAAAGAAAAAGCGCGTGTCGGCATCTCGTTTGGTTTTCCGCAGTCACACTCATCAAGATCAAAGGCGAAGCCCAGCGCATCCATCACACGCCACTCAAACGCCGCCACGATCTGGCGGTACTTTTCAGGATGCTTGGAAAGATCGTAAAGAACGTGAAGCACAAGCGGAAACAGGATCTGTGAAGACTCGATATCGACAGCGGTATCACGTATGACTTCGAGGATATGTGACGCACAGGTCAGTGCTTCGAAAGAATCGTAAAGACCGCGGAAACTCTCGACGATCTCGCCTTCTTTCAGATAGTAGAATCCTTTACTTTCCGAAAGGACAAAATCCACCAGAACAGGCGGTGTTGCCATAGACGCAAATCGTGAGGAATGTTTCTTGGCGCCGGGAACCATCGCATAGACGACCCCTTTCTGATGCGAAAGGATCGTTATAATAGCATCCTGGTCCCGGTGCGGTTTAGACGCGACGACCAGGCCACGAAGAGTAAAACTCACGCCCATGCTCAGTCTTCCTTCTTCTTATACCCGAATTCGTCAAGGAAGACCTGACGGTTCTTCCAATCCTTTCTTACTTTCACATGCAGATCGAGGAAGACTTTGCAGTCCGTCATCTCCTCGATATTCTTTCTGGCCGCGGTTCCGATACGCTTGATCATCTGGCCGTTTTTACCGAGCAGGATGCTCTTGTGCGAGTCTCTTTCACAGATGATAGATGCATGGATCTTGATCAGGCTACGGTCGTACGAATCCAGAGCATCTTCTCTCATCTCTTCTTCAAATGCATCGATCTCGACGGCGGTTCCGTGTGGGATCTCTTCGTTTGTATAGTGCAGGATCTGCTCACGGATCAGTTCCGCGGCGATCTCTCTTTCCGACTGGTCCGTGATCTCGTCACCTGGGAAGAATCTCGGCTGGGACGGAAGCTTACTGATGATGATGTCCATCAGCTGATCGATGCCATCTTCTTTCAAAGCAGAGATCGGAACGATATCTTCAAAGTCAGCAAGCTGCGAATAATTCGCGATCAGAGGCAGAAGCGATTCTTTGGACACGGCATCGGCTTTATTTACCACGAGGATCATGGGCTTTTTCAGTTTCTTGGCAGACTCGACGGCTTTTTTCTCAACGGAAGCAGGTTTTCCGAATCTTCCGTCTACCATAAGTACGACGACATCCGCGCCTTTTGCCGCACGGAAAGAAGAATCCACCATAAACTCCGAAAGCTTCGACTTCGGTGTATGGATACCGGGAGTATCAACGAAGATCACCTGAGCGTCTTCACGGTTATAGATCGCAGAGATATTATTTCTCGTGGTCTGCGGCTTATGTGAAACGATCGCGAGTTTCATACCGGAGATCGCATTTAAAAGCGTGGATTTACCGACGTTCGGACGGCCGATCAAAGCACAGTAACCACAGTGCGGCAGGATCTGACCCACTTGGTAACGGTCCTCGGAAGAAATTTCCGTGGACGGTGCATTTGAAGCGGGATCACGCGGAAGTCCGATACTCTCCATGACATCTTCCTGCTTCGAAAACATATTCTTTTCCGTCTTCGGATCTTCGTGATCAAATCCCATCAGATGCAGAAATGAATGCACAGCAAGAAATACCAGTTCGCGCTGAAGGCTGTGGCCGTATTCTTCCGCCTGGCTGGCCGCGCGCTTGACGCATATCACGATATCGCCGCAAGGCAGGATCTTTATTCCGTCCTGATAGGAATAATCATAAGGCATCAGGTCGGAAGAAAGCTTTCCGTCAACCATATCGAGGATCGGGAAAGAAAGGACATCGGTGACTTTATCGAGTCCGCGATGCGCATTATTCAGTTCACGAATACGGTCTTCGCCGACAAATTTCACATCGACGGAAAGCTCCGCGTCAGAGCCTGCGATACGCTTGTCGATATACTTCGCGCAAGAGATCAGCTCGAAAGCTTTGGCTACATACGAAGAAAAGGAGTCAAGCTCCTCTTTCTTCAACGAACGTGTATTATTCTCAATTTGAACCTTCATCCGGATATTTCACCCTTTCATGGAAGAAGCCAGCATATACCTGCAAGAACGCGCCGATGATCAGTTCGATGTCATTAAATGACAGGCCCGAACGGACAAGCTGGTCTTCATCGATTTTCGACTTAATGATCTTTCTGAAAAGCACTTCCGCTTCTTCCACATCGTGGATGCCACGGGAACGCACCGCCGCCTCACAGGAGTCCGCAATCATGATGATGGCAGATTCTTTAGTAGACGGTACCGTGCCTTTGTAACGGAAATCTTCTTTATTCGGCTCCGGCTCACCCTTTTCCTCAGCCTGCTTTTTTGCCTTCATATAGAAGTATTCCGGGCAGGTCGTGCCGTGATGCTCGAGGATAATGCTCTGGATCGGCAGCGGGAGTCTGTATTTCTTCGCAAGCTTCAAGCCGTCCGACGGATGGGATGTGATGATCTCCACGCTCTCCGCGATCGAAAGCTGGTCGTGCGGATTCACTTTATCCTGCTGATTCTCCGTGAAATACTCCGGACGCTCGAGTTTTCCGATATCGTGATAGTACGATCCAACCTTGGCAAGAAGTGCATTTGCACCGATGGCTTCCGCAGCGGAATCCGCAAGGTTGGCAACCATCATACTGTGCTGGGAAGTACCAGGAGCTTCGAGGAAGAGACGCTTCTGAAGCGGATGGCTCTGCTGCGCCAGATCCAGAAGACGCATCGGGGATGCGGTATTTGAGATCAATTCGAAGATCGGCTGAGAACCGATCGCCGCAACAACGGAGCATCCGGAACCGATCACCGACCACAGGATCGAGTTAAACATGTCGGTCTTCGAAGACTGGGTAACGAGGTTATAACCGAAAGAAGCCAGTACCGAAGAAAGGCAGGTAAAGATGATCAATGTCGCGGAATTGTATTTGTGGCTGTTCTGCCCTGCGATTACGGAGCAGACATAAATGCTTACCAGAGAAACGAAGAACAGTTCGGTATTAAATCCACTCATCGGCAGGAGGACCAGAAGCGAAAGACAGCTCATGGTGATACCGCTCTGGATACCGAGGTATGTCGCAAAGATCACCGTAGTAAACATGATCGTCGAGAAAAGCGGCGAGATCGATGTCAGATAACGGCTGGATATCAGCGGAACAACAAATGCGATAACCAGTGCGATCATGGTCTTCGAATCGATCTCGAAACGTCTTTCATAACGCATCAGATAGAAAGCGCCGGCAACGAAAATGATAAATACATATACGATAATACCGATCAGGAGATTGAAATCGAAAGCCGAACCCGGAAGAACGTCGAGGTCCTTGAGCTGGCTGTAAATATGCGGAGTGATCGTCTCACCTACACTTACGATACGGGTACCCTTCTGGATCATGACCGGCTCACTGATGGCATTCTTATATGCCGCAGTTTTGGCATTCTCCGTAGCCTTGGCATCGTAAACGGCATTCGGCTTCAAAAGGCGTGTCAGGATATCATAGATCATCTGGGAATTTGAAACATAATTCAGATTCGTATATGTCTTCGTGTCCGCAACAGCAGATGCGTAGTTATTGATCTCGAGCGGAAGTGCCTGGGCATCGAGTGCGTCCATGCAGATCATATTCGTGATCTCCGTCGCTTCATTTCGAACATATTCATAGTCCACGAAGGAAATATTGGCCAATGTATAAAGCGTATCCGCAGGAAGTTCGATTTCGTAGGACTCACGGATCGCGGCATCCATAAGTTCCGCCATCTCCTGCTTGTTACGAAGGACGGTACCGTATTCATCCACATTATTCTTTCGAAGCTCGGAACAGTAATTAAAGAAGTCCGCAACCAAGATCTGGTTCGTGCTGGAAACTTCATCGGAGATAACATAGATCGGGCTGACCTCAGTCTTGGCAAGAAGCGCTCTTCTTTCGGTCTCATAAGAGTCCGTAACGGAACGGGTCGCTGTGATATCGTAATCGCTGCTCTGTCCCTGTGTTACGTTATAGCGCTGCGGGAGAGATCCGATATAAACGATGGCAATAAGAAGCACCGCAAGTAAACAAAGAGATACAATGCGTACGACTTTAAATACTTTCTGATTCTTCTTATTATTTCGCATTCAGGTCTCTACTCCTTTCTCTTGCATTATAAGCCATTATGATCTTTTGTACCAAGGGATTTCGCACAATATCCGTCTCTTTGAGGGATACCATCGCGATACCCGGAACATCACGAAGCGTTTCCATCGCATCGGAAAGACCATTTCGATGACCGAAAGGCAGGTCGATCTGGGTCGTATCGCCACAGACACAGACACGCGAGTTCATGCCCATACGGGTCAGAAACATCAGCATCTGCTCTGTTGTCGTATTCTGTGCTTCATCAAGAAGAATAAAGGAATCATCGAGGTTTCGGCCGCGCATATATGCCAGCGGAGACACTTCGATAATGCCGCGTTCGAGATTTCTTTCGAACTGCTCTCTTCCCATCAGTTCCAAAAGCGCATCGTAGATCGGACGCATATACGGGTCGACCTTCTCTTCGATATCGCCCGGGAGATAACCGAGTTTCTCACCCGCTTCGACAGCAGGACGTGTCAGGATGATCCGTGAACAGGAACGGTTGCGAAGTGCCAGAACCGCCATCGCTACACCAAGGAATGTCTTACCGGATCCGGCAGGTCCCTGACAGATGACAACATCGTTTTTCGCCATCGCATCAACATAAAGTCTCTGTCCAAGCGTTTTCGCACGGATCGTTCGTCCTGCCGGTGTCGTAAAAAGCACCGGAGTCTCATCTTCCATGAAATCGGAAAGACGGCTTTCTTTTTCGAGAAGACACATATAGCGGACAGCCAGAAGATCCGGCTCTTCTTCTTTTTCGATCAATGTATCCATAGCAGAAAGGACATGGATCGCAGACTGGATGGCGCGGCTTTCGCCCTTCAGGCTGATGCCCTCGGAAAGCGCGACAACTTCACAGTCAAACTGCTCGGCGATCTCGTTAAGCAATGCACAGTTGCCACTGGTGACCTCGTTTAAATGTACGACCTGAAATACGGTTTCTTCAATCACGTACTAACTTCCTTTCAGCAATCATTTCTAAGCAAAGTGATAAGTTCCTGGTAATACTCCGGGACATCCGCATGAAGCTCGATCACTTCCTGCGTTCTCGGATGGATAAAACGGATCGAAGTACTATGCAGCGCCTGACCCTTAAGGTTATATTTTTCGCGTTTCGGAGCATAAAGCGGATCTCCGATACATGGATGACCGATATATGTCATATGCGCACGGATCTGGTGAGTACGTCCCGTTTCGAGGCGGCAAAGAAGATCCGTACCTTTTCTGAAACGTTCAAGCACTTCAAAATGCGTGATGGAATCTTTGCCCTTCTCGGTTACGGTCATCTTTCTTCGATCGTTCAGCGCACGGCCGATCGGAGCGTGGATCGTTCCTTTGTCCGAATCCACGATACCGTAGACGCAGCAACGGTATTCACGGACGACTTCGTGTTCGGCGATCATCTTCGCCATCGCCAGATGTGTTTCGTTATTCTTGACTGCGACCATAAGGCCGGATGTATCCATATCGATACGATGCACGATACCCGGACGGATGACGCCGTTGATATCGGAAAGCTGTCCCTGACAGTGATACAAAAGTGCATTTACCAAAGTACCTGTATAGTGACCGGGAGCAGGATGTACGACCATGCCCTGGGGTTTGTTGATGATGATCAGATCCTCATCTTCATATGCGATATCCAGCGGGATATTTTCCGGCTTTGCGTCCGTGTCGACCGGCGGCGGGAAATCGATGTCGATCTTTTCTCCGCCGAAAACTTTAAACGAAGCCTTGACCGGCTTACCGTCCACGAGAACGGAACCTTCCGCGATCAGCTGAGAGGCATGTGAGCGGGAAAGATCATCACATATCATCGGAAGATATGCATCGATACGTCCCTCATAATTCTCGACTTCATACGACTCGATCATTGCTCATCCTCTTCTTCTTTTTTGTCGCCAAGCGGAACTTCCGGGATAAACTTCTCGTTAAAGAACAAAAGGATCGCAAGCGCGATACAGGAAAGCGTAACGCAGATATCCGCAACGTTAAAGATCGGGAAAGTATAGCTTCCGAAATCAAAACGCAGGAAGTCTACGACGTACTTCAGGCGTACACGGTCGATCAGGTTTCCGAGTGTTCCGGCAGCGAGGAAGATCAGGCACAGAGAAAGACGTCTGCTCTTATACTTGGCCAGTACAAAGAATGCCAGAAAGAGGATCACGACAAGCGCGATTGCCGAGATGACCGAAAGGAAAGTGATTCCCCAGGATTTATTGGATAACATGCTAAATGCACTACCGGTGTTTCTTACATACATAAGGCTGAAGAATCCCTTGATCACAGGCTTCACCTGAGCATATGCCAGAGACTTCGTAATCAGGCTCTTCGTAAACTGGTCGATACCGGTAAGCACCACAAACAGTTCGATCCATAAGGAATAGGTGATCCAGGACACCTTGCGTTTTTCGTCATTCATAAAGTCTAATCCTTTCTATTTTCAGGCATTTTCCATTCTTTTCATCCAGATCGGCAAGGATCGCGTTCATCATCGCAGGTCCTTCCGCCGGCGCGTATTTTGCAGGAAGTTTATCGCTTAATCTTCGAATCGAGGAATCCACATTCATACCCAGGATACCTTCGACGCTGCCGGTCATGCCGGCATCCGTGATATAGCCCGTCCCGCAAGGCAGGATCGTTTCATCTGCAGTCTGCACGTGGGTATGAGTGCCAAGGACCAAAGAGACCTTGCCGTCGGCAAAATAACCCATCGCCATCTTCTCACTTGTTGTCTCCGCGTGAAAATCCATCAGGATATTCGTAGGGCGATAGGTTTCTTTCCAACGCTTGATGTTATTCTCGAAATACTCGAAAGGCGAATTCGGGATCGGGTTGACAAATACCTGTCCCATCAAGTCGACAACCAGCAGACGGCCCTTCTCATTCAGATCGATCAGATATTCCCCTTTTCCCGGCCAGGAAGAACTGACATTCGCAGGACGGACGATCCGGTCTTCCGAATCACAGAAACGGAAATAATCCGCACAGGAAAAAGCATGATTTCCGAGAGTGATCACATCTGCTCCAAAAGAATACAGTTCTTTGGCAGATGTATAATTGATGCCGAGACCACCGGCGATATTTTCAGCGTTGACCACACAGGCGTCGACCTGGTGTTCAGAAAGATAAGATTTGAGTATATTTTTCAGAATCCGTTTACCCGGATGGGCAACGACATCTCCTACGAAAAGAACCCGCAAAGACACTTCCCTCATTTTCTAACAAAATCTTATTTATTCTACCATAAATAGGAGAAAATACCTAGAAATCACGACAAAAAAAGAACTGCTTCAAAACGAAGCAGTTCTTCTTGTCTTTTGACTGTTGGGATCACTTTGCTACATCTGATGCACGGGTCTCACGAATAATATTTACTTTGATCTGACCCGGATAATCCAGTTCTTCCTCGATCTTCTTACAGATATCACGAGCTTTCAGGATCATATCGTCATCACTGACCTTGTCAGGGCTGACCATAACGCGGATCTCGCGTCCGGCCTGTATAGCAAAGGCTTTCTCGACACCATCAAAACCGGTGGCAATTTCTTCCAGTTTCTGGATTCTCTTGACATAAGTCTCCATATTCTCACGACGTGCACCCGGTCTTGCAGCCGAAATCGCATCGGCAGCGGCAACCAGCACGGAGATCTCAGAAGTCGGCTCACAGTCGCCGTGGTGGGACATGATCGCATTCAATACCGTGTCATTCTCTTTATAACGGCGTGCGATGTCTGCACCGAGATCAATATGGGAACCTTCGAGCTCAAAATCAGCTGCTTTACCAATATCATGCAACAAGCCTGCCCGACGGGCAAGCATTTCATCCAGACCTAATTCTGCCGCCATCATGCTGGCAAGCCAGGCGACTTCAATAGAATGCTGTAAAACATTCTGGCCATAACTCGTACGATAACGTAAACGACCCAGATACTTGATGATCTCGGGATTCAGTCCGACGATACCGGTATCAAATGCGGCTCTTTCGCCTTCCTGCTTGATCGTCTGGTTTACTTCCTTACGAGCTTTATGAGCCATTTCTTCGATTCTTGCAGGATGAATTCGTCCATCCAGAATCAATCTTTCAATCGTCAAACGGGCAATCTCACGTCTGATCGGGTCAAAGCTTGATAAGATTACGGCCTCTGGCGTATCGTCAATAATAATGTCTACACCGGTGCTTGTTTCGATCGCACGGATGTTTCTACCTTCACGGCCGATAATACGTCCCTTCATCTCGTCATTCGGCAGGGACACAACCGAAACAGTAACCTCGGATACATAGTCGGAAGCATAGCGCTGGATGGCATTTACGACCACCTCACGGGCTTTCTTATCCGCTTCGGACTTCGTCTGTTCTTCCATCTGCTTAAGCATCACGGCCATATCGTGGCTATATTCCTGCTTAGCAGCGTCTAAAACGAGGTTTCTCGCATCACTTACGGACAAACCGGATACTTTCTCCAGTTCGATCACTTTCTGATGTTCCAGGTCCTTGGCCTTCTCCTCAAGTGCTTTTACATCGTTTACACGAGTCTCCAAAGCCTGTTCTTTCTGTTCCATCGCTTCGATCTTACGGTTCAGAGATTCTTCTTTCTGATCCAAACGGTTTCTCTCACGGGCAATATCCGATTTCTTCTCACGAACATCACGCTCGAGTTCCAACTTCGCGTTGGTGATCTCTTCCTTTGCCTGTAAAAGAAGTTCTCTTTTTCTGCTTTCAGCAGCTTTCTGCGCCTCACCAATTACTTTTTCAGCATCTTCCTCAGCCTTGGCCATGTCCTCCTCAAGCTTCTTCTGCTTGGTAGACATGCCTTTGCGATAATATAATACAGAAAACAATACACTGATGAGAGCACCCACTACGAAAGCAATTACAATTAATAGAATTGCTAACCAAAGTTCTATGGTACTCACCTCCAATATTTAATTTTCAAGATTCAAAAACATGTTCCCTTTTCGGGCAACAAACTAATTTTATATATATATTACTTCGATTGTCAACTTTTTTACCTGTTTTCGATTATTTATTTTTTGTTACGCTTTTTCGGGCTTTTCGAGGTCTTCGGCTTCGTGTTTTTGGCCGGCATACGGCGTTTCAGAGCCTGCTTGGAGGCAACGGAGTATCCGAAGAAACCGAGGAGTTTTCCAAGGCCGAAGTACTGTCCGTGGGAGTAAGAAACAAGTTTTGCATCCTCGAGACAGATCTTGCCGTTTTCATCGATCAGTTTCTCATCCACACAGATATTTACGACTTCCGCCAGGAACATATCGTGAGAACCCAGTTCGACGATATCCTTGAGCTTGCAGCAGATGGAAACCGGGGCTTCCTCGATCGCAGGCGCATATTTCATACCAGGCGCTTCGACAGCGTGAAGCTTACAGGCTGAAAACTTATCTTCATCGGCGCCGCTTCTGACTCCGCAGTAATCGCAGGCTTTTACGAGTTTTTCCGTTACCAGGTTGATGACGAACTCCTGCGTATCGCAGATAAGCTGATGAGAGTGACGGGATTTTCTCACCGAGATGGAGACCATCGGCGGCTGAGAATTGACCGTTCCCGCCCAAGCGATCGTACAGATATTCGGAGCCTGTCCTACCTTCTTCGGATTTAAACCCGCACAGGACACCATAACGACCGGAACGGGGTTCAAAATGCAGGACGCAGGCATTGTGATCTTCATGTATCTTCCTCCTTATTGGTAGATATGAATACCGAACATTTCGTGATTTAAAAGGAATTCCTTGAACTTCAGACCACCGGAGAATCCGACAAGTTTTCCGTCCTTACCGATGACACGATGGCAAGGGACCAAAAGCGGCAGAGGATTGTCTCTGCACGCCGCACCGACGGCACGGGTAAGGTTTCGTGCCGTGACTTTATCGCCGCCGGTCAGCTCCAGCGCGATATCTTCGTAACTCTTCGTCACGCCATACGGGATCTTTAGGACCTTCTCCCAGACCTTCTTCTGGAAATCACTGCCGTACGGAGTGTAGGCCGAAACCGTAAAGCGAGTGCGTTTCTTACTGATATATTCCGCGATCTCCGTCATGCACTTTTTGACTTCAGAAGGGAATTCCATGATAGCCAGATCTTTATATTCCGGTGCGCCTTCCGGCTTTAAAACGCCGAATTCATCCGCAATACCGGTACGGATCGCAACGCTCTTTTCCAGATGTTCCTCGATCTTCTGGCCATATTCATAAAAGCGGGTCGACTCGACGGATTCATTTCCGCCGCGGATCGCGATCACGCCGTTATGAAATGCGACGAATCCGACTGAATAATCCGGATATTCCGAATCCAGAAGATAGAATAATCCTGCCTCGCAAAATGCACCGTCGACCATCAGGGCATCGTCCAGGATCGCTTCCTGCTTCATCTGACAGGCAACAGCGACTTTCTCGGTAAATGTATCCGAAGCCGGGATCAAAAGCGAAACGCGATGCAGATCCATCGTAAAGAATGCATAACGCAGAAGATGATCGAGCGCGGACTGGTAGTAGGGTTCCCGATCTTCATCCCGATAGCAGGCATCGCCGCCGAGATCCCCGTTTTTAGCGAAGAACATCACGATAGACGCGCTTGCATTTCGAGAGGAGATATTCTCCAGACCAAGCACGCCGTATAGCTGTTTGCCGGCTGTGGATTCAGAAAGGCTGACGAAGTATTTTTTCGTCGTATCCGAAAGCACCGCGCGGATGAACGCAGACACATCGTCCGTAACAGAATCCAGGATCCCAAGTTCCTTGATCCTGGCAGAATCCATTATACGAATCGGTGACAACGATATCTGCGGTACCACTTCAATTCTCCTTAAGACTAATCATCCTCTTCGAGGTTAAAAAGAGCTTCCATGTGACTCGTAACATATTTCATATCCGATGCAAAGTTCTCACTTTCGGAGACAGCCGGAATATAGATGGCCTGATACATCATGTCTCTGTACAAAGAAAGATAGATACCGTACTTCTGACGGTCAGTAACGCTTTTCCATACCGCAGGCTGGCTGACGGAAGGTAAGAATCCTTCTCTCGGCTGAAGTCTGGATGTCAAAAGCAGCGCATCTTCATCGAGCGCGATAAAGGAAGCAAAGGCACTGACTTCATCCGGGTTTTCGCAAGATTCCGAGATGCAAAGCGGATAGCTGATCAGAAGCGGCGGAGTATACTCGTCTTCGTTATAGCCCGGAAGCTGCATCATACTCAGGGTATACGGCATGTAGTTGTCATAGCGCAAAAGTTCATCCGTCGAACCGACCCATACTCCGACCTTACGGGAAAGAAGCGGCGAAAGTCCGTCAAACAGTTCCTTTTCCTGTTCTTCATTCAGACTCTCATATGCATATTCTTTCTGGATCAGCGAAGTGATATAAGAAACCGAATCCGTAAATGCATCATTTGCACGGTCATCTTCCGAAGAAGCGTGCAGATACTCGTTGCTGTACATCGCACATGGCAGGTACATCAGCATATCCGAGGCCATGTAAAACGGAAGCACTTCCATTTTATCCTCGTTGAGCTCCTTCAAAGACGAAAGGATCGCATCAAGAGAGTTGCGGCTCTGGCGGAAATTGACTGCCGAGATATCTGCAAATCCCAAAACTTCCATATCGCAGAACAAAACGACTGCCGAAGTCTGGAAAGGAATGCCGTACTGATCGCCTTTTACGAAAAACTCGGAAAGCATCTGAGGATAGATACGGTCCGCAGAAAAGAGCGGATCATCGGAACAGTATCTTGAAACAGACTGTGCCATGCCGGAAGAAACGACCTGATCGAAGCTGTCCGTCAGGAAGATATCCGGCATACTGCCGCTCTTCTGCCACTGCTGCAGTGTCTGAAGATTACATCCGGTCTCCGCGGTACTGTACACTTTCAGAACAAAAGGAAGATCGATACTATCCAGCAATGCAAGGTCCACCGTATCACCTGTTACGCCCTCTCCAAGAAGGCCCTGGGATTTCGCCACATAGAGCTTTGCCAGATACTGGCATGTTTCATTGGAAAGCGGGGACGCGATCGTGATCTCAAGATCCAGATCGGAAAAATCAGGTCCCTGGCTCTCGGAAGCAGAGGTCTCTTCTGTCGCCGAAGTAGTCGGAAGCGTCGGGAAATGATCTTCCACCTTTTTGCAGGCCGTTACCAGAACGCAGGAAAACGCAAGCATAAGCGCCATTCCTTTTACGAAACCGCGTTGCTTTTTGCCGTCTTTTTGATACTTTCTATCTCTGTGAAACAGAAACATCTTGCTTCTTTTTCTTCCTCATTGCAAAGTCTATCCTTATTATACATGAAATGCTTAAATTCAACACAAACTGAAAAGAAAGAAAAAAGGCTGTCTTTTCAGAAAAGACAGCCTCATCTTCTGGAGCCAATGGTGGGAATCGAACCCACGGCCTATTCATTACGAGTGAATTGCTCTACCCCTGAGCCACATTGGCATTGCTTATAAAAGCACAATAAAATATACCGATTTATTAAAGATATGTCAAGACAATTGCATTGACTCTTTCTTAATAACAGGGTAACATACAGCAGTGAGATCATCATCTGACATAAAGTTGTACTGAATGAAAGAAAGGATCAATCATATGGATACCAGAGTTGCTGTCATCAGCATTATTGTCGAATCTCCCGATTCCGTGGAGAAACTTAACAGCCTGCTTCATGAATACGGTCAGTATATCATCGGAAGAATGGGCATTCCCTACAGAGAGAAAAATATAAGCATCATCAGCATCGCCATCGATGCTCCGCAGGATGCCATCAATACACTTTCCGGCAAGATCGGAAAACTCGACGGAATCACGTCGAAAACTGCCTATTCCAACGTAGTTACCAAAGCAGAAACAGAAAGCTGAGGTTTTCCATGAATACCAAACGCTCTCCTCTTTGGAAAACCGCCTATATTCTGGGCTTGATCCTGCTGCCTGTTATCGCGATGCTGATCTGTCTTTGCATCGGCCGCTATTTCGTATCCGTGCCGCAGGTCCTGTCCTCTATTGCCGCTCGTGCCAATGGCGGCGAAGGCGTGGAAAGACTTGCCTATATCACAGTCTGGAACGTCCGACTTCCCCGTCTTCTTCTCGCTTTTATCGTGGGTGCCGCACTGTCCTGCGCAGGCCTTCTCTTTCAGAGCCTTTTCCAGAATCCTCTCGCAACTCCGGACACACTCGGTGTCGCAGGCGGAGCCAGTTTCGGTGCGGTCCTTTCGATCCTTTTAGGGTTTTCCATGATCATCATGCAGCTTGTATCTTTCACTTTCGGCTGTGTCGCAGTTCTACTTACGATGCTGGCCGCAAAAGGAAAAACCACCTCCATGAATACGATCGTACTTTCAGGTATCATGATGGGATCTCTCTTTTCCGCGCTTGTCTCGCTTGTTAAGTTCTGCGCCGACCAGGAACAGCAGCTGCCGTCCATCACCTACTGGCTGATGGGAAGCCTGCAGTCTGCAACATACACGTCCCTTCTGATCGGTCTGATCCCGATCGCAGTCAGTGTCGTGATCCTTTTCCTTTTACGCTGGAGACTGAATCTTCTTCTGCTTTCTGAAGAAGAAGCCGTTTCTTCCGGCTCCAACATCAAGGCACTGCGTCTTCTCGCGATCCTTTGCGCCACGGCTGCGACGGCATCTTCGATCTCGATGTGCGGTCAGATCGGCTGGGTTGGCTTGATCGTTCCGCACATGTGCCGCATGATGCTCGGAAATGATCACCGTTATCTTATACCCGCATCCATTTCACTGGGCGGTACATTTCTGATTCTCGTCGATACTCTCGCCCGTTCCGCAACTGCGGCTGAGATCCCGATCTCGATCCTGACGGCCATCATCGGAGCACCCTTCTTCCTGTTCCTGATGCGTAAGAAAGGGGGCTGGAGTCTGTGATCCTAAAAGTAGAACATGCTTCATTCGAATATAAACGCGGAAAGCCTCTTTTTTCAGATGTTTCCATGGAGATTCAAAGCGGTGAGATCGTAAGTATCTTAGGTCCGAACGGAGCCGGTAAGACGACGCTTCTTCGTGCGATCATGGGAATCCTTTCCTGGAAAGAAGGAAAAAGCACTCTCGATGGAGAAAACATCCGCGATATCACTCCCGGGAAACTCTGGTCGAAGATCTCCTATGTGCCTCAGTCACACGGGCTTTCCGGAAGTTATACGGTACTCGATTCCGTTCTTTTCGGCATGACTACACAGATCGGCGTATTCTCTACTCCGAATCAAGAGCAGATCAAAAAAGCCGAGAGCATACTGGAAAGACTTCAGCTTTCCCACCTTCGCGACAGGAAATGCAACGAACTAAGCGGCGGCGAACTGCAGATGACATTGATCGCTCGTGCGATGGCCAGCGATCCTGGAATCATCATCCTGGACGAACCCGAGTCAAATCTGGACTTCAAAAACCAGATCATCGTGCTTGATACATTAAGTCAGTTAAGCGCAGAAGGCGTGGGTGTTCTGTTTAATACGCACTATCCCGAACACGCTCTGCGTCGAGCTCACAAGTCGCTTCTTTTAAGCCATGGCAGTGTCATCATGGGACCGACTAAAGAGATCATCACGGAAAAGAATATTGCCGATGCATTTGGTGTCAAAGCGATCGTCGGACAGTTCGAGACAGAGAGCAACCAGATCGAAAATGTCATCCCGCTCGCTCTTCTGGACAAAGATGCGGAAAGCGTTGAAGTTACCAATGAGAACGGTTCCGAAAATGAAGACGCGCTCGCCAGCATCTCGATCATATGCAGAGAATTTGAAGAATCGGGAAAGATCAACCAGATCCTTCACGAATTTCCGGATATCCTGTTCGGACGTATGGGAATGCCCCACAGGAAACGAAATGTATATCTCATCACCGTCAATCTCGACGGTCCGAAATCCAGGATCGAGGAGCTCGCGCACCGGCTCTCGCTTCTGAAAGACGTCAGTATTAAAGTGACCTACGCTAAGGAGGAACAAAGATGATCAAAATCGCAATCTACGGTAAAGGCGGAATCGGAAAATCCACCACAGTTTCAAATCTCGCCGCGGCATTTGCCGATCAGGGAAAGAAAGTCATGCAGATCGGATGTGATCCGAAAGCCGACTCCACACTTGCCCTTCATGGTCAAAGTGATATCACTACCGTACTGGATCTGGTAAGAGAAAAGAAAAACAAATTCACACTCGAAGAGATGGTGAAAGTCGGATATAAAGGCATTATCTGTGTGGAAGCAGGCGGACCGACACCGGGTCTGGGCTGTGCCGGACGCGGTATCATCGCCGCACTCGACAAGCTTAAAGAAAAAGGCGCATATGACGTCTACTCCCCTGACATTGTCCTTTATGACGTTCTCGGCGATGTCGTATGCGGCGGTTTTTCCATGCCGATGCGAGGCGGATATGCCGATAAAGTATTCGTTATCACATCCGGTGAAAACATGGCGATCCACGCTGCGGCAAACATCGCAGTCGCTCTGGAAAATTTCCAGGGTCGCGGCTATGCATCTTTAGGTGGCGTGATCTTGAATAAAAGAAACGTGAAAGACGAAGAGAAAAAGGTCCAGGAACTCTGTGACGACATCGGCTCCTCCATCGTCGGAACACTATCTCAAAGCGAGATCGTTACTGACGCCGAAGACCTCGGAAAGACAGTCATCGAAGCTTTCCCGGAAAGTGATATGGCTGATGAATACAGAAAACTGGCAGACCAGATCCTTGCGGTCTGCAAGAACGCGTAAGGAAGGAATACGCTATGCTACGTAAAGTAAACGGACAAGAAGTCCATATCGATCCGATCCCCATATCGGACATCACGTTTCCCAGTCCATTTCCCGCAGGATTGGAGTTCTCCTCCCCTGCCCGCGGAACCTGGAATATCGCCCATCAGGGCATGCTGATCCCCGAGGCGCACGAGATCTTCGTTTGCGCGGCAAGCTGTCTTCGCGGCGTCGTACTTACGGCTTACGAGATGAAGGCACAGGAGCGCTTTTCGACAGTTGCTGTCGAGGAAAATAACCTCATCGAAGGCAATATGGAAGAGCTCATTATCGATGGTGTCAGCAGCATCATCAAATCTCTCCCGCAAAAACCGCCTTGTGTGCTGGTCTATACAAGCTGTGTCCATCACTTCTGCGGATGCGACCTGGACATGGTCTATAGAGAGCTTCGCGAGCGCTTCCCGGACATCGACTTTACCGACTGCTACATGAACCCGATCATGAGAAAAAGCGGCCGTACGCCGGATCAGATCATGAGAAGCCGTTTCTACAGTCTTCTGAAGGAAAAGGAGATCAGAAAAGGCAGTGTCGCATTTATCGGAAATGATTTTTCCATGGCCAAAGACAGCGTTCTTTATCGTGCTCTGATTTCAGCCGAAGTTCCGGTATATGAACTTACCGAATGCAAGACTTACGAGGAGTATCAGGAGATGGCCCGCGCCGAATACTACATCGTGGATTATCCTTCAGCCAAAGTCGGCGGCGAGGATCTGCAGGCTCGTCTCGGCGGAAAGCTTCTCTATCTTCCTTTCACGTTCAGCTACGAGGAGATCCGTGAGAATCTTTCGAAAGTTGCTGCAGTTCTTCCCATCTCGCTTCCTGATTTTGACGCAGAAGAAGCTTCCTGTGAAAATGCACTGTCGCAGGCACTTTCGAAGATCGGTTCCACTCCGATCGCCATCGACTATACGGCATTTACCCGCCCGCTCGGTCTGGCAAGACTTTTACTGTATCACGGATTTAACGTCAAACGCGTATACGCCGATGCATTTATCGGAGAAGAAAAACGCGACTATGAATATCTATGCGAAAAGCACCCGGATCTTGAGATCTGGCCAACCCTTTCCGCACAGATGCGTTTTGCCGCAGACCATCAGCAGTCCGACTATCTCTGTATCGGTCAGAAAGCCGCGCACTTTAACGGCGCACCGCACTTTGTAAACCTCGTTGAAAACGGTGGTTTTACCGATTATCAGGCCATCACGGGACTTTGCGAGCTGATGATCGACGCCTACGAAAACGAAAAAGATATACGGGACCTGATCTCGAAGAAAGCATGGGGGTGTGAAAGCTGCATATGAAACAGACCAGTCGAATCCTCTCCACATACAGTGCCGACGCATTTGGTGTCGCCTCTTCCCTCTTTGAACTGGGCGGAATGGTGATCATCCACGATGCTTCCGGCTGTAATTCAACTTATACCACTCACGACGAGCCGCGCTGGTACGATATGGACAGCATGCTCTTCGTATCCGCGATCTCCGAGATCGAAGCCATCATGGGCGACGATAACAAGCTGATCTCGGATATCGTGATCGAAGCACAGAAGTTCCACCCTCGTTTTATCGCGATCGCAGGTACTCCGATTCCGGCTATGACCGGCTTTGATGCAGAAAGTGTCGCGATGCAGATCGAAAGCGAAACGGGAATCCCGTCCTTCGGCTTTTCTACGACCGGCATGCACACTTATATCTCCGGTGCCGACAAGGCTCTGGCCGCACTGGCTGAGCGTTTTGCAAAGAAAGACGCAACACCTTCTAAAGACCACCGGATCAATATTCTCGGATGTACGCCGCTTGATTTTTCAACGAACGGTCAGGTGGAGTCGATGGTCAAGCTGCTCACGGATCACGGCTGGCATGTCAACTGCACCTACGCGATGAATACTTCCTGGGAATCTGTTGAAAACCTCGGTACCGCGGATGTAAACCTCGTTGTTTCCGCAACCGGACGTGCGACAGCGCATTTCCTGAAGGAAACCTTCGGGGCGCCGTATCTTGAAGCGGTTCCTTATGGAAAGGATTTCTCAAAGAAGGTAATCGACGCACTGGAGATGCTCTATCAGGGGCAGGAAGTTTCTCTTTTTGAAAACGTCTCCGAAGCATCTTCCGATGCATGCATCATCGGCGAAGAGATCGCATCTCTTTCCTTGGCAAATGCACTTTTCCTGGAAACAGGCCGTCGTTTTGACGTTCTGTGTCCGACGAACGAAGGCCCTCTCCTTCGTACAAATGACCATTACACGCCCTACGAAGAGGACATTATCGAAAACCTTTCGGGCCGAAATCTGGTCATTTCCGATCCTACTTACCGGAACATCCTGACGGACAAGGTCCGTGCGGTCGACTGGCCACACGAAGCCTGCTCCGGAAGGATCTACCGTAAATATATTCTAAACTTGATCGGCGATATCTCTGATATTTCCGAAAAACTTTAAGAAAAGAAGGTTAACACATGAACAAAAAACGCAGTTTATCACTTATTCTCGTACTGGCGATGCTCTTTTCCTGCATGCTCCCGATGGGATGTAAAGCCGAAAAGAAAGCAACATCAGGAACACACACGGTTACCGACCATAACGGCAACCAGGTAGAAGTCAAAAACCAGATCGACCGTATCGTCGTCTGCGACATCCTGCCGCTTCCGTCTGTTCTGACTGTTTTCTTTGATTCCGCAGAAAAGATCGTCGGTATGAATGAAGCCAGCATGATCGCCGCCAAAAACGGTCTTCTCGGCCAGCTTTATCCGGAGATCCTCAATGCTTCCACATCCTTCATGGATGGCTCAAACGTAAATATCGAGGAACTGACCAAGCTTCAGCCGGACATCGTTTTCTACAGCGGTTCAAACAAAGAACTCGGTGAACTTCTGACAAGCCGCGGATTCTCCGCGATCGGCGTTTCCGTAAATAAGTGGCAGTATAACACCATCGAAACTCTGAACAACTGGTTTGCCCTTCTCGGCGAGATCTTCCAGGAGAATGAAAAGGCCGAGAAAGTCGCAAAGCGCTCCAACGAGATCTACCAGATGGTTCAGGATCGTGTTTCCTCGATCCCGGACGATCAGAAACAGCGCGTCTTCTTCCTTTTCCAGATCGATGACTCTAAAATCACCACATCCGGCAAACTCTTCTTCGGTCAGTTCTGGGCCGAAGCGATCGGAGCGGTCAACGTCGGCGAGGAGCTCACTACGGACAATTCCGTAGCCGTCAATATCGAGCAGGTATATACCTGGAATCCGAGCCTGATCTTTATCACAAACTTTAACCAGGCGTATCCGGATGATCTTTACAACAACACGATCGGAAACTATGACTTCAGTGAGATCGAAGCAGTTAAAAACCAGAACGTCTTTAAGATGCCTTTGGGCATGTACAGAAGCTACACACCCGGCGCCGATACTCCGATCACACTTCTCTACCTCGCGAAATGCGCTTATCCGGAGCTTTTTGAGGACATTGATCTTGTAGCGGAAGCAAAGGCATATTACAAAGATCTGTTCGGAATCGATCTGACCGATGATCAGGTCAAGCAGATCTTTAATCCTGATGCCGCATCCGGAAATGTATATATCTGATAAGATGCCTAAAACTCACAACACAAAAAGAACTGCCATCCGGCAGTTCTTTTTTCTTTTTTGATATAATGTTTTCTTACTCGTGCTGCATTCTCCAGTCGATACAACGCTGCAGGTACTTGACGTAATCCGGATTCTTACACATGCCCTTACCGCTCACATCCGAGATCTTCGCCACATCCTGTCCGTTGCAGCGGGTCGTCTTCATGACGATATTCAAAGGCGGCACGCATGTATCGTTTGCAATATACGTTCCGATACCAAATGCGACTTTGGCTCTTCCCTTAAAGTGCTTAAATATCTGATCGGCTTTTTCGAAGTTCAGGCTGTCCGAGAAAAGAAGTGTCTTCTGTTTCGGATCGATGCCCAAAGACTCGTAGTGCTTGATCATCTTCTCGCCCCACTCGATCGGATCTCCCGAGTCGTGGCGCACACCGGAAAACAGCGTGGAATAAGTCAGCTGGAAATCACGCAGGAAACAATCTGTCGTAATCGCGTCCGTAAGGGCCGTACCATTTAAAACACCATATTCATCGACCCAGTCTCGAAGTGCATACCAGTTCGAATAAGCGGGATTATGTTTATGGTTGCCCTGGCCGACACACATGATCCATTCATGTGCCATCGTTCCGACCGGAGTCAGATTATACTTCATCGCCAGATACACATTCGAAGTTCCGACGAAATGACTGTTCCCGAGATCTGCATCGGCCAATGCCCGAACCGCCATCTCCTGCGCTTCTGCCGAAAGGCGTCTTCTCATGCCGAATTCACTGAAAGACGAGATCTCGTACTTTCCTGTACGGAGCCAGTCTATCTTTTCCTGAAGCTTGGAAGAAAAACTCTCGATCAGTTCATCGTAGTTATAGTTCATCCGGAAATAAACTTCATTTACGATCGCAAGCGTCGGGATCTCATACATCGACGTATTCAGCCAAGTACCACGCGTCTCGATGGAAAGCACGCCATCTTCATCCGAGGTGATCTCAAAGTCCTCATATCTCGGCTTCCAAAGCCGCAGGAAATCGATATAGGAACCCTTGATCCATTTGATCGCATCCAGATAAGTCAGTTCTTCTTCGGTAAATCGAAGATCACAGTATGCACGGATCTGCGCCTTGATCTCTTCGACCATTCTCTTTGAAAACTTCACATCTTCATTACGGCAGCGGAAAGACCAGGTCGTCTTATAAGACGGAAACTGGTGATAGATCGCCTGTCCCATGGAAAACTTATACATATCCGTTTCCAGAAGACTCGTAATAATCCGATCAAGTTCCATATCTACTTCCTCCCGATTCTCTTACGCTTTTCTCCAGGGCTCTTTACCCTCGTGGAGCAGATCGATCTGGCACATCTTCATGGTAAGAAGGGCCGCATCGTGGGACGCAGGAGTAACACCGGCACAGCAGGCGCAGTCCACTTTTACGTCTCTTTCCGGGAAAAGGTTTTTAATGCTTAAAGCATTGGAAACCACGCAGATATCCGTACAAAGGCCAATCAGTTCCACCGAATCAGATTCACCTTTTAAGACATTCTTCCATCCGTTATATCCAAATGCCGGCTTGCAGATCACCAGAGCATCGGCATCCGCGGCATTACGGATCTTTTCCGGGATCTCCCAGCCTTTTTCGCCCTTGATGCAGTGCGGTACGGGAAGATATTTACCCTCGCGTGTCTTCATGTAATTCTTCTTATGCGTATCCTGCGTAAAAATGACTCGATCGCCGTTTTTCACGTAGGCTTTGATCTTCTTTACAACATTCGGGACGATCTTAACCGCTTCTTTTGTACCTAAAGCGCCATCGATAAAATCAGTCTGCATGTCAATCACGATTAAAGTCTTCATCACTTATCTCCTTTTCTTCTCATCGATATACTCTTTGCAGGCAAGTAATGCCATGATCAGAAAAATGATGCCGGCAACCCCGAAAAGCGCGCAAAGTCCAAATCCGATCGTTTTGTCTGAAACATCTCCCGTAGAAACGATGTATGACAAAATAAGAGTTCTTACACCCGAATCCATATATCCTAGCCTCCTTTGCATGGCTTAAGCAACTATGCAATCTAACATTACCCCTGTTACCATCATACCACATTCAAAGAAAAAGACTCCCCATATCTTAGGGAGTCTTTTTTGGTGCACTTAACTGGATTCGAACCAGCGGCCTTCCGCTTAGGAGGCGGACGCTCTATCCTGCTGAGCTATAAGCGCGCGATCGGGAAGAATTCTTCCCGTTATTTCAACCTTTCCATCGTTTTCCTGGTGAAATAGGTTACCTTTTCCATATCGATCGTTGTCAGCTCATGCCTGTAAAGTACAAACTGTCCATCGATCATAACGGATTCCACGCACTTCGGTCCGCATGAATATACCAGAGCCGACAAAGCATTTCCAAGAGGCCACATCTGCGGACAATCATAGTCGATGATCTGCAGATCGGCACGCATGCCCTCTTCAATTAAGCCACAGTCCTCAAAGCCGCAAGCCAGATAACCGTTTCGAGTTGCCATATGGAATACATCAGAAGCATTCAGAACGGTCGGATCAAGCTTTGTACCTTTCGCCATGAAAGATGCAAGACGCATTTCCATGAACATATCCTGATTGTTATTACTTGCCGCGCCATCCGTACCGATGCAAAGACGAACACCGTCCTTCTGCATCTCAGGCATATCCGCAAAACCGGAAGCAAGCTTCATGTTACTGGACGGATTATGCGCTACCCAGACTTTTCTGTTTGCGAGGATAGAACGGTCTTTCGCCGTGAGATGCACGCAGTGTGCGGCGACCGTATGTTCATTCAAAAGACCGGATGCATCCAGTTTTTCAACAGGAGTACAGCCATAATCCTTCAAACAATTCTCATTTTCAACGAGTGTCTCAGAGATATGAACACTAACCGGAAGATTAAATTCTTTAGCAAGTTCTGCAAGCGGAACATAAAAATCGCCCGGATACAGGTATACAGAATGAACGAGAAGGCTCGGTGTGATAAGTGCGGAACCGGTTTCTTTCAAGAAAGCCTGGAAATCGACTACATCGTCTCTGTCTACAGACCATTTCCCGTCCTCACACTTCTTGCCCATGATCGTCTGCTGCACACGGAAGCCGGCATCCACAGAAGCCTTTGTCGTGATTCTCGCACCATCGTACATATTCGCAGCACAAGCCGTACCACTTTCAATCATCTCAGCGAGTGTCAGAAGATGACCATATTCAAAATCCTCTGCGATCATACGGTCTTCACGCGGAATAATCTGACCGAAAAGCCAATCCTGAAGAGCCAGGTCATCAGCGATGTTTCTAAAGATCGACATCGGAGTATGCGCATGAGCATTTGCAAAAGTCGGTGCAAGAATACGGTTCTTTCCATCATATTCTTCAAAAGAACCGCCGCACAGATTTGTAAGGATCTTTACTGCATCTTCTTTGGATGAACCGACATACTCGATCTTACCATCATGAACAGCGCAATAAGAATGCTCGCTGATCGTTGCCTTCCCATCATCATGAGAAGTCACGATCGTAAAATCAGAGAATAAAACAGATTTTTTCATAAATTACTCCAGATCCCAGGAATGGATATAACGATCCTGCTCAGGAGTCAGCTTATCGATCGACAAGCCCTTAGACTTCAGCAGGAACTCACCAACACGGTCATCGATCGCTGTCGGTGTGTCATATACATGCTTAGCCAGTTCCTTGCCATGTTCAGCAATATATCTTGCACTCTGAGCCTGAAGAGCAAAACTCATATCCATGATCTCAACAGGATGTCCGTCACCGGAAGCCAGATTAACAAGACGGCCTTCTGCAAGAATGCAGATCGTACGTCCATCCGGAAGAACATAACCATCAATATTATTTCTCAGCACCTTCTTATCTGTTGCCATCTCACCAAGCTGTACAAGATTGATCTCGACATCGAAGTGGCCGGCATTACAGCAGATCGCTCCATCTTTCATCTTTTCAAAGTGCTTCTTCGTAATAACGTCCTTACATCCTGTAACGGTTACAAAAACATCGCCCAGAGGAGCAGCATCATCCATTGTCATGACTTCATAGCCTTCCATGATCGCTTCACAAGCCTTAACAGGATCGATCTCAGTTACGATTACTCGTGCACCCATGCCCTTGGCACGAAGAGCAACACCCTTACCGCACATGCCGAAGCCTGCAACGACTACAGACTTTCCTGCAACTACGAGATTCGTTGTTGCCATGATGGCTGTCCAAACGGATTGGCCTGTACCAAAGCGGTTATCGAAGAGATGCTTACATCTTGCGTCATTAACGGCGATAACCGGATAAGCAAGGCGGCCTTCTTCTTCCAGAATCTTCAGACGATGAACACCAGTTGTTGTTTCCTCACAGGAACCAAGCATATTTTCAACAAGATGACTATGTGTAGAATGCAGAAGCATAGCAAGGTCACCACCATCGTCGATCACGATATCCGGACCAAAAGCCAGCGTCATTTCAAGATGCTTTCTATATGTTTCCGGATCTGCGCCATGAATGCAGTATACTTTCATTCCACGCTCAACCAGAGCTGCTGCTACATCATCCTGAGTGGAAAGCGGGTTACAGCCGGTAAGCGCAACATCAGCACCACCTTCACGAAGAACGAGTGCAAGATTGGCAGTCTTTGCTTCAACATGAACGCTTACCGCAATCTTAAGTCCGGTAAATGGCTTTGTCTCCTTCAGTTCCTGCTCGATAATTCTCAAAACAGGCATATTACGGTACGCCCAGTCGATCTTATGCTGACCACTCGGTGCAAGACTAATATCTTTAATCTCATAAGCCGGTAAATCACTCATAAAAAGTCCTCCATAAACTAAATAATGTTAACTATCAAATCTTCGAGAAGAATCTCTCCATTAAAGCAATACTATTCTGCGAAGCCGCATTCGCATTCGTCATCACTTCTTCATGAGATAAAGGCTGTCCGGAAATGCCAGCAGCATAATTACTTATACATGAAACGGCCAGAACACGCATAGAACAATGCGATGCTGCAATTGCTTCTGCAACAGTAGACATACCAACCGCATCGGCACCAAGAGCAGCCAGAGCACGGATCTCAGCAGGTGTTTCATACTGCGGTCCACGCGTATATGCATATACTCCCTGATGAAGTGTAATTCCAAGTTCTTCAGCAGCTTCACCAATCAAACGGATGAAGTCCTGATCATAAACATGTGTCTGATCCGGGAAACGAACACCGAATTCATCCAGATTCGCGCCACGAAGCGGAGAATCACAGAATAAAGAGATATGATCTGTTATTACCATCAGTTCACTTGGATGCATAGACTTCTTGATGCCGCCGGCAGCATTCGTCATAACCAGGTTCTTTACACCCAGTTTTGCCATCACTCGAACGTAGAATGTAGCTTCCTGAGTCGAATACCCTTCGTAATAATGAAAGCGACCCTTCATAATAAACGTCTTCTTACCGGAAAACTCAGCCACAATCAGCAAACCTTCATGTCCCGGAACAGTAGTTCTGGGGAAATGAGGAATATCAGCATATGAGATAGATACCAAAGTATCAGCTTTTTCAGTCAAAGGACCAAGTCCGGATCCCAGCACAAGACATGTTTCCGGAAGATCAGAAACCTTGGAAGAAATATATGATGCAGCCTCATTAATCTTTTCAGAATACGTTAAATCAGTCATTAGCGTCCTTTCCACAGCAGTTCTTGTACTTCTTGCCGCTACCGCACGGACACGGATCGTTACGGCCTACCTTTTTAGAATCACGCTTTGCCGGCTCACGATTCTCGAGACCAGCCTGCTGGTGAGCCTTTGCATCAGCACCGGACTGAGCACGCTGTGCAACAGCATCAAGCTGTGCGTTACCGTGACCCTCCTGAAGCTTCTTGACAGAAGACTTTCTTTCGATGCGCTGACCAGCTTCGATATTGGCCTTCATGATCAGACGAACGGTATCATTCTGGATGAGCATATTCATCTCATCGAACATCTCGGAACCTTCCATACGATACTCGATAACCGGGTCTTTCTGACCTACACTTCTCATACCGATTGCATTACGGAGCTGATCCATAGCATCGATATGATCCATCCACTTCTGGTCAACGTTATAAAGCAGGATCTGACGCTCTGCCTCACGGAAGATTTCAGGAGTGAATGTCTCATCTCTCTTTTCGAGCTTTTCAAGGCCCTGCTCAACAACCTTCTCGGAAATCTCATCCGCATCTACAGACTCGGAATTGTCGATTGCCTTCTGAATGTCATTGATAACATCAATATCAGAACCAAATACATCAGCAATATTCGCTTTCAGAGATGTGCACTCTTCCGGCTTAACAACGCCATCGAGAGCAACACGGGAAACAATTCTTTCACCGACAGTTGTTGTCATCTTCTTGATCGTATCGTGAATATCTACACCATCAAGAACCTTACGGCGCTGTTCGTAGATAAGGTTACGCTGAACATTCATAACATCATCGTACTCAAGAACGTGACGGCGCATGCTGAAGTTCATACCCTCAACCTTCTTCTGAGCACCTTCGATCTGCTTGGAAAGAATACCGGACTGGATCTCTACACTCTCATCAACGCCGAGAGTTTCGAATGCTGCATTCGCACGATCACCGCCGAAAAGACGCATCAGATCGTCATCAAGAGCCAGGAAGAACTTCGTGCGTCCCGGGTCACCCTGACGTCCGGCACGACCACGCAGCTGGTTATCGATACGACGGGATTCGTGTCTTTCTGTACCGATAATGAAAAGACCGCCTGCTTCTCTTACCTTTTCAGTCTCATCCTTGATCTTTTCCTTGAAGTCTTTTTCCAGAGTCGTGAAACGCTCACGAGCCTCAAGAATAAGCTCATCATCTGTCTCGTTGTATGCTGTTGAAGCATCGATCAACTCTTCTGTGTAGCCGAGTTTTCTCATCTCCTGCTTCGCCATGAATTCCGGGTTACCGCCGAGGAGAATATCCGTACCACGACCAGCCATGTTTGTAGCGATTGTAACCGCACCATAACGGCCAGCCTGAGCAACGATCTCCGCCTCTCGTAAGTGGTTCTTTGCGTTCAACACATCATGCTTGATGCCGGCACGGGTAAAGATCTTCGAAAGGAACTCAGACTTACTTACTTCAACAGTACCAACAAGTACCGGCTGACCCTTTTCGTGGGCTTCCTTAACCTGCTTAAGTACCGCAGCGTACTTACCGCTCTGGTTCTTATAAACTGCATCGTGCTCATCTACACGAGCGATCGGCTTGTTTGTCGGGATCTGAATAACGTCGAGGCTGTAGATCTGACGGAATTCGGATTCTTCTGTATAAGCGGTACCGGTCATACCGGCGAGCTTTTCGTACATACGGAAGTAATTCTGGAAAGTGATCGTAGCGAGTGTCTTAGACTCTCTTTCTACCTTAACACCTTCTTTTGCTTCGATTGCCTGATGGAGACCATCGCTGAAACGACGACCATACATAAGACGACCGGTAAAGTCATCAACGATAATAACTTCGCCATTGGTAACAACGTACTTCTGGTCACGTTCCATCGTACCGTTAGCTTTCAATGCGTTGTTGATATAATGCTGAAGGTCAAAGTTTTCCGGATCAGAGAGATTGTTTACACCGAAGTGCTTCTCTGCCTTTTCAATACCGTTTGCAGTAAGTACTGCAGTCTTAGCCTTCTCATCAACTACGTAGTCGCAGTCGCCGCTGACATCATCGATATCAACTTTTTCATCTGTTTCAACAACAACGAACTTTTTCAGAGTCTTAACGAAACGGTCGGCCTTAACATACATATCAGAAGACTCGCCGCCCATACCGGAAATAATAAGAGGTGTTCTTGCTTCGTCGATCAGGATACTATCGACCTCGTCGACGATGGCATAAGCGAGTTCGCGCTGAACCATCTTCTCTTTACGATCTACCATGTTGTCACGGAGGTAATCGAAACCATACTCATTGTTGGTACCGTATGTAATGTCGGAATTGTAAGCCTTACGACGCTCATCATTATCCAGATCATGAACGATCAGACCAACTGTAAGGCCAAGATAACGGTAAACCTTACCCATCCACTCACTATCGCGTCGAGCGAGGTAATCGTTTACGGTAACTACATGAACGCCCTTACCGGTCAAAGCGTTGAGATAAACAGGAAGAGTTGCAACGAGTGTTTTACCTTCACCTGTCTTCATCTCGGCGATTCGGCCCTGGTGAAGAATGATACCACCGATCAGCTGTACACGATAAGGTCTGAGACCAAGTACTCTCCAAGCTGCCTCACGGATCGTAGCAAAAGCATCCGGAAGAATATCATCCGTAGTCTCGCCATCCTTAAGCCTTTTCTTTAATACCTCTGTCATGCCCTTCAGTTCAGCTTCGGACATGTTTGAATACTTATCTGAACGACTCTCGATTGCCTCCACAATCGGCATGATGTGCTTAATCTCATGATCACTGTGTGTACCAAAGATCTTGGTAATAATACTCATTTTGTTTCTTTCCCTTCCGTCTTTCCTATTTCTTCGTTACCATCTTGCAGATTCATACGGTCCAGAACAGTTTTATATCCATCCGCACCATAATCCAGGCAACGTTTTACACGACTGATTGTCGCTGTGCTGACACCTGTTTCTTCGAATATCTCTGTGTATGTGTGACCTTTTTCAAGAAGGATCGCTACCTGAAAACGCTGAGCCAGCGACTTCATTTCGGCGATAGTACACAGGTCTTCAAAGAGAGCATAGCATTCTTCTCTGGAACGCAAGGTCAAAATCGCGTCACAAAGATCATCCATATGTCTGTCTTTCAACTTATCGTTCACTGTGACCTCACTCAACAAGACCGATCAAAGAATCGATAACGCGCAGGAAGAAACCATCCACAGCCAGGAAAACAATGGCTGTCACCAGAAGGATCAACACAATCGCTATCAGGATGCGTTTGGTAACCAGTTCATTTCTAGCTTTTCGAAGCACATCTCCGATAGAAAGCTCATGATTTTCCTTGCCGGAAGCATGACGAGAACTACCTACTTCGCGCACTTGCTCGATTTCTTGTTTCAATCTTATTCCTCCAAACAAACATAAATACTCAAATTATCAGCACTAATAATATACAGCAAGGAAGGCGATGTGACAACAATTTTTCTATTTTAATTATATATATTATATATAAGCACTTGAGTTCTCCTGGTATCTTCCGGACGTACCGTATTTCTCGATCACGAGATTGACCCCCTTCGAAGCTGCATATGCCTTCAATGCAATTAGTTCCTGATAACAGGCAGCTGAGCCGTTTTCGGGAATCACGATCACAAGTGTTCGAGATGTTATTTCACCGGGCCCAATGACAGTTGAACCCCATGAAGCTCCGTCAAACTTTGCCAGATCATTGATATATCCTTTCACCTTATCATCCAGCTTCTTAAGATTCTGATAGTATGGTGATGTTGTATCGATGCTCTTTATCGATTTTGCTTCATGATTGGCGTAATAACTGATTACGGGATAGTTAAAAGGCAGATTTCCTCCATACTTCTCTCTAAAAGTGATTCCTCTTTGAAAATTGTCCTGATCCCAAACAGAACGTTCATCATCATCCGGCTTCTTTTCCCCGTCTCCTAACTTCAAAGGATCTGCATACATAACAGCCGAGGTACATATTTGTCTGGAAATCTCAATTTGACCGGCACGGATCTCATAAAACACTTTCACATAAAGACTTTTGTCTTCACAACAATAGTCGAGATAAACAGAAAGATCATCAACCAGACTGTCATAAATCGAGGAATTATGAGTCAGTTTCTTATACTCAAACACTATCCGATCACGCATATATCGTCCGAAAGTCGCGGTTGTCAGGACATCTTCCAGCTGTACTCCGGTTGCACCACTGATCTCACCGATCACACCCAGCACATCATCCACACCGCCCATATCAACATCCACAAGGTCTGCGATTCCGAAGGTTTTGACCAGATCATCCAGACAAAGAATACCGTTTGACGCAAAGGGAATCGCAAGATTGACCTCAGAAACCACATTTTCAGTTGCCCGTCTTAAGTAAAGTTCTGTATTCACGACCGTTATCGAAGACAGCATCGCAACTAAAAGGAGAATTACCAGAGGCGTAGATACGGCCGCCTCCAGCACCATCGAGCCTTTTTTGCCTCTTTTTCTAGTGATTCTCATAAAGCTCATACCTCCGTTTGACCTCATAATAGCCGGAGCCAAGTGTTCCTGTTGCCGAAACTCCTGTATACAGATCACTTCCGCAATCTCGTTCGATAATCGTTCGCATACGGGTCAAAAGCGTGTCCTGAGGAACAAAAAGCAGCATGATACGGAAATAGTCCCGATATTTGGTCTGCGCAAACTCTCCAAGGCCTTCTGTGATCTTTTTGTTATAAAACATGGGGACTTCCTTGCCGCTTATCAAATTAAACATGTCAGAAAGCGCACGCACATATGCCATGACAAAAAGAACAAAATACTTCAGTACAGAAGGTTCAATCACGATCGTTCCCGCAGAAATGACAGCGATAACGATCGAAAGGATCTCTGCAATGCCCAGTGCCAGTTCCTTTTTCGATGAATCCATCATGTATGCGCTCATATCCAGGATCAAGCGCATCCCGAAAATAATCTGGGAAGAGCCAAGATTATTCAAAAAACTGCTATTTGTACCGCACATCAAGTATTCGATATCGCATTGATTCGTCCCATGTATATCAGTAAATGAGATGCCAAGCATATTATGGTCCGGATCCTCGCCTTCAGCTGTCTTATAGCCTGTTAATCTACTGTCAAATTGAAACGAAGCATACTCATTCATCAAAAGACGATCAACAATTCCCGGAAGATCCGCATCCATGTAAGCATCAAACGCTTTCGTCAATTCTCCGATACACGAAGGATCAAACAAGGAAACCAAAACCGAAGAATCGCCTATTTGCAAAGTTGCACTGCTGTTTTCTTCCCAGGCAAGCATCAGTTCATCTACAAAATCGAAGAAATCTTCAAGTTTGTCTTCGAGTCCGACTAAAGTACCCACTTCTTTTAGTGTTTTGAATATAGATTCCCATTTTTCCTGATTCTTCAGATACTTCTTAAACGTAGGCAGAAAAGTGGAAACACCTTTCCCGGAAAGATTCGGATCGCCTGTAAGATCTGAAATCGAACAGCCAAGCCTCTCCAGCATCTTCTCACCTTCAAAAGCAAATCCGCGAAGCCGCATATAGTCCGAAATACAACTTGCAAGATCAGAATTGCTAAAGTGTCCGGTCAATTCATATTGAAACGAGGCTTCATCCAGCTCTTCTGTCATGGAACGAAACACAGAATCACCGGAATCAACAGACTGAAGCACATACACGCCATACCAGTTCAGATAATCACGATTGAACTGTGACATGATCTGCTCAACCTGATGGGATACCGCCTCGGTTAGGATCACCTCCCTCTTTCTTTCATTAGCACCGGAAATGTAGATACTCTCCAGAATTATGATTGCTGAAAGGATAATACAAAGAAACACGGTGATCGTTCCGTGTCTCCCAAGCAGTTTCTTCTTCATAACGAGCCTCCTTACCCAAGCATGATCCCAAAAGAGTCCCTGACACCCTTTGAGAGTCTATATGCCTTTTCCGGACAACTGTTCTCGACCTTCCACACATCCGTTTGGTTTTGTTTTTCGAATACTTCGAATATTCTGGTCTTCTTATTACACGAATCCTGGCAGTGAACGGATAGCTCCGCCAGATCATGTGTTTTTAAATACATCACCGGATTCATGGAAACGATTGAACAAAGAACCGCAAAAACCAGAGAAAATACAGCTGCGCACTCTACTGTATGCATAAAAATCACCTCCTGCTTCAATATAGCAAGAAGGTGTTCAGCATAAAGGAATCAAATTCGACAAATCACGACAAAAGCATGAAACTTCGCCGTTTCTATTAGGAATCAGAAAAACGGGTTATATTTCTTTTCCTGACCCAATATAGTCCTATCACCATGGCCCGGGAAGCAAACGATCGAATCATCCATTTGTTTCAAGACTTCGATTGAATTCTGCATCTCAGAAAAAGAACCACCCAGATCCGTACGTCCGACACTGCCTGCAAAAAGCATATCTCCTGTGAACATATACTTTTCATCGGGATTTTGTCTGCAAGTCAGCAAAAAGCAGACTGATCCGGAAGTGTGACCGGGTGTCGGAATAACCGAAATCTCGAAACAATCAGAAGAAAAGCCAAGATCAAGCGCAGAGTACACAGCTTTTTGGAAAAGTTCCGGTTCAGCTTGCGTTTCGATCTTCAGTCCGAAATTCAAAGAATGGTTCAATTTCGCGCTGGAAAGCATTTCGCTGTCCTGCGGAGTAATATATATCGGACAATGAAAACGCGAAATCAGGCTTTCTGCTTCAGATATATGATCGAAATGACCATGCGTACAAAGAATGGCCTTTACTTCCAGCTCCTCGCATTCACATGCATCCCAGGATACACAAGGGTCAACAATAAAAGCTTCTTTTCCAAAAGCAACAACATACATGTTTGCCTGTACAAGGCCATAAGGGAATATCCGAATGGAAATATCAGAAAGCATTATTCTCACGTACAAGATCACGCCAATCGAGGTCACCACGGTCGATAGCCAAAATCAATATCTCGGCGCTGGCAAGATTGGTAGCATACGGAATGCTGTTATAATCGCAAGCCTTCAAGAGCGGATTGATCTCGTTATAATTCGTAAGCTGCGTGTCTCTAAGATAAATCACCGAGTCGATCTCATTATATTCCGCACGCGAAGCAAGCTGATCAAAACCACCGGAATAGTCCGTGGACAGACCAACCACACTTAAATCAGCAGCAGACTCAAGGAGCGTTGCCGTGTTATGCAATGAAATCAGAGTATGTTTCGAGAGGAGCTGGCGATAAGCAATACAGAAATTAACAAGAAGTTCATTCTTTCGATTGTCAGCCATAATAACGATCTTCATTCTCGACGCCTCCACGATGATATATTCATATTCTACTAATAGAACACAAAAACTTCAACCAAAACTTAACAAATTGCACGAAAAACCGATGTTTTATCCCTGAGGTTCAGGGGTCGGTGTCGGAGTTGGCGTCGGGGCGCCCACATCACCGATCGGAGGAGTAGTTTGAATCGGAGCGTCTTCTTTCGGATCCGGAAGACCAAAATATGCAAGAAGCAGCTTCTTAGCAATATCACTTGTATAAGATCCCCACTCACCTTTCTCAATACAAAGAGCGATGCAGATCTCCGGATCATCAGAAGGGGCGTAGCAAACAAACAAACCGTTGGAATATTCCTTTTTGATCTCCTCAAAACCGGTCTCAGCCGTACCGGTCTTACAGGCTACCGGAATCGGAAGGTCTCCGAGGCGGTCATGGGCAGTACCCTGCTCGCTCGTAACAACGGCGCGCATGCCGACATGGATCGCATCCAGATAGCTCTGATCAAATCCGCAAGGAATCGCTTCCGTCGAACCTGTATACAGAATCGAGCCATCCGCCGCGACAACACGGTTAATGACATGCGGTGTAACCAGGGTATTGGTAGCAAGTGCCGCAGTATAGCGTGCGAGCTGAATTACGGTAAAGCAGTTGTCGAACTGTCCGATCGCTGCCTGTGCGGTATCCGCCACGTGCCACTCTTTATCTTCATCGATACTGGACTGACGAAGCAGACGCTTATTCACACGATTCGCACGAACGCCGGGAATCTCACCGGGGAGGTCAATACCGGTAAGTTTACCCAGACCTAAAGCTGCGCCGATACGATCGATCTCATTTATCGTGGTATCTACGCCGAGCGTTGCAAAATAGATATTGCAGGAAGTTGCCAGACCGGATGTAAGGTCCAGAATACCATGACCGGTGTCAGGTTTTTCCAGACACTTCCAGGGCATGCCGCCGAAATCCGTAGGACTGACGCAGCGCACTTCACTATAAGAAGGCGTGATACGACCGCAATCCAATGCTGCCAGCGCCGTTACCATCTTGAAGGTTGATCCCGGCGGATACATGGAACCGATCGCTCGGTTATAAAGCGGCGTATCAACAGCAGTGATCTCCTGATATTCGTCAATTCCCAGATAATACTTAACTTGTTCTTTGGCCTGAATGTCACCTTCCATGGACAATACGAAGTCATTCGGGTCATAATCCGGATAAGAACCCATAGCCAGTACTTCACCGGTTTTTACATTCATCATGACAAACGCGCCGGCGGAAGCAGTCTTATATCCTTTCGGATGGATCTCTTCTTCACGGATCGCAGCCGCGATATAGTCTTTGATCGCGTTAATACCAACCTGCTGGAGATTTGTATCTATGGTCAGTTCAACCGTTGCACCCGGTACAGGATCAATTCCCAGGCGGGAATCGTAGAAAATACCGTTTTCTTCGTCTGTAGACCAGATATTATAGGGTTTTTCACCATATTGACCATGCAGATATCTTTCCATCTGCGCTTCAACACCGGCTTGTCCGACAAGGTCCGATGCCAGATAGCCGACAGTGGAAAGCTCGGCAAGACGTTCCTGGGAGATCTTACCAACATAGCCGACAACGTGAGACGAAATCTTAGCAAGAGGCGTATAGATTCGTCTGTATTCCTTATTTGGGATGATTCCCATATAGTGATAGTTCTGTTCCATCAAAATGCGGATAAGATCTTCCGGAACATCTTTTGCAAATACAACCGGAGTACCCGTCAAGAATGACCAGTTATCCATGAAGATCTGGTAACGCAGTCTGACAATTCTATATGCTTCTTCTTCAGAATAGTTCTCGTCTACTCCGAATTTCTTACGAAGATAAAGGAAAAATACCTGCGGATCACTCTTAACATAGTCATCCGAATAAGTGACGACCGTATTTATATTCGGTTCCTTCAGACCGAAAAGGTTACGGTTAGTCTGCCAAAGGGCAATTTCCTCATCCGATTTCAAGAATGTATACGGATTCACAGCGAAGTATTCGTCAAGATCCGCAACCGGAACACAATTATACTCGTCAAGGAGATAAGAAAGTTCCAGACACATACTGTTCAGCGCATCATCATCCAGACCGGAATTTGCGATCATCAATACATTGATCTCCTGGCTGGTAGCAATAACTCGGCCGTTTCTGTCTACAATGTCACCACGAGGGGCAGGAACGACGTACTGATGAGAAACACCGACCGAACTTGCCGAGATCTTCTTTGCAGCATCGGAGAACTGAAGCGACACGGTCATGACCAGGATCAAAAATCCAAACACGCAGAAAATCGCGCCAAGTACGAAGTATCGACTGGTTACAAACCCAAGGAAACGGTCAAGCCAGGATGTCGAATTGGGACGCTGACTGGCGGATACGTGATCCTCGTCAAAAACATATAAATTATTGTCGTCTATATGCTTTGCCACTTACGATCCTCCATACTATAACCATCAACCAAAGACGAGCGCACACCCTTTTTATACGGACCTGCAAAGCGCAAAAGCAGCAGGAGCGGCACCGCAAATATCAAATTGATCACGACTTGCGGAAGGATGCTGTCAAGAATGATATATCGCAAAGAATAATACTCCGTCAAGTTTCCGGACAGAGTAAGATACAGCCAGGAAATCACATGACCGGCCGAATAATACATGAGCGAGATCATGCCAACCTGAAGAATACCCAGAGAAAACTTTCTTCGGAACTTTTTTCTGAAAAGAACAGACGACAGTAGGCCGACATAGAAAAATGCGAGAAGACCGATTCCAAGAACCGCAACCGGCTCTTTATCGATTCCGGAGATAACCGGGCCGGAAAAATAGTCTCTGAAAATGCCGACAACCACACCAGCTGCTATGCCGTCCTTGGTTCCAAACAAATAACCTGCCAGGACAACAAATATCAGCATAAGATCAGGCGTTTTTCCGAAAAAGTGCAAGGATCTGGAAAACGTAACCTGAACACAGCATACGGTTGTGATATAGACGATATAAAGGATAACCTGACGCGCACGCTGCTGCTTAGTCATTTGGCGCATCACCACCAGTAGTTTCGCCGCCATTATCAGAAGGCGGTGTAGTCTCCGAATCGACCGGCTTCGTTTCTGCCGGAGCAGGAGTTGTTTCTGAAGCAGACGGATCTGTTGTCTTCATATCTTCTTCAGTATTCGGGACCATGATAAATACATCCTTGATGTCCGAGATCGACGCATAAGGACGAAGTGTAGCCGTGATGTTATCCGGATCCGAGTTATCGAAGGATTCGATCACGCCAATCGGAATACCTGCCGGAAAAAGGCCTCCCTCACCGCTCGTAACGAGCTCGTCGCCGACTTGCAGCTCGATATTCGAAGGAATTCTTGTGACCAGACACAAACCATCATTTTTCAAAGAAATATCACCGGTCACAAGAACAACGGCACCATTTACAACATTGACTTTCGCACTTACGGAAAAACCTTCGTGCAAAAGCGGCAGAACCTTTGAAGAATCGTTATCCGTAGTCATGACTCGTCCAACAAGATTCATTCGTGCGTCTACAACTGCAAATGACGTTTCAGAAGCATCGATACCATTGTCCGTACCGACATTGATTCGGATAACACTGAACCACTCATCAGATTCACGCGTCAACACCGATGCACCCTGAATATGGTAGTTTTCGAAAGAGTCCTGAATGGAAAAAGCACTTTTGAGTTCTTCCCAGCGGATCTTTGCTTCTTCACCCTGCTGAACTTCATATTCCAATTCCGCGATTTCTGCGCGGAGTTCATCATTTTCTTTACGGATCTCCATACCTTCTGCAATCGCGGCATAAAAGTCGGAAATCTTGGTACCTGCTTTCTGGAAAACCGCCTGAACAGGATCTATGATCACGGATAAAGGCTTTGTGAGATTTGACAGAGGACTGCCCGGAACGGCGCTGAATACAATAAATGCTATAAGAAGCAATGTTACCAGCGCAATCACAAAAAACTTGTTTTCCAATAATCTCCGCAAAATCGAGACCTCCAGAACAGTATTCATAAAGTATACCATACTTTTATGTAACCATTCTGATTATAGTCTAAAAATCCAGTCTAGCCAACGATACAGACTGTTTTTCCATCCTCCCCGCTTCGAAGATACTTGTCGTTTCGATCGAGTACAAAGATCTGTTCGGAAAGGATTTCGTCATTTGCCGCGTGATCTGAATTGATCGACTCAAGCATGCTTTTTATGAGATTCGGGTCTACTTCATCCAGTTTTTCGATCAAAAGCACTTCGTGGACAGATACCGGAAGGACATAAAAGTCTTTGTCCTGCTTCTTTGCAAACGAAATGAGCTCATCCGTACGAAGCATGGATGCGGCACCACAGAAAGACTCATCGAATGTAGTCACATATATCTTCGGAACTTCTTCCTCCTTGCTGCGTTCTTCATCCTCCGCTCTGGCGCAGTCCATAAGATTGATAAACCTGACATGGTACTTAAGCATATTTTCAAGAGCGGTATCAAAAAGCTCGGAAACTGAGATATTCCAATGTGAAACAAGCGGAAGGTCGACAGTGACAGCGCCTTTTCCCAGTGCTTCATTATCCACATAGATCTGTGCGATAACGGCCATATCTCCAAAAACGCGGAAAGGTGTCTCTTTCAGCATATTGTGGTTCGTCTTTCTACAGATCAATTTGACGATGAGATGGTCTTTTACGCGTTTCCAGCTGGAAAGAAAGTCACCGAAATCCTCATCCGGCATCTTATTCGTATTCATAAACTGGATGATCTTTCCGATACAGTCATCGATCGATGTTCCTTTCTTATACGCCTCATAAAAGTCTTCGTAGTAGAAAACAGGAGCAACGCGGGTATTTCTTCCTCTTACTACAAGCCCATGCAATTCCCTGTTGTTTTTCTTGATCAGCTGCTCAGAAAGCGTGTAATTCTTCGTAAGTTCCGGAAATGCGCACTCATATCTGTCCCGAAATGCCGACCTGAATTTGTCAAACGAAAGCTTTTCTGGTTTTACCTTATTTTCAGTCTTCATTACTTCTAACCTCCATCATTCCTTGACTTTGCATACTTATCGAAATGCCTCTTCCCACTACAATGTGGTCTTTTATCTCGATTCCCATTAAATTTCCTGCTTCCAACAGACCTGCAGTTGCGAGATAATCTTCTTCGCTCGGCGTCGGATCGCCGCTTGGATGATTATGCGCAACGATTACAGAAGCCGCATTACAGCGCACCGCAGTCTTAAACAGTTCCCTGGCAAAGAAGCCGACAGACCCAAGCGAACCTTTTGAAATGACCTCGTAGGAGATCATCTTATTCCTGGAATCCAGGAAAACCGCATGCACTTCTTCTGTCTCAAGATAAGCCATCTTATTCTCGAAATACGAGATCGCAACTTCAGCAGACGAAAACTGAAGTTTGTCACGCCCCGGAACATCGCTGTAACAGCGTCTTCCCAATTCGATACAGGCTTTGAGCATAATCGCTTTAACTCGCCCTATCCCTTCCTGGCTGCTTAACTCAGAAAGAGAGATCCGATTCAGATCCGAAAGTCCTTCCGAAAGGCAGACGTGACTCAAAAGTTGAGACGCGATCTCTTTCGATGACTTTCCTTTTGTTCCTGTCCGGATCAAGATTGCTATCAGTTCTTCGTCGGAAAGTGCTTCCGCACCGAATTCTTCCAGCCGTTCATACGGTCGGACAGTGGGACTCAATTCACAGATTTTCATTTTTCTCACCTCCTTTACACACAAAAACCCGGGCATAAGCGAGATATCTAAAAAAATCTCATCTCATGTCCGGGTAATAATCCCGATATACAAGGGCACAGCCCCAAATATCACTAATTCATCATTGCCAAATGCAATGCTTCAATATTCAGTTTTTCAAGAAGATTACTGCTCCTGCTCTTTCTTACCGCAGCACTTCTTATACTTCTTGCCGCTTCCGCAAGGACACGGATCGTTACGGCCGATCTTTTCAACATGTACAGTATTGTCATCACGATACTGCTTTGTGATCTCCTGGCGCTTTTCCTCAGTAAGAACATTATCCCAGCTCTTCAGGGAGTACAGCCACTCAGCCTTTGCATCACGCATATTGTAGTAGAGCTTTTCATAATCGATCTTCAGAGCTACGTCAGAATCATCTGTTACAGACTTATAATCGTATTCTTCAGTCAAGCTGGAAGCGACACCCTCGAGGAATCCAACGAAAATCTCCATGTTTTCCTTCTTGAATCCGAGCTTTTCAGCCAGTTCGGAAGCCTTACCGTTCAGAAGGTCGCTGTTATCCGGATACTTGGAAAGAATCGCGTCATATGCATTCTTCTCAAGCTCATAGTACTTAGCAATATAAGCCTTATAATCGTTTTCATTCTCAACAGTTTCAGAATGCTTTGTCCAATCTTCAAAATAACTCATAATCATATCTCCTTAAAACTTATAATTTCGCGGCAATCGCTTTTAAGAATTCTTCAGTATTGACGACCTTCTTATTCGGATGATCCATCAAACTGTTGAGGTCACCGGTAATGGTACCCTCTTCAATGGTGTCGATGGAAGCCTTTTCAAGCTTATCGGCAAATGCAACCAGCTCAGGAAGCTCATCCAGCTGGCCTCTTTTTCTAAGAGCACCGCTCCATGCAAACAGAGTTGCCATCGGGTTTGTAGAAGTGGTTTCACCCTTAAGGTAACGATAATAATGACGAGTGACTGTACCGTGAGCAGCTTCGTACTCATATTTTCCGGAAGGAGATACGAGAACGGAAGTCATCATGGCAAGGCTTCCGCAAGCAGAAGCAACCATGTCAGACATAACGTCGCCGTCATAGTTCTTGCAAGCCCAGAGAATACCACCCTCAGAGCGCATAACACGAGCTACCGCGTCATCGATCAATGTGTAGAAATAAGTAATACCGGCTTCTTCGAACTTTGTCTTGAATTCATTATCATAAATTTCCTGGAAGATATCCTTGAAACGATGGTCATATACCTTAGAGATAGTATCCTTGGTAGCAAACCACAGATCCTGCTTGATATCCAGTGCATACATAAAGCAAGAACGCGCAAAAGCCTCGATACTTGCATCCACATTGTGCATGCCCTCGATTACGCCGGGGCCCTTGAACTCGTGAATCGTCTTTACTTCCTGATGTCCATCTTCGTATGTAACGACCAGTTCAGCCTTCGCTTTGCCGGAAACATACATCTCAACATCACGATAGACATCACCATAAGCATGACGAGCCAGTGTGATCGGCTTCTTCCAGCAGGAAACAAACGGGCTGATTCCCTTTACCAGAATCGGAGCACGGAATACTGTACCGTCCAGGATCGCACGAATCGTTCCGTTCGGGCTCTTCCACATCTGCTTCAGTTTATATTCGTCCATGCGCTGTGCATTCGGGGTGATCGTAGCACACTTAACTGCTACACCCAGCTCTGCTGCACGGTTCGCTGCATCGATCGTAACCTGATCATTCGTCTCATCACGGTGAGGAAGACCAAGGTCAAAATACTCAGTCTTAAGGTCAACAAAGGGATTAATCACGATATCTTTGATCTGTTTCCAGATAATTCGTGTCATCTCGTCGCCATCCATCTCAACAAGTGGCGTTTTCATTTGAATTTTAGCCATTTTCTCTCCTCCGCTGTACTTCAAAATACCGCATTGATTCTATCTTAATTCCCCTTATACGTCAACGGATGATTATACTTTACCGCAAGCGGCCAGAAGAACCTCAAGAGACATACGGTCATCCATTTTTCCGGTCTTCACCCATTGATCCGATTCAAAACAAAGGTTATATATTCGTTCCAGCTGCTCAACCGTAAAGTTCTTTGACTGAGCTACCAGGTTTTTCGCCGCGAACGGATGCAATTTCAACATCTCGACCAATTTCTCCTGGGAGCCGATCTCCTTTGCGCAGATCAGGTGGCGGATATGACGTGAAAGCATGAGGCGGATCTTCGGAATCGGCTCTTTCAAACGCACCAGGTCTTCCAGAAGCTCCAGTGCCTGTCCGGGCTTTTTCTTACCGATGGCATCTGTCATATTAAATACAGTTGCATGCACATCCGGAAGGCACAACATCTCAAGGATCTTCATATCGATCGTTGTAGTATTTGTATTCTGACAATAAAGGATAAGCTTTGTAATCTCGTTATCGATCATCCGCATGGACGAATCGACACGACTGATCAAACTAGCCATGCAATCCTTGGAGATCTTGATCTTCTGGGGTTCAAGACGGGATCGGATCCAGGCTTCCAGCGTATCTTCATCAAGCATCGCCACATCCACGAGCATGCCGTTCTGGCTGACTGCGTCGATCATCTGCTTTTTGCGCTTATCCACTTTTTCTTCGACAAAAAGAACACATGCCCACTCCGGGACAGCGGCAAACACTTCTTTCCAGGCATCTACGGTCTTTGAATCAGACGGAGCCTTGGGTCCCCAGAGCCCTGCATTATGAATCACGGTCAAACGGAACTTTGACATAAACGGCGGAGAGCCGACGAAATTCTGAAAATCGGAAATGGACAGCTCTGATTGTCCCATGTCTTTGTTATAGAAGTCCAGACTTTCGGCCCCCGGAGAGATCCACTGTTTTTTGAGGCTGCTGACAGTCCGGTCGATGAGATACTTCTCTTCTCCGGTAAACAGATAGATACGTGAAGCGTTACCCTTCTTCGCATCCATGATCACGTCTTTATATGTGCTCCAGTTACTTTTTGCCTGCTTCGCCATACTTTTCCTTCCCATCTCCAAAAAAGTAATCTATTTCCCAGTGGTCCTCATAGACCGTCATCTTTACGCATCCGGCCTCATCCGTGCGGTAAATACGCACTTCATGCTCTTCTAAACGCTGGAGAACTTCTTTAGAAGGATGTCCATAAAGATTATACCCTACACTTATCACAGCTGCATCTATTTTTTCTTCATCCAGAAATGCTTCAGACGTGGAAAACCGACTGCCATGATGCGCCACTTTCAAGATATCCAGGCTGTTCGGAAGCCGAGAAATAAGCATCTTTTCCACTTCTTCATCAATATCGCCCGTAAAGAGGACTCGAGTCTGTCCCAGCTCTGCCAGAATCACCATAGAATCCGGATTTCCTCCATCTACAGGCTGATCCGGCCACAAAATCTGAAGCGAACACGCTTCCCCAAGTTCAATTACAGATCCAGAACGAAACTCTTCAACAGAACGAGGAAGATTCGCGAAGGATGCTTCTAATTGCGCCATCTCCCCGCTTTCTCCCCAATACGGTGTCACAAGATGATCAACATAGCCGGCCCTCCACAATTCGATTATCCCGCCTATATGATCAGTATCCAGATGCGATGCCAGTGCCATATCCAGCTTTTCAAGCCCGAAATAGTCAAGCACTCCGACGAGAATTCCATCTCCACAACCTATATTTCCGCCATCTATGAGGACAACCGAGGAATCTGTAACGATCATCGCACTATCCCCCTGCCCGACATCCAGAAAATAGATCTCCGCAAGTTTTCTTCCATGGCGAAGCGGAGCTGCCACCGAAAAACACAGCAAACAAGCTGAGACAAATAGAATCAGCCTCCTTTTCCATCCATAACGCATGAGAAAGACAAGAACAAACCCAAATACCGAAACAAGCACAAGCACTGAGTATTTCTGGAATCGGAAGTCCAGCAAATGCGAAGAGGCCCCGATTTGAGCCATCTTCCATAGCATCAGGACAAGCCCGCGGATCGGTACAAGTAACAGATCCGTCAGGATCTTTATCGGAAAGGCCACACTAATAAGCGTAACTACCAGGCCAAAGGAACATATCATTTCAGCAGGAAAACCTGCAAAGACGGATATACAGGCAGAAAACGGAGAGATATGTCCCTGTCGGAACATCAGGACAGGGAGCATCCCCAGCTGGGCACAAAGAAAGCAGGATATCGAGCGTTTCAGTTCCGTCGGAATGCTCTTCCCTACTTTGCTCACCTTTTCAAACATTCTTTCCTGAAACACCAGAATACTGATCGTCGCACAAAATGATAGTAAAAGGCCAAATGAGAACATCGAAAAAGGATCTATTCCTTCAAGGAGAAGACCGCTGATCGCACTTGCCGACAATCGATCCACGCACCTCGACTCACCTGAGAATAAGCGTATAAGCAGATAGGTAAATATACTTCTTGTAGCTGAGCCGGACCATCCCGTAACAAACCCGAACACAAACAAGCCTAAACCCAGTAAAATCAGTGCCTTTTTCTTATCTTTGGAGATCAGACCGAAAATCGCTCCGAAAGAAGAGGCAAAATAGTTGACGTGTGCACCGGAAACCACCAGAAGATGGGAAAGATTGCTCTTTCTAAACTGAGAGCTGACCTCGTCCGGAATATATGAATCGTCCCCTACAAGCATAGCAGAAAGAAACATAGCCGTTTCTTCATCCGAAGAACGAAGCCAGATACGGTGGCAGTATTGGGATATCACATATCCTGCTTTATATCCCTTTGCCAGAAAAATGTTTTTACTCGAGCTGACATGCGATACAGAAGCCGGATCAAGTTTTCTCACGATTCCTTTTGCCTTGAAATGATCTGCGTAGTTCAGATCTCCGGGATTTCCGGATGGGTGAATCGGAGTCAGTTCGCCTCGAATCGTAAGGATCTGCCCATATTCGAAGACCTCATCTGTCAGATAAACAACCTCTTCTCCCGTATCCAGAATAAGCTGAAGATTCTTGTAGCCATCACGAATCGAATTGGAGGAATGTACATACGCTTTTCCGTCGTAAAATTCGGAGATCATTTTACTCTCCATGGCTCTTCTGCAACTTGAAAAGCCGGAAAAAGCGACAAAATATGCTGCTAACCCAAGAAGAAACGACATCCACTCCCTATTTTTCCAGGTTTCGGCGGAAATGACAGTGGCCAGAGTAAGTAAAAGGACTTCGGCTCCGAATACCGCATAAACCTGTGACGAATAAAAGGCTGAATATCCGCCTACAAGAAGCATGATCAAACAATAGACGCATGGACGTGCAAGGATCGACCGGATAATCCGTTCGATACAAACAGATCGGGAAAAGCGGCAGGTTTCTGCTTGATTTGACGGTGAAAGAGTCGTATCCATGCCTTAAGGTCCTTCAAAAAGAATAGCATCAAAAGTGTACTCTTTCAGAGAGATCCAAAAATGCAAAAACTTCGACAAAATACACCAATCACAGTGCATTTGTCGAAGAATAGCGATTACGGCGCAAAAGAAATCAGTTTAACTGATCAGACAGATATTCTTCGATTGCAGCACGAAGATCTTCAAGTCCGACTTTTTTCTCCGCGGAGACGGCAAAAATGCGGGCATCATCGTGGAAATCGAGGATTTTCGAAAACTCCTGAAGCTGACGGTTCATCTGTGCACGGGAAAGCTTATCGCATTTGGTAAATACCAGGAAATACGGGATCCCCTGCTGATTCATAAACTGCAGCATCTTGACATCGTCTTTCGATGGCGCATGACGGATATCCAGGAGATGGAGAACCAGAGAAAACTCTCGTCCGGACACAAAATACTGGTCACAGAGCTTATTGAACTTCTCTTTTACGTCCTTAGAGGCCTTTGCATAGCCGTAGCCGGGCAGATCCGCAAAGTAAAACTTGCCGTCCACGTCAAAATACACAACAAGACGTGTCTTGCCTGGAGTCGCGCTGACACGAGCCAGTTTTTTGTTATCCGCCAGTGCATTTACCAAAGAGGATTTACCTACATTGGACTTGCCTGAAAGCACGATTTCCGGACGGTCGATCACCGGACAGGACTTGAGATCTGAAGCTACGCCCCAGAATGTGGTTTTGCGAAAGTCTATACTCATACGGGTCTAAATCTCCTATCGATATGGAACATGATAACATAAACGTCTCTGTTTTCCTAAAGCGCCCTAAAAGAAACAAATGATTTTTATATGCACTTTACCCATTTCTATATATATTTTGTCAAATAATTCACAAAAGTTTACAGTACAAAAAAGAAAGAAATAGCGTTATACTATTTTTGTGGCTGAAACCATATTTATGTTTTTCGGAGGAGACTATGTCTGAGAACACGAGTTCATCAGGTTCTGTTGATGCTTTTGATTATCGTGGCTATCTTTTGGAACCGTTCGGACCAATCGGTATCATTTGTCATACCTCGAACAAAGCCTTCGTACAGCAGGTAAACGATGTCCTCTATGAAAAACGACTCCTGAAACAACAGAAGAATTACAGTCCTTATGTGAATAGCGCCGGCTATTTGCGTAGGGATTTTACAATTTCTGCGACCATCACCCGTTTTGCGACCGGTGAAGGTAAAGTGACCTTAAATCAGACCGTTCGCGGCCATGATATCTATATCATCACCGATGTTCTTTCCCATGATGAGACATTTACGCTTTCCGGTCAGCCTCACTATAAGAGCCCGGATGATCATTTCCGTGATCTGCTCCGTATCATCATGGCAGTCAGCGGAAAAGCCAAGCGTATCAACGTAATCATGCCTTTCCTTTACGAAGGCCGTCAGGATCACTGTATCACAAGAGAATCTCTCGACTGTGCACAGATGCTGAAAGATCTTTATAATCTCGGCGTTGCCAACCTGATCGTCTTCGATCCGCATGATTCACGTATCATCAACGCAGTTCCGCTCATGGGCATCGAGATGCCGAAATCCGCTTATAAGATCATCAGTACCCTGATTTCCAAGAATCCGGGACTTCATATCGATAAAGACAACATGATGATCATCAGCCCGGATGAGAGCGCGGTTTCCCGTGCGATCTTCTATTCTTCCATGCTGGGCGTGCCGCTGGGCATCTTCTATCGTGACCGCGACTACACCAAGGTTGACGAAGACGGCAATTATCCGATCAAGTCCTTCCGTTTCCTGGGCGATGACCCGAAGGGCAAGGATGTTCTGATCGTAGACGATATGATCAACTCCGGTAATACTATGATCCGTACAGCCAAATATATGCACGAACGTGGTGCAGGAAACATCTTCTGCGCAGCTCCTTTCGGTCTTTTCACCGATGGTCTGGAGCCTTTCAACAAAGCATGTGCTGACGGCATGATCAAACAAGTACTTTGCACGAATCTAACATACAGACCGCAGTCCCTTCTGGATGCGCCCTGGTATGTTGATGTAAATATGACTCCGTTTGTCGCAAGAATCATCGACGCACTGAACGTTGATGAATCCATCGGCAAGCTGATCAGCCCGATTGAAAAATTCGACCAGTTACTTGGTCAGGTACGTATAGAAGAATTAATGGAATAATTGGAGAAGGAAGGAAAACTATGGAATCGAATTTACCATTTGCGGATGAAAGAGCCTATTCCCGTTACAATCAGTACGGAGATAATCCGATGGCGCCTGTCGGCCCGATCGCTCTTGTGCCTTTGAAAGGCAGTGTTGAGTTTACGGATAAAGTCAACTGGTATCTGAACAAACGCAGATCCGAGTATCAGGAGCAGGAGTTCATCAGCAAGTATCCTGGATTTTACAGACAGGATTACCGAATCGCAGTAGATAACACCCGCTTCTCTTCCGGTGAAGGTAAAGCAGTTATCCAGAGTTCCGTTCGTGGTCATGACCTGTTCATCATCAGCGACGTAACCAACTATTCCTGCACATACAAGATGTTCGGCCAGATCAACCACATGAGCCCGGACGATCACTACCAGGATCTCAAGCGTGTTATTCTGGCCTGCTCCGGTAAAGCACGTCGTATCAACGTCATCATGCCGTACCTTTACGAAGGCCGTCAGCACAAGAGAAACTCCCGTGAGTCTCTCGACTGTGCATTTGCTCTCGAAGAGATCTACGGTCTGGGTGTAGAGAACATCATCACTTTCGACGCACACGACGAGCGAGTTGCCAACGCGATCCCGACATCCGGTTTCGAAAGCCTGTCTGCTACCTACCAGATCATCAAAGAGATGTACCGTTCTATCCCGGATCTTCACTTCTCCGAAGATAAGTTCATGGTCATCAGCCCTGATGAAGGCGGTATCTCCCGTGCTATGTACTTCGCTTCTATCCTCGGTGTTCCGCTGGGAACATTCTATAAGAGAAGAGACTATACCAAAGTCGTAAACGGCCGTAACCCGATCGTTGCACACGAGTTCCTCGGTGAATCCGTTGAAGGTATGGATATCCTCATCGTTGACGACATGATCTCTTCCGGCGACTCCATGCTGGATATCGCTCGTGAAATGAAGATGCGTGGCGCAAGAAACATCTACTGCACCGCTACATTCGGTCTTTTCACGGAAGGCATCGAGCACTTCAACAAAGCATATCAGGATGGCATCATCTCGAAAGTTTTCGCAACAAACCTCATTTACAGACGTCCGGAGCTCCTCGAAGCACCTTGGTTCGCCGATGTTAACATGAGTAAGTTCGTTGCTCTTCTGATCGATGCGATCAACCACGACTCTTCTCTGTCCAACCTGATCAAGCCGACAGACAAGATCAAGAAGCTCCTTGCCAGCAAGGGCGACCTCAAGGAACCAAACGCCTGACAGGTAAGATCGTATGGCGCAGAAGAAAGCTTCCAATTCAAGGTCTTCCAGAAGTAACAGTCGCTCCGGTTCGGGAAAGAAACCGTCCGTTAACGCGCGCTCTTCTTCTAAGAAGGTTCAGCCGGTCTACGAAGATACAGAATCGATCTTTTCAAAGATCTGGTCCTATTCCTGGGGCAAGGTTCTGTATGCTGTTGTTGCGCTGCTCCTTATAATCGCACTGGATTTCCTGATTTCCATGAATCACTATGACCGTTTCTTTATGGTCTTAGGCATCGAGATCATCGCCGGTATGATCATCGGATGGATCGTCTTTCTTCTTATCGAGAGAAGCAAACAGATCAAGCAACTTAATGAAAGCGAAGACCAAGAGGTGTAATTTATGCCGATGGACGGAATCGCTTCGCACTTTCTCGCCTGCGAATTAAACACAAAACTGGCCGGAGCAAGGATCGACAAGATCTATCAGCCCAGCCGTTTTGACCTGTATTTCACTACCCGTTCCGGAAACGAGAATCTTAAGGTTCTTCTTTCCTGCAACCCGCAGAATCCGCGTGTGCAGATCACCTCTTACATGCGCGAAAACCCGCAGATGCCGCCGAACTTCTGCATGCTGCTTCGAAAGTACCTGCAGGGTGCCCGCATTCTGCAAGTCTCCTGCCCGGGTTATGAGCGAATCATCAACATCGATATCTCTACAACGGATGAATTGCACGATACTTCGACCAAGCGTCTGATCGTTGAGATGATGGGCCGTTACAGCAATATCATCTTTACGAATTCAGAAGGAAAGATTATCGACGCGCTCGTACACGTAGACAGCAGTTCTAACCGTGTCCGCGAAGTCATGCCGGCCCGTATCTACGAAGCACCACCGGTGCAGGGAAAACTTACCGCTGATCAGGCGATGGAAATGCTCCGTCAGGGGCAGCTTCCGCTTCTTGAAAGTGCGCTTTCCCGTCCTGCGTCAAAAGCACTTCTGGATTCTCTTTTAGGCTTCTCCCCGCTTCTGGTCAACGATATCTGCTACCAGTGCGGAATCGATACCCGCTGCGGAATCAATACGATCTCCGAAACTCAGAAATCCAAGCTGATGCAGGTGCTTTCCGAGATGCTTGAAGACATTCTTTCTCTTCATGCGTCCCCCTGCGTCTACTATAACGACCACGAGCCTTCGGACTGGCACGTTCTGAAACTTGAAGATGCCGGTATCGCCAAGCCTTTCTCTTCCATCTCGGAAGCCATCGACCATGTCACCGGTTATCACGAAAGAAGAGAAAGATTCGAAAGCAAGAGAAAGAGCCTTAGCACGATCGTTTCCAGTGCATTTGGACATGTAAGCAAGAAACTGTCTATCCACGAAGATGACCTGCATTCCACATCTGATGCGGAAAAGCGCAAGGAAGAAGGCGAACTACTTCTGGCATATCAGTACATGATCAAACCTGAAGACAAAGAGGTCAAGATTCCCGATTATCCGGATTTCGGACAGTCCATCACTATCGCACTTCGCGAAGATATGACCCCGTCTGAGCAGGGTCAGAGCAACCTGAAGTACTACAGAAAAGCGATGAGCCGTCGTGAGACAGCCGAGCGCTTCATCTCCGAAGAAAAGGCCGAGCTGATGTATCTTCAGTCACTGCTTTCCGAGATCGATGCCGCCAGTGAGCCGGATGACCTCGCCGCGATCGAATATGAACTTTCGGTAGGAGCGATCTCCGCAAACGAGAAAAAGCACACTGCTTCAACAAGCGAACAGAAATACTATCCCGGCAAATCCAAGTCCGGAAAAGCCTCTTCCCGCGCACTTAGACAGGCTTCCCAGCAGGCCAAGAACCGTCAGAACAAGAAAAAGGACAAGAAGGCCGAAGATCCGTCTTCTCCTCGTAAGTTCACGGTACATGGCGGACTGGAAGTGCTCGCAGGAAGAAATAATATCCAAAACGATCATCTTACTTTCGGCCTGGCCGACAAAGATGATCTGTGGTTTCATGCGAAAAACGTCCCGGGCACGCACGTCATCCTCAAGACAAACGGCGGTACTCCTTCTGATCAGGCGATCACCGAAGCAGCTTCGATCGCAGCGTTCTATTCAAAAAGCAATAAAGCGTTCTCTTCCGAGAACACACAGAACCAGTCGCGCTACGATATTCGTGTGGATATAGATTATTGTCCGGTAAGTCATGTCAAAAAGATTCCGAAAGCCAAGCCCGGCATGGTCACATACGAGAAATACAATACTCTCTTTGTCAGCGCGCAGCTTCCCAATTCTCAGGAAAAGAACGGATGATCTTTTCTTTAAACTCTGAATCCTCAAGCGAGAAAATGCAGCCACAATACTTCTGTCTGTAAAGCCCGTCTTCTCTGGCCATGTTTTGTCCTGCGCGGAAATTCGGACGCCAGTCCGTATAATCGAAACGAACAGCATACTTCTCCGCCGCGCGTTTGGCAGCTTCGATAATTGCTTCGTGATTCTGATAGGGACTGACTAAAAGACTGGTTGAAAAGCTCTGATAACCGTTCTCTTTGGCATATTTCGCAGTGAAATCCATACGGATGTCATAACACATCAGACAGCGGGAACCATATTTTCCTTCCCAGGAATGGGAAAGCCAGTCATCGATTCTGAAATCGTCGATATAAAAGCACGAAAGATCGCGAAGATCGGCGAGTTTTTCCAGCTGTTCTTTTCTTCTGTCGAATTCAAAACGAGGATGGATATTCGGATTAAAGTAAAGCACATCCGGACGGATCTTCTGATTTAGAAGGTCATATACGGGATACTCCGCACAAGGAGCACAGCAGGCATGAAGCAGCATCCGTTCCGAAGACATCAGTTGCCGCCTTTCATCATGTCGTCGATCGACATCTGCGCCGAATCCGCAGTCTTATTTGATACACCCAGACCGCTGAGTTTTCTGTCAATATCCGCAGGACAAGTCAAGCCCAGATGCTTCCATCCTGCAGGTGCAAGCACGCGTCCTCTCGGAGTCTTGGCGATAAATCCGCACTGCATCAGGAAAGGTTCATATACATCTTCGATCGTGCCCGCATCTTCACCCGTGCAGGCTGCAAGGGTCTCCAGACCAACCGGTCCGCCTAAGAACTTCTCGGCAATACTGCTCATGATGCGGCGGTCAGTATGATCCAGTCCCATCTCATCGACAGAAAGCTGGGAAAGACCGAATTCCGCGATCTCACGGTTGATGATACCTTCTCCTCTTACTTCTGCATAGTCACGAAGACGCTTGAGAAGTCGGATCGCAATACGCGGTGTACCACGAGAACGGCATGCCAGACAGGAAAGACCGTCATCGTCGATGCCGATACCCAGGATATCCGCGTCACGCTTTAAGATGACTTTCAATTCTTCCGGCTTGTAGAGCTCAAGACGGTGTACCATACCGAAACGGTCACGAAGTGGTGCAGAAAGCATACCTGCACGAGTCGTCGCACCGATCAAAGTAAACTTAGGAAGATCCATACGGATGGATCTGGCCGAAGGGCCTTTTCCGATCATAATATCCAGCGCAAAGTCCTCCATCGCAGGATAGAGCACTTCTTCTACGCTTCTGTTGAGACGGTGGATCTCATCGATAAAAAGAACATCGCGTTCCTGAAGATTAGTAAGGATCGCCGCCAGGTCACCGGCTTTTTCGATCGCAGGTCCTGTCGTGATACGAAGATTTACGCCCATCTCATTGGCAATAATACCCGCGAGCGTCGTCTTACCCAGACCAGGAGGTCCGTAAAGAAGACAGTGATCCAGGGCTTCATTTCTACGCATGGCCGCTTCAATAAAGATCTTCAGATTATCCGTGACCTGTTTCTGACCGGCATAATCCGCCCAGGTCAGCGGTCGCAGACCATATTCATCCCGATCTTCCGGAAGCCTTTCCCGGGCGATCATTCTCTCATCTTCTTCGTAGTCATTAAAGTTCATCTATCTGACTGCTCCTGTTCTTTTCATCAATCATCTGGCGAGAAGCCGTAAAGACTTACGGATCAGATCTTCTACACCGATATTCTCTTCATAGGCACTTCTGGCCGCTTTATTCGCATCTACGGACGAGTAACCGAGCACGATCAATGCCGATACACAGTCTTCGATCACACCACGGCCCGGTTCGGAAACCATCGGCATATCATCGGAAGATGCTGCCGCTCCGCTTACATCATAGCCCTTAAGCTTATCTTTCAGTTCCAAAATGATCCTCTCTGCCGATTTCTTACCAAGACCCTTAACCGAACTGATCTTCTTAATATCTCCCGAAAGTACTGCCAGAGCAAGTTCTTCCGGCGTCAGGGACTCGACAACCGTGATCGCGATCTTCGGACCGATACCGCTTACCGTTAGGAGAAGCTCAAACATATCCTGGTCTTCCGGTGTCGGAAAACCATAAAGCGCGATCATGTCCTCTCTGACATAGTGATACGTATACACGCAGACCTCATCGCCTGGACGACCGACTCTGCCCTGCATCAAAAGCGGCATATAGATCTTATATCCGATACCGTTATTCTCAACAATAATATCATCACCCCGCGCGGAGATGAACATTCCCTTGATATATGCGTACATTAAATATCAAACTCCTTTTTTCCGTATCTTCCGTACTGATAGCCGGCCACTGCCTGAAATGCACTGTTGATTCCCATATGTGCCTGACAGATCGCGATCGCCAGAGCATCCGTCACATCGTCCGGCTTCGGCATCTTTTCCAGATGCAGAAGCATCTTGACCATCTGCGACACCTGATTCTTATCCGCACGTCCGTATCCTGTCACCGCCTGCTTGATCTGCATCGGCGTATATTCATAAACGGGAACGTTCGCTTCTGCCGCAGAAAGGATCACCACACCACGAGCCTGTGCAGTACCGATCGCCGTCGTTGTATTTCGAGCAAAGAAAAGTTCCTCGATGGCCATCACTTCCGGATGATAACGCTCCATAAGCACATCCATCTGCTGATGGATCGTCAGCAGTCGCTGCTCAAAAGGAGTATGCGCCTTCGTCGTGATCGCGCCATAATCCAGGACAGTAAACTTGCTGCGTTCGTAGGAAACTACGCCGTAGCCCGTAATCGCATATCCCGGATCAATGCCTATAATGACCATATCTTCGTCCTTTTTTCAAAATCTGAACATTCGTTCTTATCGCATTATAACAATCATTTGAAACCGATGCAACCAGCATCAGGAAATCACGCCAAGGATCTCCTTCGGTGTTTCAACAGGTTCGTCGGCAATCTCAAATGCACCGTCCATCTTCATCAGCGCTTCATCGACACGCTCATCGCTGACCCGCGCTTTGGATCCGGTATAAAGTGTAAAGAGCGCATCACCACGGGATACCTTGTCCCCGACTTTCTTCGAAAGACGGATTCCGGCGCCCATATCGATCACATCGTCCTTTTCCATGCGTCCTGCACCAAGAAGACAGGATGCTTCTCCGATCTCCAGTGCATCGCATCGGGAAACATATCCGTCTCGATCTGCATACACAGTCATCACTTCAAACGGCTCGTCTACATAGATCGGACAGCCGGAAGCATCTAAGATACCGCCCTGGGAAAGGATCAGATCGCCAAAGCGCGAGAATGCCTCGCCGCTCTCGATCTTCTTTTTGCACTCGCCGATGATCTCCTCGTCGCTCTTTCCCCGACCTTGCGGTGTTCGCTTGATCATCTCGCAGGCCATCGTCGTCACGACTTTGATCACGTCCGGACGGCCCTGACCCTGAAGCGTCGCAACAACTTCCTGCATCTCCAGGATATTTCCGACCATCGCACCGAGCGGCTGCACCATCGAAGAAAGAACACAGGTAACCGGACGACCCGCAAGCTTACCAATCGCGATCATGCTGTTTGCCAGTTCTTCTGCCGATTTCAGATCTTTCATAAATGCGCCGCTTCCGCAGGTGATGTCCAGAACGATCGCATCTGCGCCGCCGGCGATCTTCTTGCTCATAATACTTGAAGAGATCAGCGGGATCGAAGGAACCGTGCCGGTCACATCTCGAAGCGCATACAGATATTTATCGCATGGAGCCAGATCCTCAGTCTGTCCGCCTAAGAGCATGCCGCACTTTTCAATACGTGCTTTAAACTCCTCAGGCTTCACAGTCGTGGAAAATCCGGAGATGGATTCAAACTTATCGATCGTTCCGCCGGTAAATCCGAGTCCTCTGCCGGAAAGCTTTACGCAAGGAATGCCAAATGATGAAACGACAGGAAGAAGGATCGGCGTGACCTTATCTCCTACACCACCTGTACTATGCTTATCTACCTTTACACCGGGAATATCGGAAAGATCACAGATCTTGCCCGAATGCGCCATCGCCATGGTCAGATCCGCCGTCTCACGGTCATTCATACCGCGCCAGAGCACCGCCATCAGAAATGACGAGATCTGATAATCCGGAATCGTCTTATGCGTCACGCCATCCACAAAGAACTCGATCTCTTTTGTATCAAGCACTCCGCCGTCTCTTTTCTTCTCGATCAATTCCAGCATATTCATAAGGCGATCCTCCCTCACGATTTATCTATATTATTGTATCATTTTGTAGGTGCATCTTTTACTTTATGATAGAATATCGATGAAGAATCTAAAAAAGTGAGTGAAGGAAATGAGTCAAGAAATCAACCAGCCCCGTTTAAATGCCGCCATCATCGGCTGTGGACGTGTCAGCATCAAGCATATCCGTGCCATCGCCAAGCTCGGTGACCGTATTCGTCTTTGTGCACTGGTCGATAATAATCCGGACGCCCCCTCCCACCTTCTTTCTTCATGCAAAGCCGGCGGCAAATACTTCAAGGCCGACAAAGCCACGCTTAAGACCTATATCGACTATAAAGAGATGCTTTCGGCAGAAAAGCCGGATATCGTTGCGATCGCGCTGCCTTCGGGGCTTCATTATCAGATCGCAAAAGATTGTCTTATGGCCGGTGCCAATATTCTTCTCGAAAAGCCCATGACCATGAGCAACAAGACTTCCCGCGAACTCTACGAACTTGCGCAGGAGCAGGGCAAAAAGATCGCCATGGGACATATCTACCGTTACTTCCCGATCGTTTCCCTTCTTGCCGAAGATATGGGAAATGGCGTATTCGGGAAGGTCGGACATGGTTCTGTTGTCGTCCGCTGGGGACATGGTGACGACTACTATTCCCAGGCAGCCTGGCGCGGAACCTGGAAAAGCGATGGCGGCGCCCTGATGAACCAGACTGTTCACGCACTGGATCTGATGTGCTACCTGATGCAGTCCGAAGCCGTATCGGCCAACGGCACGATCGCCAGAAGATTCCGCAATATGGAAGCCGAAGATACGGCGATGGGTGTTTTCCACTTTGCAAATGGAGCTCTTTGTCAGGTTGAGGGTACAACCGCTACTCTTCCCAACGACCACGAAGCATCTTTCTTTATCAATGCAGAAAAAGCCAATATCCGTATCGGTCTTCATAAAGGAAAGCCGTCCTATTCGATCACCAATACCAAAGGAAAGAATCTGGCGTTCCGCTATCTGCGCCGCTATATCAAGCAATACGGTTTTTCTCACCTGATCTCGGTTGCCAAGAATCCGCATTTCGGTATCTACAAAGACCTTTACCAGGCGATCACGACCAACTCCAACCCTATCGCTGACGGTCGTTCCGGTTATCTTGCTGTAGATATGGTTCTGGGTTTCTATCGTTCCGCACTAAAGAAAAACGAAGTCGAGCTGCCTCTTCCGAACGAATTCAAAGTGGAAGAAATGGCGAAACTCGAACTTCGCTGATCGTTTTTCCTATTGAAATGAACTTAACCTTCTGACGGTGCTGCAGGATCACTCGGTTCTGCAGGTTGTGGAGTCGTGTCCGATGTCGGTTCCGGTGTCGTGTCGGAAGGTGCCGGAGTCGTATCTGTCGGTTCCGGAGTTGTATCCGTAGGAGCCGGTGTCGTATCCGTCGGTTCCGGCGTCGTATCTGTCGGCTCCGGTGTTGTGTCTGTCGGTTCCGGTGTCGTATCGGACGGATCCGTCGGCGGCTCTGTATCAGTCGGCGGGAGCGTCGTATCTGTCGGAGGCAAAGTAGGCTCAGTATATGAACCGGAGCTCTCCGTCGGGATCGGCGTCGGGTCGATAAACTCACTTGGATCCGCATCACCGATCGTCGGGTCATCAAAGGAGATCATCTCTCTCGGAACATAACCCATCAGACCGTTCTCCTTGCGGACTTTCGCGAAATTATCGTTCATGGCCAGAAGCGTAACGGCTTCACCACGTGCGAGTGTATCGATCGCCTGGCTTTCCAGGGATTCTTCAACATAAAGTGAAGTATTGTCATAGAGTGCATATACGACCTGACCTTCTGCAACCTCCATCTCGTCATCAGAAGTCGTTGTCGTCTCAGTCTTATTCTTCAGTTTTCCGGTCCAGTGACCTGCATTAAACAGCACATACATGCCGCCAAAACCGATCAGAGCAGATACCAGGAAGATCAGGATCGGAGTCAGGATCTTCTTGAGACGTCCCGGCTTTTTCTCAGAAGACTTCGGTTTAGAAGGTGCCATAAAGTCATCCTCTTCCTCGTCCTCTTCTTCCTCACCCTGTGAAACTGCCTGATTTACGTTATACGGAAGATCCGTATTTCTGATCGTCGGTGCATCACCGAGTTCCGAAGATGCCATAGCCGCGCCGGCTGCAGCAGCCGCTGCAGAAGAAGCAACCGGAGCTTCCGGAGCACTCGGACGGACGGAAGGTGTAAGGCTGTTCGATACATTTGATGCATCAATATTCGCATCACCCGGCAAAAGCAACGTACTGTCGATATGCATAACCAGAGCCGTAAGACCGGCCTTTACACCGCATGTAGCACCCAGATCCAGAAGATCCATGGCTTTTGTATCCGGCGGAGTCGGTCTTGCGATCACGGCACCAAGTTTTTGGATCGGAACACCCTGATCCAGACCGGTACCGATCATGACGATCTCATCTCCATCGAGCAGTTTAATATGTACTTTCTTATCAGGAATAACTTCGCCATCCTGCGGGAAACGACCCAGGAACTGAGTCAGTTCATTCTTTCCTTCGTGCATCGCTTCCGCTTCTTTCGGGATCGCGCCCATCTGAACAGCACGATGCGCAACTGTCTGATTCTCCGTAAGAGAGATCATCTTTCCTTGTCTGAAAAGCCAGATATGCGTATTACCGATGTTCATTACACGGAGCGTATCGCCCTCTACTACGATCATCGACATGGAAACACGGATCTTCGCGCCGTTATTCTTTACCGATTCCTGACAGACAGTATTATTCAGGACCGTTACGACCTGATCTGTAAAGCTCTCATAATCGAGAACACTCTTAAGCTGAGTCTGGGAAACCAGTCCCTGGAAATTCTTCAGCACTTCCTGAAGCGCCATAGCCGCAACAGTGTCATCTCCCTGCGCGGACAGGCAAGCCATGATCTGGATCGGTGCCGTTGATTTTGCAGAACGTACAAATGTACCTGTATACTCCGACGCCAGACGATAGAGGCTATGGAAGAATACATTCTCCTGATTCTGTCCCTGTATTTGATTGGTTTCACAAATTGCGGCTGATGTAGTCTTACTCATTTATGAATCCCCCCAAATAAACTTATGGAAATCCGCAAGCTGCGCATCCCAGTCAACGATCATCATCCACGGGTTCTGCTGAACCGTGAACATACCGTCGCAAGGAGCACGGTACTCTTCGATCGTATCGATGACTTCGATCGCGGAAAGCGCAACACGCATCATATCCATCGCGTTCATGTTCGTCTCAAACATTCCGGCAGAATCCTCAAGAAGTGCCGTCTGCTCCAGTCTTCCGAGAGAAGCGACTTTCTTGATCAGCGCGATCGCGAGTGTTCTCTGACGGCTGGAACGAACATAGTCCGAGTCAAGTTTACGGATACGGGCCCAGGATGTCGCCTGAACACCATTTAACGTCTGAAGGCCCTCATGTGTAAGAAGCGGAACATTCGTACCAAGGAGCATATTCTCTTCGTTAATGCTCTGGTTGGCATACTTTACTTCGCTGGCTGTAACTTCGATTTCTACGCCGCCGACGAGGTCGATGATATCCGAAGAACTGCCGAAGTCGAGCATAACAAAGCGCTGGATATCCAGGCCGAAGTTCTCGTTAATGGTATTGATCAGAAGGCCGACACCACCGTAAGCATAGGAATGCGTAAGCTTATCGGTAGAAGAACGTCCTTCGATCTCTACGCCGGTATCACGCATCAAAGAGATCATCTTCAGGGAATTGCTGCGATGATCGATCGAAACGATCAGGATCGCGTCAGCACGGCATGTAACATCATCCGTTCCACGGGAATCAACGCCGAAAACAAGGATATTCTCGACCTTCTTATCCTTCTGCGCGACTTTCTTAATAGGATACTTAGGATTTACATATACCTTAGTATGTCCGCCATTTGCCCAGGAAGACGTGACATCACCACTGCTTAAGTCAATATTGTCGAGATCATCAAAGTCGATCGTCTCATACTGACTCTTATTGACGAACGGTGTATTTACAAAGCCCACCGCTCCTAAAAGCTTATAAACATACAGGACAACGCCTGTTGAAAGACCCAAAACAGCGCAAAGAATGTAACAAACAATTTTGATCGCAAGTTTCTTTCCGGACTTCGGCGAAGAACTGTCTGCACGCTTAGTATTCAGTCTTTCTGAAGTATTTGTTGCCATAAAAAACTTCCTTTCTAAACCTCATAATTTTAACCGATTCATTACAATATTTCAATGTTGGGCTTAACTTCCAAAATGTTGTGTTACAATGGGAACAGAAAAAGATAAAGGAGATTGCAGATGAAAAAGCAGATCACAAAACTTGCAGGTCTTTCCATCGCAATGATTATGCTGATGGCGCCTGCAACAGCATGTAAAAAGGAAAAGGCAACAGAAGCTTCTTCTGAAACTACTACGGCAGCAACTACAACAACTGAAGCTACCACAGAGGCTACAACGACCACCGAGACTTCTGAGGAAGTCATCGTTGAAGTAGCAGATCCACTCTATGATCCGAACAACCCGATGGCGATCGATCCTCTTACCGGTATCCAGGACATGGATCCTGCAAATGTCGGTAAGCGCAGTATCGGTATCGTAGTTAACAACTGTCTGGAAGCAAACCCGTCCCGTGGTACCAGCGAAGCCGCTGTTATCTGTGAATATGAGACAGAGGGCGGTCAGACACGTATGCTCGCACTCTTTGCAGATATCTCTGCTGTTCCGGAGATCGGTTCGATCCGTAGTGCAAGACAGGTTGCCTGCGACCTTTGCGGCGGTACAAACTCCGTATTTACTTCCTGGGGTATGGATAAGACACGTTTCCCGGGCTATGACACAGGAACGGGCATCAACTGGATCAACCTCAACAACTACATCGCAGGTTCTTACTACAGCTCTAAGGAAGGCCCTGTAAATCTTACAGGTAACGTCTTCTGCTGGCGTGATAAGGACTGGAAGTCCAAGAGAGCAACCGAGCATACCGGTGTTACAAACGGCGAACAGCTCCTGCGTGCTATGGAATACCTCCAGTATGATGTAAACGGTGATACACCGAGAATGTTCAACTTTGTTCCGAACGGAACCGCTCCGATGGACGGTGCTACACCTTGTTCCCAGATCAACGTATTCTTCTCTGACTGCAACGACGACGCACTGTTCGTATATAACCCGGAAGAGGGCGTATACTACAAGAGCCAGTACAACGGCCGTCCGCAGATGGATGAGACCACTAACGTACAGATCCACTTCACAAACGTATTCGTACTTTACGGCAATGTCTGCCCGCGTCCGAACGACGGCGAAGGTCACCTTGACATCCACTTCGAAGAAGGCGGTACAGGTTACTACGTATCTTACGGCAAGATCATCCCGATCACTTGGAGCAAGCCTACTCCGAACGATCTGATCCATATCTTTGATATGAATGGCGTAGAGATCGATGTAAATGCCGGTAAGTCTTACATCTGCGTAGTAGACGTTGACGAGATCGACAAGACCACGATCACACCGTAATCGCAGTTTCTGCAAAAAAACCAAAAGGACCCGAGATCTTCAAGATCCCGGGTCTTTTCATTTGCAACGGAAAAATAAATAAATCAAGCTTTAGCCAGTTCTTTCAGTTCCTGATATGTAAGCGGACGAACAAGAAGCTCCTCTTTCGTCTCGTCCTGCTTAAAGTTATCGAGCGCCTTGATCGCCTTGTCATAAGGGATCTCATCGATGATCTTCTTATCCGTCGAACTGATCAGGATCAAGACAAAATTCTTAGTCTCCTCATAAAAGTCCGAAGGCTTCTTCAGAAGTCTGGTGGAAATCCCTTCGTTCAAAGCAAATGCACCGCAAGGATTTGCAGCCTTATCCGTAATAAAGGAATAGGACGGAACATAAGCCTGCTGCCAGATCGGAGAATCAGCCTTCTCCTTATCTCTTTCTTTTCTCTTATCAAAAATCCCCATTTTGATTTCTCCTTACACTCAGGAAGCAGACATCTCGATCGGATTCTGCTTGTCCTTCAAATAAACATGGATCGATACGATGACACGGATGATCAGCATCAGTGTGAATGCTCCGGAAAGATCCAGGAATACATCGAACAGACTGGAAGAACGTCCGGGTACAAAGATCTGATGATACTCATCCGCAACCGCGGAAAGTGTTGTGATCCAGAGCGAAAAAGCGATATAGACTTCATTATCGCTCTTGATCTGGATCAGCTGTGAACCGTCCCAATGGACATCCGACTGGATATGCTTCGTCGCAAACATCGCAACATAAGCCAGAACGGAAAGAATCAAAAACTCGACAATATGAGCACTCTTTCTAAGAAGATACTCGTTTGTGAAAAGCGCAGGTGCACCGGAAAGCCAATCTACCAGGGATTGAGAACGAAGTGCGGACACATCTCCTGTCTCAGCGGACAACGAGAAAATCACGCCCAGCCATAAAACAACCAGGACCCACATGATGATGGCAAACAAAAGGTATATAGGATGAAAGACGTATTTTGTCTGTTTTCGGTCTACTCCCATGGCATGCCACTCCTTAGTTAATACATACCAAGTATACTACATTTTCCTATATTCTCAAAATAATTAGCGGATTCTTAAACATCCGAATTTTTTCTTTGATTTTTCATCGCACGGTCGATCTCACGTTTCGCAGATTTTTCCGCCGAAGCGTCACGCTTATCGTAGTTTTTCTTACCTCGTGCAAGCCCGATCTCGAACTTCACCTTACCGTCTTTGAAATAGCATTTCGTCGGAACGAGAGTGAGACCGTCCTGCTTCACGGTCGAATACAGACGGATGATCTCATTTTTGTGCATGAGAAGTTTTCTCGTACGCATCGGGTCGAGATTAAAGCGGTTTCCCTGCTCATACGGGCTGATATGCACACCTACGAGGAAGATCTCCCCTTCTTTGCACTGTACATAACTGTCCTTAAGGTTAACTCTTCCGGCACGAAGCGACTTGACTTCCGTTCCCGAAAGTACGACTCCCGCCTCAAACTTCTCGTCGATAAAATAATCATGGAAAGCCTTTCGATTCTCGGCAATGATCTTGATTCCTCGAGCGATAGCCATATTATCCTCCTAATTCCAGTGACGGATAGGCATTCATATCCAGGTTGTCCGTCACACCATCTCTAAAGCTATAGTACCCTGCCGAAGCAATCATGGCTGCATTATCGGTGCAATACACCATCTTCGGAAGGCAAAGCTGAAGACGCATCTTCTTGGAAAGATCCTCCACCTTCGCACGCAGGCAGGAATTGGCCGATACACCACCGGCCAGACATATCTTCGTGACACCCGTAAGTTTCACGGCCTTTTTCAGGCGATCACAAAGGATCGAACAGATCGCATCCTGATATGATGCGGCAAAATCGTTGACGTTGACGTCTTCTCCCTTCAATCGAACCTGGTTGATCGTATTGAGTGCCGCGGTCTTGATTCCGCTGAAAGAAAAGTCCAGCGTATCGCCCATCTTCGGCATCGGGAACGAATATGCCTGCGGATTTCCGTCCTTTGAAGCCTTATCCAGCTTCGGTCCGCCGGGATATCCCAGACCGATCACACGTGCGATCTTATCGAAAGCTTCGCCTGCGGCATCGTCTTTTGTCGAGCAGATATATTCCATCTTCGTATAATCCGAAACAAGAAGGATCTCACTGTGGCCGCCGGAAACGACCAGACAAAGAAACGGAGGTTCCCAGGACGGATCAGTCAGATAATTCGCAGCGATATGACCTGCCATATGATTTACTCCGACAAGCGGGATATGCTTAACCTCACAAAGTGCCTTTGCCGCAGAAACACCGACTAAAAGGGCACCGACAAGCCCCGGTCCCTTCGTTACACAGACGGCATCGAGATCAGAATACGTCACTTCAGCCTGTTTTAAGGCTTCGGAAATACAGGGAACGATCGCTTCGACATGCATACGGGATGCCAGCTCAGGTACTACACCGCCATACTGGCTGTGGAAATCCGCCTGAGACGCGATAATGCTCGACAGCACCTCACGGCCGTCTTTAACTACGGCACACGCTGTCTCGTCGCAGGATGATTCAATTCCCAATGTGATTACAGACATAGTTCCCACCTTATTTGAAGTATGATGTCAGAAAATCGCTCAGCGTGCTTCTGTATCCGTTCGGGTCGATCAGATAGGACTCGACGTAACCGGCACCGGAGAACATCTTCGCCATCGTTGTATTCGGATTGAGTCTCTTTCTCTCTTCCACGATCTGACCGATCTTCTCTGCTCCTACGAAAGTATCTCTTCCTCCGTAAATGATACATACCGGAATCTGAAGTCGAGAGATCTCCGTTGCGAGATTGACGTTATTCGACTCACCTGCCGAGATACGGATCGCATAAGGAACGAAATACTGCGTTACGAACGCAAACTTCGACTTTTTAAATACGAACGGACGGATATAATCGTCCGAGTTCTTTGCCGGTGAATCCAGGATGATTCCAGAGATATAAGATGCGTCAAAGCCAAGATCTACGATCTTCTGGTTATATCCTTCAAGTACTTCCGTATCCATAGAAGGCGGAAGCTTATCGATCGCCAGAAGCGAAGCACTGCAGCCGGATCCGATTCCGTATAAGATGACATCCGTCGTAACCGAGATCTTCTTTACGTGCTTGATCGCACCGAGAACATCCTGCCACTCCAGATATCCGTATCCGCAGATCGCACCGGAACTCTCACCGGAGTTACGCATATCGAACAGGAATACATTGAAATGCATCGCAAGGAAATCATCGATCAGGTCGACCATTTCTACGTTAAAAGGAAGTCGGTTCGACTGTGTATCGTGCACGACGATGATGGTACTGATTGGATCTTCTGTCTTAAAGAACCAGCCGGAAAGAATCGTCTGGTCATCCGCCGAAGTAAAACTGGTCGCCGAATAGCTCGGAAGAATGTTCGAAGGAATATTCGCCATCTGCTTTTTCGGAATACTCATAAGCGAGTTCGCCGTAGATGCCGTCAACACGATCAGAGCGATCGCAATCACAGCGAGGATACTCAGAACCAGCGCCATTCGTACGATCATTTTTGAAAACGAGAGTTTCGTTCCCGGTTTTTTCGTGATTCCCTGATTCATATGACCTCGTAATTACAGCATCCTGTGTTTCTTAAGAATCAAGATCGCGCAGATCACACTGCAGAAACCAGCCAAGGTCAGAATCAGGAAAGGTATCGGATTCGACGAGAAACCGACATCCCAGGGCATCGGGCAGTTCTGTCCGAAGAAACTTGAGATGATCGTCGGAACAGACAACGCGATCGTCGCAGCCGCCATGATCTTCATGATCTCATTTATATTGTTGTTTATGATGGAAGCATATGCTTCCATTGTATGGCTGACAACTGAAGTATAAATATCAGACATCTCGCGAGCCTGCTTAAACTCGATGATGACATCTTCCAGGAGATTCTGATCTTCGTCATATTGAAGGATCACACTCCACCTTGTAAGCTTTTCAAGTACTGCTTCATCCGACTTCAGGGACGTAGAAAAATAAACCAAGGTCTTTGACACTTCCAAAAGCTCATATAACTGTTCATTATCTGTTGAACGTGCCAGTTCTTTTTCCGTGGACTCGATCTTCTTATCGATATACTTCAACCACTTCAGATAATCTTTTGCAGCATGAAGCAGAATCATAATCGCAAAACGGTTCCTGAAATTCACCACCAGATCCTTGACCTGATTCGTTTTGAATGGTTCCAGAAGCGGCACATCACGAAGAGAAACGGTAATGATGTAACGTTTCTTGATGATAATTCCCAAAGGAACGGTCCATAGCTTTTTATCTTTCATCATATATGGAATATCGAGTATGATGAGCGTATCACCATTTTCCTCATCAACATCCACACGAGGGCGCTCCTCATCGTCAAGCGGATTCGTAAGAAATTCTCTCGAGACATCAAGTTTTTCCTCGAGCAGAAGCATCTCCTCTTCCGTCGGTTCCTGAAGATGGATCCAGGTATTCTCCGAAATCTCATCGATCTGCGTGATGATATGACTCACTTTTCCATCAGAAGTCTTTTTTTCGATTGATTTAAAAATTTCCAGCATATCGTCTCCTTTATCAGCCAGAATATTTTACCACGCAAGAAGTTGAATGACAAAATACCGCTGTTATAAAGCTTGCCTATCGAAAAGTCAGATACCTGTGGAGCCGAAGCCGCCCTCTCTGTCTTTACCGATACCCTCTACACTCTCTACGGATACAAAATCCACCTTTTCGTAACGAGCCACTACCATCTGGGCGACACGGTCACCTTTCTTGATCTGATACGTACCCTTCTGGTTGCCTTTATCGCCTACACCAAAAACCTGTCCGATAACGTCCGAACTCTCTGGCGAAGTATTTTCCATGATGATGCAGATCTCCCCACGATACCCGCTGTCGATCGTTCCCGGTGCATTTGGAATACGTAAAGGAGTATTCAGCGAGATACCGCTTCTCGGACGGATCTGGACTTCAAAGCCGACCGGGATCGCAAACTTCAGACCGGTCTTGACCAAAACAGTCTGACCGGGTGCGATCGTGACATCTTCAGCTGCGTAAAGGTCCATTCCGGCATCACCGTCGTGGGCATAAGCCGGAAGCACCGCATTCTCGTTGATTTTTTCAATATAGATCTCAGTACTCATACCAATCTTCTTCCTCCTCATACGGATCATCGTAATCCAGCAAGGACTCTACGATCATTCTTCTTTCGCCCTGATCCTCGTCCATAAAGCGGACTACGGAAGCAGTCGGGATCTTCATCTTTTCAAGTTTTTGTCTCGTTGCCGAACCGATAATAAACTTCGCTTCGCCGAAGAGATCTGCACGGCAGAATCCTGGATAGCAGACCACATCCACACGAGAATCATTATGAAGTGCATTCTTCTCCATCTTCTTTTCTCCGAGAGAAACCTGCGGATGAGACGTACACATGGAGCAGTTCTTCTGATGTCTTCCTAAAGGACAGAACTCCGACTGCATCCACTCGATCGGTCCATATCGGTGAAGCGCCATATAAACCGTTTTGGACGTTTCATCCAAAGAAGCGGCCATCTTCAGGATCTGCTCCTCGGAAAGCTCATACGAAGGATAAAGGAACGAGATATTCTCCTTTGCCTCGTAGTTATATGTGAAATGGTTATAAACATTTCCACCGCCGAGAAGGCCGACGATCTTCTCATTCAGATTCGTACCGAAACATCCGAGGAAACGGCTTCCGGCGTGAGACTTAAGAAGAGAAACGGCTTTTTCGATCGCTGTTTCCAGATCGTCTTTATATGCACCCGGAAGACGCAACGCGATCTTTGCATCCGGCTCTTCCGAAAGGAGCGCATCGATATGTGCGATGCGGCCCGGACGCGTTACAGCTAAAGCGGAAAAGAGATAAATATCCGCACCACATGCATATCCGTCCGTGATACGGTTCAGATCGATAAAGTCCGCGATGGTTACGTGCATCTTTTCAGGAGCCTGACGGTCATTTCTTCCCATCTGCGCGCCTTCAACATACTCATCCTTACGACCGCGGGTGGAAGCATCGAGCACGGCTTCGGCCAGACGCGCCATCAGATCACGACGCAGTGCATTTATCTCAGAAATACGAAGATAGATCGGGAAATCCCCGTCCTGCTTGATCGAAACAAACGTAAACGGTGTCTGTCCTGTCTTCTGAAGCTGTTCTTTCGTTCTCTCCCAGGTCAGCGGCTCACCTTCACCAAGATCTGTCTTTGGGATCTCGATCGCAGCGCAGATACCCTTATTTGCGCCTTCAGAGACCTCAACTTTCAAAGAATACGTATCCTCATTCAAGCTGAAAATACCGCGAACAGGCGTCTTTCGAAGTTTGTCCTTCGGAATCTCGATTTGCTTGCTCATGCGATACACGGCCATTCCCTGATGAAGCTTGGCGATGGCATCCGGATGCAGGCCCTTTACAAGAGCACTGTTCATGGACACTTCGATCTTTCCGACCGGGAAGCTCGCGATCTCGTTTTCTTTATCACGGATCGAGAGATAGTCGCCTTTTTCCGGAACATCCGACTGCCAGGAACGGATACAGATCGTGCCTGCTTTCGCATTCAACGATAAGATCTCGCCCCAGTAAAGACCGTATTTTCCGGCGTATTCACCGGACAGATAATCCGGTCCTTTTTTGCCCTGAAGATATTGTGTGGTAAATGCACCACCACGGTTAAAGGTAACGAGCAGATCATTTTGTACCTGATCCAGCACTTCCTTCGTATCTTTATTCTGCAAGATCGCATCGATCATGCGGCGATACGCGTAGACTACGGCTGCGCAGTAATTCTCGTCACGCATGCGGCCTTCGATCTTAAGTGAATCCACTCCGTTTTCCATCAGCTCACGGAGATACGGAAGTGCGGACTGGTCTTTCGGAGAAAGAAGTTTTCCTTCAAGAAGCGCTTTTCCATCAGCAGCAACTTGTCTGTTTCCGTCAAAGAGCTGATAACTCTGACGGCACGGCTGCGCGCAGGCGCCACGGTTACCGGAACGCGATCCTGACTTATTCATACTGCTGAAAAGACAAAGACCCGAATAGCAGACACACATCGCACCATGTACGAAAACTTCAGCTTCGATTCCTTCTTTATGCAGCAGCTGCACACGGCTTCGGATCTCTTCTACCGAAAGCTCACGTGGAAGCACGACACGCTCCATCGAAAGTGCCTTCATCTCCTCTACCTGATCTTTCGCAAATACATTCATCTGCGTACTTGCGTGAAGCGGGATCTGCGGAAAATGCTCGGAAAGATACGCGGCCAGACCACGATCCTGGATCAGAAATGCATCGGCACCGAGTTTATATGCGGAAAGCGCGAGTTCGACCGCATCCATCATCTCATCATCTTCGATAAGAGTATTGAGCGTGATATAAACCTTGGAATTACGAAGATGCGCATATTCCAGTGCTTCGGAAAGATCTTCCAGCGTAAAGTTCGCCGCATGGATGCGGGCGTTATATTGATTCAGTCCGAGATATACGGCATCTGCCCCTGCATCAACAGCGGCGCGAAGCATCGTCATAGAGCCCGCCGGGGCAAGAAGTTCCGGTCTTTTCATAATTCCTCCATCGGGATGTTGTTATCCACACAATACTGTTCCAGCGGAAGAAGCGGAGCCGGCTCGGGCTTTTCTTCCTGTGCACGGTGAAGCTCTGCCTGCCAGCGGAAACAAGCTTCCATATATGCCAGGATCAGAGCACGGTTTGTCGGGATACCCGGATTCTCATCGAGCGTCTCGGAAAGAAGGTCATTTGCGATCTTCGCCGTATAAAGCGTCTTCGCCTTTTCTTCTGCCGTATCCACCGTAAAACGGTAACTCATGCCGGCGATACGAACATAGATACTCTGCGGGAAAGCGGAATCTTCCTCATCTGAAGTTTTCACGGCACGAGGCTTTTTCGCAGCATTTTCGCGCGGGAGCTGCGTATACTCGGCCAGTACCGGAAGCTCTTTTTTCTTTTTCGAAGACTTGCTCTTACTCTTGCTTTTTCCATCCGCAGCAGTCGAATACTTCTCAAAAAGAGAATCCGACAAACGTTCATATGCCATACGATCTACACATCCTTTCTTTCCCGAAGGATCTTATATAATTCAGTAAATTCCGAAGGAGAAAGCTCCTCACTTCGTACTGTCTCTTTTTTATTCATCGAAGAAAGCGCATAAGCGATATCCGCTTTATCGAATCTTCCGCTTGAAGAAAGGCTGTTTACCAAGGTCTTTCTTCGTAATGCAAATGCACTTTCCACGAAAGTGATCCAGGAAGGATCCCATACCTTCCCCTCTTCGCGAGTGATCGTCATCACCGCCGAGGTCGTATTCGGAGCAGGAACAAAACTTCCTCGGTCAACCGTAAATGCTTTCTCTTTCTTTCCGAAAAGCTCAGTCAGCACAGAAAGCGGTCCGTACTGTTTTGTTCCCGGCTTGGCAAAGATCCGCTCCATCGCTTCCTCTTCGACCATATAGACCATCTTCCGACATTCCGGAAAGTCAGCCATCACTTTCAGCATGATCGGCGTCATCACATAATACGGAAGGTTTGAGATAACCACATCCGGCATCGCGCCTTCTTCCAGATCATCTGGTTTAAACTGCAGATAATCCTTGTAGATCACGCTTCCACCCTGATTCTCGATGATCGAAGTCAGGCGGTCCTGAAAACTCGTATCGATCTCCACCGCCGTATAACGTCCAGCCATCTTCACCGCGTCTTCGGAAAGAGCACCGATACCGGGACCGATCTCGAGGCAGGCGGTATCCTTATCAATTTCCGCCAGCTCCAGGATTGCTGAAATCACACCCTCATTGCACAAAAAGTTCTGCCCCAGGCTTTTTGTGGCGGAAAGGCCATATTGCTCTAGAATGGACAGAACTTCCTGTTTATTCATCATCCGATAAAGTAGCGAACACCGGCTTCGAAGATCTTCTGATCCTTTTCACCCGGGATGTTCTTGGCAATGCCGTTACCCATACGTTCACTGTGACCCATCTTACCGAGGATTCTACCGTTCGGAGAGATGATACCTTCGATCGCGCACATGGAACCGTTCGGGTTAAATGCAGTATCCATAGTCGGGTTGCCGTTATCGTCAACATACTGGGTTGCGACCTGACCCTTTGCGAAGAGTTCCTTAAGGAGCGCTTCGGAACCGCAGAAGCGGCCTTCACCATGGGAGATCGCGATCTCGTATGTATCACCTTCGTTTGTGAAGGACAGCCACGGAGAGTTGTTGGATACGATCTTCGTAGAGACGTATGCGCTCTGGTGGCGGCCGATACGGTTAAATGTCAGTGTCGGACCATCGTGCTCGAGCGGCAGGATATCACCGTACGGGAGAAGTCCGAGCTTCATGAGAGCCTGGAAACCATTACAGATACCGAGCATCAGACCGTCTCTGTTGAACAGGAGGTCACGAACGGACTCTGTGACGGCTGCATTTCTAAATGCAGCGGCGATAAACTTACCGGATCCTTCCGGTTCGTCACCGGCGGAGAAACCACCCGGGATCATGATCATATTCGCATTCTTGATTCTCTCGCTCATTTCCTTGAAGGATTCCTCAACCTCCTGGGAATTACGGTTACGGATAACCATGACATCCGGTGTCGCACCGGCACGAGAGAATGCAAATGCTGTATCGTATTCGCAGTTTGTACCCGGGAATACCGGAATAAATACCTGCGGTTTTGCACCTGTCAGGATAGACGGTGCTGTGATCGCGTTCTTTGTAACTTCACCCTTTTCGTAAGAAACAGCCGCGCCTTCATCTACGATCGTCGGGAAGATCGGCTCAAGCTTACCTACGAATGCATCGATCGCATCATCGATCGAGATGGACTGACCGCCGCAAACCAGTGTTTTTTCAGCAGTGGTCTTACCAAGGAGCTTACCGCCAACCTGCTCGATCTTATCGACTGCATTTCCGTCACTGACGGAAAGGAGTACTGTACCAAAGGAGTGCTTAAAGAGGGACTCGACATCGATACCGTCTGCAAATGCAAAGCCCAGCTTGTTACCGAAGCACATCTGTGCAACACGAGCGGCAATACCGGCGGAACGAACCACACCGGCGCAGCGGAGCTGTCCGCGATCCTGGATCTGGTTCAGGCATGTCATGACGCGGATCGCGTGATCCTTGACATAACGGCCGTTTGCATCACGCTTGATCGTGATGGCGTAGAGTTTCTCACCTGCTGCGGAAAGTGTCGAAGAAACGACCTTATCTGTTGTTGTCATACCGACTGCAAAAGATACGAGCGTCGGCGGAACATGCAGTTCATTGAAAGAACCGGACATACTGTCCTTACCACCGATCGAAGCGGTACCGAAGTCCAGCTGAGCCTGATATGCACCAAGCAGCGCGGAGAGCGGCTTGCCCCAGGACTTCTCACCTGCCATACGCTCGAAGTACTCCTGGAATGTCAGTCTTGCCTTGAACGGATCACAGCCGAGGCAGGCCAGACGCAGGAGAGATTCGGTAACTGCGTGATATGCACCGTGGAACGGGCTCCATGCAGAGAAATAAGGATCGAAACCATAAGCCATAACCGAAACGGCATTGGTCTTACCTTCCTCAACCGGGATCTTGCAAGCCATACCTTCTTCCGGAGACAGCTGATAGCGGCCACCGAAAGGCATCAAAACGGTGCCTGCACCGATGGTACCATCGAAGCGGGAAACCATACCCTTACGGGAGCAGCCGTCCAGCGAGGAAAGCGCGCCCTTGAGGGATGCAGCGAAATCACCGTTTACATAAGCCTCTGTGGTCTTATCGATAATGCCGTTTGCGAAATCCGGCTCGGTTACTTCTGCTTTTGCGTAGGAAGAAGCACCGTTTGTATCGATAAATGCTCTCGGGAGCTCTACGATCGTGTTGCCCTTCCATGTCATCTTCATGACCGGCTCCTCGGTTACAACCGCAACAACGGTTGCCTCGAGGTTTTCTTTTGCTGCATAGTCGAAGAATGCTTTCTCATCTTTCGGATCGATAACGATCGCCATTCTCTCCTGAGACTCGGAGATCGCGATCTCAGTACCGTCAAGACCTTCGTACTTCTTCGGAACCTTATCGAGGTCGATGGAAAGACCATCAGCCAGCTCACCGATCGCAACGGATACACCGCCGGCACCAAAGTCATTGCAGCGCAGGATCATCTTGGAAACTTCCGGAATACGGAACAGTCTCTGGATCTTTCTTTCTGTCGGCGGATTACCCTTCTGAACCTCAGAACCGCAGGTCAGAACGGACTTCTCATCGTGTGCCTTGGAAGAACCTGTCGCACCACCGATACCGTCACGACCTGTACGGCCACCAAGAAGAACGACGATGTCGCCCGGTCTCGGACGCACACGAACGATATTGTCAGCCGGAGCAGCACCTACAACAGCACCGATCTCCATTCTATTTGCTACATAACCCGGATGATAGATCTCATCGACATGACCGGTGCAAAGACCGATCTGGTTACCGTAGGAGCTGTAACCTGCAGCCGCGGTACGAACGAGTTTCTTCTGGGAAAGCTTGCCTTCCAGTGTCATGGAAACCGGAACAGTCGGATCGCCGGCACCGGTAACACGCATAGCCTGGTAAACATAGGAACGTCCGGAGAGCGGGTCACGGATCGCGCCGCCAAGGCAGGTCGCCGCACCACCGAACGGTTCGATCTCGGTCGGGTGGTTATGGGTCTCGTTCTTAAACATAAGAACGTAATCTTCTTTCTTGCCGTCCACATCGATCTGGATCTTGATGGAGCAGGCATTGATCTCTTCAGACTCATCGAGGTCAGCGAGCTTGCCGTCCTTCTTGAGCTTTCTCATCGCCATCGTTGCGACATCCATCAGGCAGATCGGCTTCTTGCTGATTCTCTCGCCGTATACCTCTTCTCTTGTAGAGAGGTAGTTTGCGTAGATGCCTTTTAATTCTTCGGCAAATGCACTGTCGCCGTCGATCTTGACGTCGGTCAGTTCAGTAAGGAATGTGGTATGACGGCAGTGGTCAGACCAGTATGTATCCAGAACACGGATCTCGGTCATGGTCGGATCACGCTTGATGGACTGGAAGAATTCCTGTGTAAAAGCGATATCAGCATCGGACATCGCCAGACCCCATGTCTTACGAAGCTCAGAAAGCTCTTCTTTAGACTTGGAGATAAAGCCATCGATCGTCGGAACGGAGGAAGGAACATCGAACTTCTCTTCCAGAGTTTCCGGCTTATCCATAGAAGCTTCACGGCTCTCAACCGGGTTGATCAGGTACTTGGCGATGGCCTTTTTCTGATCATCTGTAACGGAACCATAGAAAACGATCACGCGGGCAACACGTACCAGCGGCTTTTCTTTCTGTGTCAGGATCTGGCAGCACTGTGCAGCAGAGTCTGCACGCTGGTCATACTGTCCCGGAAGGGATTCGATCGCCAGAACATATGCCGCATCGGAAACATCGATCGTCTCATCGTAGACCTCGTCAACCGGCGGCTCCGAGAAAACAACATTTTTCGCCAGTTCATATTCTTCGTCTGTCAGACCGGACACATCGTAGCGGTTAAAAACGCGTACGCTGTCGATCGTCTTGACACCGCAGTCCGCCGAGACATCCTTCTTCAGTCCCGCCGCCTCTACAGCGAATTCCTTTTTCTTCTCCGAATAGATTCTTCGAACCTGATTACTCATACAAAACCTCCAAAATGCTGTTTTCTTCCTTAACCATTCTATGGTATCACAAAACCCAGTCCCTTAGGGAAAGGAACATGGGTTTTTGTGGTATTATTTCAAATTTTCCGCGACCTCGGTCATCAGGTCACTGTTATACTTGAGGAACCGCTTCAATCCCTCGGCATCCAGCGATCCATGTGCCAGTCTGGCCTGATCGTAAAGATGCATGCAGAGCGCATCCAGTTTCTCCTTGTCATCGGCCACGGCAGCCATGCCACGCAGGCGAAGTACCAGCGGATGATCCGTATTCAGAACGAGATCCTTCTTGATCGGGAACATATCATCCAGATTCTTATACGGATCGTCTTCTTTTCCGGTCCGCATCGCTTCGAACTGCTTTCTCATCTCTGCCATACGGCGGGCTTCCTCGGTCTCGCGGATAAAGGCCGGCAACTGATCAGCACCCAGCGCCACCGCCGAGACCTCCAGCTTCTCATCCGAAGTCGCCGCCTTAAAGAGCTCACCCAGTGCTTTTACCTCGTCTTCCGAAGCATTCTCACCTTCCAGCTCCGCATCCACGCGCTTGAACTTCACGTCACTCTGCTTGTACTCCAGGAAGGAAATGAAGTTGTTATCCAGCTCTTCGTTCAGGATCACGACGTCAAAGCCCTTCTCCTTCGCCATGGCGATGTATGCCGCCTGCTGATCCGGCGCCTTCGTATAGCGGACCGTATCCTTCTCCTTATCCTTGGTCAGTTCTTTGAGCGTAAAGAACTCGTTATCTACTGTCTTAAACAGACAGATGTCCTTCACCTTCTCGTAGAACTTCTCTTCCTTCATCATGCCGTATTTAACGAAAATACTGATATCCGACCAGTAGCCCTCAAACGCCTTACGATCATTCTTAAAGACTTCATTGAGCTTATCGGAAACCTTGCGGATAATGTGGGATGCGAGTTTCTTTACATACTCATCCTGCTGCAGCGCAGAACGGGAAACATTCAGCGGCAGATCCGTGCAGTCCAGGCAGCCGCGCAATAGGAACAGAAACTCCGGAATGACTTCCTCGATATTATCCGCCACGAAAACCTGGTGATTATAGATCTTGATCCGGCCTTCCAGCGTCTCATACACATTATTCGTTTTTGGGAAATACAGGATACCCTGCAGATTGAAAGGATAATCCATGTTCAGGTGGATCCAGAACAGCGGCTCCTTCATGTCATGGAAGACAGTACGGTAAAAGTTCTTGTACTCCTCATCCGTGCAGTCTTTCGGGGACTTCTTCCAGAGCGGCTCGGTATCGTTGATCGGCATGATCTCGTGCTCATGCTCCTTATACTCCTCGCCCTTCTCCTCGGCTTCTTTCTTCTTCTTGGCCTCTTCCTCCTCATGCTTTCTGTCTGCCACCACATCGCTGTAGTACAGGTCAAAAGGCATGAACGAGCAGTACTTCTTCAGCACGCCGCGGATCTTACCGGCATCGAAGATTTTCTTCGCTTCCTCGGAAAGGGTCAGCGTAATGGATGTACCACGCTCCGTGCGATCCGAATCGGAGATCTCATAATCCATACCGTCATCGGACTCCCAGGATACTGCCGGAGCATCCTTCTGGAAAGACTTGGTGTCGATGCGGACTTTATCCGCCACCATAAAGGCGGAGTAGAAACCCAGACCGAAATGGCCGATGATGCCGCTGGCATCGGTGCTCTGCTCTTTATACTTTTCAACGAAATCCATCGCGCCGGAAAATGCGATCTGGTTGATATACTTGTCGACTTCCTCTTCCGTCATACCGATGCCGTTATCGGTAAATTCGATGGTGCCGGCTTCACTGTCGTAGTTTATATGCAGCTGGTAATCATCCGTATCTTCTTTGGTTGCTTCGCCCAGATCGATCAGACGCTTGAACTTCGCAATCGCGTCCGAACCGTTACTTACCAGCTCGCGGACGAAAATGTCCTGATCGGAATAAAGCCACTTTCTGATGATCGGAAAGATATTTTCCGTCGTAACTGAAATCGTACCTTTTCTTGCCATATATAAACCTCCAAAACTTGTTCCTACTTAAAATGAATCGACATGTGCATGCGTATCGATATATTCATGCACGATCTTCTGATAGCTCGCCATCAGTTTTTGAAGTGCCGGGCAATCCGCAGAGGAGAATTTCTGCTCATCGATCGATGCCACAGGCAGAATATCGAAAGGCGAACTGGTTACAAAAAGACCCATCTTCGGCGGACCATCGTCCTCTTCCTGTTCCATCTTGACCAGTTCTTCCATGGTAAATGCACCCTCCGCAAGCTTCAAACCGGCTTCGGAGATGGCATCCTTTACATACTTTCTTGTGATCCCGATCAGGATCAGATCCTCAGAGGGAGAGTAAACGGTATCTCCATATAGTACGAAGAAGTTGGATCTTCCGCCCTCGACGAACTTGCCGTCGTTTCCGCGAAGGATAACTTCATACGGCATGCCGAAAGACGTCTTTCGTGAAGAGGCCTCCGCCACCGCCTTCTTATAATCGCCACGGAACACCTTAACATGAGGCTCCACGCGCTCCCAGGTAAGGCTTGTGGTCACGATTCCCTCTTTATACATATCTTCTGTGGGATAACTCATATTGCTCAGATATACAAGCCACAGGTACTTCGTAATGACGATACGCACATTTCCGTCCGCCATACCGGATTCCCAGACCAAAGACTCTGATGCGAAGTGATAAGTATCAGGATCAATAGGGAAATTTTCTTTCGCCTCTACCGATTTATGCAGACGCTGCATATGGTCTTCCCAGAAAAGCAGCACGCCGTTTTGGAATCGTACAGATTCGTAGTATGTAATATCTTCGGTAGGAATAAAAAGATTCTGGCCTTCCGGTGAATCAAATCTTACTTTACATCCGTTAAGAATGCAGTTTTCTCCGATGTTTCCTTCCACCAACGGATACGCCATGATCCAGACCCCTTTCAAAAATGGTTGATATTTATACAGAATCAACCTTTTGTACCGTATAATTCTACTCTTTAATAGTGCTTTCGTAAACACAGAAAAAATCGTTATTTGCACAACGTTTAACTACTTGTATAAAGATGTAAATATACATAAAATGAATTTCGAAATATCGGTTGACGAGTCCTGATTCGTCTGCTAAAATGCCGTTATGCAAAATGATTAATAATTATTCATGGAGGTGCCTTATGGCAAAGGAAAAATTCTTACTTGCGTATTCAGGCGGACTGGATACATCCATTATTATTCCGTGGCTTCTCGAGAACTATGACTGCGAAGTAGTTGCTTATTGCGGTGAAGTCGGCGTTGGTGTCGATCACGACTATCTGGAGAAGAAGGCTCTCAAGTGCGGTGCTATCAAGTGCATCATCGAAGATATCTCTGAGGAATTCGTTTCTGACTTCGTCTTCCCTACACTTAAGGCAAATGCAGTTTACGAGGGCAAGTATCTCCTCGGTACATCTATGGCACGTCCTGTTATCGCTAAGCATTTCGTAGAGGCAGCTCATGCAAACGGATGCACAACGATCGTTCACGGTTGCACAGGTAAGGGTAACGACCAGGTAAGATTTGAACTTTCCATCAAGGCTCTCGATCCGGATATGAAGATCCTCGCTCCTTGGAGAATCTGGGATATCAAGTCCCGTGACGAGGAAATCGATTATGCAAATGCTCGTGGTATCGAAGTTCCTGTTACAAAAGAGAATAACTATTCCAAAGACGAGAACCTCTGGCACCTCTCTCACGAAGGAATGGATCTCGAGAATCCGGCAAACGAGCCGAACCTCGACAAGATCCTGGAGCTCATGGTTTCTCCTGAGAAGGCACCTGATACACCTACATACGTAACGATCAAGTTCGAAAAGGGTGTTCCGGTAGAAGTTGACGGACAGAAGCTCTCCCCTGCAGATCTTCTGAGATACTGCAACAAGGTTGCCGGCGCAAACGGCGTAGGTATCGCAGACATCGTTGAGAACCGTCTCGTTGGTATGAAGAGCCGTGGCGTGTACGAGACACCCGGCGGAACGCTTCTCTTCGCAGCACATCGTGAACTGGAGCTTCTCACCGTTGAGCGTGACACGATCCACTACAAGGATCTCGTAGCTCAGAAGTTCTCTGAACTCGTATACTACGGTCAGTGGTTCCACCCGCTCCGCGAGGCTATCTCCGCATTTGTTGATAAGACACAGGAAGTTGTTACCGGTGAAGTCAAGATGAAGCTCTACAAGGGTAACTGCACACCTGCAGGCACCACTTCCCCGTTCTCTCTCTACGATCCTGAGATCGCAACATTCGAGGCTGATGATGTTTACAACCAGGCTGATGCCGGCGGATTCATCAACTGCTTCGGTCTCCCGATGAAGGTCAACGCTAAGATGAAGCAGAAGAACGGTCTTCTCTAATATCTGATATGTTGGATTTCAAGGGGTCGCGAGCGATCGCGGCCCCTTTTCATTTTAAGGAGTGCTTGTTATGTACTACGTCCCCGATGGAACCACACAATGTGGCTATTACGAGTGTGAAGACTGCGAAACCGGCTTTCTCGATCTGAGGATCGCTCCCCGTCTCGTCTGCCCTTACTGCGGTAAGGATGTCGACATGGAGATCGGCCCCGACGAAGAACTGCCGAAAATGCAGGAAGCTGCCAAACTCATCAAGATGCTTGAAGGCGAAGATGTCGAAAAGTATGACACTCTTCTCAGTCTTGCCATTACCGGCGGAGACTACAGCTGGATCGATTAAGGAGGTCCCTTATGGAATACAGATTAATGTCGATGGATGATTACGATCAGGTCTACCAGATCTGGCTCGACTGCAAAAACGGCTTAAACGATAAAGACGACTCCCGTGAAGGAATCGAGAAATATCTGAAAAGAAATCCTACCACCAGCTTTGTCGCTGTCGAGGATGGTCGTGTTGCAGGCGTGATCCTCTGTGGGCATGACGGACGTCGCGGTTTTATCCAGCACATGTCTGTAGCTGAAGCCTATCGTGGTAGAGGCGTTGCAAGAACTCTCGTTGATCTGGCACTGGAAGCATTAAGAAAAGAAGACATCAACAAAGTCGCGCTCGTCGCATTTGATCACAACAAAGGCGGCAACGCTTTCTGGGAAAGCATCGGCTTTACCGAGCGCACCGACTTGATCTACAGAAACAAAGCTCTCGTCGAACTTAAAATCATCAAGAAATAAGAAAAAGAGATCTCTATTCGACATCGAACAGAGATCTCTTTTGTTTTTCATTTATTTGAGCGAAGGATCAGATCTCTCCGCGCTCGATACCATACTGGTTACAGATCTCCTGGAATTCAGGACATCCTGCGAAAGCCTTCATGACATCTACACGATCTGTACCGCCATTCAAAAGGCCGAGCCAGTAGTTGAAACCATCGGTCTCCGGTTCACGATCCATAAAGGTCGTATAAAGTCTCTTCAGGAATTCTTCATTCGTGGTATTGAGACCAACGAACTCAGGAAGCGTGAAGAACAAGCTTGCTGCCTGATAACCGGTCGCATCGAGGTTCGTAAGAGCCAGTGACCAGTACTGGAGGCCTTCAGCTTCAGGATCTCTTCCGAGACAGCATGTGTAGAGACGTGTTGCAAACTTCACTGCGTTCTTCGACGGGATGGTTGCCTTGTGATACAGCGCACCGGACTTAACGCCATAAGTTGCGCAGACATTACACCACTCGACAGACTCGATAAACTCGTCTACGAGAACCGCTCTTTCCGTTCCGGAAGCAAGACGGCCGAGCCAGTATGCTTTTCCATCGGGCTCAGAGTTACGATCGAAGTATGTTTTATAAAGAACTTCTACGAATTCATCGTCAGTGAGATTTCTTCCCAGGAACTCAGGTGCACCCAGCATGAAGAATCTTGCGCAGTCCGCACCGGTAAAGCCCTTATTTACAACCTGGTCAACCCAGAAAGCTTTTCCTTCCGGTTCAGAAGCACGACCGAGCGCGACAGTATAGAGACGCTCTACGAAGTCTTCAAAGGACGGATCTTTAACCGGCTCCGGATTTGCCTGGATCGGTTCAAAATGTGCTACGATATCAAGGTTGCATGTTCCAATAGTGAATTTGTTATCTACAATCACGACTGAATCATCTGCGACGGTCCATTCTTTGAACTGGTATCCCTCGTTTGGTGTCGCAGTAAGTGTAACTTCTGTACCCATCGTTCCGGATTCAACAGAAGCGGATGCGGTTCCGTTTCCATCGCTTACGACATTGATAAAGTATACTGTCAGCTTCCACTGCGCTGTAACAACGGTATTCGATGTTACAACAAGAGCTGAACCTACAGCACCCTTATCCCAGCCATCAAACTCCATACCTTCCGGAGCGATAAATCCGCAATCAGGAAGTGTAACAGATGATCCTTCAAAGACCGTGATCGGATTCATGCTGCCGGATCCGCCATTTGCATCGAAGGAAACGGTGAACTGTTTCGTAACAACAAATGTGATCTCATCGTACTTACCGGACGTCAGCGGATCTGCTGACAGCTGCGCACTTTTGTAAGTGTATGCTCCGACAAAACTGCACGTAGAAAGCTTAGATAATTTAAGTACCGAGCCTTCCTGCATTACATCAATATCGTTTTTGCCGTCTTTGTCGAGGTCCATGTACCACTCCGAATCCGGAACATTCACGGTAACATTACACAAAGAAGACTCAAGAAGATCTCCGATAACCATCGATTGAGCAGTATCGAGTGTGATCGGTCCATAAGCAACATCAAATGAGTAAACGATCTTCGGATTTGTTAAGCGAAGCGGTGCACTTGCATAATCACAAGTATGATCACCGGACGGGCTGTCATCAAGGATCTCCGCAACAGCATATACGAAATAGTCAGAATCCCAACCATCGATATCGAGTCCATCCGGAAGAAGGAAAAAGCCTGTTCCGGTCGTACCGCTCATGGAATTCATTTCCATGTAATAAAGCAGATTCTCACCATTTGTGTTTCCCGCCATATACGGTTTATCGAGAATGATGATGCTCACCTGATTTGCAGCAACAGCATCACTTCCTGAGATTACATATGGAAGGAAGACCATCGATCCGGATTTTGAAACATCAAGACCGGAAACAAGTGAGAGATTCAGACTGCTGTCCAACAAAGTAAGTTTGTACTCTGCACCCGCTCCAGAGGCATCCGGTGCACTTACTTGTGAGTTAAAAAGAATAGAGGACAGATTCAGGTTCATTGCCGGAGAAACACCGCCCATACTGCTGACGCCATTAATCGTCATATAACCCAGGGATTCCATTCCGAAACCTGCGGTCGAATCAGCCTTATACTTACTGCGCATCCAGTAAAAACCGGAAGAAGCACCTTTAAACTTCACGTGATTAAGAACATTATGGTAACTCCAGTTTCCTGTTTCCCAGTCCGCATCTGTAGTATAGCCATGGTCCGAAGAATAACCATAAGCCGGATTCAGGATCTCGGTTACATCCAAAACAAAAATCTTGTCATTTAAAGCAACAGAATTTCCGCAAACAAATGCTTCAAATGAACCCGTGGGCAATGCATGGCTATCAACTTTACTCGTTGCGATCGCCGCCTGCTCCGACTTGGTAAAACTATCCGTATAGAAAGTTCCGTTTAACGAGCTTTGGAGACTGCTGCCCGCCCACTGATTGGAATAGGAAGACGAAGTATCAAAGTAACCGTCATAAAGAACGGTATCACTGTCAAGAAACATCGTGCTTCCGCCAAATGCAGTGGTGGACGGTGCCAGTACACGATACTTCATCGGCTGGTTCTCGTATTTTCCAAACCACACATAACTTCCCTTCCACGCAGAATCAATTGACTCCGGGGATTTCGGAGAAGCAATTCCTGCTACTCCCATTTTTGTGTTACTTGCGTTCTTATCGAAAGAAGCAGCCCGCACCTGCTTCTCTCCTGTGAGCTTCGGGACCAGGGCAAGTCCCATCGTCATCGCAAGTAACGCTGCGCCGACTTTGGACGCACGTACTCTAGATTTTTCTTTCATTGCCATTTTAACCTCCTGTTATAACCCTAATTACAACATTACAACCTCTTGTATTATCACATAGAAACTATAACAAGTAAAGATTATTTGCGGGCATGTACAAGTGTTTCAACACACAATGTTTTTGCTCTCAAATCTGCAAAAATACTGTGCATTCTCCGTCGTTGGTGTTATAGTAAGTGGACAGGTATTGATAAGGAGAATGACTATGGCTAAGAAAATGTGGGCAGGTAGATTTGAAAAGGCAACTGATAAGGCAGTGAACGATTTTAACTCGTCTCTTCCCTTCGACTGCAGAATGTATAAGCAGGACATCGAGGGCTCTGTCGCACATAGCCAGATGCTGGCCAAGCAGGGCATCATCTCGCAGGAAGATGCCGACAAGATCAAAGAAGGTCTTCTTTCGATCCTCGACGATATCGATTCCGGAAAACTTACCTTCGACTCCGATGCCGAAGATATCCATATGTTTGTTGAAGAAGAACTGACAAACCGCATCGGCGATGCAGGAAAGCGCCTGCACACCGGTCGTTCCAGAAATGACCAGGTCGCACTCGATCAGCGTCTTTATGCGGTTGACGAAGCAAAAGAGATCCAGTCTCTTCTCGGCGAGCTTCGTGATACCTTGATCGACATCGCAAAAGAAAATACAGAAACATATATGCCCGGTTATACACACCTTCAGCGCGCACAGCCTATCACATTTGCGCATTATCTGATGGCGTATATCCAGATGTTCGGACGTGATATGGACCGGCTTGACGAAGCGATCGCAAGAACCAATATCTCTCCGCTGGGATCCGGCGCACTGGCCGGCACCACCTATCCGCTCGACCGTGCATTTGTAGCAGATCAGCTTGGCATGAATGGTGTTACACTCAACTCTCTTGACGGTGTTGCCGATCGTGACTGGGCAATCGAACTGGCTTCTTTCGCATCACTTCTTATGATGCACCTTTCGCGTCTTTCGGAAGAGATCATCCTGTACTCTTCCCAGGAGTTCAAGTTCATCGAACTCGATGATGCATATTCGACCGGCTCTTCCATGATGCCGCAGAAAAAGAACCCGGACGTTGCCGAGCTTACACGTGGTAAGACAGGCCGTGTATACGGTGACCTCATTTCCCTTCTCGTTACCATGAAGGGACTCCCGCTCACCTATAACAAAGACATGCAGGAAGTACAGGAAGCGCTGTTCGATGTCATCGACACCATCAAGGGCGTACTCGTTCCTTTCACCGGCATGATCAAGACCATGAAGCTCAGAAAAGACAATCTTGAAAATGCAGCTCTCGGCGGATTTACAAATGCAACGGATCTGGCTGACTATCTGGTAAGAAAAGGCATTCCGTTCAGAAGCACACATGAGATCTCCGGGAAGCTCGTTCACTACTGCATCGAGCACAACACCACGCTTGAAAAGCTCTCGCTCGAAGAATTCAAGCAGTTCTCGGATCTCATCGAAGAAGATGTCTATGATGCCATTTCTCTTGAGACTTGTGTCAATAAGAGAACGATTATCGGCGCTCCGGCACCAAAAACCGTACAGGAAGCATTGGACTCGCTGACTAAATAAAGTTATAATCTCCATAGATGGCAAACAGATTCATTCACAGGAGGTCGTGCATTGGGGCGCAAGAAGATCGGTCTGTTCATGAGTGAGATCACACAGTTTTTCCAGGCAACGTGCGGAAAAGCTATAATTGACCTCGCCCTTCTTCGCGATATGGATGTGATCATCTACTCCTCTTACGGATCGTATACATCGCCTTATGGACGTAACCTTCTTTCTGAGATCGGAAAGAAAAACATCATCCATCTTCCCGACTATTCGTCACTTGATGCGATCATCGCACTTCCGAATACATTCGATATCCAGGGCATGGATCAGGAGTTCTTTTCTCTCGTACGCGCCCATGCGAAATGCCCTGTGATCTGTCTTCAGACAGGACAGCCGGATTTCTATACGATCTCCATCGAAAACAGAAAATCCATGTACGCGATGACGCGGCATTTCATCGAGAAACATCAGTTCACCGACATCTGCTATATGTCCGGTCCGTATCAGTATAAAGATTCGCCTGAGCGACTGAAGGGCTTCGTCGAAGCGATGCGGGATGCAGGACTTGCGATCCGCCCGAACATGATCTACGAAGGAAATTACTGGCGCAATCGTGGTGCGAAAGCACTGGACTATTTCATGCAGGATCGTATGACCTATCCGCAGGCGATCATCTGTGCCAACGACTATATGGCTCTTTCGATCTGTGAAGAACTGAAAAAACGCGGTGTCAGAGTTCCGGAAGATGTTTGCGTCAGTGGTTTTGACGGCATCAAGGAAGGCGAAGACACCGCCCCTTCTCTCTCTACCGTTACGATCCGACCGGAAAGATATGCCGAAGCGGCATTTCAGATCTTGGATGACTTAAAGGCCGGCAATCAGCCGGAAAAGAATATTCTTTTGTCCGACGAACTGCATTTCCGCGCCAGCTGCGGATGCGGAAGCCAGCATAGTCTCGGAGAGATCGAGGATATCTATCAGATCTTAAATGAAAAAGAATTCCTGCTTCGCGAATCCGGACGTATCACCGCCGATTATCAGAACAGTTACGATATCGACAGTTCTCTTTCTGTTGCAACTTACTATTTCCACACGCTCGGATGTGATACAGGCTATATCTGCTTCTGCGATGAAAACGATCTGGAGTTCAAGACCGATGCAAAAGCATTTTCCAATGAGATGATGCTCCTTCAGATCATGCACGCGTCCAACAGACGGCAGGCCGATGCCGTAAATGTACGTTTCCCCAGAAAAGAGATCCTTCCGAAGAAATACTGGGAGACGGACGAAGCCGGTGTCTATATCGTGCTGCCGCTGTTCTTCAAGAATAAAGACTATGGCTATCTCGTTTTAAGTCCGAATAAAAACCAGTGGCCGAATTCTCTGACCAATACGTATGTAAGCACGCTTTCGACTGCGATCGAGAACTGCTACTACCAAAAGAAGTTCAGTGCGATCAACGAGATCACGAAACTGTCTCAGACCGATGAACTGACCGGGCTTTATAACCGCCGCGGTTTTGAAAGTGCGCTTCAGGAACTCCTGATCAAAACGCCGGAAGATGTAAAGATCAGTATCGCCAGCATCGATATGGACAACCTCAAAAAGATCAACGATGTGTACGGTCATCAGGATGGCGACTTCGCATTACGTGAAGTAAGTCGTGCGCTGAAAGAATGCATGAACGACAGGGAACTCTGCGCACGATTTGGCGGAGACGAATTCTCTGCAGTCCTTGTCTCTTCCCGCCCCGGACGCGCCGAAGAGTTTATCCGCCAATTCAACACCGAACTTGAGATCGCAACCCTTGATTCCGGAAAGCCATACGAGTTTCATGCCAGCATCGGCATCTGCGAGCTGCAGGGACGTGACACAAGCCATGTCATCACTTGTATGCAAAACGCGGATGAACAGATGTATATCAAAAAGCGTGAATATAAGGAACGAACCTGATCTTATTCGATCGATCTAAGTAGAATCCCATCTCTCCCTGCAATTTCACACTCAGTACATATTTAGTCAAGTTCAATTATATTTATCAATTTGCCTTGACAGAGGACAGATTCTGGTTGTATCTTGAAATTGGCAGTTATAAGAAGCGAATGCATTTGAGGGTGACGTCACGGACGTTTTGGGGTGTGCAGTATGCTGATCATAAGTTTTTCCGGGAACGCAGAGAATTCTCTGACTCTTAAGTCTTTGGAGGTGCTCGAACACCATCCTTCGATTTCGGATGTATTTGAAAAAGAGATTGTCAGGCCTTCAACTGACATTCTCTCCCAGGAATGGTTTTCCTCGATCCGAACAAAAATGGAAAGCGCGGACATCGTTGTCTGGGCTGTCTCTCCTTATCACATGAACATGCCTTCCCACATGCTTCGGTTCTTCGGAAAATGCCGCAGCGAAGGCGTTATGCTCAACAACGTCAATTCCTTCTTCCAGACGAACATACGTGTATGCGATCACTTCCTTTCTGATTCACTCGAAAGAAATATCCGCAGCATCAGTAAACACTATGTTCCCGGTCTTTCCTATAGTTCTTATGACATCATCACGAAAAGGATGCAGCTTTATCTCATCACACAGCCCGACCGTCCGGCTGCAAAGAAAGGCTTCTTCCACAAAAACGAGATTTCTCCGGCGTCTTTTTCTGACGGCGAAGGTATGCGAAATGCCATCTCGTGGTACAAGATGCTGAAAGCATATGCAGCCTATTATCAGAATGAAACTGCACCGATACTTAGTAAGCCCGAAAAAGCGGAAGTGCTTTTCATCGATATGGATGAAACAACTGATGGACGCTCTTCTTCCCTTACTGAAAATGTATCCCGGCTCAAAGCATTTTATAAGGACCATGGCATCAAGGTCGACGAGATCGCCCAACGCGATTACAATGTGCGCCCTTGTGACGGATGCAAGATCTGCTACGGTTCAAAAGTCTGCAAGATCAAGGATGATTTTTCGGAGTATGAGAAGCGCATCTCCTCTGCCAATATCCTGATCTACTACGGCAAATGCGAATACGGGCTCACAAGTTCTCTCAGCAAGCGCTTTATCGACCGCGGGATCCATCGCGGACTCATGCCAAACGACGGCAAGCTTCCCTGGGAGCTGGAAAACTATATCGCAGAAGGCTGCATCCTCGACTGTGCAGACGCAGAAAGCTACTGCACGATCAAGAGTTACCATATGGTGATCAACACGTTCGGTATCGTCCACGATCTGGGCGTATATGCCGAAGGCATCACTCCTTCTTCCCGTCTTGACGAGATGGGCGTATACAGCCTGATGGTAAAAGAATTCGACCTTCTCCCGCAGAGAAACTTCTACAGTGCCGCAGTCGGCGCACATTTTGCAGATCTTTCCAAGAGCATACCGGGCGTAATTCCGGACGAAGGAAAATACTACAAAAAAGCCGGTGCATTTGACGAAGTACCGGTCGAAGAAAATGCGCATGTCGTTATGCCGGAGACGTATAAGCTCGCGGCCAAAATGCGCCTTACTCCTTACAACAAAGTAATCGAATCCCTGGATAGCAGTAAATCCTGACCGCACAGGAATAAAAGGCGGAAAGCAAACAAGGAAGAGGTGATTTGGGTATGGAAATGAAGAAAATCATGAGGAAAGTCAGCTGTCTGATCTCGTTTGGTAACGGACTCGTTCTGGGTGCGGTATTCTCGGCGATCGCTATGGCCAGAAGTCCACAGGGGATCATTCCGATGGGAGTCATCACATCTGCGATCCTGTCCGCATTGCTTTCGGTGATCATCGGCCTGCTTATTCCGATGAAGAACGTGACCGACAAAGCCTACATGAAATGCGGAGTCAATCCGGCAAAAGACAGGATCCGCGCCGCTCTGATCGAAGGTCTGGTCGGAGACTTCATCTTCACTCCCTTACTTTGCACATTCTTCGTTGTGAAGAATATTATCGAAGGACGCATTCCGGAAGAAGTTCCGAAGGTTATTTACTGGCTCAGAGAACTGGGCATCGATCTGCTCATCGCGCTTCCGATCACCATGATCATGGTTCCGCTTCTTAGGAAGCTGGCTTTCAAGATCTTTAAAGTAGGCGTAGATAAGCAGCAAGCTGTTGCAGAGGCATGACTTCATTCGTCTCTTCTATACGAAAGACCCGCAGTCCACAGGGAACGTGGCGCGGGTCTTTTCTATTACTTCGTTATTCAGATCCGATCAGTTTCTCATACTGTGGATCGGTGCCGGGATACGTCCGCCTCTGGAGATAAATGCTTCGGACGATGCCGTATTGACTTCCATGATCGGCGCATAACCGAGAAGTCCGCCGAACTCCACGCTGTCGCCGACTTTCTTTCCCGGAACCGGGATGACGCGGACGGCTGTCGTCTTGTTGTTAAATGTACCCAGTGCCATCTCATCGGCGATGATGCCGGAGATCGTCGAAGCAGGTGTATCACCAGGGATCGCGATCATATCAAGACCTACCGAGCAGACACAGGTCATCGCTTCGAGTTTTTCAAGACGCAGGAAGCCTTTCTCTGCAACTTCGATCATACCTTCGTCTTCTGATACCGGGATAAATGCACCGGAGAGGCCGCCGACGAAAGACGATGCCATCGTACCGCCCTTCTTTACCGCGTCGTTGAGCATCGCAAGTGCAGCGGTTGTGCCCCAGGCACCGCAGTGCTCCAGACCAAACTCTTCCAGGATACGACCAACAGAGTCACCGACAGCCGGTGTCGGAGCAAGGGAGAGGTCGATGATACCGAAAGGAACATTTAAGCGCTCAGATGCTTCTCTTGCGACAAGCTCACCGACACGGGTGATTTTAAATGCCGCTTTCTTGATGGTCTCGGCAACAACACCAAGGTCTTCGCCTTTTACTGTTTCGAGTGCTGCCTTGATAACACCCGGACCGGAAATACCTACGTTGATTACGCACTCCGGCTCACCGGGGCCTAAGAATGCACCGGCCATAAACGGGTTATCCTCCGGAGCGTTGGCGAATACTACGAGTTTTGCGCAGCCGAGCGCATCTCTGTCCTTGGTGGCTTCCGCGGTTTTCTTGATGATCTCGCCCATATCGCGTACGGCGTCCATGTTGATACCGGAACGTGTGGATGCGAGGTTGATCGACGAACATACATTGTCCGTTACGGAAAGTGCCTCCGGAATCGAATCGATCAGTCTCTTATCGGAGATGGTATAACCTTTTTGAACCATCGCGGAAAAACCACCGATAAAGTTGACGCCGCATTCTTTTGCCGCACGGTCGAGGGTCTTTGCGAACATGGTATAGTCTTTGGCACCCGAAGCTGCGGCAACGATCGAGATCGGGGTAACGGAAATACGCTTATTGACGATCGGAACGCGGTATTTCTCGGTGATCTCTTCTCCTACCTTTACCAGATCCTTCGCTAAGCGTATGATCTTATCGTAGATCTTCTGGCAGGACTTCTCCGGAGTATCCGCCGCGCAGTCCATCAGGTTAATACCCATGGTGATCGTTCTTACGTCCAGATGCTGTTCCTGAAACATCCGTACGGTTTCTAATACTTCAAAATCAGTAATCATAATTCTACCTGCTTAGTTAAAAACTTCGATGCCTTCATCTCGCCGGGCATCATCGGTCAAAGATACATCTCAGATACGGTGCATCGCATAGAAAAGATCTGTATGCTGGATACGGATTGAAACACCGATCTCCTCACCTACCTGATCGAGCTTTTCCGACAGCTCTTTCATATCGGACTTGGCTGCCTTGAGATCAACTAACATGATCATAGTGAAGATGTCATCTAAGATCGTCTGGGTAATATCGTTGATATTGACTCCCTCTTGAGCAAGCAGTGCGGAGATCTTCGCGATGATTCCTACTGCGTCACAGCCGACAACTGTAATGACCGCCTTGTTCTTATCTTTTTCAGTACTCATATATATCACTCCTTGAATTTATAATCTCATTCAGACGCACTAGATCGATATACGATATCAGATACGGTATGTCTTATTGATCTGTGCCAGTTCGAAATCCCAGTCCCCACAGGAACGTGCTTCGAGTTCAACGTCTTCTCTGTCATAGAAAGGAACCAGATGGGAAAGGATCGTCTTTTTCACGCGCAGTGCTTTTGCACAGGAATAGCATTCCTTCGGTGTAAGATGCAGCATATTCGGACGACGTGCCGCTTCGATCTCACCACAGTCCATGATACAAAGATCCGCGTCATCGAGATAACCGGCAAAGCGGGTATCTACCGAAGCGTCAGATGTATATACGAAGACTTTATCTTCATACTCGACACGGATACCATAGCACTCTACCGGATGCACGGTCTTAAAGAATCTTGCCTTGGCGCCGAAAAGCGGCAGCTCGGATTCATGACCGATATATCCGATCTTATATCCCCATTCATTGCAAAGAGAATTGATTACCCCTTCCGGAGTCTTCGGCGCAAATATCGGAACATTTTTGAACTCGACGCCTCTTTTGGCATTCATATCGATCGCATAGCGCATAACCATCAGGTCACTATAGTGATCGGCATGCAGATGTGTGATCAGGATCGCGTCGAGGCCATTGGCCGGAACATGAAGCTGAAGGTTGGAGAAAACGCCGCTTCCACAATCGATCAGCACTTTCTTATCGTTAATCGTAAGCAGATAACCCGATGCCGCCTGACCGGGGCCCGGATAACCGCCACTGCACCCTAAGATCGTAACTTCCATAATACGATGTCCTTCTTTCAAAGAATTGACACACCTATTTTAACATATCCTCTGGAAAATATCTCAGCAAAAGCGCTTCCGCCTGTCTGATGCCGTCGATCGCCGAGCTCATGATTCCGCCTGCATATCCCGCACCTTCTCCTGCAGGGAACAAACCCTTCACACTAAGGCTCTCCCCGCTCTCATCACGGCGGATACGAACCGGCGAAGAACTTCTGGTTTCGACAGCAGTTAATACCGCATCGGGATCATCAAAGCCCCGGATCTTTTTATCGAGAAGCGTCAGACCCTCATCGATCGTCATCGCGACTTTCTCCGGAAGGATCTCCCACAGATTCGCCATCGTCACGCCGGGGCGATAAGAGGGCTTTACTTTACCAAATGCCGTTGTTACGCGATGTGCATGAAAATCTTCGACCCGCTGCGCCGGTGCATAGTACGGCTTTTCGCCCATCTGATACGCCTTCTGTTCGAGGTCTTTTTGAAAGAGGATCCCCTGCTCCCACGATGCGTCGCCATAGTCTTCCTGATCCACACCGACCAGCATCGCCGAATTCGCATTTTCACGGTCACGGGCATATTCACTCATACCGTTTGTAACTACCCCTGCATTTTCCGAAGAGCCGCAGACGACTTCTCCGCCGGGGCACATACAGAACGAATACAGCTTTCTTCCTGTAGACGTACTGGTCACGACCTTATAGTTGGCAGGATGCAGGATCTCGCTTTCAAAGCAGGGTCCAAACTGAGCCCGGTCAATTTCTTTCTGGAGATGCTCGATTCGCACTCCGATCGCAAACGGCTTCTGTTCGAGCGTCACACCACGCGACGCAAGCATGGAAAATGTATCCCTGGCACTGTGTCCGACAGCCAGGATCAGCCCGTCACAGAGCATTTCGACCGGATCGGATCCGTCATAAGATGCAACATGTGTGATCTTCGTGACTCTTCCGTCCTTGATCTCGATATCTGAAAGCGTCCTCTCGAAATGCACTTTCGCCCCTTTTTTCTGCAGATCCTCCCGCATATTGCGGATCACGACGCGAAGCATATCCGTTCCGATATGCGGATGCGCGTCATAAAGGATCGTCTTCGGGGCACCGTATTTCACAAAGGTTCTAAGGACAAGATCGCGTCTTACATCCGATACGCCGCTGAAAAGCTTTCCGTCGGAAAATGTACCGGCTCCACCTTCTCCGAACTGAACATTTGAATACGTAATGAGGGAACCGTCCTCTTTGAGTTTCTGGATATCTTTCGTTCTTTGCTCGACATCTCGTCCACGTTCCAGAAGGATCGGCGTGATACCGGCATCTACCAACGTCGCGCAGGCGAAAAGACCGGCCGGACCGGATCCGCATACCACGACTCGCTTTTTCGCATCTTTCTTAACACGCATATCCGTAAGATCCGGCGAAAGGAGTGTTTCCTGAAAGTCCTGGTCCGAAAAACGGGCGTGGATCACGATACGGATATCGTTCTTATGTCTGGCATCGATCGATTTTTTGAGAAACAGACAGTATTTCGGAAGTTTCTTTTTTGCCTTCTTTTCAAAATACGGCCGCACGTCCTTAAAGTCCGTAAACGGCGACTCGGATCTGGGAAATGACTCATATTGGGATAGCGGGATAGAAAGATTCAGATCCGTCTGCATACGTCAATCACACGCCTCCGAAAGCACGCGCATAGGCTGATCTTCCGGCCAGGATACCGGACGAGAATGCCCACTGCAGATTATATCCGCCGCAGTCACCGTCGACATCGAGTACTTCGCCGCAGCCGTAAAGGCCGGAAACGATCTTCGATTCAAGAGTTTTCGGATCAAACTCCGAGCAGTCCGCACCACCGATCGTCGTCTGGGCATATTCCAGCGAACGCGTACCGATGACGTCAAAACTCCAGATACGAAGTGTACGGATCACAGCATCAAGATCGGCATCCGACAAGGAAGCGATATGAAGGCTCAAAGGGCGATGCAGCGCTGTCTTAAGAATCATGTTTCCGATCTTGGCAGGAAGGATGGAAAGCAAAAGATGATCGAGAGTTCTATCTGCAAATGCTTCCCTTCTGCGTATCATTTCACTACGCAAAGAGCGAAGGGTAGCTTCGTCGAAAAGCTGAAGCGTCACCTTCATGGGAACACTAAGCTGGTTTTTCTTCATGCGGCGGGATACTTCTCCGGATACCTGAAATACCGCCGGGCCGGAAAGTCCGTAATCCGCAAACAGTACTTCTCCGAACTGTCTTGCGACGACGACATCTTCTGCGATCAAAGACAGATCGCACTCCAGTTTCAGACCCGAAAGTGCTTTGGTAACCGCATTCTCCGTCACGATCTGTACGATCGACGGCTTGGGCGCATAGACACGATGTCCCAGCTGCGACAGCCATCGATATCCGTCTCCCGTCGTTCCCAAAGATGCCGCGCATGCGCCGCCGCAGGCTACGATTACCTGCTTTGCCTGATATGTCTGTTCATCCAAAGTGCTGATAATGAAATTTTCTTCTTTCTTGATCTCCGTTACCGAAGACTGCTCAATCAAAGAGATATCGTAATCATCCAATGCAAATCGAAATGCATCAACGACCGAAGATGATGTCTTACTTACCGGGAACATCTTATTTCCTTCCGCGGTAGTGAGAATACCGAGTTCTTCCAGGAAGATCAGCGACTCTTTCTGCGGCACGAGATCAAGGACTTCCGACGGGAAACTCTTCTCATGGCTGTGAAAATGGGAGAACTGCATATCTTTGTTGGAAAGATTACATCTTCCGTTACCGGTAGCTAAGATCTTCTTTCCGACGCGGTCGTTTTTTTCGAGGATCAGAACCGTTCCCGGTTCTTTTCTGGCATCCCGGCACGCACGCTGATACGCGATCGCCGCGCTCATTCCCGAGGCACCGCCACCAATTACGATCAGATCCCAAACCGGCATAGCACTTGAATCCATATTACTCCTCCTTCTCAAGGAGCATCAGGCAGCGCGCATACTTCGATATCGTCTGCTCATAGGCATCTGTATTCTCGATCACGATCTTACCCAGATCCTCAATTGCCTGTTCTTTCCCGCGCACAAGCTCGATCTCCATCTCGCAGATCGGAGTGCTCTTGTCGCCGGCAACACATTTCCCGGTATCCAGACAGATCTCTACCACAGATCCGGAAAACTCCGCCGTAATGGTCGATCTTACAAACTCCGTGGCACAGACATCTTCCAGTTTTTTACCTAAGATGGGAGCAAGCGCCTCGGAAAGGATCTCCTTCGGATCTTCTTCCTCGGTCGTTTCTTTGAGAAATGCACCGGCGTCAAATTCGGAATTCATGCTGTGGTGATTCCATTCGAAGCGCTTGGAAAAACCGCCGCTGTATGTGGCGCCGCACTTTACGGTATGTATATAGTCCTGTCCCAGAACATGACGAATGCGAAGAGAAAGACGATGCTGATGGGCGTCTCTTTCTTTCGTATCCAGATAACGGTTACAGTATTCTTCTTTTTTGATATCGAGGATCGAGATCGAACTTAGAAACCATTCCGCATCCAAGGTCGCGTAGAGTTCTATATCCGAAGGAAAAGAGAGTTTTAACTCAGCTTCCATACGCGCCTCCTTTACGATCAGATCGAGATTTCTCGAACACCTGCCTGCGTGACAACACAGATATTCTTCGTTCCGAAGAACGATACACGAAGAACAGGCTCGTCTACAGGGATCGCCGATTCTACTTTTCCGGAATCGAGATTGATCAGATAAATATCGTCATCTACGGCGATCAGGACCGAACTTCCGGAAACATCATAATCTTTTACCTGATTTCCCAACTGGATCTCAGACTTCTGGTTGGCCTGCTGATCGAAGATCGCCAGACGCACCGGCTGGTCGACGCCATCCGAATAGATCACGGCATAACCGCCCTCGTAGGAGAAAATACTGGTGACACAAGGGAACGGCGGGCTGACCATCGCACACTTTCCGTCTCCGATGACCGCAACATCACTGATACCTGCAACTGCGATCGTATCGTTATTCAGATACGCGATCAGCGGCATGATATCTGAACAAGAAGGCGTATAGAAGGCTGATTCGGTCGGACGTTCGTATGTTCTGTCAGACGGGATCGCAAACTGCTTTACGTGCGGAACCATCTGAGATCCGTCCGTATCGACTAAAGTAACACTCAAAGAACTTTCATCCGGAGCAAATGCAAGGGAGATCGGATAACCGGATTCATACGAAGACCACTGTGCCAGGAACGATCCGTCTTTGTCCATGATATACACACCACCGAAGGATTTGCCTTCTTCGATGATGACCGCGGACAGACCCGACGGTGCCAGCGCAAAGTTTCCGATCTTACCGGTCATATGCTTGTAGTAAAGGATGCCTTCTTCCGAGAAGACCGCGCAAAGGAATCCGTCAGTATCAGCGACCATCGCATAGTCGCCGCTCTTGATGCATATCGGATTGCTCATATCCACATCTACGCCGTAGATCTCATTTCCGGAGATAGAAAGATATGCCACACGAGTCGCGGTAACTTTCAAAAGACCATTCTTATATGGATAAAGCTGCTGCGCTTCCGAATACTCACAGTCAAATCCGGCGATCGCCGAAAGACGGAGCTGTTCTTTCGCACCTCGTTTTGCTTCGATGTGATTGCTGATCATGTAGACCAGGATAACGGATACCGCCACAAGAAGGATAGACAGAATCACAAGAAGAGCCGTCGCATAGCGCTTCGGCTTCGTCTCGATTTCTTTTTCCGCCTTATGATCCGTGATCTCCGGCGGTTTTTTCGTCTTTATATTGGTTCTGTTGTTTCTGTTATTTTCAGGCATCCTGCTCATTCCTGTAGTTACGGTCTTTCGTAGATCCCTCTATCGTCTTTATTCATAATGGCCTCATCTAAGAGCTGGTAAGCATCCCAGATACCAAAGTCGGAGAAGACATGACCATTATCTTTATATAATACGCTTCTGTCTACAATAAATCCACTATAGCGGTCGTCGATGAAGCAGTAATAAGTCGTCTCATCTCTCGGTACGAGTTTTAAAGAATAAACACGATTCAGAGTAGTCGTGACAGTGATGGTACACTCGACATTTTCGAGTTTCGGATCTGCGTCATAATCGACCGCGCTGGCACGCATCTGGAAGATGGATGTATAAAGCAAAAGCGCATAGCTGGAACCATCCGGAGCAAATACTTTCGCATCGCGTTGATCCAGTTTCAGATAAGAATCCTCGCTTGTGATCGTTTTTGTACTGTCGATATAGATATCAAAGATAAACTGAGTATCGTTCATCTCGACTCTTACAGTCCGGATTTCATCAAGATACTCATGAATAACATATGCATCGATGAGTTCAAACGAAGAAAGATTCAGTCCAGTGATCGAGCTTGCCGTAACTCGGAAAACATAAGGAACACCGGTAGCCGTACCGTAGTAGAAACCGCCGATTTCACGAGAAAGGCGAAGTTCAGTAACATTTCCGCTGATCTGTTTGATCGAGAAGATATACTCGGGTTCGTCCAGTCCGTAGGAAGGATAATCCGCCTCGTCTATCGGGAAATAAGACGAGATCTGGAAAAACAGGACTTTGTCCAGAAGCTGCACAAGTGTGGAAGATGCGTCTCTCTTCATCGGATAGGTAACCTTATAGTTTGAAACGGTGTAAATACCGCTGTTATCATCTTCCGCCGGCTCAACAACGATCTTGTCACCTGTCGATGTACGTGTAAAAGTGATCTCTTCTACCGTTATCTTCATGATATTCACAACATAAAGATTCATATAGCAATCGAAGGTCTTCGCAACAGCGGCTGCGATATACCTGCTGCCCAGAAGGATCTTCTCTTCGCTGTTTCTTCTTATGTAAATACCGGACCCATCGCCTGTTTCTTTGCCCAGGTGTAAAACTTCCATCGCTCCGGCACGAGTTTTGATCGTGACCGTATAGCAATCCGGAGAAAGACCGTAATCCGAATCAGCATTTTCATTCTTAAATGATTTTTCGCAGGCAAACGTACAAAACTCAGAGATCTGATTATTCAGGAATTGCAAGTTGATCTTATCTGCCATAACCTCTTCACCGTTATGTTTGGCAGATGTCAGATTACCGTTTTCATCATAATAGAACTCTTTTGACTCACCATCCGCAGAAGTAATCGTAAAGGTAAGCACATCTTCCGGCGCACAGAGCGTGACCGTCTCCGTACCCAGTTTCTTTTCCAGCGAATTCCTGCGGATCTTATCCACCACCAGGTACACGGCCAGAATTACCGACAGAGCGATGAATACGATAAGCGGAACCAGTAATTTGCGCGAGATCTTCATACGCTATCCAAATTCCTCCGATTACAAATGACGTCTCTTACGATACGTATAGATACCGGCTGCCAGAGTACCGATCGGAATCACCGCCATAACGACGATCGACCAGAATGTAACACTCGACGACGAAATCGGACGAGTCAGCGAAAAACTCGGAATCGTCTTTGCCGGAACCGAAACAGAAACATCGATCTGGCAGATATCGCCAAGGCATGCACGAACGAATTTGGCATTGTTATCGTTAAGGGATTTTACGCCATAGTATGCATCCGAAGTAAAATCCTGCGTACCAAAAATGATCATACAGGAATTCTTCGCCTTGGATGTGTCAACACACTGAAGTACGACCGGATACATTCCCGTCGTAGCTGTACCTGCGATCTCTTTCTGCAGGAAATCTACTGAAGTAAGGCTTGATGTATTCAGAAGCGGAGAGACATACACGTCACTCGACTTATCCGTGAAAACACTCATGTAGCGGATCTTTTCAACCGAGAAACGGTCCGGAATACGGATATACTCAGCGTATTCGGAAGAAGGAACCGCGATGGATGTATACGGATCACCACTGTTTACAAGATAACTGCTGTCACCTTCATGAAGAATACCCTGCTCAAGAGTAACACCCATACGCTCGGTAATCATATTCAGATTAGAATAGTCGACCTGCTGGTTGTCACCGAAATCATTTACGATCACGAGCTTTCCGCCGTTGTCGAGGTAAGTCTGGATCAGTTCTCTTTCCATGACCGAGATATCAAACATCGGCTGCAGGATCAAAAGCAGTTCGCAGTCATCCGGGATCTTTGCGCTATCACCCGAAAGTTTCAGATCCGAAGTGACAATGCCGATAGACTGCATGATCGTATCGAGGTATACATGCGATTCCGATTCATTATGTCCTTGCAGGAAATAAGCATGCAGCGGATTGTTCGATGTGACATAGGAGATCAATCCGGTGATATTCATCTCAACATTATTGACGACCGGAAGCTGGACTCCATAGATCGCATAAACCGACTGATCATAGCTGAAACAAGAATACGGATTCAACGCGACTTTCATATCTTCGCATACGAAAACGAACTGTCCCTTTTCGAACTTATACACGTTGTCCGGATCAAGCTCGGAAAGAATGAAAGGATTCGTATCCGGATCAACATAACGGACAGATACCTTTCCATCTCCTTTAGCCACATAATCCTCCAGAAGAGGCATAAAATATTCTTTCCACTCGATCGAGTCATTCTCATCGACCAGACCGATGATATCGACTTTCTTATCGAGAGATTTCAGAAGATTTTTCGAGTATTCACTGATCGTATTACTCTTTACAGAAGTCGTATCAAAAGTAAGCGGCTTATCGAGAATCAAATAGATAAGCAGATTAAATACCAGACAGATCGCAAGGATCAGTACGACCGATACAACCGAAACTTTCTTCAATACCGCAAAACGTGCGTCAGAACTAACCTTGACTTTGGGAGCTTTTACGACGCGTTCACGGATAATATTGTCTTTCGCGGATTTTTTCGCCATAACCGTAACCTCCCTTTCTTAGCTCTGACTCCAGCGTTTCTTCTCGAGAACGCGGTAAGTGATATACATAAATACAGCAGCAAAACTCAGGCAGAAAACGATCGGTACGATCTTAAACACACCGGATGTATAGCAGGCTGTCTTCTCATAAGGATCGAGCCAGTTAAGTGCATTTCGAACGGCATTTCCTGCAGAATAAATGCTGGATTCCTTAAGGCCGTAAAGACCTGTTACTTTTAAGATCGCCTGAATGATCGAAGAAACCGAATCTGCGATCTGAGAAAGCATAATGATGAAAAGGATCACGACGAAGCAAACGACTGCGGACATGATCTGGTTTTCCGTCATGGCGGAAGTCAGCATACCGATTGAAATGAACAGTGCCGCGAGAGCCAGATATCCGAAGATCGCGCCCCATGTGGCGGAATTGATAATACCCGAGCAGACCACCGTTATGATAATGTGGCTGAATACACTGATGAGCATGATGGCCTGTAATGCCATCGCTGCCAGGAACTTACCGATAACCGCTTCTTTTATCGAAAACGGCATCGTGTAAAGCAGTACGATCGTACCGTTCTTCTTTTCTTCGGCGAACAATCGCATCGTGATGATCGGAATCAAGATCACGAAGAATGTGCGAAGGTAAGCAATCTCCATCGCGATATTTACATAGGAAGATGCAAGCATATTGGAAAAATAATATCCGCTGATCACACTCATCAGGCAGATCGCGACCCATCCTACCGGTGTTCGGAAATAGGAAAGGAATTCTCGTTTAAAAACTGCAAACATATCGTCTCTCCTTACTTTCTCGGTGAAGTAATGCTCGTGAAGATATCTTCCAGCGAAGGCGCCAGGGAACGATACTCCAGAATCGGCACATTAATGCGTGCCAGAGCAAAGAATACGGACTTTCTCACGTCGAGATCGCCATCGGCCATCAGATCGACCTGGATAAGTCCGTCTTTTTCCTGCATAAGCGTAACAGAACGAACGCCGGGAACCGCACGAAGCGGCATCTGAACGGCATTGAAGGAAGATTCCAGGGTAAGCGAATAATGCACGCTTCCCTCCACCCTCGCGGAAAGTTCCATCGTCGGGGCATCTGCCACGATCTTTCCGTTATTGATGATGATGACACGGTCACAGATCGCCTGGACCTCGGAAAGAATATGGGAACTGAAGATAATCGTATGTGTCTTGGAAAGATCGCAGATCAGCTTTCGCATCTCGATGACCTGATTCGGGTCAAGACCGACAGTCGGCTCGTCGAGGATGATGACTTCCGGATTTCCGATCAAGGTCTGTGCGATACCGACTCTCTGACGATAACCTTTGGAAAGATTGTGGATCAGACGGCCGGATACATTACCGATATGCACCATCTTCATGACATCGGTGATCTGCTTTTTTCTGATATCTTTCGGAACTTTTTTCAGTTCACTGACATATTCCAGATATTCATATACTGTCATGTCCAGGAAAAGCGGCGGCTGCTCAGGCAGGTAGCCGATATTCTTCTTCGCCATTTCCGGCTGCTCAAGAACATCGTATCCGTTGATCGTGATCCGACCACTGGTCGCGGACAGAAATCCGGTGATAATATTCATCGTCGTAGTCTTACCCGCACCGTTGGGTCCGAGGAAACCGAGAATTTCACCTTGATTGACGGTAAAAGAGATTCCGGAGACAGCTTTCTTATCTCCATAAAACTTTACCAGATTGGAAACCTCTATCATGTTATCCCATCCTCCATATAAACCTTGCCAAAATATTTTAACCTAATTACTTAAAACAATAAACCCCTTATACTTTTCCGAGCAAAACGGCTCAGGACCGAAGTATCGTGGAGAATACGTGCCGCCCGCTTTCTGCCTCATATCCGTCGATCTGAACATAATCGCCGAAACTCTTACGGAAAATACGAACCTCTTCCCCCTGCTTGACTTCAGAAGAATAGTTGATCGATACTTCACGGATCGGCGTCTCATAAGAAAGATCCACATAATACCCATCTTCACTCCAGGCGATATAGCGGGTATTATTCACATGCATATTTCTGTCGATCTCACTGAAATCCGCATATTTGCAGAGAGCCGGTGCCAGATCCTCTTCTTCTTTGGAAAGCGGCGCGATCTTCTCGACTTTTCTATCGGATTCTACTACCGTCGCATAGATCTCCATTCCCGGGATCGACTGAGGGCGCACCGGGCGATGGTCTCCGTGATGTGCGATCACCCATACGGATGTGGCCCATCCGATCCTTTCCATATTCTCATCGAAAATATCAAAATCTCGGTTAAAGAGCACTTTCTGAAAACCTCTTGACCAGGTACGGATATAGATACGGTCCTGCCACTTCGGTACTTTGTCCATATGAACCTTCATACGAAGAAGGAGCCAGCAGGCTTCAAAAGTATCCATGTCGTGGGAACCGAATCCGTGATGCTCGGCATCAAGGCAGGCCGCTTCCTGAAGCATGGCAAAAAGTGCATGATAATGAAGACGATCAAGAATGTCCGTCTCCGGACCGATGATCGTAAACTGAAATAGGTTTTGATCCTGGATATACTGCATATTACTCTTTCTTGCCCGACTTCTTCACTGCGGACGGACGATACATAACATTTCTCGGATTATAACGGTACATGGCCTTTAAGAACTTCTCGTCCGGCTCAAACGTGATCAGAAGATTATTCTTTCCCATCTTCGTCGCGATATACCATTCATCATCGGGATTTTCTCCGGAAACACAGTTTACGGCAAGCGTATCCTTCTTCTGAAACTCGGAGATCGGGTGATTTGCATCTTTGAGCTTTGCGACCATCTCAAAATCCTTTACCGAACCGGAATACAAAGGAGAACGACGTGTTCGGGCCTTGATCACATCGATAGAGAAGTTTTCATTGACGATACAGTACTCATACTCGACATACATTCCCGTAACATAGTAATAGCAGCCGAAACCGATACCAAAACCGATCGCGCCGGAAAGAAGGAAAAGATATCCGATCCCGAAAAACAACGGAAAAATCAAAACAAGAAGAATCAGCAGAACTGCAAAAAGAATAATCAGACACTTACAAACCCGGTCCTTAGAAGTCGTCGCCTTCTTGACGAGTTTTTCAGCCATGACATCATTGACGAACATAAATCACCTCATAAACAATAAGAGGCCATGACCATTTCTGATCATGACCCCTTGATTTTACCAGAAAAACGCGGATTAATACATACCGGCGTTCGGATTCGGCATCGGCGGTTCCGGCTGCGGGATATCGCATACTACTGCTTCTGTTGTAAGCAGTGTGGAGGATACGGAAGCCGCATTCTGCAGAGCAGAACGTGTAACCTTGGCCGGGTCTACGATACCTACGTCAAACATATTGACATACTTGTCGTTGAGCGCGTCATAACCGTTGCCGGGTTCGCTCTTCTTGATGTTCTCGCAGATTACGGAACCATCGAGACCTGCGTTGGTTGCGATCTGACGGATCGGAGCTTCGAGAGCCTTTGCGATGATACGGATACCGGTTGCAACATCTCCGTCGTACTTGTCGATAAGAGCGGTAACTGCCGGGAGAACATTGATGTAAGCTGTTCCGCCGCCGGGAACGATACCTTCTTCAACTGCAGCACGAGTTGCAGCCAGAGCATCTTCGATACGGAGCTTCTTCTCTTTCATCTCAGTCTCAGTTGCAGCACCAACCTTGATAACAGC